>DYFM01000020.1:0-10533 GCA_020725175.1 Candidatus Paceibacter sp.
CCGCCTTGTTTACCCGCCTCGGGTGGGGGTGGGGGTGGGGGCTGTGGGCGGATTAAAGGCAACGAGGAAGATTATAAAATCATTTCCAAATAATTTTATTATGAATTATTTGGTAGTAAAAAAATATGGCCAACATAACTATCTCTACCGGAGTCGTCCACACCGTCCCAACTGATCTAAAAAAAGAGCTTCTTACACATCCGGATGTACTCAACAAATGGAACTCCCTTACTCCTCTCGCTCGCAACGAATGGATCTGTTGGGTTACCATTGTAAAGAAAGCGGAGACGAGACGTGACCACATCAAACGATTACAAGCAGACCTATTGAACGGAAAACGCCGACCCTGCTGCTGGCCTGGTTGTCCTCACCGAAACACAAATGCCGCCAAACGGTTCGCAAAGAAAAACAATATACAATCATAATCCCCTATTGGCAGACTTTTTCAACATATATATACTGACAATAGAACTCATAACGTTACCCATATGAACAAATACAATCCGATCGTCCACTTTGAAATACCGGCCGATGATACAGAACGAGCCATGAACTTCTACCAAAACATATTTGGCTGGAAGTTCAATAAATTTGACATGCCAAATGATAGCTCTACAGCCGGCGAACCATACTATGGTGTCATGACTGCCGAAACCGACGAACAAGGTATGAACAAAACGCCTGGCACGATCAATGGCGGTCTCATGAAGCGAACCAATCCCGGACAAATCTTCACCAACTACATTAGCATCGACTCTATTGATGAAGTTATGCCAAAAATTACCGAACAAGGCGGAACTGTTGTCATGCCAAAAACGGAAATTGCACCTGGTATGGGCTGGATTGCCCTATTTCAAGACCCGGAAAAAAATCTTTTAGGACTTCATGAGCTTTCGGCGGAGCATAAACAAAAAATGAATTCATAACAAACACAGTATGAACAACCCGCCTATTACTATAGCTACCACCATCAACGCGCCCATTACCACGGTTTGGGAGTGCTGGACCAATCCAGAACATATCTCCCAGTGGAATCAAGCCTCCGATGACTGGCATTCCCCAAGTGCAACCAATGATCTGCGGGTAGGTGGTAAATTTACCACTCGCATGGAAGCCAAAGATGGTAGTGCCGGATTTGATTTTGGTGGTACCTATGACGAAGTTATCCCAACAAAACTCATCACCTACACCATGGACGATGGTCGAAAAGTACGAGTAGAATTTGTAGCCCAAACAGCACAACAAACTCGGGTCACTGAAGCATTTGATCCCGAAGAAACCAATTCACTTGAAATGCAACGAAATGGCTGGCAGGCGATTTTGGACAATTTTAAACGATACACCGAACAACAGACATAACTTTTTTTTACTAGCAAAAGCATGCCATTTCTGGTATGCTTTTAGCATATATGACCACCCGCATTGTTATCACCGGCGGCATAGGCTCCGGTAAAACAACCATCATCAATGAACTTCAAAAAAGAGGATATGCTTGCATGGGCGAATTTGCTCGTGAGGCTATAGAAGCAGCCCTTAAAACCGGTGATGGATTTTCACCGGAGGCAGATCAAGTTGACTTTGACAAACTCATTCTCAATGAACGCATTCGACTGTTTCATGCCGCAACCGACGATATCACTTTTTTTGATCGTGGCATACTCGATGGCATGGCGTTTTTTCGTTTTTTCCACCGCGACATTCCACCACTCTTTACCCAAACAGCAAAACAATATCGGTACGATACAGTATTTTACCTCCCACCATGGAAAAAAATCTATATTCGTGACAATGCAAGACAGTGGCACAATTTTTATGAAGCCAAAAAACTGGGACAACACCATTATGATTTATACCAAGAGTATGGGTATACGGTGATAACAGTTCCCAAAGGATCAACAGAAGAACGAGTAAATTTCATTTTATCTCATACAATAAACACGTCCGTTTGATGCACAACCAGTGCAGCAGTGTTAAATAAAGTTGGAAAAGAAGATGGGTAAAGTATGCTCCATCCGACTATCGCACAAAAAAAATACTCGCAATTACGCGAGTATTTTTATGTTTGAGAACATTAAATGTTCAGGTTATCAACGGCACTGGTATCAACATCATCATTCATAGCCGCTTGTTGTGTTTGGCTAAAGCGATGTGCATGAGTACTTCCAGCAGGTTCGTTGATCTTAAGATTTACCCGGGCGTTGTTCTTTGCACCAACAATCTTAAGAAGGGTGCGAAGAGAACGAGCGGTTTGACCATGACGGCCAATCACGTATCCCATATCACTTGGATCTACATCCAAAGTAATCAGGACACCTCGTTCATCGATCACGCGGGTAGTCTTGACGGCGTCAGAATTGTTGACAATCGCTTTGACGACGTATTCAACAAACGCTTGGTCTTGCTCCATAGGAAGATCGAACTATTTCTGAATAATAACCGAACTGTCGACACGAGTCCAATACGGACCAGTTCTCTCGGGAATTAGTATAGCGAATATTAACTGATACGTCAAGAAAAAAGTAGGAGAAAAAAGTAGGAGAATTTCTAATTCACCTACTGTCTAGTTTATAATGAAATGTCCAATATGAGATTTTCTCTCATTAAGCATTTCATTATAAATTAGAAATATAAAAACCGTCCTACATTCTCGGACGGTTTCGATATACAGTTTATTCCGCTTTTGCTTCACCCTCAGCCGGAGCTTCCGGTGTTGCTTCAGGAGCAGCTTCTTCAGCTGGTGCTTCAGCCGCAGCTTTAGCCGCTTCTTCCGCAGCTTTCTTTTCTGCCTCAGCCGCTTCTTTGGCTGCCTGCTCAACTGCTTTTTTGGCAGCTACTTTTTCTTCCTCAGCTTTACGCTTCTCCTCAATCTTACCCCGACGTTTGGTGGTAAGAGAGACAGATTTTTTCTTTTTCTTACCTTCAATTATTCCTTGACCAACTAACAAATTATGAACCGTGTTTGAAGTTTGTGCACCTTTTCCAATCCAATATTGTACGCGCTCTGCATTAAAAGAGACAGTACTTTCCTTCCCCATCGGGTTATACATACCGAGAATTTCGATATTAGTTCCGTGCGGATCTTTGGCTTTTTCGGAAACAATCAAGCGATAACTTGGCTGCTTTTTCTTACCGATGCGTTGTAAACGAAGCATCAACATAAAATACCTGTATTTAGCAAATAAATCCGCCCAAGGCGGACGAGCGTTCAATTCCTAGCTACGTACTAAGAATTTTTTCTTCAGTAAAACCCCATCCAGTTGTGACAGGGAAATTCATTCTGAGAGCGACGGAGGCTGGATCGTGACTTCACAAGCACCCCGGCGTGACGATTTATAGTGGGCCTAGTGTACCCTATTGAACGATTTTTGTCAAGACACTATACCAGTTTGTCACTACACCACTACACCACTATGCCACTATACCACTGCATCACTACACCGCTATAACACATAACAATATAGCAATTAAGCAATATAACAATACACCCCACAACCAACACCACTATTTCGCTATTTCCAATCACCGCTTCTCCGGCATTTCAAGCCTTTCAAGTCTTTCCAGCTTTTCCAGCCTTACAACATCACTCCACAACCCGTTCCGCCTCCTCCAATTTCACCGACAACAAATGACTAATTCCATCGTTTCCCATCGTCACTCCATACAACACATCTGCCGCGTGCATCGTTGCCCGATTATGGGTGACGAGAACAAACTGCGATTGCAACGAGAGCTCATGTAAAATATTGGTAAATCGAAGTGTATTCGCTTCATCCAATGCCGCTTCAACTTCGTCGAGAATAACAAACGGTGGTGGATTGGTATGTAAAATAGCACAGACGAGCGCGATCGACGTCATGGTCCGCTCACCACCGGACAACGCCTGAAGATTTTTAATCTTCTTCCCCGGCGGACAGGCCTTAATATCAATTCCTTGTAATATTTTCTTTTTTCTTTTTTTCTTTTGACTAGAGGCGTTACCCTCCTCATCCAACAATTCCATAGCATCGCCATTTGTATAATTCGCGTCATTCAGATCAAGGTTTGCATCATTCGTTTCGTCATCTCTTTCATCGCCATATAATTCAACAAGGTCCGCTTCCCCACCCTCAAATAGTATCGCAAAATATTTCTTAAACTCGCGCTTAATTTCTTTAAACGCTTTATCACGTTTCTTTTTCATCGTTCCATCAAGCTCCTCGATCAACGTCTCCAAATCTTCAGCCGCTTTCGTCAAATCCGTCAACTGTGTCATCAGTTCTTCATGTCGCGCCTTAGTCTCTTCATATTCTCGAACCACTTCTTCATCAATTCCACCAATTAAACTCAACTTATATTTCAATTTTTCAATCTCTTGTCCCAGTGGTTCAATATGTGAGATGTCAAGTGGTGCCAATATCCGCTCAACTATCGAATGAATAGATGTTTTCAACTCTTGAAACGCTTCGTGCTCAATATCTTCAAGCTTCGTTTCTCGTTTCGCAATATCCACCTGTAAGACATTTTTCTTTTCCCCAAGCTGATTCAATTCCTGCTGCTCCGTTTGCATGGCATCTTGCAAAGCAAACACCCGTTGTTTTTTCTGTTCCTCATCAGAGTTAAAGCGGGCAATTTTTTGTTGCGCATCTACCAGCATCTGTTCAAGATCAAATATTTTTTTATCAAAAGCATCCTTTTCACCCGCCAATTCTTTCATCACCGAATCATACTCTTCCGGACTCATAGAATGAAGCGATAACTCTTGATCCAGGCTCGCCCGTTCTCGATCCAATTCTTGTTTTTTTGATTGTAAAAATGACAAATTTCCTTCTGCCACATTGGCTTCAGACTGCATGTCACGCAGTTTGCTTTGTGCCACTTCGAGTTGAAGCTCGGTTTGTTCCAAACGTTTTTGCAATCCATCCATTTCTTCTTCCGATATTGCGCTGCCGGATGATTGCCAAGAAGAACTACTCCCAAAACTGAGCCCCCTCACTCCGGTTCGACGATACCCACCTTTCATAGATCCGCTTGTTTCAAGTACATCTCCATCGGTGGTTACCATCCGCACCCGACCAATACCAATACGACGAGCAACCATGAGATTTTCCACGATGAGCGTACTTCCAAGAACATACGAAAAAATGTCCGCAAATCGCTGGTCAAATTTCACCAAATCAATTGCCAGCCCGCAGACACCCGATTCGTGAAGAAGTGAATGAATATCGTGCGGAACAAACCGTCCCCGAATTTTATTGACCGGCAAAAACGTAGCTACTCCCAGTTGCTCCTGTCGTAGATATTGAATGCAACTTTCAGCTACAGAATCCGAAGCAACCACAATTGAAGAAAGATGGCTCGCGGCCGCCACATCCAGAGCGAGTTGATATTCCTTTTGTACCGTTCCGAGCTGAGCCACCGCACCATAAATTTCCCCCAGTCGTTGTCGTTCGGTTAATACTGCCTGAACCGCTCTCAGTCCTGTCACCTGCCACACCGATTCTTCATGTTTCTTTTCGTACACCTGTTGCTGCAGTTGAGCAATCTTCCCACGAAGTTGAGTTTTTTCTATCTGCGTATCGTCAAGCGTTCGTTTTTGTTCATAGATATTTTTTTCCAAACCTGCCACCAAAGTTTCTACGGTTTCTATTTCTTCTAACAAACGCTGTTGTTGAATATTCACTTCCTCGATTTTATTTTCAAGCCAACTGACATTTTGTTTTCCTACACGAGAATATTCTGTTTGCAATTTTCCCGTTACTACCGCCCGTTCACGTTCTAAAACATTTTTTTGACGATTAATTTCTTGAAATTCTTTTTGTAGTGCTTCGAATACATCCTGACGAGATTCTTCTTTGGCAAGTTCTGCCAATTCAGTTTGAATAGTGATCAATTTTTCTTGAACACGAACATATGCTTCAGACAGTGCTTCGAGTTGTTGAACCAACTGTTTTCGTTCCGTGTCATTATGAAGCCAAAGAATCGTGTAATATTGTTCTTGTTTCTCTCGCAACTCAAATTCAACGGTTTGCCGTTCTTCCAATTTTTTTACTTGCCGAGACAATGTCTTGAGTCGAGGAGAAATTTCATGAAGCAACATATCAGCCTGCGCAATATGCTCACGACTGCGCTCAAGTTTCAACCACGCTTGGTGTCGCTTAATTTGAAACTCTTTAATCCCAGCCGCTTCATCAAAAAACGTTTTGCGCTCTTCCGCGGAATGCAATAGTAACCGATCAATCATTCCTTGACCAATAATTGCGTATGAGCCCTGTCCAAATTGAGCTTTCGCGAGGAGTAGCTGTATATCAAGCAGACGCACCGGATTTCCATTGACCAAATATTCACTCTCCCCGGAACGATATAGACGCCGCGTAAGCACCAGCTCTTCGTATTCTATCGGCGCTCGTCCGTCACTATTGTCAATGGTAAGAGAAACACTCGCCACGCTCATCTGCCCTTTTGACTCTGATCCGGCAAAAATAATGTCCGCGCTTTTTTTCCCACGGAGCATTTTCATACTCTGCTCTCCCATCACCCAACGTATCGCATCGGAAATGTTTGATTTTCCACTCCCATTTGGACCAACCACAGCCGTAATACTGTTTTTTCCATTCTTTGGCGGAAGAAATTCCAATAACGTCTTATTGGCAAAAGACTTAAAGCCGTGAATTTCAATTGATTTTAAATACATATTTACTGCGAGTCGAAAACAATCAAACCATCAATCTCCCCTCCTTTAGAAGGAGGGGGCAGGAGGAGGTTCAATCGGAGAACACCAGAGTGTGTTTGTATGATTAATAGTACACGCAACTCAACCTTTTTTTCTAGGAGAGGGGCGGGGGGTGTTTTTTTGCCAAAGAACAATCCGTGAAATCCACCTTAATCCTTACAATCAATGTTTAAAATTATACCACCCTTGACGAAATCTCACAAGTCAGCTATACTTCCCCGCTTGTTTCTTGATTGAAAAAACGTGATACTACACAGACACCAACAACAACTTGGAAATTGAAATTTGGAATTTGAATCTTACAAGTTATGTGGCAAACCGCCAAACGTATCAACACCGAAATTGAGCAAGCGGATCGCATCCTCTTGGTTTGTCATAAAAATCCGGATGGTGACACCCTTGGATCTATCACCGCCTTTATTCATTATCTAAAAAAAATCAATAAACAGCCGGTTGGTTTTTGCCTTACCCCTATTCCTGAAGGGTTTCGCTATCTCCCGCACGTCGATGACATTACCAATAATACAACAATTTGGGAAAATGAAACGTATGACCTATTAATCGTGTTTGATTCTGGCGATCTTTCCTATGCCGGCGTAGCTGATCTTTTACCAAAACTTGCCAAACAACCACCAATTATTGACATAGATCATCATGCCACCAATCATCTCTATGGTAAGCACAATCTCGTCATCACCACTGCGTCTTCCACCGCCGAAATAGTGTATCAGTATTTTACCTATAATAAAATTGATATAGACAAACATATGGCAACCAGTCTGTTGACCGGCTTGACCACGGATACGGATCACTTTACCAATGCAGCCACCTCTTCCTCGGCCCTCAGAGCTGCCAGTGAACTCATCGGCCTCGGTGGAAATTTCTCCCGCATCAAAGAAACCACGCTCAAAAACAAAAGTATCATTGGTCTAAAACTCTGGGGCATCATGTTCAATCGAATTACCAAGCAAGAAAAGCATGATATTATCTATACCTATATCACGCAACAAGATTTATTAGATTGTCACGCAAAAGAAACTGAGGTAGAAGATGTTTCAAATTTTTTCAACAACCTGGGAGAAGGAAAAGCCGCGCTTGTTCTCAAAGAAGGGCGTGACGGTCGAATCAAAGGCAGTTTTCGAACCACACGCGACGATGTGGATGTCTCCGCCTATGCCCTTGCTCTTGGCGGTGGCGGTCACAAAAAAGCCGCCGGTTTTTCCACCGATGGACCAATCGAAAAAGCGATTACCACAGTATTTGAAACCATCGACGCAGTGGACAATAAACTTCAGACAACAGATAACAGATAACATGGTGCATGTTCTTTGAACCACAAAGAGTGTATATTTGTTATTTGTTATTTGTTATTTGTTATTTGTTATTTGTTATTTGTTATTTGTTACCTGAAACAGGTCTTCACAGAACCAAACAAGCTTGGTATACTTACAAACACTTTTAATTTTACTCAATATGAACAATCAATATCTCATTCCCACCGTTATCGAAAAGACCACTCACGGTGAACGCGCCTACGACATTTATTCCCGTCTTTTAAAAGACCGGATAATCTTCCTCGGCACCGCCATTGATGATGGGGTATCAAACGCCATTATTGCTCAGCTCCTCTTCCTGGCCAATCAAGATCCGGAAAAAGATATCAAACTCTATATCAACTCTCCCGGTGGTTCCGTAACGGCAGGCATGGCCATTTATGACACTATGCAATTTATCAAGCCGGATGTTTCAACTGTCTGTGTAGGTATTGCCGCGAGTATGGCGTCCCTTCTTCTTGCAGCCGGCACCAAAGGAAAGCGTTTTTGCCTTCCCAACAGTGAAGTGATGATTCACCAAGTCATGGGTGGTACACAAGGACAAGCCAGTGATATCCAAATCCACGCCGAACGCATTATCAAAATGAAACGTCGCCTCAACGAAATGCTCGCCAAACACACCGGACAAAAAATAGATAAAGTAGAAAAAGACGCGGATCGAGACTACTTTATGTCTGCTGAAGAGGCAGTAAAGTATGGATTGGTGGATAAAGTGATTGAATAAATTCCAAATGACAATTTCCAAGTTCCAATTATCTATACCGTAGGAGAGTATGTGACACATCAAAATCCTTGTAGTTGAAAAAACAATAGAGTAAATTCCAAATGACCATTTCCAACCTTAGTCGTGAGCTCAGGTCGAACGAGTTCCAATCTATTTATATCAATGGAGGGAAATATGATATATCAAAAAGCGTATAATTTAGAAGACAGAACATTGGAATTTTCAAAACGATTACTAAAACTCGCCAAACATTTACCAAAAGATGATGTGAATATAATTCTGAAAAAACAATTTGTCCGGTCTGGTACATCAGTAGGAGCGAATTATCGAGAGGCAAATGATGCTGTCAGCGATAAAGACCTTCTTCATCGAATGCGTATTTCCAGAAAAGAAGCCAAAGAAACTACATACTGGTTGGAGCTGGTCATTTTTAACAACGAACCTCTGGCGAATCAAATGCAAGAGCTACTACAAGAAAGCATAGAAATCACAAAGATATTATCAAGTATCATCAAAAAGAGAACAAAGATAAACACAGAACAAAATATCTTAACCCAAACAGTTGTTTCCAACAGTTTGGAAATTGGAACTTGATATTTGGAACTTCTCGACAAAACCAGATAAATAAAACCCCACCTCTCTTCAAAGGTGGGTTTTGTTTTTTACTGCACCCAAGAAGGTGTATCTTAGGGAGTAACTGCGAGCCGGAGCCGGCAGAAACCTAGAACACACCTCCATGCTTGTCGTGGGTACAGAAAGATACCTATATTACACATCTTTTTTCGGAAGATGGAATACAATCATCGTTCTGTATCCTATGCGCTATAATGACGAAATAGTGAAATGTCGAAATAGTCCTTGCCGTACGCAATGGTAATTATTTCGCTGTTTCGCTATTTCGCTATCTCACTTACAATTCTCGAACCAATCGAGAGCATGGGAGCAGAGAGCAGTTTCAAGACAGGTAATTTCACCAGAAAATGAGTATTTCTGCTTTTTGAAACTGACCCAGCATCATAGCAAAAAAACCCCCGTTTGTCAATAACGAGGGTGTGGAAAAGATCTTATTTGAACAAATAATCTGTCTGTTTAGCTATTTTTGCACATATTACCATTTTACAAGACAGGTATTTGTCATGATTACTCGACGTTAGCCTGCTCTGGTTTTGATGTATTTTCACCCGTAGCCAACGGTTTTACCTCGGTATTTAAAGGGGTATCGCTTGAAGCATTCGGGTTTGTGTCGACCGCCGGAGCTTGATTTTGAGAATCATTCTCCGCTGGATCAACAGAACATTCCTCCCCCTCAGGACATGGAGGGCTTGTAACTTCGTCTGATTTCCCGACAAAACACATGGCTGGTACCGCACGATACGTACTGGTAAAGACCTTTTCCTCTTTTTCACCATTGGGCAAAATACGTACATAGGTGAAACTTGTGTTTGCCCCTTTATACGCATTCTGACATTCCTTTACACCTGGTGGAAGATCCGTAGTAATGATTTCTTTATACGGTCCTGGACTAACCCAATTTGATACTTTTGGTGGAGTATAATATCCTTTTCTCCCATCATTGGTACCCCAAAAGGTAAACTGAAGCTTTCCGGTTTTTACATCCATGTACGTAGTAATCAATATATGGTGCGCAGTATCATTGACAAACTTAAAGTCTGGCCAACCATCATATATAGTAGCATCGGTTCCAGGATTTCCGTTTGAGGGATCATTGTAATAACTCACCACCAACCCATGGTTTGTTCGAGCCG
>DYFM01000020.1:10543-15476 GCA_020725175.1 Candidatus Paceibacter sp.
TGGTAATCCGGAATTCATAGCGGCTCGAAACATGGTAGTGCCAATTTGACACAGTCCGCCGCCCACCTCTTTGGTAATACGGTTTCCCACTATCACTTTTTCATATAAATATCCATTGGCGGTTGTGTAGGGACGTAAAGCAGCGTTTAAAGAAAATTCCTCACCCGGTTTAATAAGTGTTCCATGAAGTTTACTATACGCAGCGTTTTTGATATTAGCTATCCGATTGGCAGGACTTCCGGAAAAATCTGACACTCCGCTTCCAATAATTTCTCCAATTCCCAAATCATTCACATCTCCGGTAGAAATTTCCGGTTCAACTTCTTTTACTGTAACCGGTATAGTGTGCGTATCGGTACTAGTACTGGTCTTTCGCTCTTGAAACGCCGCCACAATTGCCGCCGTTGTCACATCTACATCCACCCCTACCCCAGGACGCGAACCACGAAATTCCACCACTTTTCCATTTGTGCCAATGTCAAACTTGGCATTCTGAGGTTCAACACCAATTTTTTCTTCTACTTCTTTTAACAAAAAATCTGCAGTTGAAGAGGTATTCAGCGTCAACACAAACTGACCCGTGTCATCCCGATCCACATCAATCCACGCTCCCAGTCTTTTTTCGTTGATTGTCCACGTGGAAGTTTCTTTGGTATGAGAATCGGTATAGGTAAGTTTCATTGCCCCTTTACCAAACACGAGGGGTAACTGATCAGCAACAGCTATAAGCTCTGATTCTGTAACATCAGGCAAGACTGTTGAGGATTTCACCGTCACGTGTGGCTGTCGCAATACCTCCCATGCAGAGCGTACAGAAGACTCAACATGATCAAGAGGAAATACTATTCCCGGAGTAGAAGTGGAAATAGTGTACGCCAACTCCTCTTCGGGTGGATAAGCGGTAATCTGAAGTTCTGCAGACTGTGGTTGTGTCTCAAGCGGAGTAAGAAATTCTTTTACTTCACGAACTACTACTTCTGAATGCACTTGAACCGTTGACAATCTCCAATCTACTGACTGGAGACGATTCCCAGCCATATTCAACGCTTGGACAAATGCATTTTCATGTTTTTTGTATTCCAATAAACGTTTTGCTTCTTCCTCCACATGTATAGAAACTAACGGCACCAAGGTTTCACCGGTTACCAAAGGAGGTTGTACCCGAAACCGCTGTTCTTTTTCACCGGTAAGAGCAATGAGTTCAACCCCTTCTCTCGTCAGCTTATCACTCATTGTCTGGAGATAGTCTTTTATTTCTCCTTCCGTCATCCCACCCAAAGAAACACCGTTCAACAGTATTCGCGGCGCAACTCGAGCATCATATGTCTTCCCATATGCCACCAGTCCGGTCAACCCAGCTCCTATAACGACTACCACAATCACACCAGCAATCCATACACGGTGCCAGCGAATACCCTTTCCTTCCGGTTCATGAAAAAAATTGATGTGAAACTTTGACATATAAGTAGCTATACTATGGAAATATGGTTTTTATTTTACGGATTATTGATAATACGGAGATACGGATAGTTGCTTTGCAGAGTAAGCTGGTAAGTAGAATAGACAGTAAGCATATAAAACACAACAGCGTATTCTGCTTACTCTGCCTACTTGCATATTCTGCCCCAACACAATATCCGTATCTCCGTATTATCCGTAATCCGTAAAGACGTAATCAGTACAATTAATCTTCAACTATCACTACTGGAATCTTTTTTTCTGTTATCTTTTTAGGAACGGTAATTGACAAAATACCATTTTTATACTCAGCCCGAGCTTGCTCTTCTTTGACTTCTCCTGGCAGAACAATAGTGCGAGAAAAGTGACCCCAAAAACATTCTGAATGAACATCGTGCCGCTGCGTTAGATTTGCTGCCGGTGAATGACGATATCCCCGTATCGTAAGAACATCCTTATGAATAGCAATGTCAATTTCTTCTGTACTCGCTCCGGCCATTGGACAAACAATCACAATGGCTTTTTCTGTTTCAACAACATCTACCGCCAACTTTCCTTCCGGTACTCCATTTGCCCATGACCCACCTACTTGCGGCGAAGTAAATAAAACAGCCGATCCATCTGAATCGAACGAAAGAGGGGTGACAGATCGTTTCGTTGGCTCAATACGCGACATACTGTACATGAGTATAACAGATTTTTTTAAAAGACAAAAGAGAAAAAGTTACAACTTCTTTCTCACGATACACAAGGGTGTTTGTTCGGTAGATTGTCCTAGTGGGTTATCTTGAAATACTTGCTCAGCCCAAGAAATGGAAATATCTTGAGATGATCTTCCGAGAATATCTACACCGAGGTCGTTTGCGTCAATAATTACCACCCCCACACCCAAGAGTGTAGATATACGTTTGGCAACCCCGTTTGGATCTTTTGGCCCAAGAGTCGCACATTCATTATACGGTGGTAGTGTATATGAACATGGTCCGTCAATAGCCGCCGCCTGACGTCCGGCCACCCGGTAAAACATTCCGCGGATGCCAAATGGTTTGGTACAAGCAGCCACTGCCGCAGCAAGAAGAATTCTCGGTAACCCTACTTCTCGGATAGCAAGCTCCATAGTCCATGGGCTTCCCAGACCAATTCCGTAAGGAGATTTATATACAAATCGAACGAGAAACACAGCTATTCGTGACGGCTTAATATCTGTAATACGATACGATCTTCCTTGCGTTATTGCCACCACTCGCTCACTAATAAATACGTAATCACCTGACTGTACGTGAGGACGAACGTACTTTTCTACTACACTCTCAATCGAGTCGTCTTTTGTAACTACATGTGTTGGAATAGGAAAACGTAGCCAGCTTGAACCACGCACGTCTATTTCAAGCTGTTTTGATGGATTGGGAGTGAGAGGGGTAAACGTCATAATATGAATAGTGTAGCATGTTTTTTATTCCACTACAACAAGGAGAAAAGAGAAAAAAATTAGCTTAGAAAGCTAATTTTTTTCTACACGTGAGATAGGTTGTACTATTTTTTTACCTCGCTTTTACAAGCCTCATGCGGATACTGCCCGCCACAGCTCACTTCAGCGAGCGAAGGCGGAGAGTGAGGGATTCGAACCCCCGGTCCGATTGCTCGGACTGCGGTTTAGTAAACCGCTGCTATCGACCACTCAGCCAACTCTCCCTGCACCCTTTTTACCACAGCGGAGGGAGTGAGATTCGAACTCACGGTGGACTTTCATCCACAACGGTTTTCAAGACCGCCGCCTTAAACCGCTCAGCCATCCCTCCACTCTGATAAAAAGGGTGAAATTTGTGAACTGGATTATACACCACCCCATTCAGTTCGTCAACCTCTCGCCAAAGAAAATCCCCGTACCTCGCGTACCCCCGCTTGCAAAAGGGCTTTGGCTGCTTCTTGCATCGTCGTGCCGGTAGTGTATACGTCATCAACAAGTAGTATTACTTGATGTGTAGTTGGTTTCATAAAAAAAGCATCTCGCACATTGACAATTCGTTCTTCTCGTCCCAATTTCGCTTGATGTGGAGTAGCACGCACCCGCGTCAATTCCTTTAAAACCGGTTTTTCTATATGTTCTGCCACCATCATTGCAATGAGTTCCGCCTGATTAAACCCACGTTCCGCAAAACGCTTTTTATGAAGTGGTACCGGTACAACAGCTTCGATATCAGCTACGTAGATCGCTTGATCTTTTAGTATCTGCCCCACAACGGTTTCCAATAATGAAAGTAACTCTTCAATATAATGATATTTGATATGCCGAACAATATCACCGATTAGCCCTTCCTCCTGATATTGAGTAAGTGCGATGTGCGCAGAAAGAAAAGAATTTGGCACACATACATCACAGACAGACCCATGAGCTCTCGGCTTATGACAAACCGGACAACAATAGACCCCCTTCCATCGAACCGTAGCAAAACACACATCACACAACCACTTTCCTTCCATATCACATCCCAAACAAAAAATCGGAAAAATAAATTCCGATAATTTTGTTATAAACGAACGCACTCCCTCCATATGAAGTATCAATACGTTGACAAAAAAGCTTTTTTATCGTTTTTCAAAATGAATCATGCAACTCTACTCCCAGTACAGTGCATCAACCTTCCACTCACTCCCCACTTTCACCAGAACCACACGACCAGTCTTATACTCAGTTCGTTTTTCCCCAGTATCGTCAACTGCTTGTTGCACATCTACCCGCACTTCTGCTCCGGTACTTGAATACGATGAAACAGTACTCGCAACCACCGTTGTAACCAATCCTTCATACACTTCCGACGGTTCTGTTTGCTGGGTCTTCACCCAAGCAGCCATTGTTTCAGTCACCATCGGAAGAACATTTTCAATATGTACGTTATCGTTTTGGTTGGAGTAAGAAGCAAACCGTTCGACAAAGAGTCGTGCTGTTTGTTTCGCATAGAGCGCATCCGGTTCACCCGGTTCATTCGTAGTTTTCGGCGGTGGCGTAATAATAAACTGTTCCGGCGACACTGAACTCGAATCAGTAAACGACGGCGGCGCGTCCGTGGCAGGCGGTAGCGTCGTGTCTTCCGGTGGTTTACGATTTTTCAACACAAAGTACGCCACCAACAAAAGCACAATTAATCCAAGAACAAGGAAAATGGTAGTAAGAATGCGTTTTCGAATGTCTGTATACATAATCAAGATAGATGATTGTTATAGCGAGATTGAAAAACGTAAGTGAACAGAGAATTTGCGAAACCTATGAAACAGGTAAAACGTACAAAACAGCTTAAACATCTTAAACATCTAAAACATCTTAAACATCTAAAACATCTAAAACATATTAAACATCTAAAACGAATTGGACAAGGAAGATGTTATAGTTTTATAGTTTTATAGTTTTATAGTTTTATAGTTTTATAGTTTTATAGTTTTATAGTTTTATAGTTTTATAGTTTTATAGTTTTATAGT
>DYFM01000021.1 GCA_020725175.1 Candidatus Paceibacter sp.
TCTACCAACTGAGCTAACGGCCCATTTATTAAATTCCAATTTCCAAGATACAATTTCCAAACAAATTTTAACTAGTAATTTATAATTTCCAATAGTATTGGAGTTTGTATTTTTTATATTGAGATTTATTTGGAAATTGTAACTTGTTTATTGGAATTTATTCTGCAGAATTTATCCAATCGGATCAGTCGCCTTTCTTTCAATAATCTCCACTTTGTGTCCTTTCCAGTCTTTCACTTTTAAAGCTTTTTCTGCCGCGTCTACCTGTGCTTCTTGTTTACTACTGCCTTCTCCGGTCGCTACTTGTTCTTTGTCAATGTATACCCCAACCACAAACTGTTTCGCGTGATCCGGCCCTTCTTCTTTTATGACTTTATATGTTGGTGTTACTCCTACAATCTCTTGCGCTGCTTCTTGAAAACGTGACTTTGGATCGACCCAGAGATGGTGTTCAAGCACGATCGGAAGTTTGACTATTGTCCAACGAGTAACAAATTGTTTAGCGGTGTCCCAACCGAGATCAAGATAAATGGCACCAATCAGTGCTTCAAGAGCGTTGGCCAAAATATAATCGCGGGCTTTTGAGTTTCCATCTTTCGCCTCACCGTGACTGAGAAATAAGTATTCATCGAGCCCGATTTCTTTGGCTACTTCGGCACACATTTTTGCGTTGACAAGAGCTGCCCGCCAATTGGTGAGTTCGCCTTCGGGATTCAAATAGTTTTCACACAAGAATTCGGTGACGATTAATTCTAGCACAGCATCGCCCAAAAATTCAAGTCGTTCGTTGTGGGAAAGAGGAAAATCGCGGTTTTCGTTTAGGAATGAACGATGTACCAGTGCTTGAACCAGGAGCTCTTTTTGACTGAATGAAATACCAAGGTTTTCTTCCAATTTTGCAAAATTTTTTTCATTGTACGCGGTAATAGGAGACATAAGGTTATGTTCTCATGGTTATTTGAACTAATATCAGATACATTTACCACGTATCACATATCAAATAGAGGGTGTTTGATAGGTGATATATGATTTTTGGTAGACATTAGATACAATAGATAATGAGAATAAGAATTAAAAAGATTATGATTTAGGTGATGTTTCCGGTTCTGGGTCTTCTTTGGTATTGTTTGTGATATCGCTGTACATGGCACCAAGAATCCCATTGACAAATTTTCCAGAGGAGGGACCGCCAAAGGTTTTGGCGATTTCAATGGCTTCGTTGATAGCGACCTTAGCTGGAATCGCGTCATTGAACTTCATTTCATATACGCCGATCCGGAGAATATTTCTATCAACCAGAGTGATGCTGTCTATTGGCCAGTGACTAGCATACGTTGTGATAAATGCGTCAATGTCAGGCAATTGATCCACGATGGCATTGACGGTATCATGGACGTATTGTTCTTCTCCTTCAATACCTTCACCAAACTCATTGAGTACCTGATCCACAATAGCTGGCAAAACACCGGTTGGTCGTCCTTTAAAATCCCACTGATAGAGGGACTGCATGACGATAGTACGAGCGAGATGACGGTTGGACATACGGTGAATGAGTATCTCAAGCGGTTATATGTGCGAACATACGAACTTGAACTACGAACATACGAATTACGAATGTGCTTATATACAACAGTGTTCTTCGTAGTTTGTATGTTCGTATTTACTGTTCGTATGTTCGCATGTTTTTTACTTCACGGCCTTTAAGCGTTTTGCTCGGCGAGTGGTTCTTTTTGCCACATCAACAGCTTTTTTACCACGGTACATACCACAAGCTGAACAAGCACGATGTGGTAAGATGGTAGCGCCACAGTGCGGACAAGGAGTGGTACCGGTACCCTTGAGGGCGAAGTGAGACGCTCGATCTCGTTTTGATGTTCGGGTGCGTCGTTTTGCTGGAAGACCCATACAGTATTACTATTTATAAAATACTATTTCTAAAAGTGTTTTTAGAAACTGGGGATAGTATAGAGGAAAAGTTTGAAAAAATCAAGAGGGAAAGGAAAAAATGGAAACAGAAGAGGGAAAAGTTGAGTTTTTGCGGTTATTCGGGTATGATAGTGGGAGAAGTATGGATATCTATCCTATGAAAATGACTGAAATTACAGAAAAAAAATCCATTGAGTTAGGAGATCAAACTGAGGCAAGTCAAGAATTTGTACAAGCCTGGGATTTTGGGGAGTTTTATCGTTCCATTGGAAGAGATGTACGCCGGTTTTCTGTCTCAGTTGGCTCTACTACGTATTTTGTCCAAGGGGTACAGCAAAAACATTTTCTTGGTATCATGTACTTGTATATTCCGCGTATTGATCTGCCTTCTGAGGCTATTTCAGTCCTGGCTTCAGAACTCAAGCAGAGAGGGTATACCTTTATTCGTATTGAGCCGTTGAAGGTTTTTCAGTTGCCAGAGTATTTTTGTGTTGCCACACATAATCGTCAGCCAGATCATACTCTCCTTCTTGATGTAAATGCTTCTGGGGAAGAGTTGTTGGCACATATGCATAGTAAGACCAGGTATAATATTCGTTTGGCGGAAAAAAAAGGTGTGCGAGTCACCGAAGAATCGTCTGCCGATCTGTTTTGGCAGCTCAATGTCATGACGGTAGAACGAGATAATTTTAAAAATCATAATCGAGAATATTTTGAAAAACTATTGCAGTTGCCGGCTGTACGTCAACTAGTTGCGTGGTATGAGGATACTCCAATCGCGTCAGTACTTCTTTTTCAACAAGGAAGAACAATGTATTATTTTTATGGTGCGTCTGCCAATGAATATCGCAATGTTATGGCACCATATCTGTTGCAATGGCAAGGAATGTTGTTGGCAAAAAAATTGCACTGTGACACATATGATTTTTGGGGAATAGCTGAGACAGGAGAAGGTCAAGAACGTGAGGGGGTACAATGCTTTCATGGTTTGTGTTGGGACACTTCTCATCCGCTTTCTGGGGTAACACGGTTTAAGGTGGGGTTTGGAGGACGGGTGAAAGCGTATCCACAAGCGGTAGATATCGTGCTTCAACCTGTACGGTATGGGATATATACAGGAATAAGAAAGGTTTTAAAAAAGAAGTAGGAGTTTACAAAGTGTATCTGAAGAAAGCATCTTTCTAATTCTCCATTTGTAAGAAAGGTATTCTTTATGAAAAACAGTTGGAATATAATCCAGAAACAAACCGTTCTCGATCGAAACCATGTGCGAGTAGAAGAGTGGACGATGAAAACACATCGAGGAACTGAACGGACGTTTGATATCGGAATTTTTTCAGATGCCGTGATGGTCATCGGATTTACCAGTGATGATCGGTGGATTATTATTTCACAGTACCTCATTGCAGCTCAGGAACATCGGTTTGGAACAGTGGCCGGTTTTGTGGAACAGGGAGAAAATCCAATAGCGGCGGCACAGCGAGAATTTTTGGAAGAAACCGGGTATGACGCAAAAGAATATGTATTTCTTGGGTCAACTATGCGCGATAAGTGGGAAACCGGGATGTTTCATTTTTACCTTGCCAAAGGTGCTTTTCAAGTAGGGCCGCAACAGTTGGAAGAAGCGGAAGATATTTCTGTTCATGTGGTAGAGACAAACCAGTTGATCGAACTTTTGGAAACGAATCAAATTCATGATGTGGGGAGTGTGGCCTGTACTGAAAAAGCTCTTCGCAATATCTTACCAGTAATCAAACAATAGTGATGAAATTAACTTGGAGTCAACAATTATTTTTTTTCCTTAACAAAAAACATGGTCAACGCATTTGGTTTGATCAGTTTATGGTGTTTGCTGCTCAGTATCTAATTGTTCTTCATATTGCCATAATTATACTGGCGACTTTTTTTATCTTAGCCGATCAACAGTGGATACTGTTTGAACTGTTTGTCAAGGAAACGATGTTTCTCGTTGCAGTGGCGTTGGTTACTAGTTATACTATTGGTTGGGTTGTGCCACACCGGCGACCGATACGAGAATTTCCGCAAACCAGCTTATTGTTTCACACGCTCAAAACCTGGAAATCGTTTCCGTCAGATCATACCATCATGGTGTTTAGCACGTGGGGAATGTTTTTGTGGTTTAGTTTGTTATGGCTAGACGACTTGGCGAGAGTTCGCTATAGTATACTTATCTTCCTCATCGTGACGTTTGTCTCCGCGGCACTCGTGGCGTTTTCTCGTATTTACTGCGGAGTACACTATCCTCGTGACATCTTGGGGGGAATACTGATAGCAGCCTTTTACGTTTGGTTGTTTGAATCTTCTGTTCATTGGTGGAATATACTGTACGTCAATGGATGGGCTATCGCACTCGTACTGGCTGTAGTACTGGTGTTTGGGTACCATCGCAGAATTATTCGGTTTATCAGTTCTCGTTTATCATAAATTACCTGTGTTATGAATTTGATTATTTTTGCCGGGGGGGCCGGAACCAGGCTTTGGCCTCTCAGCCGGACCAAAACTCCCAAACAGTTTGGAAAAATGTTCAATGGAAAGTCGACGTTGCAGTTGGCGTTGGATCGAATTGCTTCGTTTGGAATTGATCACGTGTATGTTTCGACCAATGAGCAATATGCTAAATTGGTGCATGAGCAACTGCCAGCCTTGGCAGACAATCATTTGTTTCTCGAACCGGTGAAACGTGATGTGGCAGCCGCGGTAGGTTTATCGCTTCTCCGGCTGAAGAAACAAGGAGTTTCCGGGACGGTGGCTGTCTTGTGGGCAGATCATTTGATGACGCATCCGGAACGATTTATCACGGCTCTCAATCAAGCTGAACGGATTGTTACTGAAAAGCCAGACCGTTTTGTTTTTTTTGCCGAACGCCCACGGTTTGCCAATCACAATTTAGGGTGGATTCATGTGGGCCAAGATTTGCCCGATGGTAGTTCGGAATTTTTAAGTTGGAAGTACCGTCCGGAATTACTGGTGTGTGAAAAAATGTTTGGTTCCGGGACGTGGTATTGGAATCCGGGATATTTTGTTTTTGATCTTGATTTTGCTATTTCATGTTATGAAAAGTTTATGCCGGAGATGTATGCAGTTCTTCAGCAGATTGTGGATGACGAATCTCGACTTCACGAACTGTATCCGACACTGGAGGCTACCTCATTTGATACCGCGATTATTGAAAAGTTACAGTCAGAGCAAGCTGTTGTATTGAAGGTAGACTTGGGTTGGAGTGATCCTGGAACACTCTATGCACTCAAAGAATCAATGGTGGTAAAAGAAGATGATAATTTTACTCATGGAGAGGTGCTTGTTCATGAAACCTCTGATTGTTTGGTGTATAATGAAGAGGATAAAAAACTGGTAGTGACCATTGGGCTTGATGGGATGGTTGTGGTAAATACATCGGATGCTATGATTGTGTGTGCTAAGGATAAGGTTCCTGAAATAAAGACGGTGCTAAAGAAAATGGAAGAAGAGGGGATGGAGGGGTATTTGTGAGTGTTGGGTTAGGGTTATATTGCTAAAATGTTATATTGCTATTGGATTCTTTGTTGAACACATGTATGAAAAAACTCATTTTTTTTATTCTCCTTTTTTGTATCGGTATTGGGTATTGGTATGTACATTCTGAAATTTATTCTGCTGTTTCACAAGAAAGAGATAAGATTACGTTTGAAGTGAAACAAGGTGAGACAGTTGCCATATTGGCGAACAGACTTGACGAAGAACAAGTGATCCGGAATCCTTGGTTGTTTCGAAAATATATTCAATGGAAAGGGGTAGATAAAGATATACGGTTTGGCGTGTTTGAAGTTACCAAACCAATTACTCTTGCGCGGGTTGTGGAGTCATTGAGTAAACCGGGTGTGACTGAGCGGACTATTACCATCATACCAGGGTGGGATTTGAGAGATATTGCAGAGTATATGGAAAAAGAGGGGATCGGTACAAAAGATGAAGTTTACACGCTCCTTGGACAGCCGGCTAAGCAGGGAACATCTCCCAAAGTTTCGCTCGATGCGCCACTCAAGGTTGTTGCTAATAAACCGGCAGATATAAGTTTTGAGGGGTACATTCGTCCCGACACGTTTCGGGTGTACAAAGATGCAAGCCTCAATGATGTGTTGGTGCGGCTCATAAAAGAGCGGGATAAAGAGTTTACTCCGGAATTGTATCAAGACATTGAAAACTTTTTTGATCGCGTGTATCCTGACATTGCCAAAGGAAAGTATTCGCTCAGTGTGCATGAACTGTTGACCATGGCGAGTATTTTGGAGCGAGAAGTGCGTTCACCTAAAGATAAAGCTATGGTGGCAGATCTGTTTTGGCGTCGATACATGGCATGGATAGGGTTTAATGCCGACTCAACGGTTCATTATATTTTCGGTTCACCAACCAGTGTGTTTACAACCAATGAAGAAAGGGCTTCGACAAATCCATGGAACACCTATAAATACTGGGGACTGCCACCGGGACCAATTGCTACTCCAAGTATGGCATCTATCAAGGCGGCTTTGTATCCGGAAAAAAATGAGTACTATTACTTCTTGACGACACTTGATACCGGAGAGGTGAAGTATGCAAAGACGTTGGAGGAGCATAATCAGAATGTGCAGAAGTATTTACGTTAGTTATTAATAGACCGCGGATTAAACTGATGAAACGAATTTAAACGAATTCGTTATTATCCGTTATATTCGTTTAATTCGCGGTCTATTTATTTAGATAATATGCAATCACCACTTGAATTTCACAAACAATTAAAAGGAAAACTCGAAATCAAATCCCGAACCAAGCTTGAAACTCGGGAAGATCTGAGTTTAGCCTATACCCCTGGAGTAGCAGAGCCCTGCAAAGAAATTGCCACTGACATTGAGAAAGTATATGAGTATACTCGTAAAGGTAATATGGTAGCCGTAATTACAGATGGAAGCGCGGTTTTGGGTCTTGGTAATATTGGTCCAGAAGCAGGGTTGCCGGTGATGGAAGGGAAGGCGATTTTGTTTAAAGAATTTGCGGGGGTGGATGCTTTTCCGATCGCGCTGAAGACACAGGATGTAGATGAAATCGTTCGTACAGTAGAATTAATTTCTCCGATGTTTGGCGGAATAAATCTTGAAGATATCTCTGCTCCACGTTGTTTTGAGATAGAACGACGACTCCGAGAGCGACTATCTATTCCGGTATTTCATGATGATCAACACGGCACCGCGATTGTAACATTGGCGGGATTGTATAACGCCTTAAAGATCGTAGAAAAAAATATTGAAGATATTTCGGTTGTTATTAGTGGTGCTGGGGCGGCCGGAATTTCAATTACCGAATTATTACTCACTGCCGGAGTGCGAGACATTGTTTTGGTCGATTCCAAAGGGATCGTGGTGGAAGGACGGGAAGGAATGAACGCTGAAAAAGAAGTGGTGGCTGCAAAAACAAACCGAATCAAGAAAACCGGTACCATAACTGATGCTCTTGTCCGTGCAGATGTGTTTATTGGAGTGAGTCAACCGGGAATTGTGACGGAAGACATGGTGAAACATATGAATGATGGCGCGATTGTTTTTGCGATGGCTAATCCGGTACCGGAGATTATGCCGGATATTGCAAGAGCTGCTGGTGCAGCGGTTGTTGCTACCGGACGAAGTGATTTCCCAAATCAGATTAATAATGTTCTTGCTTTCCCTGGATTTTTTCGTGGGTTGCTTGATGCAAGAATTTCTCATATTACGGAAGAGATGTATCTGGCTGCAGCAAGAGCGATTGCGGAGTATGTAAAAGAGCCGACTGCTGATTGTATTATTCCTAGCGCACTTGATAAAGGAGTTAGTGCGGTGGTGGCGGAGGCGATTATAAACCTTAGTAATAAATAGACCTCAGATTGAACGGATTGGACGGATAATAACGAATCCGTTTGTATTCGTTCGATCCGTTTTATTCGCGGTCTATCAAACATGTATGCTCACAACCGATTTTCACTATCACTTACCCGAAACCCTTATTGCTCAAAAACCCATTGAACCGCGTGATCATTCTCGCCTCATGGTTGTAGATCGAAAAAAAAAGACGACTGAACATCGACATTTTTTTGATATAGTCAACTATCTCCAGTCCGGCGACGTATTAGTATGGAACAATTCCAAAGTATTCAAAGCACGATTGTTTGGAAAACTCATGAGTCCCACCGGGCGAGAGTTGTTTGAACATAAACGTGATATTGAGATGTTTTTGGTGCGTCCAATGGAAAATGACGGTGTATGGAAAGTGCTTGCTAAACCGGGAAAACATGTGCAACCTGGAAATCGGGTTGTTTTTGCGGAAGATTTTTTTTGTGATGTGATGGTCAAAGAACCGGACGGAACAATACTGGTTCAGTTTCCACTTGACCAACATGCGGTACGAGAAAAAGCAAATCTCTATGGTTCTGTTCCTTTACCTCCATATGTCAAAGATGAAAAACATGAACTTGAAGCATACCAAACAGCGTACGCCAAACACGAAGGGTCAGTGGCAGCACCAACAGCCGGTTTTCACTTTACGCCAGAACTTATTGAGAGGTTGAAAGAAAAAGGAATAATCTTTGCCGAAGTAACGCTTCATGTGGGGCTGGGAACATTTTTGCCGGTAAAAGCTGAGCGAGTAGAAGATCATACGATGCATAGCGAATGGGTGGAATTGACCGAAGAAACGGCCATGGTAATCAACAAAGCGAAACAAGAAGGGCGACGGGTGATTGCTGTCGGGACGACGACAGTACGTACACTTGAAGGTGTGGCAATGTTGTTGGGAAATTTAAAATCCTCTATTGAAAAGGGTACACTCCGCAATGATGAAGGATCCCTTGCAACCTCCTTTGATAAGGGCGGATTGTTACGTACCTATACCGGCGATATTAATATTTTTATCAAGCCGGGATTTGAGTTCAACATTATCGACGCAATGATTACTAATTTTCACTTACCAAAATCAACGCTTCTTATGCTCGTATCGGCATTTATGCATGATCGGGAATTTGCGCTTCATTGTTATCGTTTGGCTGTGGATCAGGAATATCGGTTTTATAGTTTTGGGGATGCGATGTTTATACAGTGAACGGCATAAAATGTAATAGACCGCGGATTGGATGAATCAGACGGATTACAACGAATTCGTTAACATCCATTACATCCGTTTTATCCGCAGTCTATTTCTTATGAAAAAAATTCCTTCATGAGTTGAAGGATTTTTTTGTCTAAGAAAACCATTGTTGTTTTAATTCCAAAAATCTATCCCCTCGTATTGCTGTACGAATTTGTTGCATCAGATCAAGAAAAAAATACACATTGTGAATACTCGCCAGTCGGTAGGCCAACATTTCTTCGGCTTTGAAGAGATGGTGAAGGTAACTACGAGTATGATTGACGCAGGTAAAACAGGTGCAGCTTGCATCTATCGGAGCCAGATCTTCACGAAATTGGGCGGTGGTAATATCGATGCGGTACTTGTGACGCGGATTTTTGGTTGATGTTCCATTTGGTAATTGTTGATAGGTAGACGGAGAGATAAACAGGGCGCCATTTCGAGCAATTCTGGTTGGAGCTACACAATCAAACATATCGACGCCTTGTTCCACCACATCAAACAAATCAAGCGGTGAAAAACCGACTCCCATGGTATAGCGCGGTTTGTCGGCCGGTAAAAACGGATAAATCCAATCGAGAATATCTTTGGTTGCTTCCATATTGTACCCAATACTCTCACCCCCAACTGCAATTCCGTCAAAATTCATACCACAAATCGCTTTAGCAGACTCAATCCGTAAATCTTTATGATTCGCTCCTTGAATAATTCCAAAAAGAAATTGTCTGTATCCATGATAGGAAGTGTTTTTGGTATGTTCGTCGATGCAACGAGCTGCCCACCGATGTGTCCGTTCCATGGCCGAAATAGCATACGGAATATCCGCGTCATCCGGTGTGCATTCATCAAACGCCATAATGATATCTGCTCCAATCTTGTGTTGAATATCAATCGCTGATTCCGGAGTAAATCGATGTTTGCTACCATCAATATAACTGCGAAAGGTTACCCCTTCTTCATCAATTTTCACAAGTTGTTCATTTCTCTGTTGTTCTAACACAACCTCGTTTTCTGTGGATTGTTTTTTAGTTTTATTGTTTTTTAGTTTTATCTTTTCTTTATTTCTTTGTTTCGCTATTTCGCTATTTCGCTGTTTCGATTCCTTCTGCGCTCCCAAACTAAACACCTGAAACCCCCCACTATCTGTCAAAATCGGCCGATCCCAATTCATAAACTTATGTAGTCCACCTTGAGTGGCAATCAAATCTTCTCCTGGTCGGAGATGAAGATGATAGGTATTACCAAGAATAATTTGCGCATTCACTGATTCGAGATCTTGTTTGTCGAGTGTTTTCACTGTTGCTTGAGTGCCAACCGGCATGAAGATGGGTGTTTCAATATCACCGTGATCAGTATGAATGATTCCAGTGCGAGCGCGGGTATTTTTTTCTTGGTGGGTGAGTTCGAAAAGCTGCATAGTGAGTTGACAAGTCTGCAAGTTGGCAGGTTAGCAAGTATTGTTATTTTTTATCCTACCTGGTTTTTCGCTATTTTTCAATCCCTTTGACCGGGGTGGGATTGTTTGGTAGAATGATGGGGATTTTATATTAAGCAATACCTTATGAAAAGAAAAAGTGTGTGGGGGGCGGCTCACGAAGAATGGTTGGCTGGGCTAGGTAAACATTCACCCTTGGGAGTTAAAAAAAAGATGATTCAGTAGATGCAATTGAAATGAAGTCTGTAAAATGGTCAGAATTAGTAAGGAGGTATTGGGGGGATATTTCAGACGAGTGGAATTCCAATAGAATGAGGGCGGTGGAAAACGGTTGGCTTACTGTAGAAGGAGAACTTACAGAGGGTGGAAAAAAGGAACTATTTCGAACTTCTCGAGAAGAAAAATTTCGTCGCGGGAATCAATTGTTTGAGAGAGTGATGGCAAAAAATAATAAGGAAAAGAAAAATCCGATCGATGCTGTAATTGTTGAATCACAAAAATTCGGTATAGATGTTAGAAAATACGGTAAGATCAAGTCGCTGGGAAATGGAAAATATAAAATTGAATACTATGGTGCGCCCGTAGGAGGAAACAGTAGAAGAAATGTTGTTTTAGAATATGTGGGTACTGTTTCGGAACTTCTTCAAATAATTGAATTTCAAAAAGATAATATTTTCCAAACTTTAAAAGAGAATGGTGTCTTTAGATAAAAATGCATGATCAACTACCCCCAAGAACTCAATCAAGAACAACTCAACGTGGTCCTTCAAGGTGATGGACCATGTTTAGTATTAGCTGGAGCAGGGAGTGGGAAGACACGGACGGTGACGTATCGAGTGGCCTATTTGCTGGAAAAGGGAATTGATCCGAAACAGATCCTCTTGGTTACGTTTACTAACAAAGCCGCCAAAGAAATGCAGGATAGAGTGCGGCAACTTACCGGTGGAGAGGTGAAATTGCCCTGGTCTGGGACGTTTCATCATATTGCGTTTCGAATTCTCAAACAATACGCGCCACTTCTTGGGTACAAACAAAATTTTACGATTCTTGATAGTGCGGACAGTTTGGATTTGTTGAAGCTGTGTCTGAAAGCCGAAGGAATTGATCGAAAACAAAAACGCTTTCCATCTCCCAATGTGGTGATGGGAATTTTAAGTTATGCTCGAAATGCCGAGACGACGATTGTTGATGTGTTGGATTTGAAGTATCCAAACTGGAGTGATCTGGCTGATACGCTTGGCAGAATTGCAGAAGAGTATCGCAAAAGAAAATTAGAAGCCAATGCGATGGATTTTGATGATTTGCTGGTGAATTTATATTTATTGCTTTTAAAATCAGACACAGTTCGCAATCGATATGCTGAGCAGTTTCAATACGTCATGGTTGATGAGTATCAAGATACAAACAAAGTTCAGGCATCAATTATTCGTCTGCTCGCTTCAAAGTATAAAAATATTTTGGTAGTGGGGGATGACGCGCAAAGTATTTATTCGTTTCGTGCGGCTGATATTGAAAACATTTTGGGATTTGAACGAGAATATCCGGACGCAAAAATTTTTCGACTGGAAACAAATTACCGATCAACTCCCGAAATTTTAACCGTTGCCAATGAAGTGATCGCCAACAATCGCGCGCAATACAAAAAAGAACTTCGAGCGGTAGTGAAGGAATTTACCAAACCAGAAGTACATGCCTTTGCCGATCAAGTGGAGGAAGCGGAATTTATTGCCGAGCGTATTTTGGAACTTCGAGAAGAGGGGGTACCACTAAAAGAAATCGCGGTACTGTTTCGAGCGGCGTTTCATTCTCAGGCATTGGAATTAGAATTAACGCGTCGAGATATTCCATATGATTACCGTGGTGGGGTGAGATTTTTTGAACGCGCGCATATCAAAGATGTATTGGCATATTTGAAAATATATCACAACAAGGATGATTCAGTTGCTTGGAGTAGGGTGCTCAACATGCAAACCGGAATTGGTCCTACCACAGCAGAAAAAATTATCGGGGCTGTTCGTGACCTGAAGGTGTCATTGTTTGCAGAAGAACAATCACAAGTACTGGATGAAGGAGAAGAGGAGCCGCTTGGTGCAAAACCTGTTTTAATCGCTATTGAAGAGCTGCGTCATTTGGGTGCGTCGCTTCCGGCCCGTGCTCAACTAGGTTGGGGAAACTTTCTTCAGGTGTGGGAAGAATTGGTGAAATCCGACGGTACATCAGGTGGAATTATCCGATCACTGCTCGAATCAAAGTATACCGAGTACTTGGAATATGAATATGAAGATGCCAAAGATCGTATTCAGGATATTGAGCAGTTGGCGGCGTTTGCGGATCGACAGCCGGACTTGGGGAGGTTTTTGGCAGAAGCAATTATGCAAGAAAGTTATACCAAAGCTCAAGCTCGTTCAGTAGAGGATGACGATGAAAAAATGGTTCTCTCCACCATTCATCAAGCCAAAGGGCTCGAGTGGGAAGTAGTGTTTATCATGAATGTTTCAGCCGGGCAATTTCCGAGCGAACGATCATTGCGGGAAGACAAGGGTATTGAAGAAGAACGTCGGTTGTTTTATGTGGCGGTGACACGAGCCAAACGACATTTGTATCTTTCCTATCCACTTGCAGGAAATATGATGAGTATGATGCAAGGCCCGAGTATGTTCCTTGAAGAAATCGATTCGGATCTTATTGAATCTCACGGTGGCTTTGATTCGTTTAGCGGCAGCAGCGTGTTTTCTGATCCGAGTGATGATGTAGATGATATTCAGTATGTCTCCGAGGAAGATGAATGGGAGAAAAAGAAACGGAGTTTTTTGTCGAGTGTGGATGATCTTTGATAGAAATTGGAAATTTGAAAATAGAAATGAGGGATTTGGTTGGGCGAGAAAATAGTGGAGTGACAAACACCAGTTTGTTATAAAGTATTCAAATAAGTTTACAATAAAAAAACTACTCGCCAAACGAGTAGTTTTCAAATATTGTGTGTCCGGCGCGCCCCTCCTCTTTGTAGATTCGGGGCGACGCCGGGTGTCGCAGGAGAGAACTAGCGCTTCTTCCTGCGACCAGTCTTTCGCCATTTCGGGTCGCCTCCCCCTCGACCCGTGCGGGGGATGATTACCCCACAGCCAGCCCCCTTCGAACCGCTATATACACGTCCACCATCCCTGCGGAGGTCGTATGTCCTTCCGCAGGGGCATTTGAAGTGTGACTCCTTCACGACTCCTCCTTCCGCCAGCCCGCGTCCATTGCGGTCTCTCGGCGGATGTGGCTTAACCTAGCATAAAGAGAGAGAGAGTTCAAGGTTGGTCTGTGGACAAAGTTTTCTCATGACAGTTCATCATGTTTACTTTGATATATGATCGTTTCTTGTGATACATAGATATTCTTTTTCAACACCTTCAGTTCAACCCCAAATTTCAAATTTCCAGTTTCAAGTTTCAACGGTGATTCTTCCTTGACACTCCCCAAAAAATCCCCTATACTTGCGTCAAAATAACTAATCTTTAACTATAATCCATATGCGTTTCGATGGCGTACATGAAAAAACCGTTGTTATCATCAAACCGGACGGCGTACAAAGAAGTTTGGTCGGTGAAGTAACCAAGCGACTTGAAATGAAAGGGCTCAAAATTGTAGCTATGAAAATGATGATCTTGAGTGAAGATAAACTTCGTGAACATTATGCTCACCATGTAGAAAAACCATTTTACCCTGGCCTCGAAGCCTTCATGAAATCAAGTCCGGTAGTTGCGATGGTCGCTGAAGGAAAAGATGCGGTAGCAGCCGTTCGCCTGATCGCTGGAGTAACCAACGCTGGAAAAGCCGATGGTGGTACAATCCGTGGCGACTTGGCAATGGGTATGTGCAACGTAATCCACTGTTCCGACAGTCCGGAAAACGGCGAAGCAGAAGTAAAGCGTTTCTTTGATGAATCAGAAGTGTTTGAATACAACAAGACAGAGTGGTTGCACGTGTATATGGAGGATGAACGCGCATAAAAGGCTCACGAGGCCTACGGGGTTTACGATGCTTACGAGGCTGATAACTTGATATAAAAAAAGCTCGCGGAATGCGAGCTTTTTTTGTATAATGTTCTTTATTCATTTGTTTTTTTATTATGCAAGATTATCATAAACTCATTGTGTGGAAACAGAGTACGCAGTTGGTAAAGTTGACGTATAGGTTGGTGCGATTATTTCCACGAGATGAATTGTTTGGTTTGACAAGTCAATTGAAACGATCAATTGTATCGGTAACAGCAAACATTGTTGAAGGAAGAGGAAAGAAGTCTGATAAAGATTTTTTAAAGTTTTTATACATTGCAAATGGTTCGCTTGACGAAAGTCGGTGTTATTATGAGATCGCATTGGATTTGGAGTTTATTACACAGGTGCAATATAATTATATAGAAAATAAAAGAAAAGAAGTTGGTTATCTATTGTATAAACTGATTGATTCTATTGAAAAATCTCAACAAATCCAACAGCAATTAAAGCAATTGACTGCCTCGTAAGCGTTGTAAGCGTTGTAAGCCTTTTACGAACTTATCCCCACCCACCCTTGACTCCTCTCAAAACTTTCGGTAGTCTAAATAATAATATGAATCAAGCTATCTCTCAACTCATTCTCAACATCCGTCAACACCTCATTCTCGTGGTGGACTTTATTGTGTGGGCATTCAACTTTGATAAGATGTTTGCTTACAAGAAGGTCTATACGACCGGGGTATACTCAAGAGGCGGTGAAGAGGAGGGTTGCTGTGGAGGCGGCGGCTGCTGTGGCGGAGATGGAGATTGCTGCTAATCGCCAAAAGAATCATGAGTATCATAACCCCGGTCTACAGATGACCGTGTTTTTCTTTATAAAAAACAATAGTAACAATAGTAACAATAGTAACAATAGTAACAATAGTAACAATAGTA
>DYFM01000004.1 GCA_020725175.1 Candidatus Paceibacter sp.
GTTATGCGTTGATAAACTTACGGGTATTTTTAGGAAACTCTGTATGAGTTCTGATACTTGACTAGAATAACACGATTTTTGGCTTTTGGGAAGTAGAACTTATAAGAGAGAATAAAAAACTTCTATGATTTTTGCCAGTTCTTTGCTTTTGTAGATAGTGAGTCATTATTCACTTGTCGAAGTCAATAGGAAAAACCTGATTTGTTTCAAATATCAAAAATTGGAATGACGGAATGAGCTATTTTCGATAACGTTTGCGTATATGAGAGGTTGCGACCGAAAGGAGCGGTTTGGGTGGAGAAGTATGCAAGACTTTGTAATTTTATTTTTTTTGTTATATTCCCCGAAGGGCTGAAATTTAGTACAACGTTCCGAAGGAAAATTTTAGAGTTTTACATTTAAGAACATATATTAAATTTCGACCGAAGGGAGTCAATAATTAAAAAGAAAGCCCCCCTATTCTAATTTTTTTATACCTATTTTATTTACTAAGAATTCATAAGTTTCATCATAGAATTTTTTTGGTCTTGTTTTGTCTGCGTCATTTCCTTCTGGAATAAATATAACAAAACCTTGTCTTGCTCTTGTTAAAAGCACCCTATAAGCATTGATTAAATACCTTTTTTTAATAGCTTGTTGTATTTTCTGCCATTTTGTACCTTTGAAAGATTGATATACCCATTTATTATCTTTTAAATGCAAGTCTCCATCCCAACAAACAATAGTCCAATCAAGTTCAAGTCCTTGAATTTCAAATTCTGTAGCAACATCTTCCATATAATATGAAGAACGGACATCATCTTTCCCATCTAAAAACCAATTTGAAGCACTAATACTATTTTTAACATCAATTCCAAAAGGTCTTAATCTTTTTGCATTTGATGAAGCGAGTACTCCATAACGTTCAGAGCCTCTTGAATTTTCTAATATCCATTTTTTTGCAACTTCATATTCTCTAGTAACATATATTGGATAGACTTCTTTTAATTCTTGATAAATATTTTTTGCGACATCAATTTTTTTATTTAGTAATTGGTGAATGAAACCTGATAATTTTTCTGACCTAAAAGATCTTACTGATACTGCTAAATGTAAATTTTCTTCAGAAGTAGCATTTTCATTTAACCAGTGTTTTGAATCGGAATTATCTAAATAATCATTATCAGAAACAATTAAATTAGAATAATACACTTTCCAATCAGAAAAATTATTTTTAAGAGAATTAATCCACTCTTCTAATCCTGCTTCTCCGGTGTTTATTTCTTGTCCGCCACCAATTAAACAAATAATGCAACACCAATCTTGATGTCTATCCATAACTTCAATTAAAAAATGGGGTTCTGAACGATCAAAATCCGCCTGGCCTTTTTTTCTAGCCATAAATGAGCTTGCTTGTTCTAGCGTCCACGCTCTTTGCGCTTCATCAAATACTACAACTTTCTCAGTAGGGGCTTTATCTGAAATTAATCCTTCATCACGAAAATGATGTATGTTTTGAATAAATGCGTTTGCTTTTATAGCCGCTTCCTTTTTGGTTAACTTATTACCTTGTAACTTTGCATTATTAACTTCATCTCTTGTTAGTGCTTCTCTTAAAACTTCAACCAAAGGACCATTTCCAGATAAAAAAACTGCATTTTCATCTTCTGCAATTTTCATTCTTTCATTAGCAATATTTAATCCTGCAAGAGTCTTTCCAGCTCCGGGAACACCAGTCATAAAACAAATTGATTTATGAGACTTTTCTTTTGATTCATTGATAATTCTATTTATGCAATTTGCAGTTTTTGATAAGTTAATTGCACCAGAATCTGAACGAGAAATTTCTTGCACATTATGTCCTTTGTAAAGAGCTTGAGCTGCTTCGATTATTGTTGGAGTAGGTTTGTAAGTTGATTCAAACCAATCCTTAGGATTAATTTCTGTGGTTCCTTTTTCTGTAAAACAAATAGATAAAACATCATAAAGGTTATCTTTATTCGCTAAAATCGGTTTATATAATAAGTCTTGATATTTCTCAATAAAATTTTCATTTGAACTAGCATGTGTTGCTACTAAAATAGGTATTAACTTTTCATTATGGCTGCCTTGATGGAAATTCTTCAGATCTAAACTGTAATCAAGAACTTGATCAATCGCATGTTTTTCATATTTAGAATCGCCGGCTTTAAATTCTATTACAAAAATCAAATCTCCTAGAATAATTATATTATCTACTCTTTTACCCATACGTGGAATTGCAAACTCAAAAAAGATGTGTCCTTCAGGATTATTCCTAAAAACATCTTTTAAAATGTTAATTTGTATTTTCCATGCATTTTTTTGTTCGATCTCTAAATGCCTATGACTATGAGCACTAATCAATTTTCCTAAAATTGAATTAGTTTCTTCTTTTAAAAAATTCTGGATTGTATCGGAATAGTGTGCACGCATATTCACAAATAAAATAGGTTTCTGTGTAAATGTTTTTAGGGGCTTTTTTTCGATCTTAAATGTAAAATTAAATATAACTCCCCGTTATACGAACCATTCATCTTTTTTCCTAAACAAAAACATTTTTTACAAAAAAAATTGAACCCACAACTTACTTAAATCCAAGAAAAGTATACTCTGTTCAGATAGATCTATCAATCCAGGAAAACTATATCCCCACCCCCTCATACTTCCGAATCCCGCGTTTCCAAACCACCCGAATAATCATCGCCAGCACAACAATCCATAATAACTGCACTCCCAGACCTTTCAATCCCATTGAAAGGTCAATTTTTTTTAGGTACAACTGTGCGGGGACAAAAAACGAGTACGCAAATGGAAGCGCAAAGCTAACGGTAATAAATGTGGCAGGAAGAAGAGAAAGTGGAAAATACCCACCGGAAAAAAACTTTTTCACTCGTTCCATAGTGGTGTACAGTCCGTCTACTTCATCGGTCCAAAATGCAATTAATCCGGCTAGATATGACAGTTCAAATTCAAGGAGGAAGGCCAAGAGGATCATTCCTAGAATTACGAGAAGGGTTACAGGGTCAGTATTATACAAAAACTTGTCGTGAAACAGTAAGACGACGAGTAATTGCGTGATCAGAGAAAGAACGAAAGGTAGTGAAGCACGACCAATTTCTGAAGCGAGGGCGTATCGAACATGCTTCATTGGTTTCAAAAGAAACAATGATAAGCGACCATCCTTTATATCACGACCAATACCGGCAGCGGCAAAATTGCGCGTGATGGTGTTGACGAGGTTTCCGAATAGGATATATGTCAACATCTCATTGAGAGTATATCCTTGGATCGTAGAAGTTCCGGTAAAAATTGCCGACCACATGAGAAGCAGTACCAGCATTTCAGCAATTTCACCAATCCGATACGCAAAAATCGTGAACCGATAGGCGAGGCCACGTTGCCACATGATGTTGATGAGAGTGGTGTATTTGTTTAGCATTGATTTCGCAGATTATTTTTTATTAGACAGATTTCTTTGACCTATATGATTTATAGATAAGTCTGATATCGATTGTTTGAAATAGCGAAATAACGAAACAAGAAATACAATAATACAAACAGCTTGTTATATATTGTCTATTTTCCGAAGCATTCGAGGTTGTATCAAAAAAATCATTTCGTTATTTCTTTATTTCGTTGTTTCGTATGTCATCCCGATGCACTTGAATACTCTCGTACTGCTTTTTGCCATAGTATGCGAGATAGAAAAAAGAACAGGAAGGTGATGGAAATCATTCCTACGAGGGATGTCCAGGAAAAGATACCAAGGAGAGTGGAGGATGGCACTACTGCCAAAAAACCGATCGGAAGAATGGTGTAAAATACAAACTGCATAAGATATGGGAAGATGGTCATGGGGTACTTGCCAATTTCTGCAATACTAAAGAGGAGAAAATGAATATTTCCCACATTTTGCCACCAAAAGTTCATGGTGATAAAGATGGTTTTGAGCGAAAGCCAAAGAATGTTTGACAGAATAATGAAAAGTATATACACGGGAAGAAAGTGCCAAGAAATGTTTGTTGGATAGAGGATGAGGATAATAACAAAGGGAAGTTGGTGTGCGACAAAATACAAAAGTCCGGCAATATTGGGTTGTCGAAATACCGTGTAAAATTGTGAATCGATTGGCTTGGTAATAATGGTGTCAAACGTACCTAAGCGAATAAGGTCTTCGAGATCTTCTATTCCTTTTCCAAGATTGCTCAGCAGGTCAACGGTCAGTGCAAAGGTGAATAATAACAAGATCATATCTGACTTTCCCCAGCCGCTCAGTTCCTGAGTATGTAAAAATATAATTTCAATGGTGATGATGGAAGCTGCCGACCATCCAAAACCAATGAGAACACGCATGAGCAAATCTGCTCGGTACGCGGTGAGCATGGAGATAGAGTTTTTTATGAGTTGCGTAAAAACGCGCAGGTACTGTTTCATATTCCAATACTATCAAACCGTTTACTGCCGTTATGCCAGAGAGCGTAGACTGCTACAGATAGCCCGATAATCCATATTAGTCCCACAAAGAGTTGAAAAACAATTTCTGATACACTCATTCGATTGAGCAGGGTAAAGATAGGGGTTTGTAAAATCAGTGGAAAGGGAGTGAATGAAAGGATATGCTGAAGCCCTGAAGGAAAAAATTGAATTGGTATCAGGTATCCGGAAGCAATGGTGGTGAGCATCCACCAAAAATGTTTGAGCCACCCACCTTCGGTGGTAAAAAAGGAAATGAGACCAATAATTGTACCAAATAAAAATGCCACCATAATTCCAACTGCAGCTACTGGAATAAACCAAAGAAGCTGCCAATTTGGCGCTGGAAACGCAAGGTAAGGATGTAGAAAAAGATATAATACACCACTTATAAGTATAGTGATAACAGTCTGGCTGGTTTGCCAGCCGCGAGCTCGTGAAAACATGTAGCCAATATAATTGATTGGTTTTTGGACATAATTTACCACAGAACCATCTTTGATCATGTGTTGCATTGATTCATATACCCAGCTATTGATAAAAATATCTATGGTAGGCACTAGAAAAAAATAGGTAAACAGAGCCGCGCGCTCAAACCCGGCAATTGATTCTCGCTGCCCATACACGGTAAGCCAGACAAAGGGAAACACTGCTACCCAGGCAATACTATTGAGTACCCAGACAAGTGTTTGGGCTCGGTAGGTATAGGTTTCGGAGAGGGTGGTACTAAAAGTTGTGAAATACTTTTTGATCATAGAATGTTGGTCCTTCGAAATACGAAACGTACAAAAATACGAAAGTCATAGATACTAGTTTTCTTGTATAGATTTCGTATGTATTCTAGCTTGATGCACTTGAATAAGATCTCAAGGCAATTTTCCACAGTACAAGTGAGACGGCAATAAATAGTAATGTAATTACACCTGCAAACAACATGTCTCCAACTGACAACAGCCCAAATAACGCGTTTACCGGATAGGCTATCATAACAATGATGGGAATACCATAGGTGAGGATATATTGTAACAACACAGGAAAGATGTCCGGTGGCAGACGACCAAGGGTCATGGCTTCTCGATATAACCAGATAAAGTTTTCATTTTCAAATGACCAGATGGTAGCAGCGGCAATGATAACGTGAAAGGTAAATGATAACACGGTTGCCAAAAGAACGAGGAAGAGATAGACAAGAATTGCTCCAATAGTAATGGTAACAGGAAGCTGTATCCCGGCATAGACAAGAAGGCCGACAATAGGAAGAATGAAAATAATATCAAGAAGATCAATCAACCGCGACATGGTCAAAAAAAGAGCCGGTACCGGCTTGGTAAGAGTAAAGTCAAAGTTTCCTTTTCTGACATCACTGGAAAAAAGATAAATCCCGCGAAAAAAAATCTGGCCGAGAATATCAATGAGATTGAAGGTTAAGAAAAAAAAGAGCACTTGATATGTACTGTATCCAGCAAACGTTTCTGTGAAGTTGAAAATAGAAATAATTAAGAGCCAGAAAAAACCAAAGCGGATAAGTTTTCCAAAAAAGTAAGACGCGCTATCAATCCGATTACTGAGCGTACTGGAGAATGAATTTTTGAGAAGTTGGATCCAGATGCGGGTGTATTTTTTCATAGTGCTACTACGTATCACTTACCATACATCAAATTAGTTGTTGGTAGCTATAAATGTGTCAAATTGACAGGTTTGGGTTCCTTCAGTATACTACGTTTACTTAATACTATAAAGAGGGAGTATGAATGAAGAAAAACTTATTTCCATGATTTTACAAAATACCGAGGATATTCGAGAGATTAAAGAGACTATGGTGACGAAAGAAGAATTCCGTGGTCTTCAAGAAACAGTAGGTGGTCTTGAAGGAAAAGTAAATGGTCTAGAGGGAAAAGTAGAGGGTCTTCAGGTAAAAGTGGATGGTCTTCAGGTAAAAGTGGATGGTCTTGAGGCGAAGGTAGATGGCCTTGAGGGAAAAGTAGACAATCTTCAAGAAACTGTAGGCGGTCTTCAAACTACGGTTGATAAAATGATCAATACGTTAATAAACCACGATGATCGACTTGAACATATTGAAGAAACTATGGCTACCAAAGAAGACATTCGGGGGCTTCACAATACTCTAGATAAGATTGTTGGTATGATGGAAAAGCGTGATCAAGAAACCACTATGCAGACTAATGGAATGAAACGTCACGAAGAACGAATAGAAAATCTGGAAGAAGATGTGGGGCGTATCATGCCGCTCGTAGGGCTTGCGTAAATAGTGTTTACTCGACATCCGCTGAACAGCGGATGTTTTTATGTTTGGGTGGTTGTTGCATCAATTTCAAACACATCTCGATACGGGTCATCAAGAAGACCAAGCTCTCGTTCTTTCTGAAGTGCGAGTTGGTGGGCTTGCCAGTAAGTCACCCCTTGTTTCATGGCATCGCATTCTACAATTTCGTGAAGAACAGTGCTATCAAAATAATTTTGGGAGACTGGCTGGTTGGCGGCATTACTACATCCACATTGTTGAAGATCTTCCGGACCGTCATTATAACGTTCAGCGCTCACCCAAATTTCATCCATGGGAATAAATTCATGAACAAATCCATGACCGCCATGTTGGAAATAAACACAGATGTTATTACGCAGCCAATGACCGTTTACTGAAAAAACTTGGTATCCATCTTGTTCACGGATAAATGTTTTCCATGATCCTTCAAGTCGGAATGAGTTGTCTTTCAAAACAATTCTTCGCTGAATTTCTTGTTCTAATTTTCACCAAAGATCTTCTCGAGTGTCCTCCGGTGTGTGATGGTGTTCGATAAATTCGATTATTTTGTCCATAGGGTATATATATTATACAGCACGTAACACGTATCACATATCAAGGATCAATTTGTTGTGTGATACGTGAAATTAAATTCCTTCTCCAGTGTATCTTCTCAATCCTTTTTGCCATATATAAATCGCCAGCAATCCGGAGGTAATTATCCAAAGGATCTGGGTAAAAATTATTTCTAAGGCTGAGTATTGGTCCAAATATATCATTGCCGGAGAAAAGATTAAATACATAAATGGTAACATTTGTAGTATGGTAAAGAAGAATGGGCTGACAATGTTCAGTGGAAAGTAAGCTCCGGACGCAAATTCAAGTAGCCATTCAAAGAGGAATCTTGGTCCCATAGCTTCTCTAGACCAGAAGGCGAGGAGGCTAATACAATAGCTGAGAATATAATAAAGTACGTGGGCAAGAAATAGGGAAACTAGAAATAAGGAAATAATGGAAATTGAATTTGGGACGAGAAGATTGAGATCAAGAATGAGGCTGAGAATGACAACTTCTATTATGGCGGTGAATGTTAGGACGAGGCGTTCGGCTAGTTCGCGCGCATAAAAATGAAGAAAATGGTTGACTGGTTTTGTGAGATAAGAGGAGAATGTTCCGTCATTTATTTCGGAGGCGATCCTTCGCGACTGGCTACCAAAGATAAAGGATCGAAGTATGTTTACCAAGAACACATATGTGATAAGTTCTTCTCTGGTAAACGAAGCAAATTGTCCGGTGTGTCGAGTCAGTTCAATCCAGACGTAATACAACAAAAGAAGGATAATGATGTTTCGAACTCGCCCAACAATAAAATTGAAGCGGTAGGTGAGTTGCTCGGAGAGGGAGAGGTGAAAGGCAGTGAAGTATTTGTTATACATAAAAAAGGGAAGATAAGAATATTCTTCGTGTCAGTTGATAACTGTATGACCATCAGAGGCGTGGTAGGTGAAGTTTTTTAATGGACATGGTGGTGATTAAGAGATATTTTGATACTTTAGTACAGTATAGCAAAGAAATGGGTAAAGAAAAGAGGCTCCAAAAAGGGCCTCTTTTCTTTACAATTCGTTTTTAAACAGCTGTTCGTATCGCTGTGCTTAAAGTAAATTCTTCTCTTAACTCTCGGAGTGCATTTATTTGCGGTGTAAATGCTTTTAGCCTTTTCAAGTTTTCAGCTTGGAGTCGCTCTACTTCAGCAAAATCCAAGGGGTTTTTAGGTTTTTTATAAATCAACTTAATAACAACACATTTCTAGCCTGGTCGTCAAGTATTTTGTACACAAATTTATTTAAGCTCTCATCTCGAAAAAAGTCATGCCACAATCCCGGAAGGGAACCAAACCCAAGATTGATATGTGTACTTTTGATGTAGGTTCGTTTTTCAGCCACTGTCGGGGTGTCTTGAATCGCTTTGTAAACCGCGAGGTAAAATTCCAAACAGTACATCATTCCTTCGTTTGCAAACAATCGCACGTCAAATGCCGTTTGCTCTTGTTCAGAGAGTGACTCTTTGAGACGGTTGCGTTCTTTTTCGTGAAAGGCAGTGTTTTGGACTGTTGATAAAATTGCTGGCTAATTTTTAGGTAGTTGCCGATCAGTTCTTTTTCTTCCGGACTAGGTGTTCCGGTTTCGCGAAAAATAGAGGCGATATATATCAGATGATTAGCAATTTGAAATTCCTTTGGTTTATCTGCGTCCAAAAGATTGGTAAGTGCTATTACATGTTTTTTGGCTTCCGTACCGTCTTCAAGTGTGGTGGCTATGGTTCGAAGCTGATCGGCTGCGGTATTGTTATATTGTTGATATGATTCCATTTGGAGGAAAAGCTCTTTTTTGGCACCGAGAGTGGCGATAGATAGAAGGGTGTCGAGAATCATAGAGAGGGAGTTAGACAAGCTTATCGACGGTGTAGTGTGTGGCACTAATCACAAAAATGCCAATGAGAAAAGAAAAAATAAAACTCAAAGAAGGGTTTGATGGGAGAAGATACATATCAAGTAGACCCCAGATACCTCGCCAAAGAGAGATCATGCCCGACATGATAATGAAGCTAAATAGAAGTTGATGGTGTTGTTTGAGTGAGGTAAATTTTCTGTACATAGAAAATCTGTTTAGAAGATATGGTGGTGCTTGGATATAAATTTGCGGTTATGAACAATAATTCGTAGAATAGTATAAAAAACTAGACTGAGTAAGGGTATAAGCAAGACAACGAACCATGAAATTAGTTTCATTGATTGCCATGTTTCGTCCCAGGGAAAGATAATGTTCATCCCAAAAAAACCGGTTATCAATGCCCCAAAGGTGATATATTTGATGGCACTCAATTCTTTTTGGGCGTTTTCCTGGTAAAGTGATTCCAGTAGTGTGAGCGTGTCACTTACATATTCTCTTGTCATGTCCCAAAGATGGACAACGTATTTTTGGTTGGCAATCAAGTGGTCAAAGCGGTGCATACCGAGATTTTTTAGTTCGTGTTTTAATGTCGGGTCAATTGTGTCGTGTCGTTCTTTCATAATATCGTCCATTTGAGCCAACCTGGCACGGATGAAGGAGATAGTTTTGGAAAAAGACAGTAGTTCTTTGCGAATCTGTGGAAAATCACGGTAAGTCATTGTTTGGGAGCGGCGAAATTTGGTTACTTGATCCCAAATTGCGCGGTGTTGATTGAGATATCCACTCAGTTGTTGTTCAAATTCTCTAAAGAAAATTACGTACTGAACCAATTCCTTTTTTTGTTGAACTGTAAGTATAGAGGGTTGCTTGAGATGGAATAGCGTATATATTTCACCAATATACATACTAAGGCGGTTTCCCTTGAGTGTAGTAATAAGTCTATCATTATGTCGAATAAAGAAACTGGATACAGACTCCTTTGGTTTTTTGGTTACAAAAAGAAAGGCAGGATAGATGCTTTGGGATTCACCAAGAGTTTTTGGAATCGGTGCGCCTGTGCTTCCAAAAAGTGTAAGCAGGAGCGGGCTAAGAGTCTCCACATAAAATGTTTCGAGAGCATGCTTAGCGTTTTCCACTTTATGTTGAGATGATTTAAGGAGAATGATACCATCCTCAGTGATAGAAAAAGAAAGAGTTGGGCAGGTACCGACTACTTCATCAAACTCATTATTACCGAGAAAAGAAAAAGTAGAGATTTCTGAAAGGTTCTCCATTTTTTCATTGGTAGTATTTTTTTGGAGATGTAAAAAAAGTTCTTTTAAATGAAGAGATGTTCTTTGAAACCAAATTCCTAGATAAATTTGTTCTATTTTCATAGAACGAGAAAACAAGATAAGTGCGTATAGTATACTATTTTATTTCAAAAAATGCTACTTATTCTACCATTCGCCATCTACCCACCGGGAGTGTTGCCAATTTCCATATACCTACTTTTGTTCGACGAAGTGTTGTTACGGTGTAACCAATCCGCTCAAACATTGGTCTCAGTCGTACATCATTACCACGAAGTACGACAGTTACGATGACTTGACGCCCTTTGTTAAATGTTTTTTTGACAGTTATTCCATTGGCAAAGCCTGTCTCAAGCTGTAGACCTTTGCCAAGAATATGTTGGGCTTCTTTTGTAAGTCGTTCAGTTATGATTACTTCGTATTCTTTTTCCAAAGTTTCTTGTTCAATACTGAGACCAGAAGAAGAACTAGCATACACCAATAATCCTTCGGCATCTTCTGGAAGTGGGGCAATTATTTGAAGTGACTCGGAGATGTCCCGAACATTTGAACCAAGGCCGTTGGTCTTGGTGAGAAGTGCGTGGGCTGTTTCATCGGAAAAACCGATTGGTTTGTTGAGAAGGATGTAGGCTGGTTTGAAGTGGTTCATAATCAGTCGTGGTACGGTAATGTAACTCATGCTTTTAGGTTTGAGCGTCAATCGTGTACTCAAGCATGAAGGCATGAATTACATTTTTTTAAGATATAGTAAAAAGAAATTTCGTTTATACATTCTTTCTTCTATCTGTGAATAGCCGGTTGTTTTATCGATATGAAGAACCTCAAAATATCGTCGATAAAGTGCGAGAATATCTTCTCGAGTAAAGACACGTTCAGTCAGTCCAAGCCCTGGCATAATATACGTATCTTTTTCCGGACCGGGAAATTGCTTGATCAGTTTTTTGGCGTTAACATCCCCATCTTTGGCAAGCGCACGCACAAACATATGTCCTTCCGGTTTGAGAACCCGAAAACATTCCGCGAGATAGAGTTCTCGTTCGGTTTCAGTAAGGGCATTGGAAGAAGTGACGTCGAGAATGAGGTCAATTGTGTTGTCTTGAAGTGGATAGGGTTCCCCAATGGAACGAATATCAAATTGGACGTTATTCAAGTTTGAATCTCTAGCGACCTTACGAGCGATATGAATAGCTGTTTTTGAAATATCATACCCAATCGCATGCATGCCTTTTTCTTTTACTACATACAAACTATTTCTGCCGGTGCCACAACCGAGATCAAGTACGGTTTTTCCTTCCAGATCAACGCCTTGTTTTTTGAGAAACCGCAAAAATTTGAGCACGCTGTGTTGAGGCTTATCATCTTTGGTAATGAGCTTGCTTTGTTGGTACTCTTTTTCCCAAGGATTTTTCATATGAATTGATAGACCGCGGATTTAACGGATGAAACGGATTAGAACGGATCCGTTAAAACCTGTTTTATCCGTTAAATCCCCACCCAAGGCGGGCAGGCGTGGTCTATTACATTACTTTAATTATCCTAACTTTACGTATCTGATTCTTTCGTAATTCCAATACCGTACATTCCGTATTTCCCAGAATAACCTTTTCTCCTTTGCGAGGAAACTTTTGCAAGTGATCCAAGATAATTTCGGCAATCGTATCAAATTCATCACCAGGTATTTCACAATTGAAAAAATCATTGATATCACGAATATCGGTATTTCCGGCCGCGATGATGGTGTGTTTATCGACACGCTGGATCATATGTTCATTGATATCGTACTCATCGGTAATCTCTCCTACCAGTTCTTCGATTATATCTTCAAAGGTTACAATACCTTCCGTGCCACCAAATTCATCTACTACCACCGCCATGTGGGCTTGATTGCGTTGAAACTGTTTCATGACTTCATCAATGGGCATTTGTTTTGGTACTGGAATAATCGGACGCAAGATTTCTTTGATAGAGGTATGTTCTTTATCACGATGAAACGCGAGCAGGACATCACGAGAGTGGACATAACCGATAATTTTGTCCGGTGTGTCATGTGCAATTGGGTATCGGGTGTGCGTGCTTTTTTCTATTGTCTCCGTTGCTTCTTCAATTGTCGTGTTATCATAAATGAAAACGACATGTACCCGCGGAGTCATAATATCTTCAGCGGTGATATTGGAAAATTCAAACACTCGTTCCATGATCGCTCCCTCTTCTTTTTCAAGCGATCCTTGTTCCACACTCGCAATGGTAAGCGCTGCCAATTCTTCTTTACTGATCTCTTCTCCGGTATGTTTTCCGGCTACCAGATTTGTCATAGCTTCAAAGGCGACGATGAGCGGAAACCCAATCCACTGTAATAATCGTAATACGGGTGATGCAAAACGAGCCATGGTTTTGTTGTGTGTCGTTGCGAGTGCTTTTGGTATGATTTCGCCAAAGACAAGTACCAGTAGTGTCATCACTCCGGTCGCTATTCCTATGGCCGCTGAAGCAAACAGTTCAGTAGCGACGACGGTTGCGATAGACGACGCGGCAATATTGACGATATTATTCCCAATTAAAATAGTGACCAGTAAACGGCGGGGATTTTTCTTGAGTTGCTTGATAAGATCCGATCGTTTTTCTTTTTGCTCCACCATGGCATCGATTTTTGCCTCAGTTAAAGACAAAAATGCCACTTCGGTAGCAGAAAAGAAGGCGGAGAGGAGGAGAAGAATGATGAGCAGGATGAGGTAGAGAGTCATTTGAGTTTACTGAGTTGGCTAAGTGAGCTAAGTATACTGAGTTTTCTCGGTTTACTACGTGTGATGGGTTAGTTATGTTATCTAGGCTCTTGAATTCTCTTTTTCTTCTCAATAACTGAAAAAACCGAGTTTAGAGAGGAGACTCAGTATACTCAGTTCACTTAGATAACTCCGAATACTTAGAATCACTTAAACAACTCAGCCCTCTTAGTTTAGCTTATTTTCGCAAAAATGCAAGTTGTACATCGGTATGGGTTTGCAATTTACTTGAGAGGGGTATACTAGAACTGTAGGTGGACCGATGGAGGCTAATATGAAAGTATTGTTGTTTGAAACGGAACGAACCCTTGGGGTTTTGTATAAAGAAATTTTTGAAACCCAAGGGATTGAAATTTGTTTGACTTGCGACCTGAAAAAATTTGAGAAGGCCGCAAAAAGCCCGTGGGATTATGTGATTGCAGCTCTGCCATTTTGTCGGCAGGAAGCGCGAAAGCTTCTGCAGACGGTGGCGATGCTTCACGTGCCGGTGGTGGTCATCACGAGCGGCAGTGAGGCGATTGAGGACGCGAAGAAACTTGTTGGTTCGGGGCGAGTGGTGAGGGTGGTATACCCAAAGCCGTTTGAGCCGACTGATATTTTGCGTCTGTTCTCTTGAAAAACGGAGTTCACCTACACTCCCAAAACGCCCCCGACTGTGTCAGGGGCGTTTTATCTTGATAGTTTATCCACTTACCCGCGCTGAATAAGGTATCCGATGTAGGTGATGTACAGAAGAATAAACACAATTCCTTGCCAGCGGTCGAGTTTGTGTTTTGAAGAGATGAACATGAATACAAATAAGAGAAGTGTGACCAGGACGTTGATAGCGACATCAATAGAGATCATCGGATTAAAAGGTAGAGGATAAAGAGTGGCGGTTAGTCCAAGAATCCAGAAGATGTTGAAGATGTTCGATCCGACTACGTTTCCAACCGCGATATCCGCTTCTTTTCGTAAAGCAGCGATGACTGAAGTGACCAATTCCGGAAGTGACGTGCCGACCGCCACAATTGTTAAACCAATCAGTGCTTCAGACATACCGGCCAGACGAGCGAGTATAGTAGCGTTGTCTACTAATAATTTTCCACCGAAAAATAGGCCGATAATACCTCCGATTGTTAAGATGGTGGATAAAGTCCAGGAATATTTTTTGGTATCATCTTTTCCTTCTCCTTTGTCACCTTCAACTTTTGAAATCCCAAAGGTGTAGTATAAGAAAATAAAGAAGAACGCCATGAGAGCAAATCCATCTGTTCGAGTGAGGGCATTATTTGCGACTCCGTCAAACATTAGATCATTTCCCATGACAAAAACTAAGAGCGCGGCTAAAAGAGCGAGTGGGACTTCTTTCCAGGTGGTGCCTTTATGAACTGCCAGTGGGAAAATGGTGGCCGCGATACCAAGGATGAGGAGAATGTTGGCTATATTACTTCCGATCACGTTTCCGATCGCAATGTCGGTGGTTCCATTGAGGGCGGAAAAGATGTTGACGATAAGCTCCGGAGCAGAGGTACCAAAGGCCACAACCGTAAGACCGACTACGAGTGGTTTTACCCCCAGTTTTCTAGCAATAGAAGCGGCGCCACGGACGAGAGATTCACCTCCGACTATTAAAATAGCGAGTCCAAGAATTAATAATGTTATTGCAAGAGCCATAGTTTCTTCTGTAGGAATAGATAAATAATACGATTGAGTATAACAGAATCTTCTAAAAAATAAAAGAGCCGGAGAGGCTCTTTTATTGGTTGAGACTGCTGGTTACTGCTGAGAAGTGGTGAGAGATTCTATTTCAAAACCAGTCATATCCTCATCGACCATGGTTTCCGGATCAACGGCATATGAATCCATGAGAAGCGTCATGAAAAGTTCAAATGCATCAACCGCTTCTGTCGGGGCTTCAATGGATACATCACCACCCATGTCAGTAATTTCATATGTAATAGTGGTGTAGGCAGACTGGTTGCCATCTTCATCTCGAACGACAATATCAAATGCCAAAGCATGGATTATACCGTCCTCTTTTCCAATCCACAGCTCACCATTACGAGTCTCTACTTGATCACCGAGATCATCAAAGACCTCATCGAGTTCCAGCAATTCCGTAGCTGATAGCGGAGTGTTGGCATTGGCCGCAAAAGCAGCTACCAAATGTTTGATTGAGTGCGGGTTGACAGAAAAACCATAGTGATAAAATTCTTCTCCTTCTACCGTATCAATTCCAAAATTTTCAGTAACAACCAGAAGATTGCTGTTTGCCAACATGTCAGCGGCACCTCGGTTCAACTCCGCTTTTTCTGCACAACTTGGCATAAGTGCTTCAAGATCGGTTTCTCCGAGCGTGCTCAAGGCTTCCATGTCAAGTTTGATCCATTTGTGAGTGACGCCTTCGAGTATGGTTTGCAAATGTGCCGGAGTTTCTTCAATGAGCTCAAGTGTCGTAAGATCAAGTTCGTGAATGTTGAAGTAGATACTCATTGGGTCTTCAAAAATACGCATTTCAAAGCTAATGGCAATAGGAGTTTCAATACTGCCCATCCATAGTTCTGCGTTCATGGTGACAGCGTTTTTCTCATTGCTGCAGGTACGCATATCACTCATGCTCTTCACGAGAATAGTCATCTCAGTGAGATCACTGGCTGTTGCTTCACCGACAATTGTTGGGGTCATGCGAATAAACAATTCATCTTGAATGGTTTTTGCCATGAGTTTGGCGCGGAAGGAATTGTTGACTCGCAACTGTTCTCGTGGAAGCTGAATGGCAGTGGTGCGTTCAAATTCATTTGCCACCAATTGATTTACTGAAATTGTTGGAAATGCACTGGACGCTTCACCGAGAAGAGATCGAGACGCTACATATTCATTGAAAGTGCTAAGTGGTACTGCTTGTACTCGATCTGCCAGGTGGGTTGGAAGCTGGCCATCTACTCGAAATATGTTGCCATACTGTACGGCATAGACAAAGATGTCGCCATATGGTTTCAAAAGAGTTCCTTCACCAAAAGTAAGTGGGCTCTCGGTTGTGTTGAGTGTGTAGAGTAAGAATTCCGGTTCAGAGATGGTGGTAACATGACGATTCCAATCGGAACCAAAAAGGGATTGAAGAGCTTCTTCACTATCAATAGCGCGGAGAATCGCACCAGGTTCTACCATATAGATAGTAGGAGAAAAAGCAGTTTTTACCAAAGTTGAGCCGGGTCGGTATGGCATGGGTTTACCAATACCAAATTCTTCTACACAAGCCGGAAGCATGGTTTGAACTCCATGAAAGTTTGGTTGCCAACTAAAAAAGATAGACTCACTTGGAAAAAGGTGGAGTTTCCAATCGGCACCGACGCCGTAGACATGTGCACTGTTTTCTGTTTTGACGAGGTCGCCAATATTGAAGTCGCACATAATGGCTGCGTTGGCAGGTTTTCCAAAGCCAAACAGTCCGGTAAGAGCAATGGAAAAAACACCAATTGCTGTGAGGGTTCGTTTGTAGTGACCCATAGGATGTTTCTGTTAAAAAAATGAATAAATGGATAGTTCTATATATATGGTAGCACCGGTTTGAGCAATGTCAACCTGCTTTTGAACAACAAAAACGCCACCGGAGTTTTTATCGGTAGCGTACACTGGCTAGCTTTTTCCCTTGTTTTTTCGCGTGTTTGCGTTTAGCCATTTTTTTCTTTTTGTACATAGCAATTTTTTAGGAATAACCGTCTTATTTTAGCATATTTTGGGGGATTTGTCAATTTTAGTACGTATTTCACGTAACACGTATCACATGACACATATCACGTAACATTTATCACAAAAAATGGAGGAAGTGCACTCGCATCTGATTGTTGATATGTGATACGTGATATATGTAACTGTGTATAACTTTTTCGCTTAACTATTGACTTTCCTCTCTCTCTCTCTCTCTCTCTCTCTCTCTGGTAGTGTGGCTTGTTGGTTTTTGGTGCGGGAGCCAGTATCGTGAAGGGTGCTTTTTTGGGAATCCTCCTGCTTTTGGGGTGGTACCTTGGTCTGTACCTCCTCTTGGTGAAAATTCCCCCTGACGACAAATTTAATGTCTGTGACCAGGGTGTGGTTATGGACATCAACTCGTTTGTAGTCACGGTGAGCTGTGGCGAGAAACGAGAAATTTTTGAGCTGGGGAACACGTTGCCCCATGATTGCCGCCCCCGCTTCAAACGGGAAAGTGGCAAGATCGTGTTCTACGGAGAGTGCGCTGACGCGAAAGCGGAGGACATGGTCTTCCGTGATTGGATGAAGCAGCAACTTAGCCGTTGAGCCAGGACAAGGGGGTGGCGCGGGCAATCACGCCCAAACCACTACGGAAGCGCCAAACCAACAATCGCCACCACCCAAAGCCTGCGGGGTGTTTATTGATTCTTCTCGCTTAAGGCGGGCAGGTACCTTTACCCTTCCTATGTTGGAGAGGGGTTGAGTCAGTGAACATCGCGCAGGAGGTGGGTGATGGCAGATATTGAAAAACCATCGTTTTTGGACGATGGTTTTTTGTTTTATTACCTTATTTTACTTAAAAAAGTAATGAAAAGAAGCATGTATTCTACCCAGCTTTAGCTGGGGTTCCTGAGGCTTTAGCCTCATACAGAGGGTCTTTCTGTGAGGCTAAAGCCTCAGTAACCTCACCTAAAGGCGAGTAGAAAGTTTATTGCTTGACGAACGCCGCAATTATCTTTACTGTGAAAATATGGAGGTGACATATGAACGAGCCTCAAAAACCCGACCAGCAGGAGAACCTGCTGGTCGAGGGCCATGTATTCGCGGGACTTTTTTTTGCGATCTTGTTGATCGCTTTAATCCTGCGTTACTGGCCCTAGGGGCAGCGGCGGGCAAGAGTGGTGCGAAATTGCTCGCCGCTGTCACCACATCACTTATATTTTTTTTTGCTGTAAGCGCACATTTCTTCTTGTTTTTCAACACTTACACGACTCCCTGTCATACATAAAAAAGAATCGGCTTATGCCGATTCTTTTTCTGAGTTATTTGGTACTTGGTATTTTTTTAGTATATACATTCCAAGAATGAAAAGTAGGGTAGACGTGGTCGCTGAGACCATGCAATACAGACAGATTTGTTTGATTACGACCAGCTGGAGATAGACAAAGATTGCCGAAGCCACAAGTCCGACAACGGTGAACCATGAGCGGAGCACGGCTACTCCTGATTGTTTTTTATCAAAGTACAGGACAGACAGAATAATAATTGCCAAGTAGTAGAGCGCTCCCAGTAATGCAACCGGAATCGGCCCGATGGTAGAGTACTCACTGGTGGTTACCACATTGCATCCCCCATACGAACCACAAGCCAAATCCGCTCCTGAGTAATGTGAGACGGTCAAATAACTCGCGTCAACAAATCCAATGAGCGCAATGATAAAGAAAATTGCGTTTAGGTATAGAGGGATTTTAGAGAGTGTGGGGAGAGGCATTGAGAATGTGTTATGATGAAAACAATAAAACAATAAAACAATAAAACAATAAAACAATAAAACAATATCTTCTTCAATGTTTAATTTGTTTTACAATTTTATACGTTTTGTCTGTTTTATGTGTTTCGTATTTTCTGTATGTTTTGTACTTTTTACACGTTTTATCGGTTTTGTAATTTTCTACATTTTATCTGTAAATCTATGCAACCAACTATCTCCCCTTATTCTGTCAACGCCTGATCAATTACTTGTTTGAATGCATCCAGGGTTGGTTGGACTTCAATTTTTTGACCATTGAGATAAAACGATGGCGTACCTTGCACTCCGGAAGCATTTCCACTGGCTACATCTTGGATCACTGCTGTTTCTGCCGCATTACTCTTCATGTCACTGGTAAATTGTTCAGTATTTAGCCCGAGAGAATTGGCAAGAGATACAAAAAATTCTTCCGGATTGTCGAGCTCCGACCATTGTGGTTGGGTATTAAATAACATATCGTGGTATTCCCAAAATTTTCCTTGCATGGCAGCGGCTTCAGATGCTTGGGCAGCCAAACGAGCATTCCCATGAATTTGATCAAGGGGAAAGTGGCGGAACACAGTTGCTACCTGATCATCAGGGTACATATCAGCTAGTTGTTTGACAATCGGGTAGGTGCGAGCACAGAAGGGGCATTGAAAATCACTGTATTCTACTAGCACAACGTTGGCATCGCGGTTGCCAAGAACATGATCTTCAGCGTTGACGGCTTCAGAAAGTGAGCCGCCAACCGCTCCGCCCGTACCAAGTCGAACCAAGAGCCAAAGTAAAAGAATAATTCCGACGGTAACTCCACCCCAGAGGGCGATACGTTTTTGTGATTCTGACATAGATGTGTATTACACTAATAAGCAGAGTAAACAAATGATGTAATACGCTCTGAGGCGTATTCTGCCTACTTTGCGTATGGGCTTACTCTGCAACATAGCATACCTTATTTTTTTCTCTCGTACAACCCCAGGAGTTCAACTGTTTCGAGTATATATGGTTCCATTGCCCGCTCCAGTTCTCGTTTGGTGGCGGTTTCCGGAAGATCGAGTGTGGTGCTGAGAGCGTAGAGTTTGAAGATGTAGCGGTGTACGCCACTGGGTGGGCACGGTCCACCATAGCCGCGAGATCCAAAACTGGTCACTCCTTCTATAGCGTGTTTCGGGGTAGTACCCTCAGAAATATCGATGGTGTTTGGATCAATATTCCACATGGTCCAGTGAATCCAGGTTCCGGTTGGAGCGTCTGGGTCTTCCACTATCAGTGCCAAAGTTTCCGTTTTGGGGGGAACGTCGGTAATATGAAGAGGTGGGTGTTTGTCATCACCATCACAGGTATAGTGCGGAGGAATATAGGAATTTGGCATAAACGCCGGGCTGGTAAGTTTCATCATATAGGATCGGTTAAAAAAAGTTTTTTTCTAAAAAAGAAGAAACACATGGTTGGTATATCCCTGTTTGAAATGATGTGGTACTACATCGTTGTTACTATTTTGTTACTATGTAGTATAGAGGTATACCAAAGAAATGCAAGGGAAAGATTAGATGATATCTAATACGCAGAGCCCTTCAATGTGTGGTGTGCGAGGAAAAAAATTGTACAACTTGAGAAACGAGATTTTGTAGGCTTGTCCAAGAAGTCGTATATCACGAGCATGTGTGGCAATGTCGCAGGAGAGATAAATGATGCGGGGCGGTCGTTTGATGAGAAGTTGTTTTACCACCTCTTGATGGAGTCCGGCTCGGGGTGGGTCGACAATAATCATTGTATTTTCCGCAATGATCTCGGTTATCTTTTCAGCTGGTATACAGCGCGCTTCTGTGTATTGACGACGATTTAAAACAATATTTTCTTTAGCGTATTGAATCGCTTCCTCATTATTGTCCACCAAAACAGCTTGTTCACGATTGAGTGATAGTGGCAGGCTGATAGATCCGACACCGCTATAGAGGTCAATGATCGGTATGGTCGGGTGCAAAAACGCTGCAATATCCTTGAGTGCCAGCTCAAAAACCGGAACATTTACTTGAAAAAAACTGAGTGCACCAAACTTGAGTGTTGTTCCTAAAAGATGTTCTGTCAAATAATCTTGTCCGGCAGAGTACAACAATTTGGTTGGTACAGACGCCGGACTTTTGTGCGTGGAATAATAGAGTTGAAAGCCTACCATTGTTTCATTCAGATTTGGATAAGCATCAAAAGACAGTTCGTCTTTGATAAACAGTGCGGCAATCGTAGACCGCTTCGCATCTTTCTTTGTTAAAGAGTCAGTAGAATGATCTCCTTCTCTGCTCTGAAGCGTGTTGGGAGGTGGAGCAGGCACATCGGCACTTCGAATGATGATACTCTTCAAGCTTCGCATGGAAATTTGGTGCTGGTTGATCCATTGTAATATTGACGTGGCTGTTTCGTTGATTTCGTTGGTAGCGAGTGCTGACCCTGAAACCGCAAATCGTTTCTTTTTTCCTCGTTCGAAAAATGCTAGTGAGATGGTACCATCATCACATTCGGTAAAACTAAATTCCATTTTGTTGCGATACCCATACATGATGTCATCGCTTGCAATTGATATATCTTGTGGACGTAAAATCAAATCACCGATTTTGGAATACGTTTCCGTGGCAATAGCTCGTTTCCAATAGTGCTCACGATCCGGGTCAAGTATTTGCCATGGACTGGTGGAGAGAAATGATGGTTCGGTGGGGGTAATTCGTTCCGGGGACGGGTTGAGAATTGTTGTCGCAACCGCCTCAATAATATTGGCTTTCTTTTTCAAAATTTCCACCTCCACCTCTTCGCCCGGCAACGCATTCCAAACAAACCATGTTTTCCCATCATGGCGAGCGAGGCCTTGGCCGCCATGAACAAGTTTTTCGATAAGAAGTTTTTGCATATGTCTATCGAATATATTCTTTGGGTAAAGTATTTGATGTGTCCATCCTACCGTAGTACGCGTACTTTTTCAAGCAAGAACCATCGGCTATTGACCGATGGTTCTTGCTGACGGGAAGGTGTGGGAGTTATTCATCTGTTCGAATGTCTCGTTGCAGGCGTTCCAGTAAGTTGTTGAATCTCTGAAGAGCGTCGGCACTGTTTGTGCGTACTGCCTGTTCAACTTGTTCAAACTCTTGATCGATTTCGCGAATTTCTTGACGGGTTTCAATTTGAAGTTCAACCGCTTCTGCCTGAAGTTCTGCTTGAATTTCATTGATTTCGGTGGCTATTTCATCTACATTTTCTTCAGCAACCAAACGAGCGCGAAGAGCCAGGAGTTCCAATCTCGCTTCCAAAAGAGCGGCACGAATTTGCACGGTGCGAACGGCTTCTTGAGTTTCTTGTTCAACTGTTGGAAGTACATCCTGACCAGCTCGGTTGAAGGCTGTCCAGCCGAGAATCAATGCGACAATAGCGATAATAAGCGCGATCCATGAGATGGTAGTGGTTTTGGTATCTGTTGCCATAGGCCTGTGAAAGATTAGTAAACAAAGGCGGAGGCAATTTTTTTATCTTGTGTATAGGACAAAAGACGTGTGCCTATCTATACGGTATAGTACCAGCATTAGAAAAGAAGTCAAATGAGAGAAAAATCAAAAAAAGCGTTTCCGAAACTTTTCTGTCCAGGTAGCCTGTTCGGACAGAATCGGCCGTTTATTTTTTTTGGTATACACGTACAGAAATGTTGCTCCTAGAAACAACACTTGCGCGGAGTAGTAAACCCATAAAATGAGAAGAATAACTGAACCGGCGGCTCCGTAAAAAGAAATAAGATTACTGTGTGAGAGATAGAGAGACATTAGCGACTTTCCCAAAATAAACATCAGTCCGGTACCGAGTCCTCCAATCAACGCGTCTTTGAATCGTAGCGAGCTTTCGGGGAGAAGAAAAAATAAAAAGGTAAAGAAAAAAATGATGAGGATAGAGGAGATAATGAAACTGAGCGTACTGAAAAATACCAAGGGAAGAGGAGTGGTCGTAAGAACCGATTGAGCGAGAGAAAGAATAGTTTCGGAGAGAACGGCTGTCAAAAACAATCCGCCGCCAACAAACACCATGACGCTTGATAATATTCGTGCGGCTACACGGTGACGAACCGAGCGGTCTTTTGGTGATGCTATATGCCAAACATCATGCAAAGCTTTTTTGAGATGCCCAAACAAGGTGGTGGCAATAAAGAAGAAAATAATCAAACTTATGCTTCCGGCAATACTACTTACCTCCGGCTGTGGAAGCCTTTGGATTATTTGTTCTACGGCACTAGCTACGGTAGGGGTAATAAACGCGCTGATTTGAGCTAATAATTGATCACGAGTAACTTGTTCGCCTAGGATAATTGCCAACAGCGAAATGAGAACAATGAGCAAGGGAGGGAGCGCTAGAATCGCATAAAACGATAGTGCACTGCCAAGACGGGAGACATTATCATCTTTCCACTTGGAATACACTGATGCAAAAAAAGTTTTACCACTGGCGAGGCGCATAGTACGTGGGGTACATATCAAATGAAAGAAATTGCCTTTTTTGAAAGTATAGCAAAAAAAGCTGTGTTATTCCAGGATATATACCTATGATACTCGATACTGGGGCACTTGCTGTTGAAGAATTTTTGTGGCGAGTGTGTATAGATCTTGTTCATCCTTGTGTACCACATTTCCATATGTGTACATAATTGATATATTTGGTAGGTGGTCATGGAAATATCGAGATACAATGTTTTTTTCCGTGACTGGAACGGTTACAACCATATGACGGTACTCATGTTCTCTCCATAATGCAGCAGTTTGTTCCGCTACGGATTTGAAGTGGTGCTTGGCTTCTTCTTGCCAAGTCCAGTTGTCATGACTTGGTGCTCCGGCACGAACTGTGGTTCCACCGCGACCACTGGTTCGAAAAAATCCTTCATTATCAGAATACGTACTTTGGGGTTCGTGCAATTCGGTTATCTTTTGTATAGATCCTTCTTCTATGTAGTACCAGACTGCGGTATGTGTATTGGTACAGAGATATAAAATAGGATATCGAGTTACATAGCGCATAAAAAAGATTTAGGAGAATAATGAAGTAATAGTAGGTGTATGATTGATGGATACCTCCAAGAAAGAAAGGTGGAGTTCATGTATAAACAAAAAAAACTGCCAAATGGCATCCAATTGTCTGCATAACATGTTCTATGTACCACCTTTTCCCTTTTTCCCCATGGACTTGGGTATGTGATTGGTTTGTCCAAAAATAGAAAACAGAAGTATATGATAGTTTCATTCATTTTAGGTCGTCATAGTGGCGACAGTTTCCGGGCTGTCACCGTTATCATGAAGGCGCCCGAACCATAACTCGTGTTTACCGCAATATGTGCCTCCGCATATTGGGTAGACAGTCGTGGTCCGAGCCGCCTTCTGATAATCGGCATACCATCCTCATTCATAACGGTCTTTCATTGTGTACGATTCTCCCAGTCGGCCGAGATATAGCTCAGTGAGGTGCATCACCGCATGCTACCTACTCAAACCTTCCAGCAAGAGGTATCAATGAAATATATTGTTTCATATCACACGGCGTACAGAAATGTTCACCGCGGTTGATATGTAAAAAGGGAAGGGGCGGTTCAATGCAGACCATCGGATGTGATACCGTTTCTTTCCAATACATCTTCAATCAAGATTACTGAGCGGTTGTACTCCTGTATTAAGCCTTGCCAGGCATCGTCCAACCGGTGTTTCTTGTCTATCCACTTGGTGTGATCGCGTTGACTATTCTCAAGAAGCTCATCAAGAAGTCGTTGGCGTTCTTTTCGTAGTAGGAGTATTTTTTGCAGAACCTGCGACCGCTTATCGGAGTATGAATGGAGAGTTTTTTGTTCCAACTGGTCAATTTTTTTCCCCAGATTAACCAATTTTATCTCCATTTGTTGCCGGTAAATGTGTTCTATGGTCATAAGAAGGTTCAAGGTTTGTTTTTGTTGCTCAGTGTATGTACCATAACAATTCTACTTTTAGCTGTCAAGTATATATTGAAAAAGTTATACACATTTATAAATAATATCATGTAATTTATATAAAAATAGAAAAAGTTTATCTACAGGTTGGGTAAAAAAATTGATTGATTAAGTCTAAATACTGTGGTATGATTTTAATGTACCTGAGACAAGCGTTGAAGGTATGAAATTTTTACAGAACATCAACCGGTATGATTCGTAGTCTTATCAATCACCACATTCTCAGTGATCTCGAAAAAGAGAGCCTTTTTATCATTCAGGGATCACGCGGAGTGGGAAAGACTGAGCTTTTGCAAGAGTTGCAGCAAACTTTTCAAGCTCAAGGCAGAACCGCTGTACTGATCGACGTGTATCGAGAACGATTTAGTCCAAAGTTTGATTCACCGGAACGTTTTTACGATTTTTTGCGCAACAATTTTTCCATGTCAGAAAAAGAGCCGTTATATCTTCTGTTTGATAATGTCAACGCACTTGATAAAATTGCTCACTTTCTGGCGTATCTACATGATATTTTAGGGAGAACCGTAAAATTGTTTTGTACCACCTCTATTGCGCTAGGTTCGGTGGTGTTGGATGAAAAAACCAAAAAAGAAGCCCGAGTGTATACGCTTCATCCATATTCTTGGTATGAATACATGAGTGTTGTTTCCGATCATGTATATGATGTTTCTTTGCCATGGAACAATGAATCAGCTTTGCGAGACTTTTATAAAACTCACCAACGAGATCTGGAGAAGCAGTTTCCGGCATATTTGCGCTGGGGTGGATATCCGCAAGTCGTGCGAGCAAAAAATTCCGCAGCCAAGCAAGAAGCGATGCACGAGGTGATTGATAATTATTTGGAGCGAGATGCAACATACTTTTTGCGTACGCCACAGTTGAGAACCTTTTTGTCTTTTTTGCGGTTACTGGCAACAGAATCTACAGAACTGTTCAACCATGATGATGTAAGTATGCGGTTGCGATTGCACAAAAAGACGCTGGCGAAGTATGTCCACATTGCGTCTTCTACATTTATGTTCAACTTTATTCCACCGTTTTTTACCGATGGGAGAAGAGAAATGAGTAAAATGATGAAGATTTATCCGCACGATCTTGGCCTTACTTCCACTCTATCCGGTGGAGTGCAGGTGCGTTATGGAGAAGAAGTGTTTGATGAAACCATGATAAAAAACTTTGTCTTCACTGAACTAAACAAAAATCGAACTATAAAGCAACTACAGTTTTACCGTACAATTGCAAAAGCCGAGATTGATTTTGTTGCTCATGTTGATGACAATCATGTCATGCCAATTGAAATAGCGTGGCGTCAAGGCAAGCAAAAAGCATCGGTAGCTATGAAAAATTTTGTAAAAAAATATGAAGATCGGGTGAAGCAGGTTGTAGTTTTGACCCAGGATGATTTGCGACAAGAAGGAAAATATTTGTTTGTACCGGTACTGGTACTTCCATTTTTGGAATTTTGAACATGTGGATAGTACGGATGGTAACGCTGATTATGCGGATAAAAAAACGAGAATAACTCTCGTTTTTTTGTAATATTTTTTCGGCTTGGGTGTTCTTGGGGGTGCTGTATTGTCGATGGGAATACTATTGTAGAATGTAAATACGTATGTAGTGTAGTGGTGGAGTGATGAAATGATGTAGTGTTGTAGTGATGTAGTGGTGTAGTGTATTAGTGTTGCGGTGCTACTGAGTGATAATGTCATTATGCTGTAACGCTTGTGTCAACTTTGCCAGCGTGCGAACGGTGTATACAATATCTTTTTTGGTTGTCTTTTTCCCCATAGTAAAGCGAAGGGAAGAAGCTGCATCTTTGGGATTTCTTCCGATCGCAGACAGTACATGAGAAGCTTCTGGCTCTCCGGTGGCGCAAGCAGAGCCGCTGGAACAATAAATACCGTACGCATTGAGATAGATGATGAGTGCTTCGGCATCTACACCTGGAATGAGGACATTGACATTGTTCACCAATCGTTGACCTGATTGTAATCCCGGCCCATTGTAAAGAATTGAGGGAATATGTTGTTGAAGTTGATACCAAAAATACTGTTGCAGATCAGCCAATCGGCGAACTTCTTTTGATTTATGTTTTTCCGCAAGAGCAAGAGCGGTGGCTATCCCAACAATGCCGGGAACATGTTCAGTTCCACTTCTCAGGTGCATTTCTTGTCCGCCACCATAGAGTAGTGGGGTAAGAGTTGTATGCTTTCTTTTATAGAGCACGCCAATTCCTTTTGGACCGTAGAGTTTGCTTCCATTAAACGAGAGTAAGTCTACATGTAACTTTTCAACATCAAGTAAGAGTGTAGTGGTTGCTTGGGATGCATCAGTATGAAAGTATGGGAAGACTGTTTTGTTCTCTTTCCTGTGCTTTAAAATCATTCTTCCAATATCGGCAAGCGGATATATGGTACCAATTTCATTGTTGGCATACATGAGAGACACAAGAATCGTTTCCTTTTTCAGAGCCTTTTTCAAACTTGTTAGAGAAAGTTGACCGTCCGTATCTACCGGAAGGTATGTAACTTCAAAACCTTCGTTTTCGAGTACTCGTAGCGCTTCCAACGCAGCCGGGTGTTCTACCCGAGAAGTAATGATGTGGTTACCGTGTTTATGGTGTGCGCGAGCGGTACCGAGTATCGCGGTATTGATAGACTCAGTTGCGCCGCTGGTAAAAAAAATACTGTACGGTTCGGTGTGAAGAATGTCTGCTATGGTGCGCCGGGCAGTTTGGATAGCGTTGCTAGCTACTACTCCAAGGGAGTGAAGTGAAGAAGGGTTACCATAGTATTTTGTAAAGTACGGCAGCATCGCTTTTACGACTTTTGGGTCCGTGGGGGTGGTGGCAGCATGGTCGAGATAGATGTGGGGGATTTTTTTTGGTTTAGGAGGAAGCATAAGGAGTGAAATTGAGAAACGTATAAAACCGATAAAACTTGTAAAACAGATAAAACTTTTATATTAGAAAAAGAAGTTTTATAATAGGGGTTCGTATGAATTGGTGTATGTTCTGAATTGTACGATAATTTGGCACTATCATAACATGGAGTGAATGGAAGTTCAATTTTTCTTTTCATGATGAAAAAACCGACCAAGCGGTGGTCGGAAGTAGGAGGGTAGACAGGTGGTTTTTTATTGTTCTGTACTTAGGAGTGAATCAATGGTAGTGGCAATTTCTTCCGGTTTGGTGATAAGTGCTTCCGGGTTTGATTGATTGAGAAGGTACCGATCTTCCATTCCCCAGGTTACCGCAATACTTCGGACATTGATGCGATGGGCAGCCTCAACATCAACACGTCTGTCAGTAACAAAAAAGGCATGATCTTTGGCAACGTGATAGAGGTCGAGCGCGTGTTGCATTTGTTCGGCTTTGGTTACTCCAGCTTCGTAGCCGACAACATCAGCAAAGCAAGAGAGGAGATGGTGTTCTCTCAGTACATCTTGAATAGCTTCTCTTGTGGTGGAGGAAATAATAATGAGCGTAAATTGTTTACTGAGTTCTCGGATCGATTCTTCCATTCCTTCAACAACAGCACCTCGAACAACAATGGTACCGGCGTAGTCAAAAAAAATGATAGGGCGACCGAGGGGCATAGAAAAGTGCTTGTCATGAATAAAAAAAGTCGATAGGACTAAAAAGTAAACAAGACTATGTGTTAGATTCTATCGTAAACTATTTTTTTTCAATTGGCAACAGTTTGGATGTATTATGATAAAGAAAGAGCGAACGTAAATAGATCATCTCCTTTTTGGTAAAAGTGTTTAATACGCCCTACTTCTTTAAAACCAAGTTTCTGATACACCGTCCTAGTGCGGCGATAGTGAGGGGTGCCGGAGGTTTCGGCACGGAGCACGAGTGCACCTTTTGGTTGTAATGTAGCGATAAGGGAATTGAGGAGTTGGCGCGCTATTCCTTGTCCTTGAAATTTGGGATGAACAGCGAGCCAGTAGAGATCATAGGTGGTTTTGGTAAGTGGTGTTGGTCCAAAACAAACATAACCAACAATGTGTTGATTATGTTTGGCTACTAACACATGATATCCATGTTTACGACTATCTTTGAGAGCAAGGCGGATGAGATCACAGGCCACTTTTTTTTCTGAACTGGAAAACTCAGAAATGCTGTCAATCAAACTGTATAGAGCTCGACGGTCAGCCGGTTTTGCGTTGGTGGTATGAAAGATTTGTGATGAGCGAAGTGGTGTGTGTTTCATAAAGCAGGAATGGGTGATGTGTTTGTGTTTGGAAGCTGATTTGGTTCTGTAAGTGAAAGTAACAGGTCTAGAAAATTATGAAAGTGACCCATGCGTTTGCTCGGTACGCGTGCGGCGATACCTGCTTCAATAATTTCACCAATAAGTTGCCGATAGGACATTCCGTTTCGAGCGGCGGTTTTGGCAAGTCCAGCTTCAGGATCGAGATCGCAGTTTGGGTTGACATCAATAACATATGGCGTACCGGTGTTATCGAGTCGTATATCAATGCGACTGTAACCAGTAAGAAACATTGCTTTGGCTACTGCTTTTGCTGTGTGTTCAATCTGTGCTTGCTCGGTCTTAGTCAGTTGGGCCGCTTCAGACACCGTTCCTTCGTATTCCGGAGAACCCGGTACCCATTTACTGGCGTAGGTGACAATTTTTGGAAGATGCGCATGAAGTTTTGAAAAGTTTATTTCTCCTATACCGAGTATTTTTACTTGTTTGTGTCCGAGAAGTGAGACAGAAATTTCTCGACCGTCAATAAATTCTTGTACTAGGGCTGCTTGGTTGCATTCTTTCAAAATTTTTTTTACTTGCTGTTCAAGTTCGTGCTGTGAATATACAACGGAAGCTGATTCAATTCCGGTAGATCCGTCTTCTCGATTAGGTTTGACGATTCGGGGAAATGATTCATAAACTGGCAATTGTTTCAGCTTTCTTATGAGGTCGGAATGTGGAACAGTGACGTCGTGTTTACGAAGTCTTTCTGTTGTTCGAAATTTGTTGAGACACAGAGATAGTGTACGAGGATGATTGCCGGTGTAGGGAATATTTGAAGCATGAAGGAGAGAGGCAACACGAGCTTCAAAGCGGGCATCCTTGTTGAGAGACTCACATAAATTAAAAATAAGCGAAGAAGAATTCGCTTGTTGTTTGAGGCATTGTTTTACATCATCGAGAGTTTGAACCGGAACAAGAGAGGTGTTCAGTCCGCAAATATTTGTCAGAACATCGGAAATATGTTGGGCTACCGAGAGGACACTGGCGCGGGCCGTTTCCCCTTGAAGTATGTCGGACGAACTAAATGGATCTTCCGGCTCATTTGGTATGTCTGTTGAAGAAGTTGATACGTCAAAATCTTGATTGTACAAGATGGTTACATGAGTTGGATTTTGAATAGACTGAGAGGTGGGTACAGGTGACATAGGGTGCCCATCAGGGCAGATAGAATTGGTGTAAAAAATAATAACCGTATTGTAACACGTCGGTAAGCGCTGTCAAGGAGAAAAGTGTTATAAAACTTATAAAACTATACCTCCTTCATGTCGGTAAAAAAAGTTTCCTTTGTTTACTGTAGAAAGTGTGTCTCCGTTGTTTTTTCTGTGTGATAGTTTTATCTGTTTTGTATGCTTTATCTACTGCTTAGTCCTATGCGTTTTGCATGCTTTATACATTGTTTGCTACCACCAACTGCCCACACGCCGCCGCAATATCGTCTCCCATGGTTTTTCTTTGGGTGACGGTGAGTCCGTGTCGGCGGAGGATGGATTTGAATGTATCAATTCGATCTTGGTGGCTGCGTTCAAATGATTTTCCCATTACCGGGTTGAGTGGGATGACGTTAATTTTACTCACCGCCGTTTTTTTAATGTATGTTGCCAATTCCTCCGCCAGTTCCGGCGTGTCATTTACCTCATTGATAAGTGTATATTCGTAGGTAATGTGATGTTTGCGATTGCCATGTGTTTTATGATATTCATGTGACCAAGCAGCCAATTGCTTCAAAAATTCCGGCACAGTGGTCGGTACGATTTCTTCGCGCTTTTTTTGATTGGCACTATGTAAAGAAATGGCAATCCGCACGTCCGGCCACTCCGGATCGGTAAGAAGTTTGGTAAGTTGGGTTAATATTCCAACTGTGGAGATGGTGATTTTTGTTTTACCGAGGTCGGTATAGGTAAGCCAAGTATGAATAGTTTGTTTTACGTTTTCATAATTCGCCAGTGGTTCACCCATTCCCATAAAGACGATGTTCGAGATACGGGTTGATTGAACCTCCCCCAACCCCTCCTTCGAAAGGAGGGGGGATTTGTTTGTTGGTAAAAGGCTCTGTAGACTCCTCCCCTTGCGAAGGAGAGGATGGGAGTGGTTTCCGTTCAAAAAATACATCCAAAACCGATACTGATCAATAATCTCATCAGCCAGTAAACTACGTTTCAATCCCATGGTTCCGGTAGCGCAAAAAGTGCAGCGCATGGCACAGCCGATTTGTGAGGAAACACAGATTGTCCACTGGCCTCTTTTATTGGCCATGAGAACAGTTTCAAAATATTTCCCATCAATGGATTTCAGAATTGCTTTATAAGTATCGTGATTTTTGCTTTCGTAAAGCTTGAATAAACTTACACTGATCCAAGGTACTTTTTCTTCTAGTTTTTCACGCATTGGTTTGGAAAGTGTTGTAATGTCAGTCCAACTTGTTTTAGTGGGCTCAAAGAAAGCTTGATTGATTTGTTTCAAACGAAAAGCCGGTTCGGTTGGGAAGAGGTCTTTGATTTGTTGTTCTCGGGAGATGGGTTTCATGTTAAGTTAACAGTGAAGTATCTTTAGTGAGTAGGTTTTTTGGGCGCCTTTGATAGTACACTATAAGAATCAGCTTCTAGTTGTTGAAGATTATTAATTTGTTTTTTTAATTCCACAAGATTTTCTCCTATACGAATAAAAATGTCCAGCTTGCGGTTTATATTTTCACGAAGCTGTTGCGTTACAGAAGAAAAAACAGTGCTTTCTTTTAACTGTTCCTGCTGTTCTGTGGACAAAATGTTTAGCTGACTTTTTAGTTCAATAACCTGTTCGCCGAGCTTCTTTGCTTCATTTTGAAGATAGGTGAACCGCTCAATGAGATGATCTATTTGTTCTTGATAGGCTGAATAGTATTTTGGCTTTTCTGGGTTTATATATTTTTGTTATCAGTGTTATTTTACCACCCTCCACCTCCACCGCCACCCCCGCCACCACCAGAGAATCCACCGCCACCGGAACCGGATTTTGGAGAGACAGAGGATGAGATAGAGGAGCTGAGTGAACTTATTGATGAGGAGAATGTATCAAGGGAAAATTCTCGACCGGGAACTCCCGTAAACCAGACCGGGTGGTAGTTTTGAATAAATTCTTTGCCGTAGATTTGTTTCATAGCTTTGATCCACTTTTTGGTCATGTCAAACATGATAGCATATGGAAGCAATTCTTCAAACAGTCCCTCTTTTTCAAAAAATATTTGTCTATGTTTCTCGGCTGTATTCATAAACATTTTGAACCCTTTTCCTTTCCACTCAAGTTCCGCTCCATAGAGAGTCTTTTTTGGCATGATAATTGAAATAACTAAAAATATCAACGCCGAAACAAAGCCACTGCCGATGATCAAAAATGGTTGGTCATCACCAAAAAAAACCGTCGAAAAGATTGTGATAAAAAAGAGAAACACAGCTATGACGGCCGAAATAATTTGCCAACGAAAGCCGGACGCTTCAAAGATGTTTTTTTGTTTTAGTTCTTTTTTTACCTGTGTTTGAATAGCGGAAACAGTTGAAGTGAGTTTGGTTGAAGAGCCGGATATTGAGACGGTCGCTTTGTTTCCGAATAGTTTTTCGATAAGAGTCGTTTCAGCACTCGTAGTGTTTTTTTGGCTTACATTTTCAGTACGAGTAAACGTGTAGCTTCCTTTTTTCTTTTGTTCAGTAATGGTTATGATGCCGCGGCGAGCTAGATCAATAATCGTGGCGGTGACAAACCGATGGTGGAGCTTTCCATTTTCCATGATCATTCCGAGTTCTAGTGGTGGTAATTGTTCGGGGGGTTCGTATTCGGGGATAATCGGTTTTCTCAGATTGGGATCATCACCATACCGTTTCCATATCACAAGACAGATAATAATACTAAGCAAAGGTAAAAGAAGCCAAAGATATTGCCCGTATAATTGCCACCAGGTAAACTGATACGGTGTGACAATTCCTTTTGGCATGGTCACTGAAACAGTAATACCTTCACGAACTGTCAGTGGTCGAGTCGCGGTAACCTCGAGAGTGTCAGTATCAATCCAGCGGAAGTTGGCGAGAGAATTCATGTTGTCCCCATACTGCCCACTGTAAAGATTTACTTCGCTCCCTTCGTTTTTAAAGCCGGAAGGAAAGTTGATGGTGGCGGTAAAGGCATCAGTTTCAATATCCCAAAAGTTGCCGTTTAGGTTCCAAAAAAATTCATCAAATGTATCACTGTCGGTTCGAATAACATTACCAACAGTATAGTGAATACGATATTTGTTTTCTCCTTGCACAGTCTTATCCGGAGAGCCAATTTTCCAGGTGATGGTTCCGGGATTTTTTATAGTTGAGTAGGGATGAGTATGTTCACTGAAGTCTGTGATTGTGTGAAGTTTTATGGGTGTTTGTACTATTGTTCCTTCGATATTCATTTGAGTGGGTAGAATGCGAAAAATGCCGTGTTTATCCGGGAGTGTTCCAGCGTTTGCGATAATGTGTTCTGTAATCGTGGCTGTAGAATTTGGGTGGAGGTCAATGGTTGTCTCAAAATCTTTAATATACCAATCGGAAATTACTGTTCTTTCTGCAGATACTGGTTTCCAGATGAATAGACTCGCACCAACAAGTATAGACAGTGTGAGGAGGTGAGATATTTTCATATTAGTCGGTGTCGGGTAAAGAGATGGATGCGACAAGTGGTAAATGATCTGAGACGTCTATATCTAGGCAGGCTGCGGAATGAACTGTAAGAGTGGGACTGGTAAATAGCATATCTACTGCCGCGTCGGCAAAGCCTGGATGCGTCTTTTGCCTCATGTTGAAGGTTGATTTGAGTGTTTCGCCAAAAACACTTGGTAATACTGCGTCAATACGTTTGGCCGATTCCGTATGTGGTTTCATATTGGTGTCTCCGGACAGAATGACATGTGGTTTATCTTGTATCTCATTGATAATCGTTTCACTCATCTGAAGGCGACGCGGGTTGTCTTCACCGTCAACTCCCCAAATCCCATGCCAACTGTAGACAAAAAGTTGTTTCGTGTTTATCGCAACTTCGGCCCGGCACATGTTTCTAGGGAAAAATTCCGCATCCTCCACGGTGCTGCTTGAAACCCCAAATGGGACATCAAAAAAGACAGGGGAATGGGACGTGATTGGAAAACGGGAAAATACCGCATTACCCATTTCTGTATTAGATTTTTTATCAATAGCTGCCGGAGCAAATACCGCTTGGTGGTCAGGAAAAAGTTTTTGCAGTTCGTCAAAAGAACGTAATTGTTTACTAGAACTGAGGTCATGTCCATCGTACACTTCTTGAAATGCCATAATGTCGGCATTTTGTTCTAGGAGAAATTCGATCATGGTATCCCAAAGCTTTCCTCCGAGCCAAATATTCAACGAAAGATAAGAAATTTTCATATACAGAAACAGTTAGAGTACTTCCAATGGTAGTATATCACGGTTTTGGAATAAGAAACAAAAACCGCCGATAAACGGCGGCTTTGGGGTTAGTCGAGGAGAGGGGTAGGTTTCTCTCTCTCTTTTGGATATAGGTCCGGATCAATGGTGCGCTCAAAACAGTGTCTTCCGGCCGGATGATCCCAATTTGCTTGGTAGGGATCAAAATAAATAGGACGAGGGGCGGTCGGAGATTTTTCAGCTACATTTCGTTCATGAGTAAAAGTAGCACAGAGTTCAAAGGTGAGCGGCTCTATTACTGTATATTCATATGCATTCCCTGTTTCCGGATCGGTTGGTGGTGTAAAACCGGTGATAGAATTTTTCAGATCTGAAAGTTGTTCGGGAAGAGTATCTTTTTGATTCCAGTACCCAATAATTTCACTTTGGAGCATTTGCAAATCTTGTACACGTTGTTCGTCAAGGCGTTTGGCGCGTTGTTCTCCCGGCGTGCCAATGATAAAAAAACCAGCCACAATAGCAATAAGAATGAAAAGGGAGGTGGTAATACCAAATATCTGATTAATGTTGCGAGACAGCCCGTTTTGTTTGATGTCAGAAAGATAATATCCAAACACACCAACCGCTACAATGAGAACACTAAGGACTTTGAGAGAAAAGCGCATGGTCAGCTCGCCACCAAGAAAATTGTAGAGAAGTGAAATGAGATCGATGATAATCGTAACCGCTGCGACAAAAAGGGTGAGATAGGTGAGCCATTTACGAATTTTCAAATCGCGTTTTTCCGGCTCTTTACGAGTTTCTTTGTTCAGTTGCCAAGTAAGAAAAAGAAAAACCGGCCAAGCAATGATGAGTGAAGCCATAGAACGACGTATCGTGTCGGTGGTACTAATGTATGAGTAGTACAGCTGGTCCGGATAGAGCGCATTGACGTATTGAAATAATAAAGCAATAAAACTAATAACACCGATGTAGAGAGTGACAAACGTGAGAAGATACATGAAGACGTCTTTGGGGGTGGATTTCATACTTCAAAGGCTTATGAGGCTTCCTAGGCTTACAAGGCCTACGAGGCACTTTAAATACGTATTGAATGTAGTTTGAGATATTGAAAAATAGAAACTTGAAATGTGGGTTTTTGAATAACAAGTCAACTTGTTACCCTGCCAACTTGTAAACTTTTCAACGTAGGTATCATAACAAATTGCGGAGGAAAATAAAACGGCTATTCAGGAATGTTGGGATCGTTCTTTGGGTTTTGGGTTTTACAGTGGACTGATGAATTGAGCCGAGGCGAAATTCGTCTGGTATTACTTTGTTTATTTTATTGACGAATTTCCTTGTGACTCAATTCGTCATTCCCTTGGTTTCTATTAGTATGTATACGTTTTATGGTGGTGGTTGGTAACAAGGAGATGTTTGACACATCACCCTTGCCCTTTCCTAAAAGGAGAGGGAATTGAGGTGAAGTGTCAGTCCCCTTCTCCTTTTAGGAGAAGGGGCGAGGGGATGAGGTGTCAATCCCATTCTTCCGAATTATCTCTCGATACAAATACGCCGACGGTCTTGGTTTTCGCTCCAGCGTCTCATAATCAATCTCAACCAATCCAAATCGCGGCCAAAACCCTTCGGCCCATTCGAAGTTGTCCATAAATGACCAGTGGAGATACCCACGAACATCTGCACCGTCTTGAATGGCACGGTGCACTTGCTTTAGTGATTCTACGAGAAACCAAGGTCGTTTTTCGTCTGTTCTGTCAGCCAATCCATTTTCGGTGATGTAGATTGGTTTGTTATATCTTTTAGCGATCATGAGCACATGATACATGGCTTCCGGATAGAGCTCCCAACCTAGGTCAGAAGTTTTTTTATTTTCATTATCAGGAGTGAATAAACTACCATTGATTCGGTGGTGAAAATAATGGTTGACGCCAATGAAATCTTGGTGGGGTTTAATTTGGTTGAGAAAAAATGTGTTGCTCCACCAGTTGGCAAGTTTTGAGAGAATGAGATTGAGCGGTTTATGGTTGGCGGGTTCGATAAATTGCATGTTGTGCGCAATACCAACCTGAGATTTGTGATTTATTGTTTTGATAGTTTGATAGGCAACTTTGTGGGTGGCAATGAGGCGACGTTTAACTCTCAAGTATGAAAGAATATTTTTTTCTTCCGGAGGCCAAATACCTTGTTGATGAGAAAGCGCGGAAATGATAGTGGGTTCGTTGAGGGTGATCCAAAACGTAACATCATCTTTGAGGTACGATACGACTTTTTCAACATACCGATTGAAATACCCAACACTTTTTTTGTGTTTCCATCCACCTTGTTTGTCGAGCCACAATGGAATTGGCCAATGATAGAGTGTAACAAATGGTTCCATGCCGTGTTGCCGCAAGGTTTTTATGACGTCTTTATAATGTTCGAGTTCAAATTCATTGAAGACCCCTTCTTCTGGTTCAATCCGGGACCATTCAATAGAAAAACGATGAGCCATGTGGCCGAGTTCTTTGGCGAGGGCAAAATCTTCCTTGTATCTCGTGTAGTGATCGCACGCAACGTCGGACAAAAAATTCTCATAGCCGTGTTTGTCGATATGACCTTGATCGTGAAGAAATTGTTTGCGCTTGGCCGAGCGTTCCCATTCGGTCCAGTTGTTGCAGAGGTTTCCCTCTACTTGGTGGGCGGAGGTAGAGGCGCCCCAGAAAAATCCTGTGGGGAAGTTTAAAGGCATAATTGTAAAGTTTAAAGTTGGTGGTTTAGAGTGAGTACCAATATTAATATCATCTTTTGACTTTTATATCGGCATAGGAACCTACCAACTTTCTAACTTGCCAACTTGCCAACTTGTCAACTTGTAAACCTGCTAACTTACCAATCAACTCAACTCCTTCCCACTATCGTCTACCACATGAATACATGATACCGGGCAATGAACGGCGGCGTCAACGTTTTCTTCGACGTCTTCCTCGATGATAGCTTGAACATGAGTCTTGCCTTTGAGCTGACCTTTTTTGAGTACTGCCTTACCGAGGCTGTCGTTCAGCTCCCAATAATTTGGGGCATAGAGAGGGCAGGAGCCACAGCCGATGCAGTCGTCTTGGTAGTGGAGGATTTTGGGCACATTGATTGTTGTTAATAGACCGCGGATTAGACGGATGAAACGGATAACAACTGATCCGTTTGTATTCGTCCAATTTGTTAGATCTGCGGTCTATTTTGTTTCTTGAATACGAGGAATTTTGACAAAAACTTGATCTTTTTTGCGGACGGGAGTACTCACTGGAATGGTGACAATTGTGCCTTTTTTTCCAGTGTCGACGGATTGTTCCTCGAAATAAATACTTTCGACTTTCGATTCAACAACTCCGGTGGTTTTGCCGATGACAAGAAGATCTTGACCGACTGAGACATCATTGTCATGAAGCATGATTTCAGCAATACCAGCTTTTTGGAAATAGTTGGTAACGACCCCGACCATGAGTTTTTCCTTGACTGATTTTGATCCGTATTCACCACTCCATTCACCGAGTTTTTTGCCGAGGTAATAGCCACCGTGCCAGAAGCCACGGTTGTAGACGGTTTCGAGTTCTTTGGTCCAGGCTTCTTTTTTTTCATCCGTGTATGTTCCGTTCAAGACTGCATCAGCTGCTTCTCGATAACAACGAGTGACGGTTTTTACATAATCTGCTGAACGACCGCGGCCTTCGAGTTTGAGAACGGAGACTCCGGCACCGATAATTTGATCCAAAAATTTAATGGTACAGAGATCTTTTGGTGACATGATATATTCATTTTCGAGCACCAGTTCTTCACCGGTTTCTTCGTCAATCACCCGATATGAGCGACGACAGTTTTGCACGCAGGCACCACGGTTGGCAGAGGCATTTTGAGTGGCGAGACTCATGTAACATTTCCCGGAAATAGCAACACATAGAGCTCCATGCGCAAATAGTTCAATTCCGACCAGGTTTCCACTTGGTCCTTTGATTTGTTCTTTTTCAATGGTGGTGCAAATGAGCTGAATATCTTTCAGAGTCAGTTCGCGCGCAAGCACAATGACATCAGCAAACGCGGCAAAAAATTTCACTGCTTCAACATTTGAGACGTTTTGCTGGGTAGAGATGTGGACTTCTATTCCAATGGAGCGGGCGTAGGAAATCGCTGAAATGTCACTCGCGATAATAGCTGTCACACCGGCATCTTTTACCGCGTCACAGAGTTTCTTCATGATCACCATGTCGTGATTGTAGAGGACGGTGTTGAGGGCGAGGTAGGTTCGGACATTGTGTTCATTGCATTGACGGACGATTTCCGGGAGATCGGTGAGCTTAAAATTGTTGGCGGCCCGAGCACGCATGTTGAGTTGTTCAACGCCAAAATAGACAGAGTTGGCTCCACCCTGGATGGCGGCGGTCAGGGATTCAAATGACCCGGCGGGGGACATGATTTCGATGGTTTTTGGCATATGTTGAGAGATTGAGACTAAGATCAAGATTACGTTTGAAACCGAGTTCGTACTATAGCAAAATGGAGGGGAAAATCAAGGGGGGAGGTCATTTTTACAGAAATATACAAATTATGTATAAGTAAACTTTACAAATTTGTACAAATTTGAAAAGATTGACTATATGTATATTCAACGTGATATAGAAAAAGTACTCAAGGAACGACTTTTTGGCGGGAAAGTTCTTATTTTGTATGGTCCAAGACAGGCGGGAAAAACTACGGTTATCAAGCAGTTGGTTTCTCCTTACGGAAGCGATGTTCGTTTTATTGATTGTGAATTGTTGGAAAATAGAGAATTATTGACCACTGCTCGTTCAGCTGATTTGTTTTCCCTGGTGGAGCAGTACAAAATTGTCGTATTTGATGAAGCACAGGTTATTCCCAACATCGGATCAGTACTTAAAACGTTACATGATCATCGTCCCGACATCCAATATATTACCACCGGTTCATCGTCATTTGACTTGGCAAACGTGATTTTGGAACCACTGACCGGTCGATCTTTGGAATTTATCTTGTATCCTTTATCATTGACCGAATGCGTATCAAACGCATTTGACGCGGAGCAGTACTTACAAATATTCTTACGTTTTGGTGGATATGCCGATATACGAGATATTAGCGAAGAAGAAAAAAAATTGCGTTTAAAACATTGGTCTCACAATATCTTTATAAGAATGTATTATCAGTGGGAGGAATCAAAAAACCCACTATTATGACGCAGTTAGTGACATTGTTGGCCTATCAAATTGGCAGTGAAGTGTCCTACAGTGAAATCGCGCGACAATTGAAAACTAGCCAGCAGACGGTTGATCGATACATTGATATTTTAGAGAAAAATTTTGTGCTTGTACGACTACCTTCGTTTGCAGGAAATATGCGCAACGAAGTAGTTCGCGCTAAAAAAATATATTTTGTGGACTTAGGGATTCATAATGCCATTATCGATGCGTTTGCGCCGATTGATACTGTGCGTCGACCGGACGTGGGTGCGTTGTTTGAAAATGGCATGATAATGGAACGACTAAAATGGTTAGCACATCAGGGGCGTAATCATGAAGTGCAGTCTTTTTTTTGGCGAACCTTTTCACAGCAGGAAGTGGATTATATTGAACTGTCCGGAGACTTGACGCGCGCGGTTGAATTCAAATGGAATGTGAAAAAAATTATTCGTTCCCTTCTTCATTTGTACAACACTATCCTGATATAACTACTCGGTTGGTGACGCCACGAGAGGCGTATCCGTTTGTGATTGGTGAGAGTATATAAAATTATTCCTTATTCGAGCACGCATGTTGCGTTGCTCTATGCCAAAGTAGATGGAGTTGGCTCCACCTTGAATAGCGGTAGTGAGGGATTCAAATGACCCGGTGGGGGGACATGGTTTCGATGGTTTTTTGTTGAGCCATAGTGGTTTTTTTGAGTATATAGTGGTAACAAAGTGCAGTGGAGTGACGAATTGAGTCGAGACGAAATTTGTTACGTAAGAGGAGTTAGTAGGTGTTATTGGTGGGTTACATACACCCGGACGAATTTCACTGCGGTTCAGTTTGTCATTCCAGTGAGTATTGGGTTCGTACTATAGCAGAATGTGGGGGAAATCAAGAGTCTATAAAGGTGCTTGTTTTATGGATGTTATGACAATAAATTACAGTTTTTTGTTACAATTTTAGTATTGTAGGGTTTTTTATAGCTCTTTGTCATTGGTGGTGGTGTGTAGTGCAGGGTGCATATGTTTCTTAATATATATTCTATTGCAGTTTCTTTTTTTTGATTAAAGAAATCCTGAAGTTTGATCTGTTTGCGCATTAAAAAATTGCGTATGGTAGGTAAAGTATATTAGATACAGTGAAAAAAAAGTTATAACATCTATAGTTATAACTTTTTTTAAATGAACATTGTGTGCTGAGATTACTTACGGCTCGGTTTAGTTTCCGGTATGTTTTCTTTTGGTGGTGTAGTTTTATTAATTTCATTTTTACCCCTTGGCTCTGTTAATTCATCCAAACGTTTTTCACAATATTTTTCTAAACTATTCATTTGTGCTTCAATGTGACTGATGACACTAAAAACAATCGATTCTGAGTATGTATTATTGCTACACACATCAATCATTTTTTTTAACCAAGTAGATACTTCCCGAAAATACGCGTACCACTGAGTTTCAATGGTTTCATCTTCTTCTCTACTTCCAAATTCATCCCCAGGCTCCGAGAGGTTCAAGGATGTGCGTATCTCCATTAGTTCTGTCAATATTTGTTGTTTTTTCTTGTTAATAGAAGTTACTCCATCCGGCAAAGGAGCAGGTTCGTAACGTGATAATCCTGAGTATGCACTATTTACGGCTATATCCCAGTCCGCCTTTGTTAAGGTCTGATTTTGAATTGATGTATCCTTAAGAAGCGTAATTAATCCTGATATGATCTTAGTGTCTATCCATTCTGTTACATGGGTAGGTTCTTCGTGAAAAATAGTACTAGCATTTGGATAATGTTTATTCTCAAGTAAACTCATAAAAAGAGAATGCAGTCTATCTTCTAAATTGTTATGTCTTGAATCATTACTCATAATAAAGTAAAAAAATTTAATTAAATTTAAATGTGGTTTATCTCTCGATTTGAATCCGCCCACAGCCCCCACCTCCACCCCCACCCGAGGCGGGTAAACAAGGCGGGTAAACAAGGCTGACAAGCAAGGTGTGCAAAGCAAGGCGGACGAGGGTTTTATTCCCTCCCGATATTATCGGGAAAAACTACCTATAGCGATACCTCGTCAGCTTCCACCCTCCACCCTAGGCGGACAGGTAAGGCGGACACGTGCGGCGGGGACATTCATTATTATGAGTTTAATAAACTATTTTTACCAAGACATGTATGATAAAATGGATTAAGTTTTTTTTTGTTTCTGCCATTGTTCGCCTGTCTGATTAAGGCGTGGAGTTGGACAGACGTCGTAGAACAGGTGTAAAAAAACAATTGTTCTGTGTGATTGTGGGGGTGGAAGTACTTACCCAATATTGATTATTATAGCATAAATGTTATCTTTTGTCAAAAATAAAAGCTGCCATGGTCGAGGGCAAGATGAATAAAGAACCTTGAATAATTTTGGAAACCAGTTTTGTTTAATCCGCCCCCACCCCCACCCGAGGTGGGTAAACAAGGCGGGTAAACAAAGTGGACAGGTAAGGCGGACACGTGTGGCAGGGAAATTCATTTAAAAAAACGTTGCTGGAAAGGAATAGACCACCAATTGTCGGATTGAACGGGTAATAACGGATTCTTCTTTGTTATGTTTCTATTTCGTTTCATCTGTGGTCTATTTCTTACTTCACTTATGTTTGTTCAATAAACTCCCCCGACTGGTGTCCCCACAAGGTCGCATATAATGCCGGTTGCTGAATAAGCTCCTCGTGTGTTCCGTCTTGCACAATTTTTCCTTGATCGAGTACTATGATGCGGTCAAGATGTTTGATGGTGGAAAGTCGATGTGCAATCACAAGAGCGGTTTTATTTTTCATGAGTTTTTTGAATCCATCCTGTATATATTTCTCCGACTCAGAATCGAGCGCACTGGTCGCTTCGTCGAGAATGAGAATGGGGGCGTTTTTGAGGAGCGCACGAGCAATGGCGACTCGTTGACGTTGACCTCCACTCAGCTTTATTCCTCGTTCGCCGACCAAGGTATCATATCCATCCGGTAAGTCAACGATAAAATCGTGAGCATGAGCTAATTTTGATGCTCGCAGGATTTCTTTCTCGGTGGCTTTTTCATTTCCATACGCAATATTTTCTCGCATCGATCGATGAAAGAGTAGTGGTTCCTGAGGAACATAAGCAATATGCTCTCGAAGAGACTTTTGTGTGACAGATTTGATATTTTGTCCGTCTATAGAAATCGCACCCTGCTGGACATCAATAAATCGAAGGAGAAGTCGTGTAATAGTTGTCTTACCACTACCACTCGGACCCACCAACCCAACTTTTTGGTTGGCAGGAATGGTGATATTGAAGTCATAAAGAAAGGCATCTTTGCGGTTGCTGTCTTGGTAACCAAAATGTACACCAGTAAATTGAATTGCGGCCCGTTTAACCGATAGTTTTTTGGCTTTTGGTTTGTCTTGAATGATGGTCGGGGTAAGAAACAGTTCGGTAAATTCAGCGGCCTCTGTGATTGATGATTCGATATTGCGGTAAATGCGATTGATCTCCCAAAAAATCCTTGTTACCTGAGAGTAGTAAGAAAACACGACTACGAGTGCGCTCGCCGGTAAGGCAAGTGTTTCAGCGAAGAAGACGGTAAAGAGAAGTCCAATCACGTTACTGGTGACGTACAATGGTGAGATACTGATATCAAACCGCAAATTTTGAAAGTTGGCTGCTTTGGTAAAGGCATCAGTATATCGGGCGGTATAGGTGGAATAGACGTTTTTTTCCTGTTCTTCTTTGGCAAACGACTTAATGGCCGGCATATTGGTAAGTGCGTCCGAAAGACGGCCAACCATTTGACTACTTGCATCATGCCGAGCTGTGACGAGACGGGACCGCTTTCGAATGAGGGGGATGGCAACCGCCACAACAATACCAAGACAAAAGAGGAGGAGAATAGGGATGAGTGGAGAGTATCGCCAGAGGATAATAAAAGCGAACAGGAGAGGGAGAATGTTGGTAATAATGTTAAAAGAAAGTGTATCGGTAAATATTTCGAAGCTTCGGGCAAAGGCAGCGGCTTTTTTGGCGAGCGATCCAACAAAATTGTTGGTATAAAAATCATAGTCACGGTCAGTGAGACGTTCAAATGCTAGGTTGCTAAGTGCATGTACTCCGGCAGCTTCCAGTTTTATGAGATAATGAAGACCGATTCTCCAGAATACTTCACCTAGGAGCCATGACCCGGCAAACAACACGATTAGACTGCCGGCGGAGGAGAGGGTGACTCCATTGTTTAAAATGTATGTGTCAATGAGTTTGGCTACGATGAGTGGTGGGATGTAAAAAATAAGGATGGTTCCAATCCCGGGAGTTACAAATGAAATCAACGTCCACCATCGGTGGGTTTTGTAGAGTTGCCAATAGTCATGGAGTACTTGTTTAATGGCTGGTGAGGAAGTTGTTTGTTTCATGTTGGGGTCTAAATGAAAAAAGTGATTGTATATTAGCAGATTTTTTGGTTTTTGGATAGAAAAATACACGCTCTTGGCGTGTTTTTTGGACAAAGTTCGAACATTTTTTGAGCAAAACCTCCAATGAGGAAGCTAGTCCCGCCACTGCTCGATAAGCTCGCCACACCACAGAAAAATACTCTTTGCTCTTTTCATTTTGCGCCCGCCCGCCTTTTTCTTCTTTTAATGAAAAGAGTATTTTTCTGTGGTGTTCTGCCTTCCAAGTATTCATGCAGGTGGCGGGACTAATGCGGACGAAGTTTTGATAAAACTCTTTTTTGGGAAAGGATTTGCTAAAATTTCGGCTGATTTGTTTTTGAATTCGGGTGTCGCAAATGGAAAAGGAGGGGTTTGGCGAGGAATTTTCCACTTGCTCCGCTGATTTCTTTTGGCAAAATTCGGGCGGGCAATTTCAAATTGCGTAGGACTAATTTTTCAAAGCTCGCTTCGTTTCTCTACCAACTGAAAAGAACTCGATAATTTTTATCTTTTTCTTTTCAACAAAAACAACAATAAGGTTAAACAACAAAGCGAGCAACACAAGGTATACGCCTCCTGCGAATACCGACGGAATGTCATATAACGAACCTGAACGAATCATAAAATGTCCGAGTCCTTGGTTTGAGGAAATAAACTCTCCAATAAACGCACCAAGAAGTGCAAAACCGACATTGAGTTTCATTGAAGCAAGAACCCAAGAAAGCGAGGACGGAAAAATGACTTTTTGAAAAATTTGAAAGCGTGTTGCACCAAAAATTTTCAATAGACGAAATTCCTCAACATCAATACTTTTTGCCCCCTCATATGCTTGCGTAAGAGCGACAAGAAAAGCACCAAGTGTCGCCATCGCGATTTTCATACTCAAACCAATACCGAACCAAACGATGACCATAGGTGCGAAAGCGAATATCGGAATTGCACCCAAAATCACGATGTATGGCCTAAATACACGCGCTACAAACGGCGAATACCAGAGAATGAACCCCGCTGTAGTACCGAAGATTACGCCGAAAACGAAGCCGGTTAATGCCTCAAAACCAGTTATGAAAAAGTCGCTTACGAGAAGCCCGCTTGCGGTATTTTGCAGAAGTGATGCCCAAATTTCCGAAGGTGAGCCGAAAAGAAAATTGAATCGTGGAAATTGAGAAGCAAACACTTGCCACACTGTAAGTATGATGATAAAAAGTAAAAATGGTGAGATTATATAAAGAATTTTTTTCATATTTGTTTGCTCATCAATTTCCAAATCCGCTCAAAAAGTTCTTGGAAATCTTTACTTTTTCGCACATTGACCGGATCGCGGTATTCGTCGTGAATATTAATATCTGTTTGATAAACAATCTTTGCTGGTCTTTCGCTGAACACGACCAGTTTATCGGATATTGCGATTGCCTCCTCAATATTATGCGTGACAAAAATAGCAACTTTTTGAGCGGATACAATATATGAGCGAATTTCTTTTACTAACTGCAAACGAGCGTCAAAATCTATTGCAGAAAATGGTTCATCAAAAAGCACAATATCGGAATCTTGAACCAAGGTTCGCATGAGAGAAACTTTTTGCCTCATTCCGCCGGAAATTTCTGATGGATAAGATTTTTCAAATTGCGCTAATCCATTCTTTTGCAATAAATCTCTCGCCTTGATGACAGACGTTTTTAAATTTCTTTTTTGTATTTCGGCGGGAAGCAAAATGTTTCCTATGAGCGTTCGCCACGGAAGAAGTAAATCTTTTTGTGGAACATATCCGACTGAACCATGTGCAGAAATTTCTCCAGTTGTTGTTTTTTCAAGACTGCTAATGATATTGAGAAGTGTTGTTTTTCCCGAACCACTTCTACCGACAATAGCAAGAATTTCACCCGCTTTTACATCAAGCGAAATATTTTCTAGAACAGATAAAACACTTCCGTTGGAGGAAAATTGTTTTGAAACATTTTCTGCTTTTATATAAGCAGCACTACTTTGTTTGTTCTGAGAATTTTGTGATGACATAGTTTTCATAAGATGCGGGTTTCTTCAGATCACCAACATCCAAACGAGCTTGGATAGCAGTATCCCAACCGGCCTTAGTGATAACTGTATCACTCGGAAAGACCCCCGCCTTTATCATGTTCTGAACAGCGTTCTTGGCGATGTCTTTCGGCACATCAGGGAATTTTGTAATGAGAAAGTCGGCTACTTCGTTTGGGTGTTGGCGAATGTATGTCATCGCCTTTTGAAGTGCGTTTACCGCTTTTTGTGTTATTTCGGGATTTTGCTCAACATAACTTGGTAATGCAGTCATACCCGTAATCGCAAATTCTGGATAGTAGTCGTTGAGTGAGTAGACAACATGGTCGCCATTTTTTACTGCCGTAGATACATTCGGTTCTAACTCCAAAGCGATGTCTACTGCTCCGGTATCAAGCGCAACAAGCAAAGAACCAAATGCTGTTTCTTTAATGTTTGATTTTATGTTTGCCGCTTGAAACATTTTCTTCTGCAAAACATACGCGGTTGATGGCGATGGGAAAGTTGCAACACTGTATCCATTCAAACCAGATGGCGTTGAAATTGTTCCAATGCTTGGTTTTTTTGCAACGCCCCAAAACGGAACGCCACGAAGTACAGCGGCAACAACTTTTCCGGGCTGACCTTTTTCGCCGGAAACGGCGACAAAGGTTGGATCGCCTACAGCGAATTGAGCGTCTCCGCTCAAAAGTGCGGCAAACGCCTTTTCGTCTCCACCAGCCGTTGTGATGTTTACATCAAGTCCTTCGTCTTTGAAAAATCCTTTTTCTTGAGCGACATATAAAGGCGCATATAAAAACACCTCGAATGCTTGTGCGATTGTAACTTTTTGCAAAGTTTGTGGCTGTTTCGACTGCTGTTGATAAGCGAAAAAGCCGACAACCGCTAACACGAGTACTCCAACAATACTCAAGGTTACTCTATTCATAGTATTGTTAATTTTAATTTCGCTGAATGAAAAACTTGGCGGAGAGGGAGGGATTCGAACCCTCGGTACTCTTTCAAGTACACCGCTTTTCGAGAGCGGCACCTTCAACCACTCAGACACCTCTCCATTGTGGGGTTAGTTTAGCAGAATTGAGGGAAAAATCAAGTTGAGTTGGCAGGTTAGCAAGTCTGCATGTTGGCAAGTTTGTGGCATGTGTATGTGTGTTATCAAGCCTAAAGGCATGAGTTACAAGTTTCGAAAATAAAAAGACGAACTTCCGTTCGTCATTCTTAGAAATTAGATATTAGACATTAGACATTCCCACTCACTTCGTTCCTTCCATAATCTCTAACACATCGCTCGCCGACGCTTCACCAACAATTTCTTCATAGAGATTTAGATTATCAAGGTCGCGGAGGAGGAGCATGACGAAGATGACGGCAGTAGCAAAAATTCCTTTGAAGATTGCGTCAAGAATAGGAACCTCGGACAGTGGGAGTATTGAAAGGGTGCAGAGCATGAGAATGGCCAGAACATAAATGAGGAGCCATTGGAAAATTGGTATTCGTTCTTGCTTCATGGCAATCATGTGTTTTCGAACGGTTTGGACAATGGTAAGTTCGTTGAGTATTTGTTGCAGTGAAAGAAATTGGAGATTACTCAATCGTTTTTTCCCAATTTCATCATGTATCACGCGATGGATAGAAGATACGGTTTCCGATTTATGGGTAAAGTGCCAATCCCAGGTTTTTTTGTTCAACATCGTTTGGTAGTGAGCTTCAATAATATCATGAATTTGGTGAGTAAATCGTTTTGAGATATGTCGACTTTCTCGAAAAATAGAAGTCATGGCACCGTCATATTGTGCAATGAGATCTCGGATGGTGGTGTATCGTTTTTCCTGTCGAGAAATAAAAAATCCGGTAAAAATAGCAAATAAAAAACTCGCTACGGTCAAAAAGATCTCGTACGAGCCAATTTGATCAAACGCGAAAATGAAATATACAATTGCCAGAAGAATGAAGAGCGTGAGCGGAAAATATTTTTTCATAGTGACAGGACTTTTATGAGTTGCTTTTAGTATAACATACTTTGATGTTTTCTAGGAGATGGTGATGGGGATAACAAAATAAATTCCAAGATACAAGAAACAATTTCCAAACAAATTCCAAATAATAAATATTAATTTCCAAAATTGTTTGGTTTTTAAAGATTACATATTGGATATTGTTTGGAAATTGTAACTTGAAATTTGCGATTTACTGCCATGCAGTTTATTGTTTTCCCTCAATTCCGCCGAGGAGAACTAACGCAATCAAACCAAGACGGCGATCGAGATTTTTTCCCGGATCTTGAGAAAAGTCAGCATCGATGGTGATGAGAAAGGGGTTGAAACGGTGTTTGAGTTGGCCAACAACTTGTCCTTGGTGAGTAACTGTATATGATTGCGGAATAAGGTTTGTGATGAAGCGACGAAGTAGCGCGAGTACCGTGCTATCTTCGATGAATTTCCCAATTTCCTGATCTTGAGCATCAAGAATGAGCCATTCATCTTTGAAGAGTGCGGCTTGAATACCTTTGCGTCGAAAAGCGCCAATTTTTTCATTTGATTTGCTGTCAAATACATCATACACCGCATTGAGGTCAATGATTTGTCGAGCATGAATGCGCAGTAGTTCTTCGGTTTTCGATTTATTATTATATAGACGAATATCTTCACGTAGTTTGAATGCTTTCATTTCTCCATAGAGTACCTCGGTATTTGTTTGGTCAAATATACGAAACTCAGCGCCGAAAAGTTTCCAGAATTTACGTTTGAGAGTGAATGTTTGGGAGTCGAAATTCATAAGTCTAAAGTCTAAAGTAGTTGTATTGAATGGATTTTTTTTAGAGAAAACTTGCAGCAATTATACGGTAAACGATGCAGTGCGGTCAAATCCTGAAAGATCTTTTTTGATGGTGACTGTTGCTTTTGGGAAGTAATTGGTGATGAGTGGTTTAATGAGTTCTGATTGGTCAGGATCGATTTCGAAGTAGCACATAACACGTATCACATAACACGTATCACCCGATAGCCATTCTTGGAGTTGTTTTAATAACTCTTCATATAAAGCCAGACCCTTGTTCTCAGCTACTAATGCGGATCTGGGTTCGTGTTGGATGCTTGGTTCAGATTGAAATTGTTCTGCTGTGAGGTAGGGAAGATTGGCGGTGATGAAAAGATGACAAGTTGGCAAGTTGGCAAGTTGGCAAGTGTTGATGAATGGTGTGAGGAGATTGCCGTGGAGGAAGGTGATTGGTGTGTTATGTTTAGCAGCGTTTTTTTGAGCAACTTTAAGAGCTGGTTTGGAAATATCGGTGGCGTAGGTTGGAACTGTTACATTGTTATATTGCTGTATTGTTTTTTGGATTGATATGGGAATGCAACCGGAGCCGGTGCCGATGTCGATAAGGGTGATTCTATTCAACACCTCACCCCTGCCCTCTCCTAAAAGGAGAGGGGGTTGTTTGATTTGTTTGATTACTTCTTCTACTAGAATTTCTGTATCAGGTCGCGGAATAAGTGTGTGTTTATTGACCAAGAAATCAAGGCCAAAGAATTCTTTATGGCCGGTGAGGTAGGCGAGGGGAATGCCTCGTTTTCGTTTTTTGGTAAGATAGCTAAAGTGAAGTGAGGTAAAAACCGAAACAGATTCTTTTTCGTGGATCAAAAGATACTCGCGGGGTTTTTTTAGTACATGCGCGAGGAGAAGTTCGGCATCAAGTCGGTCGATGTTGTTGGTTTGTTTGAGGAGGGTTTTGATAGTCATGGGAGAAGGGAAGTGTAGTTGATATGAGAAACAAGCTTAGGTTACGCTGTTGTGATGCAATGCTCTCTGAACAGCATACTTGACAAAATGTAAAAAGTATTTTACTCTAAAATGAGAATTAAGTAAAACTTGTTTTACATATGCCGATAATCATCAGTAATCTGAAAGAATTGCGAACGGCGAAAAAAATGACGCAAGAAGAGTTGGCGAAGATATTGGGGGTAACACGACAAACGATAAATGCTATAGAACAGGGAAAATATCAGCCCACGTTGTTTCTGGCGTATAAATGCGCCGAGTTGTTTCATGTCAAAATTGAAGATATTTTTCGTTTTATTCCATAATACATACGTATGAATAATCTTTTTTGGTTTTTACATAAGCCGGTGGATGAACGGGAGAGGTTGTTATATCTCAGAGCTTATCAGAGAGTGTTGGGCTTTTGGTCATTGTTGTTATTGGTGGGCTTTGTTCTTTTTTCTGTTCCGGTATTTGGGAAAGAACTTACGCTACGGCCAAAAATGATCGCGCTCGGTATTGAATTGTTGCTATATATTTCAGTTATCGTGGGTTGGACGGCACTACGGAAAGACGAGTTAGAAATTCAGACAGCTCCCGAGAAAGAAGTTCGACCAAAGATTTCTACTCTAGTTGCCACATATCTTCTGATCTTAGTAAATACTGTTCTTGTTCTTCGGCTTTTTCCGCAGTACTATCTCTTCATTCTTTTTATCGCAGTGTTTGGTGGGTGGGCGATATATATCTTGTATGCGTGGCGAGCGTCTCGACACATGTTACTGCCGATTCGAATACTTCTTTGTTGTACTGTGCCAATAATCGTACTGGTGTATGTTCACATGTCTCACCGAACTTCGGTCGTAGTTCGTGTTATTAAAAGTTTATTGGTGAGTTGGGTGCTACTATTTGTTATTGCAATTTCATCTGCGGTTGGTATCACTCTGGGAGGAACCAGTTCCTATTATATTCAAACCGATCACTTCGCGCCAGATGTTCCCAAGCAAAGTCGCGTATTTGCTACGAGATCGTTTCAAGAGCTTGTTCCGGGTGATTACGTCATATACCTGCATTATCAAGACGAATCTGGACGACCAACACTAGGAAAAGTATTATCTCAAGAAGGTGAGGAGATAACTATTGAGCATTCAACCGGTGAAGAAACAGTTTCAGTGGAGCGCATAATAGCAAAAGTGATTGAGTTGAAAGGATTGCGTTGGGAAAAAATGGAGCGGTTTCTTACGAGTGTGTGGACGGAATAAAAGCTTGATGAATTATTATACTTCTACTTTTTTGAAAGTAGTGGACACAATTTATGAATTACATCATCAGTTTTCAGATTGGTGGTGTCAAACAGATTTGTTGTTTTTACCCTCATTACCATATCATAGACATACCTGGTAGCATCTTCGCCATATGACTTTTTTCGTTCAGCGTCTCTCTGTATACAGCTTTCAATATCACAGGTAAGGGTAATGATTATGTGGTCATTTGGAAACTGGCGTATTAAATCATCTAATTGTTTTTGGTAGTAAAAGTTGCCGTCAACGATTGTGGGTGTATTATGTTGGCGAATCTGATTTACAATGACTTTATTTGCTTTGAGAAAGTGTTCTACGGGGATTCCATTTGTTGTATCTAGATGAAGTTGATCCAGGACCTCATCAACCGAAATGTATTCGACAGAATGTATTTCAGCGAGACGTTTGGCAATGGTTGTTTTTCCGACACCAAGTGGACCGCGGATGATGGTAAGAGTGTTCATGGTGAGTGGTTTTCAGGCCTAAAGGCCTGAGTTACAGGGTGATTATTCTTGTACCTTTACCAATTTTGTTACAGATTCATGGCATTTGTTCTTCGGTGCAACCTATCCCCCCGTCCCCCTTTCCTTAAAAAGGAAAGGGGGAGGTTGGTATTTGATTTTTGATTTATTATTTTTCACCTTCCATCTTTTCATAATCTGCTGCCCGTAGTTTTTCAATGACGTCAAATAAATCTCCATTCAAAATATTCTCAATGGTATTCCAGCTTTCGTGAATTCGGTGATCAGTAATACGATCTTGGGGAAAGTTGTAGGTACGGATTTTTTCACTGCGATCACCGGTTCCAATCTGACTCTTTCGTTTGGCGTCGAGGGCGGATTGTTGTTTTTCCTGGTTAGCTTCAAAAAGACGAGCGCGCAGAACGTTCATCGCTTTAATTTTGTTTTGTAATTGACTGCGCTCATCCTGACACTGAGCTACTACGCCGGTAGGAATATGGGTAATTCGTACGGCACTTTTTGTTGTGTTTACACTTTGACCGCCTTTTCCTCCGGCACAAAAGGTATCAATCCTGAGATCGTTGGGATTAATGTCAAGTTCCGTTTCTTCAATTTCCGGCAGGACGGCGACACTAGCGGTGGAAGTGTGAATGCGTCCGGCTTTTTCGGTTTCCGGTACACGCTGCACTCGATGAACTCCCATTTCATACTTCATGTCTTTGTATACGTTACTGCCTTTGATAGCAAATATCACTTCTTTGTACCCACCAATACCAATTTGATGTTCATCGATGAGTTCGGTTTTCCATCCTTTTTTATCAGCATACTTCATGTACATTCGCATGAGGTCGCCGGCAAAGAGGGCTGCTTCATCACCACCGGCTCCGGCCCGGATTTCCACAATGACATCTTTTTTATCATGTGGATCGGTCGGCATGGTGTCAAACTTGAGTTCGGTTTCGAGTGCTTCTTTTTTTTGGCCCAGCTCTTCAATGTCAGATTCAATCATCTGTTTCATGTCAGTCTCTTGTTCGGTTTCTAAGAGCTGTCTATTTTCCTCAAGTTGTTTTTCAGTTGTTTCGAGTGAAACAATTTTTTCGTACACCGGTTTGAGTTCAGAAAATTCTTGCGAGACGGTTTTTAGTTTATTCTGATCAGCAATAACTTGAGGGTCTTGGAGATCCTGTTCGAGTTTGAGGAATTTCGTTTTGAGGTCGAGGTATTTTTGTAACATACAAATAGATACTTTACAGATTGCTCTACCCCCACCTCCACTCAAGGTAGGTAAACAAGGTGGATAGGTGATAATACAAAGGTAGAGATGATTGATCGAAATAACGAAATAAAGAAATAGCGAAATTTTGCAATAAAGAATGGTGTACGATTTATTTCTTCATTTCTTTGTTTCGTTATTTCGAAAAACAAATATCCGTAACTTCGTATTATCCGTAATCCGTAAGGCTAATAAAAAGCAGACCAGAAAACCGGCCTGCTTGTGAAGATGTACATCGCTATTTTGTTTCGTCTGCTTTGGCTTTTTTGTTGGCAGCTTTCGCGGCTCGTTTATCTTTTTTGCTTCGTACAGCTGTTTTAGCTTGGGCTTTGGCAAGTTTTTCTTCAAATTTTTCTACTCGGCGCGCAGTGTCAACAAACTTTTGTTTTCCGGTGTAAAACGGATGGCACTGATTGCAAAGCTCAACACGCAGTTCGTCTTTTGTTGAACCGGTTTCAAATGAGTTCCCGCAGGCGCAGGTAACCGTAATCTGATGATAGGTCGGATGGATTTGTTGCTTCATAAAAGTGAGTAACGCTTGTAAAACGTGATGAGTATAGCATGGGTCGGAAGTTTTGTCAATGGCCATTGTTTGGAACGTTTGGAGCACTGTCTAGTGGATAGTTTTCCATGATTAATTTGATAAATATCAGTTATTCTAGCAAAAATTATCCACCATATTGACTTTTGTTGATTTTTCATGGTATACTGCTAGCGTTTTATTTTCAAGGACAGCCTTGTATTGACTCTTGTATGATTTACGCATTGACTATCGTTCAGGTAATTATCGCCGTACTTTTAACGATTGCTATTTTGTTGCAACAAAAGAGTGGAGGGCTCGGAGCGGCATTTGGTGGCTCTACTACGGTATATACTACCAAACGGGGAGCTGATCTTATCTTATTTAAGGCAACAATCGTGTTGTCTGTCCTCTTTTTTGGCTTGGCCTTGGTCAATGTTATTTTGGCGTAATTGACCACATCCACCTTCATCACGGACGAGAAAATATTTCTCATATATAATTAAAGAATACCCAACCTATTTGTATACCCAATAGTAGTTGGTGTATATCCGTGATTTTGCGTCTATTATCGATAGGGTAACTATACTCTCTTGTGCGTTTCTCATCTTTTTTGGGGTGGTTTCGACGGCTCATAACACGCCGTCGGCCATCTCCGCTTATCTCTCATACCAAAGACCTCCATCTCGTGCGTCGTTTGCGTGGTCGAACCATGCCTACCTGGACTCAGTGGTTGCATGTTGGGCTCATTCTTTCACGGACAGAACGATTGTTTTTTCGTATTGGTGTAGGAATGTTTGCTATGGGTATTGTGTGGCTCGGTATTGTTGGGGTGGGATATGCCATGGAACGCGCCCCGCAAGTCGGCGGAGAATATATTGAAGCAATTGTTGGTTCGCCGGAATTTATCAATCCGCTTTTTGCGCCGGCCAATGATGTGGATCGTGATATCAGTAGCCTCGTGTTTTCCGGGCTGATGCAATATGATAAGGATCAGCGATTGATTCCGGATTTAGCAGTGAATTATTCCGTAAGCGATGACAAAAAAATGTATACATTTACGTTGAGAGAAGATGTGGTTTGGCATGATCAAGAACCCTTTACCGCCGAGGATGTGGTCTATACGATCGAAACGATTCAGAATCCAAATGTCAATAGTCCACTTAGGGCAAGTTTTGAAGGAATTACTGTTGAGGCATTGGATGATCACACGGTACAGTTTACGTTACCAGAAGTCTTTGCACCGTTTTTATCCAGCCTTACTGTTGGTATGTTACCTGAACATGTGTGGTCTGAGGTTACTCCGGAAAATATTCGTCTTCGCAAGGAAAATCTCCAACCTATCGGTACGGGACCATATGCTTTTGATACCTTTATCAAGGACGAAAGTGGTTTTATTGTAAAATACTCCCTCAAGCGGTTTGAACGGTACTATCAACAGGTACCATATATCCAGACATTCTCGTTTCGTTTTTATGCTGAATATGATAATCGAACCGGTGCAATCGTGGCTCTAAAAGAAGGAAAAGCCGATGGAATTCACTTTGTTCCATATGAGTTTCGCTCAGCGGTAGAACGAAAACATATCGCACTGCATACGCTTCAGTTGCCTCAATACACCGCGCTATTTTTGAACCAAGGATCACAAACGTTGTTGGGGCAAGTTTCAGTGCGTCAGGCATTGACTCAGGCAGTAGACAAAGAACGATTGGTAAAAGAAGTATTAAAAGGAGAGGGGCAAATTATTGATGGACCGGTTTTGCCAGGATACCCCGGGTATTCAAGTGAAATTGGTGTATCAACTTATTCAGTAGAGGAAGCGAATACACTGCTTGATAAAGATTGGGAGCGCATGAGCTCCGAAACATTTCGAGCAGAACGGCGCGCGGAGCTTATGAAAAATTGGGAAACGCAAATTGAAGCTGCGAAAGAGCAAGCTATCGCTGAAGCCGCCGCCGCTGATGCCGAAGAAAGCACAACGAGTACCCCAGCTACTACTGCTCCTGTTTCCATACCTGATTTTGATGAAGCGGCACTGAGATTTGAAGCTGAAAGACAAGTTGATGAGCAGCTGAGTCAGGAATTGCATGCCGCGCAAACGTTTTACCGAAAAAATAAAGAAGGCAAAATATTGGAACTAACTATTACTACTGTAGGTACATTGCAATACAAAAAGGCCGCGGAACTCGTAGCCGGTTTTTGGCAGGATATAGGAGTAAAAGTCAATCTACGATTTTTAACTCCAAAAGAAATTGATCGAGAAGTTTTGAAACAGCGAGCGTATGATGTGCTATTGTACGGTGCGATTATTGGTGGAGATCCAGATCAATATCCCTTGTGGCACTCAAGTCAAGCCAACTATCCGGGGTTGAATTTGGCCGGATACAAAAATAGAAATGTTGACGCGCTCCTTGAAAAAGCCCGAGAGGTGACCGATGAACAAGAGTTGTCAAATATATATAAAGAGTTTCAGGAATATGTAGCCAAAGATCGTCCGGCAATTTTTCTTTACATGCCAACCTATACGTATGCAATGGGGGATGATGTATATGGATTTGATGTTGATAGAATTTTTACTCCATCGGATCGGTTTGCCAATGTGTCTGAATGGTATGTTAAGACCAGAATAAAGTGGAGATAAAAAAAGCATTCCCTAAAGGTGAGGGCCGATGTGGTGAAACTGGTAGACACGCACGCTTCAGGTGCGTGTGTCGCGAGACATGTGGGTTCGAGTCCCACCATCGGCACTGATCTTTGGGGGAGAAATCTCTCTGTTCAGAATATCTCATTTGCCAGAGTCATTTCTATTGGTTACGATAGAAAGAGATGGTATGAGGTGTATTGAGGAGATAGTTGTCTCAGACCAACCGTTTTGGGGTGGTAACGCGTTTCTTCTTCTTTGCGTTCCTACTTTTGTCAATTCAGTGTGTTGGTATGACTCACAATTATGGCGGATGTACCTGAACCATCTTCAGTGTAGCCGCGTTGCTTGTGTTCTCTTCGAGCAGCACTTTTTATATCTTAAAGAGATAAAAATGTATGATGGTAACAGCAGCACGGACCTATGGTGTCCGTCGAAACAGTGGTCGAAACGGCATGTCATCACGTCAACCGTTTGGCGCAAACAAACCTCGTCGTGATCGACAAGGGACAGACCAACCGGAACGGCAACATGGATCGCAACAGGGACAACGCCCACAACGGTCGTATCAAGGACAAAATGGATTTTCTCATAGTGGTCAAAGATCTCGAGGGAGAAAACGCTTTCACCAAGCTTCGAGTACAACAGGAGCTCAGGAAGCGGATGTACTTCGAATTATTCCAATTGGCGGGTGTGAAGAGGTAGGAAGAAACATGACCGTGTTTGAGTACGGAAACGATATCATTATTTTGGATATTGGCGTTCAGTTTCCCGAAGAAGATATGCCGGGTATTGATTATATTATTCCCAATACAAAATATCTGGAAGGAAAAGAAGATCGGATTCGGGGAGCAATTTTTTCTCATGGACATCTTGACCATATTGGAGGTGCGCCGATTGTTCTCGAAAAACTGGGTAATCCGCCGATTGTAGCTCGTCCATTGACTTTGGCACTTATTAAGCATCGGCAAGAAGATTACAAAAAAGGTACGGCGAGTAAATTGAAAATTATCAACGTGAAAAACCTAAACGACGTGGTACAACTTGGAGCCTTTAAAGTCCGGTTTTTCCAAGTAGAGCATTCCATAATGGACTCAATGGGAGTCATTCTTGAAACTCCAAACGGAACAATTATTCATCCGGGAGATTGGACGATGGAGCGTGATGAGCAGGGGGTAACGCACTTAAACTATCACCATTTATCCCAATTGCCACGCCCAACTTTTTTGCTCTTGGAAAGCTTGGGGGCGACCAATAGTAAACGTCATGGTACTTATCAAGAGATGTATAATAATCTTCAAACAATTCTCTCTCAGGCACCAGGGAGAGTGGTGCTCGCTACATTTAGTTCTCAGGTGGAACGGGTAAAGTGGATTTTACAGGCCTCAAGTTCACTCGGAAAAAAAGTGGCGCTTGATGGATACAGTATGAAGATGAATATTGAGATTTCGAAGGAACTCGGTTATATTGATATTCCCAAGGGGGTACTTATTGATATTAAAGAGATCGATCGTTACCCAGACAATAAAGTAGTGGTAGTCTGTACTGGGGCACAGGGAGAAGATAGAGCGGTACTCAATCGAATTACTGTTGGAGATCACCGATTTGTTAAGTTACGAAAAAATGACACGGTTATTTTTTCTTCTTCTATTATCCCAGGAAATGAACGGAGTATTCAAAGACTGAAAGATAATATTTATCGCCAATGTGACAATGTGGTTCATGGAGATCTTATGGATGTCCATGTGAGTGGTCATGGTACCCGGCAAGACATTCTCGATATGCTTGATCAGGTGCGGCCGGATTATTTTGTGCCGGTATATGCCAATCACTATTTTCTCAAAGAAGCAAAAAATTTGGCGGTACAGCACGGATTCCAACCGGACCGCGTGTTTGTTCCGGACAATGGCTCAGTCATTGAAGTGCGAAAAGACGGGGTAAAAATGCTTGAGAAAAAAGTACCGTCTGATTACGTGTTTGTTGATGGGCTTGGGGTGAGTGATTCACAACATATTGTCCTTCGTGATAGACAAGTCTTGGCGGAAGATGGTATGGTAGTAGTAATCGCAACTGTGCATTCTAAGACCGGAAAGCTGGCGCAAAATCCGGATATTATCTCCCGCGGATTTGTGTTCTTGAAAGATAATAAAGAAATTATCGAAGGAATTCGTAACAAAGTAAAGAAACTGGTGATTGAATCAGACCCGTTGACCTGGACGGATACGAACCAGATTAAAAACGAAATTCGAGACAAGATTGGACAGTTTGTGCTCAGTAAAACAGATAAACGACCGATGGTATTGCCGGTAGTGATTGAAGTGTAATTTGGAAAGCAGAATAGGTTTGTCGGCAGGGTAAGTAGATTAGGTTCGATATCTATCAGCTACTTCAAAACTTACTTTGCTTACTCTGCTTACTCTGCATAATCTACTTGCTAACTATAAATTCTATGAAAAAACTCTATCGATCAAAAAAAGAAAAAATCATTGCCGGAGTTTTGGGTGGTATTGCTGAGTATCTGAACACTGATCCCACGATTGTGCGGTTGGTGTTTGTGATTCTCTTGATAGCTACCGGACTATTTCCATTTGGGATCGCGTATCTTATTGCCGCGATTGTGATACCGTATCGCAATGAAAAAGATGAAGGGGTGGTATCGGAGCAGTAGGGCATTGAAAGTATTGATTCCGCAGATTAAAATGGATTACTCGGAATGATTTGATTTGCATTGATTACACAGAATTAAAAGGATTACACTGATTTTTTGTTGAACAATTATTTGAGCTTTTTTTCTATCCACAGCCGTCAATTGACGGCTGTTTTTTATTGTGTTACGGTGGAAACATATGAAAAAGAGAATTCCCCAAACGAATGCATGGTGGTGGACATTGCAGAGCGGCAATGTCATGTTTTGATACCTTCATACGTTTTGAACTATTCAAACCTCTCGACATTGCCGAGAGGTTTTTGTTTTGATGTATGTTTCTCTTCATGAAATATTCACCAGCGCAAAACCTTCAACAACCGCGCTGGAAAAGGAGAACTTGCCATGGCAATTCGGTGGATCCACAACGGTGGCTGGGATCCGCACCCGGAGCCCATTGAGGTTTCGGATGAGGAGGAGAAGAAGGTGAACGAGCAGCCGGCTGAGGACGCTCAGTCTGCTCCCACGTCGTCTCCCGACGACTGGGACGACTTCACCTGCTTCTTATCCTAGTCATCTAGGCCGAGTGCTCAACATCTGAGCGCTCGGCCACCATCATTGCTTGTCATTATTGATAAAATACGCTATTCTACAGCTAACTAATCAAATTTTTTATGATCAAACCAACCATTCTCTCTGGTATTCAACCAACCGGCAATCTCCATATTGGAAACTATTTGGGTGCCTTGAAGAACATTATTAATTTACAAAATTCGGGGGAATACGACATGTATATTTTTATTCCCGATCTACATTCACTCACCGGAAGTCGTACGGCCAACGAAAGGCGAGAGATTATCGCAATTTTGGCAGTGGAATTTTTGGCAGCCGGACTTGATCCGGAAAAAGTTACTTTTTTTGCTCAGTCACATGTACCTGAGCACGCGGAACTGGGTTGGATATTCAATTGTATTACTCCGATTGCCGAGTTGGAACGGATGACTCAATATAAAGACAAAGCGCAACAGCAAGAAAAAAATATCAATGCCGGATTGTTTACTTACCCGGCTTTGATGGCGGCCGATATTTTGCTTTATCATGCTACTCAAGTTCCGGTCGGAGAGGACCAAATTCAACATGTAGAACTAACTCGAGATATTGCGCGCTGGTTCAACAATCGTTATCCATCGGCAAATCACCCTGAAGGATATTTTGCCGAACCAAAAGTACTGCTTACTGATTTGCCAAAAGTAAAAAGTCTATTAGAGCCAACCAAAAAAATGAGTAAGAGTAAAGGTGAGGGTCATGTTATTGAGCTGGCAGATGAACCGGATGTCATTGAAAGAAAACTTAAAAAAGCGGTGACTGCAAGTGAAGGCGGGATTGGTGCGCCGGGAGTAGAAAATTTACTTTTGCTTTTGAAGAATTTTGGTAATGCCGAGCTTTACCGGCAGTTTAGTGCTGCGGAAAAAGACGGTTCAATTCGTTACGGGGATCTCAAAATAGAAGTCGCTCATTCAATTTCGGAATATTTTGTTGATTTTAGAGAAAAGAGAAAAGAATTATTGGCTCGGCCAAATGAGATAAAAAATATTTTGTCTACCGGAGCTGAAAAGGCCAGAATAGTGGCCAATAAAACTATGAACGATGTACGAAAGTTGGTTGGGATATCCTAAATCAGTAAACTCACATATCCTGCACCATAATGCCGATGCTTTTAGTCCGCTTTAGACAAAATTACTTGATTTTTTTTACCTTTAGGTTTAATTCTTGTGTTCTACGTTTAAATTATACTTTCAAAAAATTTTCTTAAGATAAAAAATCACCAAAAACATTGACGGTGATTTTTTGTTATAGCATACTCGGCATAATCTTGCGTGATATTTACAAAAAATGTTTATTACCAAAAATTATACGGTGTAAGATCAAGAGGGTTATTTGCACTTTTGTATTTCAATAAAAAAGCTGGGGTGTATCAATCCACCCGTGGCGGACAGGTTGCTCTGCTGCTTCTATCAAATAGGAACTTATTTCTTCGCAATTTTTCCGAAATAATGTTCCGTTCCGCCCCTCGCGAGGGGCGGAACGGAACATCTTTCGGGGAATTGCGTCAGAAAATGTTCGGCAGTGGCTGAATAGTATCTAAAGCAATTGGCACACAATAGTGATTTGTTGATTTCAAAAGCGTATATAACGCTAATAATTATTACACCTAAGAAAACAAACATAAAAATAAATCCGATATCAACTCAGTGGTATCTTATTGTAAATACTTTAGTCAATTTTGTCTGTCGATTGACCGCAGTAATTTTATTCACCATCCTCATTATATATTCTATGCCCCAGCCTCTAGCTATAGCCCGAGCGATGCCAGTGTCGACTCGAGTTGTTTGTTCATTTATGAGTGTGCTTATTGCACTCTCACCTTTATTTTTTCTTTTTCCAAATCCAGCCACTGTAAACGCGGCCGGAGAATCAACTTGTGTCGAAACAGTCCAAGCAAATGCTCCACTTGTGTCTTCTGGTACAGTTTCGAATGCTCTCTCCTCTACTACAAAAGTTAATGATAGCAGTTATCAAATCAAACTTGGCGCGTGGAGCTCGACTGATCAAGCTTACGCGCGATTTGATTTTTCTCCAGAAGTTGACCTTACAAAATATACGCATCTCGAGTTTCAGTTGCAGACAGTAGAAAAAACAGGATTGACCGGAAGTGAACCATTGCTTCTCCAGTGGTATGATAACAATTGGACAGCGGGTGCTTCCAAAGAAGTGTCTGTTTCAAACGCATTATCCGGAACTCAGATGACGGTGCGTATTCCTATGGCAGATTTTACCGGTACGGCATTTAATCCGGCCAAAGCACGATTTTTGTTTTTGCGTTTACCAAAAGTTGGTAAGGTGACAGCCAATCTAAATCTCGCAAATCTGACGGTGAAGAAAATTGTTTGTGAAACTCCAACACCGGCAGTTCCTGCACCAACTCCGACTCCCTCTCCTGAGCCGGTTGAGCAATGTACCACTGAAGACACGATGACAGCACTTGCTTTACCAACCCGTATTGCTACCAATCGGTTGTCAAGTTATTCGATCATAAATAGCAAGCTGGGAGCTTTTGGTGCCAACTTGTATGCCTGGAACGCGTCAGATGAAGGGTATATCCAACTCGGATATCCGGCAAACATGGATGTGAGTGGTTATGACGCGCTTGAGCTCAAGTTGAAAGCAAAGATCTTGAGCGGAAACTTGAGTAGTAACCCACTCGTCATTCAAATGTATGACAATAAGTGGACCGGTGGAAAGTCTAGTGCTGTCAATGTGGGTCCAAGTATTTTGTCCGGTACTGATGTGACGGTGAGAATTCCAATGAAAGATTTCAACGCCTCATCTTTTAATCCAAAAGCGGTTCGAAATGTATTTTTCAAATTACCTAAAACCGGTAAGAATCGATTGGAGCTGACGGTTTCGAGCATGAATTTTGTGAAGTCAACAACGACTTGTACTATTACAAATCCGGTGCCGACTCCAACGCCAACACCTGAACCGGAGCCAACACCCGAGCCAACGCCCGTGCCGACTCCTGAACCGGAACCTACTCCAACTCCAGTTCCAACTCCAGAACCAACACCAACACCGGATCCAATAACTCCACCCCCGACAACTAACCCGGGTTCAAACATGATTATCGATGCCAACTCGACCAAGGTGCCGTTTGTCGATCGCGGAATCTTGGGTGGAAACACGGTGGACGATCGGACAGCTGATTATTTTTCACTTGATCTGTACAAACAATTAGGTGGAACGGGTACGTCAAATGGAACGAGTATGAATCGTCCAATGTGGCGCGTGCATATGATCGACGCCGGACAGCCAAAAAATCAGATGATGTGGAATCCAACTGCGATCAAGGGTTACAAATGTTTGAACAACCCAATGATTCCGCAACAATATGGTGAATCGAATTGGGCAAGTCAGTGGCCGGAACCACTCATGAACGGACAAGTGGTGTGTAACGGCGGAAATTATTATGAAGTAGAATGGTTTGATCAGTCACCAACTTATAGTGATCGACACAATCGTCATGCTGTGAGCTTCACAAAAAAGCCTGGTTCAACCATTACCCGATATCGAGCCTTCAACAAAGAAAACCCAAGTGGAAATGCATTATTAAACCAGGACAATTATCTTCGTTTTGATATCAAACTCTCATCACAAGTTCCGTTTTCTATAAAAAACGAAACAATTATCATGAGTGCAAATAAATTCCGTGTATATCTCAAAGCGGATAAATCTCTTGAAGTGCGTGGCGGTAGTGGATTTACTACAGTATTAAAAACATTAGCACCGCTACAATTGGACAAGTGGTATAGTGTGGAAACCAAAATTGCCGGTGGACTAGGATCCGAAGAAATTCAGCTGGGTGTTTTGGCTGATGATAGTGCGATGGGAATTGGTGGCTACGGAGTCTCGGCCTCAGCTATTGTAAATGATTCGTTCAAATATGCGATTGATGAAATAGAAGTGCGAACCAAGTCAATGGGAACGAGTCCAAGTTATCCGTTTGCGTCTTCTGACAATAGTAAAAAGTTTTTACCAGAAGTTGTGATGTTGCATCACTTTGATAATGGAAACATGACTTGGCTTGATTATGGTGAGATGGCGGAAGACTTGAATCTCGAGCTCGTGATTCAATTGCCACATCCGGCGGAAACAAAATATGGAAGTGCCGTTGATCAATGGGCCAATGATCCCATGTTTAAAGAACTCTTTAGTGTCGAAGGGCATCGTGCCTTGATGGAATATATGGTCGGTACTGCAGACGCGGATTATATGCAAAAAGTACAAAACATTATCAATACCAATGACTGGACGATAACAAAACATAATTGGGCAAACTTACGTGCCTATCATGGACGAGTAGAGCCATTCAAATTGAAATTTGTGGAAGTAGGAAATGAGCCATACTATTACAATAAAACGGTCAATGGTTTGTCGGCAAGTTTCCTCGGAAACGAAGCCGGATTTGCGACCTGGTTTGTCGAAGCCTGTGAAGCGGTGAAGTCGGTGCAAAATAGTTTGCAGTGTGGAATTCCCGCCAATACATCTGGTGGTTTCAAATTCGAAAAAGTGATGCAGGCAATTGGTGCCAAAGGGAAAGGCCACTTGGTCGATGCCTATGCGATGCATCATTATGTCTCGCATCCGGGAGACAGATTGACGGCTTACCCATTCAAGACCATGGCCGGATCGTATGCCTACAAAGTCCATTTTGCCGGTGGCGCAGATTACAACGCGATGCAAAACTTTATTGATACCAAGAGTTTTGAGCAAAAGTACTTTGCCGGTCAAGCCTCACCAAACAAGCGAACCTATTGGTTTACTGAGTTCAACAGTGTGCTCGCCAACTATAAGTACACCCCAACTGATCAAGCACTAGACGCGATCTACTACGCAACCCAACTTCAGTACATGCTCGAAAATGGTTTCAATGCCGGAGCTTACTTCTTCTGGAACGGTTCAACGTGGGGAGAAAACTGGCGTGTGGGTGTGACCGGTGAATACAGCGGTACTCCACAGGTGAATTTGAACGGGCAAATTGCCAAAACTATTGCTGATTCTGTACCGTGGGGAGGAAAAGTTCTCTATGTAAATTATGATTCCAAAGACGCAGACACAGAAATCAATGAAGGCAATGGTATTTGGAAAGCGCCAAAAGTAACTTCGGTCGCAACCAAATCAGCGGATGGTAAGAAAATTACCGTAGTGGTTGTAAATCGTGATTCAGTAAATCATAGTTATAACGTACAACTCCAAAACTTCACGCCAAACAGTACTGCCACGGTATCTGTACTGGACGCAAGTACTGTCAAAGAAACGCATCAGACGATTGGTATGAACAAACAGACGATTACTGCTTCTAGTGCTATGAACTATAGTTTCCCGGCGATGTCGGTGACGGTGATGGAGTTTGTGCAGTAAAGGCCGGAGAAGCTTGAAATGCCGGAGAGGCTGGAAAGGCTATTGATGATTGAAATTGAGAAAAGGCGGCTCGAAAGAGTCGTCTTTTTTTGTTGATTTTTTGTCGAATTTATGCTATAGTATCTACATATGACGATACATGATTTTATAAAACAACGCCCATATCTGATTTGGTGGGTGAAAAATTATGATAGGTTGAGTGCCGAATCTATTGTTGAGGCTACTCTCAATTATGGTGATTGGGATGAAGATGTGATAACTTTATTCAAGATTATGGGCCTCAAAAAAGTGGCCAAGATTTTTCGAGAAAAATCCGAGCCGTCGAAAATGGGGAGGCAGAATTATGATGAGAAAACGAAGCTATTTTTTACTCGATATTTCAATAAGTATGCATAATGAGATTTTGTCCGAAGATCAGAAAAAATTACTGCCTTTGGTGAAAAAATTTTCCAAGCAGTTTTTTTTGGTTGGAGGAACAGCCATTGCGCTTCATATTGGGCATAGAGAGTCAATTGATTTTGATTTGTTTTCGTTTGATGAATTTGATAATAATAAGATACGAAGTGTTATTAAGCGATTTGGCAGGAATATTGGTCAGGTGTATAAAGATGAAGATGGTCAATTTACTTTTTTCATCGGTACCGTGCAACATACTTTTTTTCACTACCCATTTAGTTTTGAGGTTACAGAAATGCTCAATGACGTGATTCGAATGCCGGATTTGCTGACCTTGGCAGCGATGAAAGCCTATGCACTTGGGAGGCGAGCAAAGTGGAAGGATTATGTAGATTTGTATTTTATTATGCGCGATTATCATTCTCTTGATGAGATTGTAGTTCGAGGAAAAGAAATCTTTGCCGGGGAATTCAATGGGCGTATTTTTCGTGAGCAATTAGGGTATTTTGACGATATTGATTATACGCAAGAAGTTGTTTTTTCGCCGGGATACGAGGTTAGTGAAAAAAAGATCAAAAAAGAACTCATCGAATTTAGTTTATCTTAACCTACATCCTCAATTCCTCTCTATGCCTCTCAATATCCATCCCATGTTCGTTCATTTTCCCATTGCCTTTCTTACGGTCTATGGTGGGCTAGAACTTCTTAGGTTCAAAAAAATTCTTTCTCAACCGTGGTGGTTTTATGTAAAGATGTCTTTTGTTGTTTTTGGTTTCCTAGGTGCCTTGCTAGCCTTACAGACGGGGGGACTGATTGAAGATGAGTTCGAACGAAGTTCACTGGGTCCTTTGATGGAAACACATGCCAGCTTTGCGACAGCTACTACTGTTGTCTTTGGAATTTTGGCAGGACTTTATTTGCTAACGTGGTTTAAGCTAGTTTCTGATAGTCAAGCCTGGTTGAAGAAGAACGGTATTCGTCAGCTTTGGCAATTGCTCATTACGACTCATCAAGTATTCTACAAACCATGGTTTTTGATTTCGTCTGCCTTTGCTGGTCTCGTCTTGATTACGATTACCGGTGCCCTTGGTGGCGCTTTGGTGCATGGTCCGGAGGTAGATCCGGTGGTATCAGCCATATATCACTTATTTTTTTAAAAATATATTTGAGCGTTTTGCTGAGGTTAAACGACTGGTATGGTCGTTTTTTCTTTTTGAAAATTTATCCACATTTTCTAAATCAATAAGCGACCAAAACCTAGGGAATTTCAAAAAAATATGATATACTTTCTGTGATATTTATGCCGAACCAAAAGACATTTTTTTATACACAGAAAAAAGGCATAAATGAAAAGCGGGGTATTGACTTTAGCTATTTTTTTGTATTTTAAATTTGGTTATCATGGGAAAAATAATCAAAAGACATTGGCACAAAACACTCCTTCTCGTCCTGCTGGTTTCAGTAGCAGGATTTTTTGGGTTGTTTGGATCACGTTATGGTTTTAAGACCGATGTGGTAAAAGCAGATTCACGGACGATTACTTGTAATGGAACCAGTAGAACACTTACGGTTGGTGCATATACCGATGCGGCAGGAACGACTTTTGAATCAGGATCGGATCTTATTTTGGATCAGGGGAGTGGGGCTTGTACGTTTACGTTGAATGGGACTGTTTCCCTTGCTTCTTTGAATGTGGGGAGTGGGGTGACGTTGACGCATAGTGATAATACTACAGCGCAAACATATACATTGGTGTTGAATGTTACTGGGGACGTCACTGTGTCAGGCTCTATCGACGTGTCGGGAAAAGGATTTAGCCCTGGCTATGGAAGTGGTGCAGGAATGAATTATAGTGCCGGAAACATGAGTGGTGCTGCATACGGTGGATATGGTGGAAGCGGTGGGTGGTCATCAAGTTATACAAAAGCCGTTTCATATGGCAGTGCTTTGGCTCCAGCAGAAATCGGTTCTGGAGGTGGAAATGGATATGCAGCTACCACAGGTGGAGATGGAGGAGGGCATGTGAAGATTACTGCAACCAACCTGACTGTTTCTGGATCAATTTTAGCAAACGGAAATTCGGGTACTATTTCAGGAGGATATGGAGGCTCTGGTGGATCTGGCGGGAGTGTTTATTTGCTTGTAAGTAGTACAGTGAATTTAACTGGTGCTACCCTGACAGCAAACGGTGGGAATGGAGCAAATGGAACAGTCAATAATACGTCTGCGGATGGAGGTGCAGGTGGTGGAGGTCGTATTGCTATTGTGAACTACGCGTCATATTCTGCCCCCACTACGCTCAGTGTTTATGGTGGAACAGCTTATCTCAATGCTCAGGATGGTGGAGCCGGTTCAATATATATCAAAGAAAATGGGACAAATGGGACATTGACATATGATAATAATAGTTCTGCCGATAGTATTGGTAGTCGAATTACCGATTCAGCAAACTATACGATCGATGAGTTGGTGTTAAAAAATGGTACTTCACTTACTATTCCGTCCGGAGTTACCATCAACTCAAGCCAATCCACTTTTAATAATACTGGGACAAACACTTTAACTCTCGTAGGGATATTCAATCTTACAAATACAGAATTTACTTTTCCATCCAACTTAACTTTTTCAGCAAGTGGTAATGCTTCAATCGGAACATCAATTACTTCTTCCACTATTGCAGGCACTGTTACATTTACTTATGGGATGACACAGAATCTAAGTAGCCTATCTACTGTAAGGGTGGCATCTGGCGGCACACTTTTTCTTTCTTCATATACTACGTCAAATGCATTGACAATAGATACGTTGACTGTAGAAGGTACTTTAACCCACACTGATAATACGACCGCACAAACTCATATAATAAATGTCGTGGCTTCGGACGTCACTGTCTCCGGTTCAATCAACGTCAACGCCAGAGGATTTGCCGGTGGTGCCACTGGTTCCCATGGGAGTGGAAACGTAAATGGCTATGGTATTGGATATTCAAACGGAAATAGTGGTGGGGCTGCATACGGAGGTTATGGCGGAGCCGGCGGATATAACGGAGGGGCAAATGGTAAAGCGACTGCCTATGGGGATGCCCTTGCTCCGACAGATCTTGGTTCAGGTGGTGGGGGTGGATACAATTCAGCTGGTGGAGATGGTGGAGGAACTATTAAAATTACCGCAACAAACTTGACGGTTACCGGTTCAATTGTAGCCAATGGCGAAACAGGAAAAACAACAGGTACATACGGTGGAGGTGGGGGATCTGGTGGGAGTATATATTTGGTAGTTAGTAGCACGGTAGATTTCACTGGGGCAACAATTACTGCTAATGGTGGTAATGGAGGGGATGGAAGTGGTAATGATACATCTGCTAACGCAGGCGCCGGAGGGGGTGGTCGTATCGCGATCGTCAACTATAGCTCGTATACGGCACCAACTACCCTGACAGCCTATGGTGGTATTGGACCGACCAATGCCTCTGATGGTGGGGCTGGTTCAATTTATATTAAACAAACAGGTACCAACGGCATATTGACATACGATAATGCTGTTTCTGTTGATGGTACCGGGTCAATTATCACCGCTTCTGCCAACTATACCATCGATGAACTGGTCTTAAAAAATGGTGCTGCATTGACTCTGCCTTCAGGCGCAACAATCACCTCAAATCAAACAACGTTCAATAATATTGGGACGCCAAATCCTACTTTTGTCATTAGTGGAACCTTTAACCCGGGCAACACAAGTTTTATTTTTCCCTCCTCATTTACTACTACTTTTGGCAGCACAGGGGTTTTGAGTACTGTAACGTCTTCTACACTGCAGGGAACAGCAGGTTGGACATACGGGTTTACGCATAGTTTGTCAAATCTTACTATAGACAGTGGATCGACAGTGACACTTTCTTCTTTTACGACATCAAATGCACTCTCCATAGCTACAATTATAATTAATGGGACCCTTACTCATACCGATAATACGACCGCACAAACGCATGTTATCAATTTATCGGCAACAGATCTAACTATTGGTGCTTCGGGGTCTATTAGTGGTAATGCTAAAGGATATACCGGCTCATCTGCTGGTACTGTCGGAAACGGAACCGGTGGAGGTACCTATGCCGGTGGAGCTGGGGGAGCTTCTCATGGGGGTGTTGGTGGGGCAGGAACAAATAGCTCGCAAAAAGCAGCATATGGCAGTGCATCATTGCCTGTTACCATAGGTTCTGGAGGAGGAGGGGGTTCGGGATGGGGTGGTGGTGATGGTGGGGGGTATGTAAAGGTCCTTGTCTCTAATCTTACATTGGCGGGGTCAATTAGTGTCAATGGCGCGGGTGGGACATCCAATGGGTCTTATTCTGGTGGTGGAGGATCTGGAGGCGGAGTTTATTTGAATATTTCCGGATCATTTAGTGGTGCAGGTTCTATCTCGGCGGATGGTGGTGATGGTGGGGGTGGTAGTGCTTCCTATGATGGTGGAGGAGGCGGTGGGGGCCGTATTGCCATTGTTCCTCTTGAAGGATCTCTATCATACACAGGTACAATTACCGTAGATGCAGGTGTTGGTCCGGACGCAGCACAAGATGGTGGTACAGGTACAATTTATATTTTACCGAACTCTTCTTTTACTCTTGATGCTTCATATACATCGGCTGCTTGGCCAGGTACAATTTCAGGTACTTCAACCGACCATGATGTGAGTGTTGCGCAAGTCGATCTCAAGATTCAACGTTTTTCTGATAGTTATTACTGGAACGGTTCAGACTGGACAGCGAGTGAAACCTGGGTGACCTCAACCGGTACGAGTACCTGGAGTTATAGTTTTTCGGGTGGTAATATGACTGATGGTACCTATACCGTCACTTCAAGAGCAACGGATAGTGATGGTGAGGTGGAAGCAGTATTGACTAGTGATAGCTTTACATTTTCTTCCATAGCCAGTGCTCCTCCTGTTGCCGGCGTTCCTGCTTACGCTTCTCAAGCGAGTGATGGTTCCGGTTATGTCACAATTACAGCCGAAGTCTCAGACCCAAATTTTGATTCTCTTAAACTTCGAGTTGATTATTCCGATAATGGAGGTATCAATTGGTATGATCCGGATTTGGTGAGTGTTAGCGCGTCGGTAGGTACGAATCCGGATCTAGATGATGCTAATGTGTATCAAATTGGAACAGTTAGTAATATCTCTACGGCCTCGAGTAATACACTGTCAATTGTGTGGAATACCAAGTCAGCGTCAAATGGGAATGGGGCAATTGCCGGTCGCCAGACTGATATAATGGTTCGTGTTCTTCCAAATGATATTATCGGTGAAGGAGATGGAACCTATGCGACTTCTACAGCATTTACGGTAGACAATTCGGCCCCGAGTGGTCCGGGAACTGCCTCTGCCTCATTTTCCGGCTTAAATGCTTCTATTTTTTGGACTGCAGTGACTGAAGATGAGTTTAGTCGATATGAAATATGGTATGGAACAAGCCAGAGTGATGTAGAAGGGAGGACCGGCGCGGCACAACCATACACGACAAGTTCTGATCCTAATCTTTCGAGTACTTCAACCATAAACGTGACTATTTCAAGCTTGTCTCTTGGGCAAATTTACTATTTTCAAGTTTTTGCTTTTGATGCTTATGGAAATTATAGTACGTCTACTGTAGTTTCAGGGACGGTGCCTGGCACCCCGCCTACGGTTTCCACACCAACCCTTACACAACAATTGTCTGATGGGACGGGTTATATAACATTTACTACTCAAGTTCATGATACTGATACCGAAGATCTTTCGCTTCGAGTTGAATTTTCCGAAGATGGGAGCGCCTGGCGGAAGGCATATATTGTTACTTCATCGGTCAATTACGGTACCTCTACTATTTTTAATGTAAATACAAATCAAATCAGTGTTGATCGTTTGAGGGCCAATAATGGCTCTTTGTATTCCGATCTGGTCGCGCATTATGATTTTGATACAGATACCTCGACACTTGCTGATATTACTGGAAATGGGTATAACGGTTTTTGGAGTACCGGTGCTGCTTCGCTTACCATCGGTAGATATGACAGTGCCGGGGATTTTGGTGCTCAATATGTACAAGTTAATACTCCAATATTAAATGACCCGCCTTTTTCTGTTTGTTTGTGGGCCAAACCAGACTCTCTTTCGCCAAGTTCTAATGATTATATTATTGCAAATGGCGCCCATACTTCAGCAAAGGGTTTTAGTTTGTATTACAATACAAGTGGATGGAATTGGGTAGTCAAAAATATTTCATACAGCAAAACTCAGGTATTGAGCGCTTCTTCAGGGTGGAGTTTTTTATGTGGAACTTGGGATGGCACAGATACTGCTGGTGCAGTAAAATTTTATATAAATGGATCAGAAAATTCTACTACTGCAGTTGGTGGAGGAAGTAGTGTGAGTCAAGATTTAAGAATTGGAGAAGCAAGTGATGCTACAGGATATAGATTTGAAGGCTTAATTGATGAAATTTCAATATTTAATCGTATCCTTTCGTCTGACGATGTGCTCGAGTTAATGAATGCTCCGTATCCTTCAGGTTCAACCACTACACTCACCATTGTTTGGGATCCCACCTCTGCCTCCAATGAAGGTGGTGCTCTCACCGGTGAACAAAGTGACATTCAAGTTCGAGTGCGAGCGAACGACAGCTTGCAAAATGGGGAGTACGTAACTTCATCGGAATTTAGCGTGGATGTGCAGGCGCCGACCGGCTTAGCAAATCTTGCCGTTACCGCTACTAGTACCAATGGCACGGTGGATCTCTCTTGGAGTGTAACAAGTGATACCAATTTCAACCGTTATGAAATTTGGTACGGCTCAAGCAGTTCTGATGTGTCTTCTCGCTCCGGATCAGCCACTCGTTGGACGACCAGTTCTGATAGCAATCTCTCTAGCGGGGCTACTACCAGTTCTACTCTTACCGGTCTCCCTGGCGGTACCTTGTACTATAGTGTGTTTGCTATTGATGATTATGGAAATACGGCCACCACGACACAAGTGTCAGCGACTATTGTGCGAGATTTTGTGTCTACTCAAACTGGCAACTGGAATGTAGGTACCACTTGGGGCGGAGCATGTTCTTCTTCGTGTACTGCCGGAACCGATTTCCCAACCTCTACTGACACCGTGGTAGTTACCAGTACTCATGTGGTTACTATTCCGGCCTCAACCAGTGCCAGCTTCAATAGTCTTAATATCCGTGGTACTGCCACGGTAAAAATGGTGGGAAACATTGGTACCGGTACGGATATTACCATCGAAAACGGGGCGACATTACAACAAGAAAATACCTCTCTGCAAACAATTTCCGGAACACTTACCGTGGAGAATGGGGGAACCTTTACACATACTGCCCAAACCGATACATCTTCAAGTGGTGGCTGGACTACTCTTTCAAACATTCATTTTTCTGCGGATACAATTCTCATTAATTCTGGAGGGGCGATTACCGCCTCGCAAAAAGGATTTGCCGGAAGTCCTGCGGCTACAAACGCTTCCGATCTTGCAGCGCAAGGGTATGGTCCGGCCGGAGGATATAAAGCATCCGGGGGAGCGTCTCATGCTGGAACAGGAGGAGCTTCTTCTTGGAGCGGGGGCGCACAAAATACTACTTATTGTACAAAAACCCTTCCTGCTACGATGGGTTCCGGAGGGTCAGCAGCCCAAGGCACCAGCCCAAATGGTGATGGTGGAGATGGAGGTGGCTTGATTCAATTATATGCAAATCAAATAACAGTAACTGGTTCAATTTTATCTTTGGGAGGTGATGGAACCGCGGGGTCAGCTTCCGGTTCAGGGGGTGGTTCTGGTGGAGGAGTATTTGTTTCTACAACAGTCATCAGTGGTTCAGGTACTATTTCTGTCAATGGAGGAAATGGCTACAGTTATGGAAACTTTAATGGTGGTGGTGGAGGGGCTGGGTGTGTATCCATTATCGGTACAGAAGGGTCACTCTCCGGTTTTAGTGGATCAATCAATAAAACCGGGGGTGTGGGGCCTGGTGCCGCTGGTGATGGTGGGGCAGGTACCCTCTACATCCGTCCCGACTCATCAATCACCAGTCTCACCACGAGTTCATACACAAACTTTTCTTGGTCGGGCACTATCTCCGGTACGTCAACTGATCATGATGATTCTGTTTCAAATGTTCACCTGAGAATTCAGCGAGGCAGTGACTCTCAATACTGGGACGGCAGTACCTGGACGGCGAGTGAAACTTGGGTTACCAGTACCGGAAACACATCGTGGAGTTATGATATCGCGGCCGGAAATTTTACTGATGGAGTGTCCTACACCATATCATCACGCGCGACCGATTCTGAGTCGGAAGTGGAAAGTGTATATGATACCGCCACTTTTAGTTTCTCAACCGAAGCCAACACAGCTCCGACCGCTACGGCTCTGAGTGTTTCACAAATTGCTTCTTCCACTGCCAGAGGAATAGTGTATGCCACTACCACGGTTTCGGATTCAAACTTGCAAGACACCAGTCTTTACATTGATTACTCGCTTGACAATGGAGTGAATTGGACTTCTTCTACCATTGATGTCTTCAGTATTTCCGGACAAACAAATGGTTACAGTACCTCGACCGGTCAAATAAGTGGGATCGATTCTTCGGCTGGAGAAAAAACCGTTACCTTTATCTGGTATGCTTACACTGATGCCGGAGCGATTGACATCTCTTCCGCTCAGCTCAGAGTTACCCCAAACGATGGTACCGTAAACGGCAGTATCCAAACCTCGGCTTCCTTCAATCTCGACACCAATCCACCATCCGGTCTCGGCTCTTTCACTGTTTCAAGTTACACCTCTGAGCAAGTTCACCTCACTTGGGCGTCTACCACTGATACCAACTTTGATCATTACGAAATCTGGTATGGTACCAACCAAAATGATGTTCAAAATAGACAAAATACCGCCATCGAATGGGATACGACTGATGATGCTGATCTTGCTATCGCCGGTACCGCCTCGACTACCATCACCGGGCTTACTCCTGACACGTACTATTTCAAAATCTTTGCAATTGATAGCTACTACAACGAATCTACTGTCGCCGACATCAATACCACCAACTCAAACACGGCACCGACTTCAACCATTTCTGTCCAACCATCCCAAACCACCAACGGCACACAAACAATTTCGTTCACGGCCACCATTCAAGATACCGACGCCACGCAAACGAGCATGATCGTGGAACATTCCACTGACGGATCTAGTTGGACTTCTTCTACTATTCTTTCTGTTACCCCGGACTTTGGTTCTGTCACCACATCCATCGGACAGATCACCTTAATTGATACCGATCTAGCAGACAACAACACCGTCTCGCTTGCCGTGACTCTGTCTGCTAGTGTCAATTTTCCTAATACCAGCGATGATACTGTCTACATCCGCCTTACTCCTCAAGATTCATACGCCAACGGATCAAGTCTCACTAGTTCCGCATTCATTGTCGACACTATCAACCCTACGACACCGGGTTCATTTACGGTTTCAACTTCAACGACATCAACAATTACATTTACATACGGCAGTGCTTCAACTGAGGATCATTTTAGCCAATACAAAGTATATTACACCCAAGCAAGTAGTGGGGTTACCATCAACGATACCGAGATAAGCAGTTCTACGGTATCGGCGCTTGGCTCGCGAACTTTCAACGGCGAAACTACCTTTACTCTTGCGAGTCTTTCTCCAAACCTTCCTTATACCATTACCATCAAGGCTTTTGATAGCTACGGAAATGTTTCCAGTCTAGCAACCGAAACAACCGCCTATACCAACCCAACCATTCCAATCAGTCTGGCGGTATCTTCTCTCAACGAAACCACGCTGCAGCTTTCTTGGAATGCAAATTCCAATCCATCCGGATCAATCTATTACCTTGCCTACAGTGACAATACCTTTATTGCCACCACTACCGCGACCAGTACCAATGTCACCATTGAAACTCCGGGACAAGAATATACCTTTAAAGTACGAACACAATACGCCAATTCCACAACGACGTATTCTGATTATTCTGCTACTGCAAGCGGGTCGACTACTATCAATCCTCCAAACGCTCCAACCGGAGTAACACCAGCAAGTGTATCAACATCCACCCTTACGCTTTCATGGACAGATACCAATTCCTACGAAGATAATTATTTTGTATACCTTGATACGACGGAAGGGGAGAGTGATACGCTGGTTACCACTACAGCATCAAACGTTACTTCAACTGCTATCTCGGGACTAACTCCAAATACCACTTACTACTTCACTGTTGTCGCTTCCAACACGGCCGGTACTGCAACATCTACTCAATCTAGCACAACAACAATTTCACTGTCACCTGATGCTCCGACAGATCTTACGGTAACAAACATTCAATCAACCTCACTTACATTGAGTTGGACGGATAACACCAGTGGTACCAACGCGGAAGATAATTTTATTGTGAAGTATGGGACCAGTACCGGATCATATTCCACCACTGCCACGACGACTCAAGCCAATACCACCTCAAGCACAGTTACCGGTCTTACTCCCAACACCGAGTATTTCTTTGTTGTCCTGGCAACGAACGAAGCTGGTACCGCTACCTCAACCGAATTTTCAACCACCACACTTGATTCCGCTCCTACCGCTCCAACCAATCTTACTGTTTCAAATAAATCAACTTCAACACTTACCCTCTCATGGGATGACAATGCCAACAATGAAACATCGCAGACCGTTCTTTACGATACGGACAACAATTCATTCAACAATAGTTCATCTCAATCTGCCAACACTACTTCAACATCAATTACCGGTCTTACTCCTAATACTCAATACTATTTCAAAGTGAGAAGTACCAACGCCGGTGGTTCAAACGATTCAACAGTCACTACTACCTACACCACTGCCAACGCACCGACTATTTTGTCTATTACTGCTGTTTCCTACGATCGTATTTCTCTGAGCTGGAACGCAAACACGAACCCAAGTGGTACGGTATATGAAGTGACTCGAGTTAATGGTGAAGATATACTACTCGCCACTACAACCGAAACCAGCTACACGGTTACCGGCCTTGACGTCGAAACCACCTACACCTTCAAAGTTCGGGCGATCAATGCGGATGGCTCTGGGTACTCCAATTATTCTGACCCCGAGGCAGAGGCAACAACGAGTATCGATCCTCCTACCGCCGCCTCAGGACTTAGCTTTAGTTCTGTTGCGAGTAGTTCCCTGGTTATTTCCTGGACAGACAATTCCACTGGTTCAGCCGAAGAAACCTCTTTTAGTGTCAAGTATGGTACTGCTTCTGGAACCTATTCAAACACTGCTACCACCACGGCTGCCAATGTTACCTCAAGTACTGTCACCGGTCTATCTCCAAGTACGACGTACTACTTCGTGGTCATCGCAAGCAACAGTTCCGGTTCAACCACTTCTACCCAGGCAAGTACTTCAACCGTTATTTACGCGCCAGCCGCACCAAGTGGGGTAACGATTCTTTCTACCACGGCGGACACCCTCAGTCTTTCGTGGACAGACAATAGTAGTGGTGATACCCAAGAAGCGGACTTTTTGATTGAATATGGTACTGATGGTGTGAGTTTCCCAAGTAGTACAACCGTCGCCGCCAACGAAACAACGGCGCTCCTGACGAGTCTTACTCCAAACTCGACCTATTATGTTCGAGTAACTGCGAGAAACAGTGCCGGATCGGCAACCAGTGATAGTGTTTCATCAGCCACCAGTATTGGACTTCCGCCAAAACCAAGTAGTCTCACCTTTAGCGCTGTCTCTACCTCTTCTCTGACGATCACATGGACCGACAATTCTTCCGGAGATTATCAAGAAGCATCTTTCACGGTTGCCTACACTACCGACGGCTCTACCTATACCACCGCCACTACCACTGCTCCAGACACCACGAGCGCGAGTGTGGATAGTCTCACTCCAAACACCACCTATGTTTTCAAAGTTACCGCGACCAATGCCAGTGGTTCGGGTATTTCTGATACCGAAACAACTACCACACTTCCTTTGGCTCCGGCAGCAGCGAGTGGGCTGAGTGTGGCCAGTACCACTCCAAGTTCAGTTACACTCACCTGGACTGACAATACGGGAAGCACTGATAATGAAGAATACTTTACTATTGAATATGGAACTGACGGAGTCTCCTTCAACAATTCTCTCATTGCTATTAAAGACACCACTTCGCGAACGGTGAGTGGGCTTTCTCCAAGTACTACCTACTACTTTAGAATTGCCGCTAATAACAGTGCCGGTTCAAGCACCTCAGACGTGGTATCAGCTACTACCAATGTGGGGGCTCCAATGGTACCGGGAAGTTTGACAGCGGTTTCAGTCACTACCTCAACCGTTTCACTGACTTGGGTAGACAACAGTAGTGGAGAAAATGAAGAAGATAATTTTATTGTGAAGTACGGAACAGACGGTGTAAACTATGGCACTACTGCCACCACCACCGGTCAACACGTGCAGGCCGCGACCGTTACAGGTTTAACACCAGGTCTCCGCTATTACTTCATCGTCGAAGCACGTAATACCACTGATGCGGCGGTGTCCCAAGATGTTATCGTTACCATGTTGCCAAATGCTCCTGGTGCGCCAACTCTCGAAAGCGCGAGTGCTACGTCGATTCAATTGAGTTTTGCTGCCAATGGGAACAATGCTGAGGTGGATTATGCTATTTATAATGAAACAACTGGTAAGTACATCAATACAGTTAGCAATGAACCAAGTCTCTCGGCTGGATGGCAAACAGCCGCACAGTGGGGAAGTCCGATCACTGTTTCCGGTCTAGCGCCAAACACGAGTCATGTGTTCAAAGTTCGCGCACGGAATGCCAACGGAGACTTTTCGGAATATTCAGCAACGTCTAGTCTCTATACGCTTGCGGCGACCCCTACCCGCCTGAGTGCCAGTGTGGCGTCTGCTACGAGCATTACGGTTTCTTGGAATGCCAATAGTAATCCTAGTGGCACGGTGTATGAAATCTATGACTACACCAATACTACCGTTCTCACAACCACCACGGAAACCAGTTATTCTCTTACCGGACTCGGGATCAATACCGGGTATCGGTTTCAAGTCCGGGCCGAACATGCCGGAAGCCCGGGGACTTATTCCGATTATACTTCTCCACCAAGCACTCTGCTATACACCCTTGCCACCGCGCCAAACCCGGCTGTCGTGAGTAGTGTCTCCACTTCATCGTTTACTATCCTCTTTAGTGATAGTGATACCAATCCAAGTCACACCAAGTACGCGATTCGAATTGGTGATAGTCAATATCTTCAAGCTGATGGATCATTGAGTGCTAGCACGCTTTACCAAACCGAGACGGTGTGGAATTCTCCAAGTTACGTGGGTCTCTCTCCAAATACGCAGTACTCGATCACTCTACGCGCGCAAAACGGCAACAATATTCCAACCGCTTTTTCTGATACGACAAGTACGTATACGTTAGCGGAAATCCCAACTAGCTTGGCCACCTCTTCGGTCGCACAAACCAGTATCACACTCACCTGGAACGGCGGTTCTAATCCGGGGACAACGGTCTATACCCTTGCCACCGGTTTGGGGACTACGATTGCGACGACAACTGCCGAAACGTACACCTATTCCTCATTGACCTGTAACACAGAATACACCTTCAAAGTGAAAGCAAGTAATGCCGATGGTATTGATACCGATTGGTCTGATACTCTTACCCAAACCACCAGTGCCTGTGACGCTGAAGATCCGGGAGATGGGGGAGGGGATGATGGGGATAATGGTGGAAATGATGTCGGAAACAATGAACAACCCTCCAGTGGAGCGGCTCCACCACCATCTGTCTCAATTCCTCTGCCAATTTCACTATCTGTCAATGGACAAACCGTCAATATCGATACCAGTGAACAAACCACGACCGGTGGTGATTTATTGGTAGAAGCAGATATCATTGAAGCCAAACTCAAACCAAAGACTGGCTTCAAATTGCCAATTCAAAATCAAACGCACACGGTTCAACTGATTGACATTGCCGACAAAACTGCGATTCTTGAAGTTCGCTCCAAACCGGTTCGGGTGGCCTTGAAACAAAAACAAGAAGCAGTGGTTGATACCGATGAGGATCAGATTCCGGATCTCCATATTTATCTCAAAGACATCTCACTCTTTCAGTCCAAGGCAACTGCGGTTGTTACGAATCTTCACAAGTTGCCGATTTCTCTCAACAACAATCTTTCTGAAACAATGAGTAGAGACATTCTTGTTCGACTGATTGAGTTGCCAAAAGTAAGTCATGTCGCACTTTCTGAAGACAAAAACTTTACCGGTGTTTCGTACGTGCCATTTGAGCGTTTGCGAGGGTTTACGTTATCAAGTGGTTATGGCAAAAAAACCGTTTATGTCAAATTTCGCACGTCTCAAGGCGCAGAGGCTGTCACTGCCGCAAGCATCACTCTCGTTAAAGGTACAGAACTGGATCAGCGTACCGCATGTCCGCTCACTCCACAATTAGCGTACAAGACAGCAAACCACCCGGCCGTCTACTACATCACAGAAACCTGCACCAAACGTCCATTTAGTCGCTCGGATGTGTTCTTTACCTATTTCACCAACTGGAACCAGGTTAAGATTATCGATGACAAAACACTTCAATCTATACCAACAGATACCCTTGGTTTTATGCCATGGGGACCACTCTATGATCCGCAGTACGGGGCTTTGGTGAAAACTGTTACTGATCCAAAAGTCTATCTTCTATTGGGAAATGAAAAATATTGGATTACTGATGAGAAGGTCTTTAATGCTCTCAACTACCAATGGAACTGGATTGAAGATGTGGATCAACGTCTCCTTGATGCATATGTTATTGGCTCAGAAATCAACTATACCGATCGTCATCCGAACTATACTCTCATCAAGTACCAACATAGTCCAAAGGTTTATCGATTAGAACCCTCATCCGAGGGGGCACAAATCAAACGTCATATCAGCAATGAAGCAGCCTTCATCTCACTCAATTTCCGTTTTGATAGAATTGTCACGATTCCGGAGACAGAAACATATCCTGACGGAGAACCGTTGCAGGGAACAAGCGGGTCGTTGCAAATGGTTTATACTTCGAAACTACGAAATAGCGAAACAGCGAAACAATCGCAGAATTCTTCTTCATACCAATTTACCAAAACGTTGCAACTAGGGGATTATGATCCGGACGTGATTGAACTTCAAACCAAACTCAAAGAACTTGGATACTTCCATCATCTCCACATTACCGACTACTTTGGTCCAGTTACTGAAGAAGCTGTGAAAGCCTTTCAACGAGATCGCGGTCTTGATCCAATTGGAATTGTTGGTCCGGGGACGAGAGGTGTGCTGAATGATTTGTAAAAAATGTACCTCATGTCTTCAGATTATAGTAACAACACTATAAACATATTTCTATGAATGAAGATAAATTGACTTTGTCAGTAGTACAATTACCAGAAGACATGAGTGAGGTAAAAAAGACGACGGTGATAAAAGACAAATTATCAGAGCAAACTTCAAAAATTTATGATACTTTAGATGAAATTTTAAAAGTAGTAAAAGATACTAAACAAGAAATGGTCATCATGAGACCGGCATGAATAAAAGCAAAACAAAACAGACACACATGAAAAAGATACTCAAAGGATAAACCCCACGTCGAAATTCATGATAAAATTCATCTCAAAACCGTCGTTTCGCAGGCGGTTTTGTATTTTGACAACACCCAATTTCAAAGGTATACTGAAACTTCACAGACTATAGTTTTTCCAGCCTTTCAAGCATTTTCTCACATGTTCAACAATTTCTCTGGCACCATCATCATTACCGACCCAAACGCGGTGATTCTCTATGCCAATCCGTCGGTAGAAGAACGGACCGGTTTTTCGGTTGCGCAAGCAGTAGGAAAACGACCGGGAGAATTGTGGGGTGGACACATGCTGCGAGAGTTTTATGATCGGATGTGGCAGACGATACGTGAGGAAAAACGCCCGTTTGTTGGTGAAGTAAAAAATAAGCGCACAGACGGTACGTTTCGGCGTATGGGGCTCCATATCGCACCGATTATCAATCGTCGAAATGAGGCAGAATACTATATCGCTATTCATCCGGCAGTGACAACTGACGTGGAAGAACGACAATTTCAACAGGAGTTTGCTGAGGTATTTGCACCATGGCATGTTTCTACTTCTTCGGAAACAATTGCTTGGTTGGCGCGTTGGACCAAAGGCGAAGCCAAATTGACGCTTGACGAAGGAGGTGTACTCCACAAAACACATCTGGTTGATATGGTCTCCTTTTTTCGTACGGAACTCATCAACCCGATTGCCGAAAAGTTTCAAGAGCGAAAGGCTGATGCAGAATTGGTACGATTGGCACAAGAAAAACCAAGCAAGTTCCATTTGTTATATGAAAAGTATCAGGCATCAGTTGAACAGTATTTTTTGCGCCGGTTAGGAGGGGATGTTATGTTGGCGGAAGAGTGTACACAAGAAACGTTTATTCGTGCGTTTCGATTTTTACCGCAGTATCATATTACCAATGCTTCGTACCAAACTTACCTTATGCGTATTGCTCACAATTTACTAGTAAGTCATTATCGCAAACAAGCTCCACTGTCTCTTGAAGAGCAAGAAGGAACATTGGTCAGCGAAGATAATTATGAGGGTATTTTTGACCAAGAAGAATTGCGACAATTATTAGAAACTGTTTCGGATGTTGAACGAGATATCTTAACGATGAAATACATTGATGAATTATCTATTCGTGACATTGCCGTAACCCTCGGAAAAACAGAAAATGCCGTGAAACTTATGTTGTCGAGAACAAGGAAAAAATTGAGAAATAGGGAAATAACGAAATAGGGAAATAACGAAATGTGTTTCCCTCTATCAGGGGGACGCAAGGGGGTCGTTCAGAGGTAGAGTGTTTGGAACTTGGATAGTGCTTTTATGTTAGCCCTTTGCTAGCTAACTAAGGAATAACAGACGACCCAAGGGGAGTGTGTTGGAATGTACAATACACACTAAATAATAACTTTAAACACAAAGAGAGAAAATAAATTGTCAAAAACAGTAGATCTGAACAGCTATGGTTGATTGAAATAGGTGAAAAATGTGATTTCTTAATCAGTAAAATAGCAAACGCCAGATTTTCCCAAAAACAAAAAACCGTATCTGCAAGAACCAGTACGGTTTTTTTATTTCCACGTTTCGCCCTTCGGTAGGCTCAGGGCTCATCAGTCCCGATCATCAATCGGAAGACGTGGTCCCCGGCGCGAGCGCTGGGGAGCACGCCGGGGCTAACGCATCAGGTGTCCGATGCATGAGCCCACCCCTCCCGCCACCGCCAGAGCAAACAGCTGCTCTGGCGTGTGGCCCAGGAACAGGCCCATGGCGGCGCAGGTCAGCGCCGCCACGATGTAGGACTCCGTCATAAAAAAACCCCATCAAACACCTGCACCACGCAGATGTGAGGGGTCCTCCTACAAAAAAACTACCAGAGAGAGAGAGTTAAAAGTCAATAATAAATCGCTCTACAACCACCTTGTTCCTTGCCACTTACCTCTGACACCTTTTCCCTATTTCTGCGTTTATTAATATAGAGTACCCGCCCTGGGCGGAAAAAGTAAAACAACAAAACAATAAAACAATAAAGCAATTTAGCAATGTGACAATATAACAATCAAACATTTTATACATTAGTTCAATTCAATGAGCCTTCGAAGCCTTGTAAGCTTCGGGGACCTCGTAAGCCTTTCAACTATGCCTATCTACAAAATTCAAAAACGTAACGGCACTATCGTCAACTTTGAATTGAGTAAAATTGAACATGCGGTGCGGCAAGCAGCGAAGTCGGTCAATCAATTGGACGAGGGAATCCCTCCTACGGTAGCCAAGGAGGTGTTGGTTCAACTTGAAGATTTGTATCAAGACACAATTCCAACCGTAGAACAAGTGCAGGATGTGGTGGAGGAAGCATTGATCAAATTTGATTACGCGGAAATTGCCAAGGCATATATTTTGTATCGTCAAAAACGTAATGAAGTCCGTGAAGAAAAAAGTGTGGTGGTAGAAGTGGGAAAAACCATTGATGAATATCTTGGGCACCTAGATTGGCGCATTAACGAAAATGCAAATATTGGGTATTCTATCGGGGGGTTGATTTTAAAAAATTCCGAAAAAATTGTCGCCAACTATTGGTTGAGTCACATTTATCCAAAGGCTGTAGGTGAAGCGCACCGAAACGGGGATTACCACATTCATGATCTCGGTATGTTTACCGGGTACTGTGCCGGTTGGAGTCTGCGGGCACTTCTTGAAGAAGGATTCAATGGTGTGCAAGATAAAGTAGAGTCCGGCCCACCAAAGCATTTGAGTTCGGCCGTGGCACAAATGGTAAATTTTCTGGGTACCCTCCAAAATGAATGGGCAGGCGCACAAGCATTCTCCAGTTTTGACACGTATTTGGCACCCTATGTAAAAAAATACGAAATGGAACTTGAGCAAGAAATCGACGAACACGGGATGCAGTTTTTAACAGAAGAAGCGAAGCAGTTGTATATTGACGAAAAGACGTATCAGTATGTGTTTCAAAATATGCAGTCGTTTGTGTTCAACTTAAATATTCCATCTCGCTGGGGAACACAAACACCATTTACCAATATTACGCTTGACTTGCAATGTCCGGAAGATTTGAAAGATAAACGGTTGTTGCTTGGAGGAAAACCATTTGAGTTTACGTATGATCAATTGCAAAAAGAAATGAACATGATCAACCGGGCGTATATTGAAGTGATGAGCCAAGGTGATTCCAAAGGACGTACGTTTACTTTTCCTAGTCCGACGTACGACATTACCAAAGATTTTGATTGGGATAATCCAGCCTATGAGCCATTATTTGAAATGACGGCCAAATACGGTACCCCATACTTTCAAAATTTTGTGAACTCAGATTTGAATCCGGGTGATGTCCGTTCAATGTGTTGTCGATTGCAACTTGACGTAAAAGAACTGAAAAAACGTGGAGGTGGATTATTCGGCTCTGCGGAAATGACTGGTTCAATTGGTGTGGTAACAATCAACGCTGCTCGGCTAGGGTACTTGTTCAAAAATGATCGAATTGCTTTTTTCAATAAATTGGCACATTTGATGGAACTGGCCAAAACTTCGTTGGAAATGAAACGTAAGGAAATTCAAAAGTGGATGGACCGAGGATTATTTCCATATACGAGACGCTATCTTGGACACTTGAGCAATCACTTTTCTACTATTGGTATCAATGGTATCAATGAAGCAGTTCGCAATTTTACCAATGATGAAGAAAATATCGCGACACCAACCGGACAGAAATTTGCGGAAGACATTTTGAACTTTATGCGTGATATGTTGAAAGTGTATCAAAAAGAAACTGGTAACTTGTATAACCTTGAAGCAACACCCGCGGAAGGAACTACATACCGTTTTGCTAAAGAAGATAAAAAACAGTTTGGTGATAAAATCATTCAAGCCGGCGGATTTATATCTGTTGATACCGGCGGAGTTCC
>DYFM01000005.1 GCA_020725175.1 Candidatus Paceibacter sp.
GCCACCTCGGAGGATCTCCGCCCGAGGCGGATTCGTATTCTCGAGGAACCCACGAGCATCAGCTTAATAGTCCGTCAGCTGACGGATCTACCGACTGAGCTACAGGGTCATTTAAAAGTCTTAAATCTAAAGTGTGTTAATTTATAGTAAACACTGATTTTGGACTTTTGACGTATGACTTTAGACTTGAAATATGATATACTATTTTCGCCTTATTGTCAAGTTTTTACCCTATGTCATATCACGACCAGAGTATAGCACAGATTTTAGCAAAATTGGAGACTTCAAAGGATGGGCTGACTGTGGATAGTGTTCGCGATCGGCAGCAACGTCTTGCAAAAAATGTTTTATCTGACACAAACAGTGCCCATACAACTGCCAAAATTTTCTTTCGTCAATTTATTAGTCCGCTCATGCTTATTTTGATTGTAGCCGGAATAGTAAGTTTGGTGTTGGCAGAATATACTGATGTTATTATCATTGCCACTATTGTGTGTATCAACGCAGTGGTTGGGTTTGTACAGGAGAATAAAGCAAATCGCGCACTGTTGGCACTACAGCAAATGGTGACATACAGCTCAATCGTGATGCGAAACGGAAAGCAGGAACGTATCCCGAGTGATAAGTTGGTGGTGGGTGACATTCTCTTGATTGGAGCCGGAGATAAGATTCAAGCTGATGGACGATTGATAGAAGTACAAGCGTTGCAGGTAAATGAAGCGGTATTGACGGGAGAGTCTGAACCGGTGAAAAAAAAGACAACGGTGTTGCCAATGGACACACCGCTCGCTGATCGAAAAAACATGGTTTACCGTGGTACAACCGTGGTTGGTGGGCGAGGGGTGGTGGTAGTGACCGCAACAGGAAAAGATACGGCTGTAGGGGAGATTGCTACGTTGGTTGATACGACCAAGGAAGAAAAAACCCCACTTCAAAAGCAGCTCGAACGATTGGGTAAGCAACTTGGAGTGCTGGTACTTATTATTGCGAGTAGTATTGTAGTGCTTGGTTTATTTTGGCAGGGTCAAACTGTTTATCATTTGGCAGAATTATTTCGAACTGCTATAGCCGTAGCGGTAGCGGCGGTACCGGAGGGTTTACTCATATCACTGACCGTTATTTTGGCAATTGGCATGCAACAAATCCTCAAACGGCGCGCGTTGGTAAGAAAGTTGGTGGCTGCGGAAACACTTGGTTCGGTAAGTGTTATATGTACTGATAAAACAGGAACACTGACTGAAGGAACAATGACCGTAACTTCACTGGCGCTGCAAGACTATACGGGCGGACAGAAGGAGTTTTCTTTATTGCAAAAAGAAAAAGCTCTACCACTTTCTATCGGTACGGCTGTACGAATTGCGGTGTTGTGTAATGATGCTGCTCGACCAAGTACTTCTGAGAATGATCACAAAGTAAAAAAATATATTGGTGACACAACGGAAGTGGCGTTGGCAGAGTTTGGGGAGCTGATGGGCGTGCAAAAAGAAAGTTTGGATAAAGCGATGCCTCGAGTGGGAGAGATACCATTTTCCAGTGATCGGATGTATATGTTGACAAGCCATGCTCATGAACAGGGTGAAATATGGTATGTCAAAGGAGCTTTAGAAAAACTTCTCTCTCGATGTACATTTGTACTTGATAAGTATGGAACAGAAGTAGCGTGTACTAAAGGGGTTATACAGTACTTTCTGGAACAGGAAAAAGAAATGACAAAACGAGGCTTGCGAGTACTGGCGCTTGCGTATAGAGTGGTGTCAGCTGAAATGAGACAGAAAAAAAAGATACAGGATACAGATGTGGATGGGTTGGTGTTGGTCGGGTTGGTTGGTATGTCTGATCCACTCCGAAGTGATGTCAAGCAAACGTTTCAAATCGCCAAGCAGGCTGGTATTCGAGTAACTATGATAACGGGAGATCATCGACGAACCGCAGTCGCTATTGCTAAAGAACTAGGACTCAAAACCGATGACCATATGATTCTCGACGGCGCTGAGCTAGAAGAGATGAATGACACGCAACTTGCAGAAGCCGTAAACACCACAACGGTCTTTGCACGGGTAAATCCGAAGCATAAAATACGTATCGTACGAGCACTTCAGGCAAATGGTGAGGTGGTAGCCATGACCGGAGACGGTGTGAATGACGCCCCAGCTATCAAGGGTGCGGATATCGGTGTAGCGGTCGGGTCTGGCACAGATGTAGCGCGTGAGACCGCGGACGTAGTGCTACTGGACGATAGTTTTTCAGCGATTGTTGCAGCGGTTGAAGAAGGTCGTCGTATCTACCAAAATGTCAAAAAAGTGGTATTATATCTTTTGGTCGGTTCTTTGGCGGAAGTACTTTTGATTGTTACGAGTATTATTGCTGGCATGCCACTTGCTCTTCTACCGGCTCAAATTTTGTGGATTAATATTGTCAAAGAAACGTTTCCGGCAATTGCGTTTGCCTTTGATCCGGGAAACCCCGGTCTCATGCGAGAACCACCTCGAAAAAAACAACGTTCTTTGTTTGATCCGATTATGAAGACGTTGATTGTAACAGTATCACTCGTAACAAATATCTTACTCTTTGTCGTCTTTGTATTCTATCTGAGAAATAATGAGACAATTGCTTTGGCGCGAACTATGATGTTTGCCGGTCTCGGTATAGGTTCGTTGTTTTATTTGTATTCCATTCGAGCACAACATGAACCGGTTTGGAGTGTTTCTTTGTGGAACAATTGGTATGTCACTGCCGCTGTCTTGTTTGGTGCGGCAATGATGTTGATTGGAATTTATGTTCCGCCGGTGCAATATGTTCTTCAGACAGTTCCATTGGATATTATCGACTGGATCGTTGTTATAGGTTTTTCGTTTCTTAATCTTGTATTAATAGAAATAGTAAAGTATGTTACTAGAAAACACAAATCATATGTTCAATCCTCCTCTTAGAATGTATATCTCTTGATAGCCATTAAACGAATTAACAATTTATCTCATTATCTTATACTATGCAACATATCAACACCACCTATCTCAACACGCTCAAAAATAATCTTCATGAGTATCACACCAAGCGCAGAGACATTATCAATAAATCAGGTGACGCGCAACATCATGCCAAACGAGCGATTTTTGCTATGCACCGAGGCGATATGAAGGAAGCCGATGAACGATTGAAATTGGCCGGTGACACATTTATCAAGCTGTATAAAGAAATCAAAAAAGATGCCCGTATGCTGAACGAGGGCTCCTACCGTGCCGGAGTAGAGGAATATGTGGAAGCAATACTTTTTCATCAGTTTTTGACCAAAGGTAAAGTGGATAAAGTTCCAGGACTACCTATTGATACAGAGGTGTATCTCGGAGGGCTTTGTGATGTGCCGGGAGAATTGTATCGATATGCGATAAAATCCGCCAGTGAAAAGAACTTTGCGATGGTAAGACAGTGTGCGGAAATGGGAGAAGAAATAATCGGCGCGTTGATTGAGTTTAATCTGACCAGTTACTTGCGGAATAAGTTTGATCAAGCAAAGCAGGCGGTGCATAAGCTTGAGATTGTGGTGTATGAGGTTTCGTTGCGCAATGAAAAATAATCAATGGAAGGTATGGAAGTATATATTGATGAATCAGGAATTCATAAATTTTCCGGTTATAGTGTTGTTTGTTTTGTTTATGTACAAACTGATGGAGTAAAAGAAGTAGAAAAAGCACTGATAAAAGTTGAAAATTTACTTGGAATTAGAAAGTTTCGTTGGTCCGATTTTGGTTCCAAACGAGGATGGGTGGTACGAGAAAGTTTTATTCGTCATATAATACCACTACCGTTTCTTTTCAATATTATATATTTTCAAAACCCTATCGCATTTCATTCTGCTTTTGAGCATGTTCTACATTCTGTTATTCAGCATGATAGAATAAGGAAAATCATTATTGATGGTAAAAAATCGAGAACGTATTCTCGGCGCATAAAAAATGTACTACGTAAACATAACATTTCTGTGAAAAAAGTAGTTATGGCAAATGATGGGGGTACTCCAGGGTTACGATTAGCAGATGCTCTTGCCGGGTTATATCGATCACATATGGAGAAACCAACGAGCAAAACAAATGATCTGATAAGTTTAATCACTCGTAACAACAAAAAACCGTCCATTATGGACGGTCAGATTGCCCGGTAGTTTGGAAGTCTTCCAAACTCTCCCCATACGGCGGATTTGTCCCGGGTTCTTGTTCTAGATAAACTATATCATTATTTAAGAAGATTGTCAATCATTATGTCTCGATACATGTGCTGTGACTTAGACAATTAGCCAAAACCCTCTATTTCCTAAAATTAGAAACAGAGGGGATTGGAGGACTGACGGTGGTGCTAGGAAGCGCCGGGAGGGGGTGTGTCAGTCCTTTTCGAATGCTGTGGAAGTGATCATGAGGAAAATCCCCATAAAGAAGAAAAGAGGATCTTTCCCTTCCATACAGTCCTCAATACCGATGGAAAGGACCCCAAGCCCCACATAAAATAGAAGATTTGCCACATTCTCACCTTTTCGCCTCCAGTCGACAACCAAGTCGTCCCAACCACGGGATAACTTGTGTCAGCAAGGCGAACTGGAAATAATAGCATAGAGAGAGAGTTGTCAAGGTCTTCAATGTAGGGTAAAATATCTTTGTTCTACTCGGCTTTAGACGAGGTTTGGTTGACCTTTAGGTTAAAAGACTCAAAAAAAACGAATGCAGTTTGTGCTCTAAAGGGTACTTGCCCCCGCCTTCCACCCAAGGCGGACAAGAAAAGTGGGCAGAATGTTGAACTATGTTTATTAAACAAACCCTCAAAAAACTCATTCCCAAAAAAATCCTCAACCTTCGCCATCTTTTTTTTGCCTGGTATGGGGCAGTGAAATATCGACATCCGTCGGAGGAGCTTTTTGTGATTGGAATTACCGGCACGAGTGGAAAATCAACGACGGTTTTTTTGTTACGACAATTACTTGAGGCGGCCGGATACACCGTTGGTTCACTTTCTACAATTGATTTTTATATTGCCGGAGAAAACAAACTCAATGATCAAAAAATGACCATGCTTGGAAAAACAGCCATTCAGAAATATTTACGCGAGATGGTTGATAAGCAGTGTGACATTGCAATTGTCGAGACAACTTCTGAGGGGCGGGTTCAGCATCGGCATCGGGTTATCAATTACGACATGATGCTTTTGACAAACTTATATCCGGAACATATAGAATCACATGGAGGATTTGACAATTATAAACAAGCAAAAGTGGATTTGTTTGAATATACCGGGAATGCAAAACATAAAAAACAGATAAAACATATAAAACCGATAAAACAAATTGAAAACAAAGTTGTGCCAAAGACCGCAATTGTAAACGGTGAGAGTGAATATGCGAGAGAATTTTTACAATGTTCCTTTGATAATACATACATCTTTGGTAGAGAAAAACAATACAACAGTATAGCGATACAACAAAACAACAATACAACTACCGTCTCAAACATTTCAGTTGATAAAACAGGATTGCATTTTGCTATTGATGGACATACTATGAACGCGCCCATGTTTGGTGAGCATAACGTGATGAATATTTTGGCGGCTGTGACAGTTGCTAAAACGCTTGGGATTTCGTGGAATGTCATAACCAAGGTTGTTTCTTTGTTTCAAAATGTTCCCGGGCGTTGTGAATTTATTCGTGAGGCGGAAAAACGAGGATTCCAAGTCATTGTTGATTATGCCTTTGAACCAAAAGCGATTGCGGCATTGTATCATGTAGTTGACTTGTTACAGCCCAAACGTATTATCCATATATTTGGTTCTACCGGAGGTGGAAGAGATGTTGAGCGGAGATTTACGGTTGGGTCATTTGTTGCTCAAAGAGCTGATGTTTGTATCGTTACTGATGAGGACCCATATGATGATGATCCGGTAAGTATTATGAATGATGTAGCTTCAGCAGTCAGAAAAGAAGGAAAGAAAGATGGAGAAGGTTTATTTGTAGTCTTAGATAGAAAAGAGGCGGTGAGAACAGCTCTACAGTTGGCACGATCTGGGGATTTGGTGTTATTAACTGGAAAAGGAAGCGAACAAAAAATGTGCGTTGCGGGTGGAAAAATGATTCCTTGGGATGATAGAACAGTAGTACGAGAAGTACTCGCCGATTTACCAGAAGTATGATATACTTCTTTTCATGAACCAACTAGAGCACTCACAATCAGCCAGACGGTTTTTTCGTTCACGTCTGTTTTTACTTATACTACTAGGAATCGCTATTCTTATTTCTTTTAATTACGCTCGAGTATATTATCAAGATTATGAGATTCGGAAAGAAATTCGACAGCTTGAAGAAGAAGTGCGAAGTTTGGAACAAAAAAAGCTGGAATCGCTCAATATTTTGCAGTATGTAACAAGTAATTCTTTTGTGGAAGAAAAAGCGAGAACAGAACTCAATATGAAAAAACCTGGTGAGCAAGTCGCTATTATTCACACACCGTCCATCGAAATGGGAGAAGCTGTGGTATCACCTGAAGAAGACACCTTGACAGATGTCGCGAATCCGCTAAAATGGTGGTACTATTTTGTGAAGAAAAAAGGTTCTGAAGAATAAACGGTACATTTGAATCCGCCGACAGTCCCCACCCAAGGCGGACACATGCTGCGGGGAAATTCATTACATGCTAGATATTACAAACAACAATTAATTCAATTAACCTCACTATTCTAATTAACCAATAAATTCATAAACAATAAACTCATTTATCAAATAAACTAATATCTCTTTTATGGAACAACATGAACACGAACAACAGCCTGTTCACGAAGAAACTACTCATGAGCAACCAGTAACCTCACAGGAATCACCTACAGTAAGAACACAGCGATCCCCGTGGATTCTTTTTGGTGTAGGTATTGCTGCCGGGGTAGTAATCTGTGGTGCAGTCCTATTTACTACTGTGTTTCGAGGGACTGAACCAGGGTCAGATAGTAAGGTGGCAGGATTTTTTACTAATTTGGGAAACACGTTTAAAGGATCGGTTGCTTCAATCAATGGGAGTTCCGTATCTTATGCCAAATACGTAAGTGATTTGGCAACCTTGAAAAAATTTGTGGAAAACACTCCAGAAGCCGGGTTCAATTTTTCCGATGAAGAACTTTCTGATCAGGTACTCAGTCGCCTACTGATCAATGAACTCATGAAGCAAATGGCCGAGGATCTCGGAGTAAGTACCTCAAAAGAAGATATTGAGAAAGCCCGTCAAGACTTTTTGTCACAATTTGAAACAGAAGAGGCGGCAGCCAAAGAGCTTCAGGAACGATATGGTTGGACCTTGGAAGATTTCATGAATAATGTCGTGAAACCGGCTGTACTGGAAGGGAAGGTCTCTGAAGCATTTGCGTCGAGCACCAATCCGGAATTTGAAAAATATGGTGGTGTGCAACAAGTACGTGCCCGACACATTTTGTTCAAAGTAGATGATCCGGAAAAAGAAGCTGCGGTAAAAAAACAAGCTGAGTCTGTATTGCAACAAATCAAAGACGGCGCAGACTTTGCAGAAATGGCCAAAAAACACGGGAGCGATGGTACCAAAGACACCGGCGGTGATCTAGGATTCTTTGGCCGAGGGGCAATGGTACCGGAATTTGAATTAGCCGCGTTTGCTCTTGACGCAGGGGAGCTTAGTCAGGAACTGGTAAAAACTCAGTTTGGTTACCATATTATCAAAACCGAAGAAGTGCAACGTGGGTTAAACTTCCAACAGTATTTAATTGATCGAGTAAAGAGTTCAAATATTAAAATTGACAAGGGTGTCCACAATCCATTTGAGGAGCTTATGAATCAACCATCTGTTTCTGATGAACCAGTAGTTGAGGTGGCTCCGGAAGAAACTGCTCCGGTTGAAGAAAACTCATAGTCACGTATCGGTACAGCCAATCATATCGGTTGGCTGAGCGGGATTCGTACAGTGGCAGTACGCCAGCTTCCCAAGCTGGATGCGCCAGTTCGATTCTGGTATCCCGCTCTACCGACCGATACTAAAAAAGAGAGTGCGAAATTGTACTCTCTCTTTTTTGTATGAAGTGGTAGGGTAAATTATTATTCTGCTGTGTGTAACATAATTCCCTTATCTCTCGGTAAACTTTTTTCTATATCAATCACTCGTTGGTTGAGAATCGGATGAAGGATGTCTGGTTCAATGTCTTTGAGTGGTGTCATGACAAAGAGTCTTTCGTGCATGCGAGGGTGGGGGATGGTGAGATGCTCGGTATCAAGCACTAGATCATCGTACAAAAGAACGTCGATATCAATGGTTCGCGGACCATTTTTTATGAGTCGTATACGTTTCATATCAAGCTCAATTGCTTGAGTGGCTTCCAAGAGTTCATCTGGATAGAGAGTGGTATCAAGTTTTACGACGCAGTTGAGAATCCATGGTTGATTTGTGTATCCAATCGGTTCAGTTTTGTAGAGTGGAGATACGGTTACAATGGTTCCAAGTTCACCAAGGCGTCGTACTGCGTCACGAATTTGCGATTCTGGCTTTCCTACATTACTACCAAGTCCTAAATATACTGTAGCCATACAAATTAAAGGTTATTCTGATTGGGAATAGTGAATAGCATCTGAAATTTGGAGTGCGCGAGCTGTTTGTCTTACATCATGTACACGAACAATTGAGGTACCATTTAGACTGGCAACGACATTGGCAGCGAGTGTTCCTTCCAGTCGATTAGTAACAGGTAGACCAGTAATATGTCCGATAAATGATTTTCTTGAAGCGCCGACAAGCAGTGGAAATCCAAGATCGGTAAATTCAGACAACCGTCGTAATAGTTCAAGATTGTGCTGAACGGTTTTCCCAAACCCTATTCCTGGATCAAGAATAATGTCTGAAATTCCGTCAGCCGTTGCGGCATCGATTTGACGAAGGAAAAATTCTTTGATTTCGGCTACTACATCGTCATATGTAGGACACTCCTGCATGGTTTTCGGATCACCCTTCATGTGCATGATAATAGCGGTTGCCTTGTGTTCAGCTACAATATATCGCATTTTTGGGTCAGTAAGTCCGGTGATATCATTGATAATACTAGCGCCGTTTTCTAGCGCCACTTTTGCGACAGCTGGTTTAAAGGTGTCTACTGATATCGGAACACGAATTTCATCTTTTAGTTCTTGTAGAATAGGGAGAATTCGATCAATTTCTTCTTCTGGCGGGATAATATCAGCTCCCGGACGACTACTTTGTCCACCGAGATCAATAATGTCTGCCCCGTCCGCAATCATTACTTCGGTGTGGCGTAGCGCCAATTCAGTATTATGATAATAAATACCGCCATCGGAAAATGAGTCCGGGGTGATGTTGAGAATACCCATGATAGCAGTTTTGTATGGTGGAAGATGCATAGAACAGTGTTTACTGCTAATATTGTAATGTAATTTCAATTTTTTGCAAGAGGGGATGTGGTCTTTGCTTATCTTGACCTTTTGACTGTTTTTATATATACTTTTTTTGCTTTTTGTTATCGGTATATAAAAGAAAAAGCAATATTCAGTAGTCAATTTGCTACGCCGAGATAGCTCAGTTGGTAGAGCGGCACATTCGTAACGTGCAGGTCGTGGGTTCAATCCCCATTCTCGGCTCAATAAAAAAAATGTGGAGTTCTCCGCCCAAGGCGGATCCGCCTCGGGCGGAGATCCTCCGAGGTGGCTCAATCGGGATAACGTGCAGGTCGTGGGTTCTTTGAAAATACGAATTCGCCTCGGGTGGAAATCTATATTCTCGACTCAAAGAAGTTATTCACACGTTTAGACTTTCTAAACGTGTTTTTGTTCTAGGAGAAAAAAGGGAAATGTGGTATACTTTGTTTTGTAAATCAAAAATCATAAATCATAAATCCAAAGTTGTGTTGTTGATTTTAGATTTATGATTTTAGATTTATGATCTCACAATGATTACTCTCAATAACGTCTCAAAATATTATACCAAAGATAGTGTAGGGCTTCGTGATGTGCATCTGCATATTGATGCGGGTGAGTTTGTGTCTGTGGTGGGGCAAAGTGGAACAGGGAAAACTACTTTGGTAAAGCTCCTAATAGCCGAAGAGCGTCCAACTTCAGGTCAAATTATTATTGGTAGTTGGGATGTGACTCATATTCCACATCGCGATGTGCCGTTTTTACGTCGTCAAATCGGAGTAATTTTCCAAGATTTTAAACTACTACAAAAAAAGACTGTTGCGGAAAATGTAGCGTTTGCGCTTCAGGTAGCAGGGGAGCGACCAAAACGTATTCGAGAGGTTGTTCCGCGAGTACTCGACATTGTAGGCTTGAAGCATAAAGCAGACCGTTACCCTGATCAAATTTCCGGAGGAGAACAGCAACGAGTGGTTATTGCTCGGTCACTTGTTCATCGTCCAAAAATTTTAGTGGCAGATGAGCCAACCGGAAATCTCGATACAATCAATTCACATGAAATTATTGAAATACTTAAAAAAATTAATGAGTTTGGAACAACCATTCTTCTCGTGACACACAATCGAGATATCGTGAACCAGCTTCAAAAGCGGGTGGTTACCATTCATGATGGTCATATTGTGTCCGATGAAGAAAAAGGGTCGTACCGACTGTGACTAAGTATACTACGTCTGCTAAGTGGCTTAGTCAACTAAGTCAACTCAGAAAACTCAGATAACTCAGAATCAGAAACAGCTATGATCACTTTCTTTCGAGCTATAAAATTTGCTTTTCAAGACATGGGAAGAAACCTGAGTTTATCCCTCATGACGGTATTTATTTTGGTATTGATGCTTTTATCCATGAATACTCTTCTTATAATACGAACCTTGACTACTGAAGCAACATCGTCTATCAAGGATCAGCTTGATATTAGTATCTACTTTAGAGAAGAAACGACCGATGAGCAGGTGGAGGAAGTACGAAAATATTTGGAAACATTTCCCGAAGTGGTGGAGTTGACAGTCAAAAGTAGAGATGAAGTACTGTCGGAATTTCAAGCAAATTATGAAGGAAATAAGGATGTTCTTGATGCACTTGCTGAACTTGATGAGAACCCACTTGGGGCAACGATTATTGTAAAAACCAAAGACCCAATTGATTATGAAAAAATCATTGCGTCACTGACGGTCCCTGAGTACAAAAATATCATTGTGGATAAGCCATTTGAAGACAGTAAGACTGCTATTTCTCGTATTGATATTATTACAAAACAGGTGGAGAGATTTACCATTGCTCTCAGTGCATTTTTTGCTTTTATTGCTTTTCTCATTATTTTCAACACGATTCGGGTGTCTATTTTTACCCAAAGAGTAGAAATTAACATTAAAAAGTTGGTAGGCGCGACAAATTGGTTTATTCGTTCCCCATATGTTATTAGTGCCTTTATTTTCAATCTAGTGAGTGTGGGAATCGCAACTGCAATTGTCTACTACTCTGTAGGTTTTCTTGATCCCTATACAAGCGTTATTTTTGGTTCAAGCAATATCTTGACAAATTACTACAATTCGCATATACTGATGCTGCTTGGAATTCAGTTTGTGGGTGTTCTTCTTTTGACTAGTACCACTAGTTGGTTGGCAATGAGAAGACATTTAAGAGTATGACTAAGTCTTCTGAGGAGGCTGAGTTTCTGAGTAACTGAGTTGAAATATTCTTAATTTTAGGTAAAAAAAGTATGGGGGGTACGGCCAATTTTAAGAATTTGTTTGTTTATCAGTGTTCATTCAAAAATGCCCTAGAGATATATCGTTTCTCTCAACAGTTGCCTCAATACCTACGATATGATATTGCAGATGACCTGAGAAGAGCAGCTAGATCAGTCCCTTCCAATATTGCTGAAGGATATGGAAGGAATAAATCAAATGCTGATATTGTAAACTTTTTACGAACTTCGTTGGGATCGAATGATGAAGTGGTGTTTAATCTAGAGTTTTTAAAAGGATTATCCTTGATTAACGAAGAGCAGTATCAACATTTTACAGGTCAAAGCAAACTTATTGGGTCGGGCTTACAAAAATTAATACAGTCACTTTCCTAGTTTTTACATTTGTTGATTTTGATAGAAGTCAACAAATATGAAAAACTAAGAGAACATAAAGTTCTTAGTGAACTCAGAAGACCTAGTTTACTCAGGTCACTCAGAAAACTCAGACTCGGGGATCGTCTAATGGTAGGACTCCAGGTTTTGGTCCTGGCTATCGGGGTTCGAATCCCTGTCCCCGAACGAGGCTATTTGCTCATCTTTTTTCAGATTGACAATGGCCTGTAAATATAGTAAACTAATGTCGAAGTTTTTAGTGCGCTAAGTTATCTGAGTAGGCTCAGTCAACTTAGAACTCTTAGAAAACTCAAAAACATTCGGAAGTAGCTCAGTGGTAGTCCCGACAGTGGTCGGGAGTATATCCTCAAGAGCTATATACGGATGAGAATTACAACATATTCGGAAGTAGCTCAGTGGTAGTCCCGACAGTGGTCGGGAGTATATCCTCAAGAGCTATATACGGATGAGAATTACAACATATTCGGAAGTAGCTCAGTGGTAGAGCAGTTGGCTGTATATCACGGAATGCGTGTTTTATTACGCATACGACTAGCAGCTCTCGATAGGAATATCGGGATGAAGAACAAGGTGAATTGCTGGAAACCCTATCAGGTTATGCTGAGGGTAATCAGCAGCCAAGCCCTATATCTCTACGGAGATCAGTAGGGAAGGTTCAGAGACTATCCTGTAATGGGAGTAGGCTGGTACATGTATCAGTCGAAGCGCCTTGCACCCCATCGCTTTCGAGCAATCGAAATTTGGCGAGGGTGAAGATATAGTCCACGCTTTCCTGACTATATTGTCGGGACGATAAACCGTTTCGGTTGTCGCTGGAAACAGGAGATATTACGTGTAACCAATTGGTCGTGGGTTCGAATCCCACCTTCCGAGCAAAAAAGGGTGAGCAGGTTCTAACGAGCCTGTTTTCTTGTATATGGAGCCATTTTTGAGAAGTTCGGAAGTGAGAAAAAAAGCACTAACTATTTTTTGCTTCAAATAAGACATACTTAATTTATCTCGGTGACTAGTGTCGGTGGGGTTCGGACTACGTGTACATAATAAACAAAATAAGAGTATCATTACTCTTATTTTGAAAAATCATTGTTTTGGTTAATTTATGTGACTTTTCTCAGCACTTCCCATCGGTCATTTCCTTGATTTGTGTAAAATCCTATTTTGAGAGTCTCATTAAAAATTCTTTGTACAAACTCGTTATACTCATCTGCATTTCTATCAAATCGTGGCATTCCTTGTGGATCTAAATATGTACTCCACAAATCTGCTAATCTTCTAAAAGTATTTACATCAATAAGATGCGCATCACTGCTTATTTGTGCCATATCTATATTTCCATTTCCTCTAACTACATATATTTGCTTTATTGAATTTCTCCCATTTGAAAAATGATTATATATATCCGCCAAGGAAAAAGAATATTCAGCGTTGTGGCTATGTAGTACCGCAGAAATTACTTCGTCTCGGTAAACAATGAGTCCGGAGGGCGTAGTTATTTCAGTTCGTTTCAACGGTGCAGAAATCGGAGCGCTATATTTCTCTCCTTGTATCAGTGGTCCAAGTTTGAGGTTTCCCTCATGATCGGCCACTACCGAACAACTAAATTCAGTATCATATGAATCATGCAGGTAACGTAACTCATCAGCAATTCGAGAAAAATCGCTTGTCGGCCCGTATTCTGCAATGTCGTCGTAGGCCTCATCCATGAAATCTAATGGTCTATCAATGAGAACAGAGCTGGGCAAATTTTCAAAACTGGGGGGGGTTTCCAGAATAGAATGTCTTAATAGATCGTGTGCATCCACAAGTTGTTCACTTCTTCTATCTCTGGAATCTCCTCCAAATCTCTTTGATTCGGAATATGGCATATGGTTATTTTATGAATTATAGATTTTGATATGGATAAAATATATCAAATCTTGTTGTTATAGGCAAATTTTTGCACTTGATAAATTTAAGGTAGGTGGATTTACAATCAAAAGATTTTGGAACTTGTTCCTATATTCGAGCAAACACTCTTCCATACACACTGGTATGGTAAAGACAAAAACATACTCAAAAGAGTATGTTTTTGTTATACTGTACTTGCTACTTAAACCAGTATTTATTTCTGTATGAATAAAAGAGAATGCAAACAAAAAATACTTGCTGTATATCCAGGGATGGTAAATAGAAGTTTTGAGTACATAACAACTGGTAGTGACGATGATGTGGTTATTGTCGGTAAAAAAAATGTTTTTACGTTTCCAAAAAACAAGCCTGGATGTCGTGAAAAATTTGTAACTGAAATTAATATACTACCCTTGTTTCAACCTATTGTTAGTCTGTCAATTCCAAAATTAATCTATATTGCCCCGGATATTTCTTTTGGCATGTATAAATATGTGCCAGGTGTACCATTTACAAAAAAATTGGCCTTGACACTGACTGCAAGACAAAAAACCGCAGCTGCAAAAAAAATTGCCACGTTTCTTTCTGCATTGCATAGCTTTTCTGCGAACAAAGCCAAGAAGCATGGAGTAACTGATGCATGGTCTGAACGTGACGCACGCTCTTTCTATCTGAAACGAGCAAGGACTGTTTTCAAAACACTGAGCTATGATTTTGGTATTGTGCAACGCTTGTTCCGAAAGTACCCGCTCAGCGAAACAACTTACCAAGCTGTTGTTCATCAAGATTTTACCAGCGATCATATCTTATTTGACCCAGCAAAAAAGAAGATAATTGTGTTATTGACTTTGGTGATGTACAGATTGCGGATCCGGCAGTTGATATGAGTCGCCTCTGGGAGTATGGTGAAGATTTTATAGATTTGGTGTTACAATTTTATAAACGAGTAGACATCGATATAAAACAACGAAGTTACCGATGGTGGATATATCACAATATAAACTTGATTGAATATGGGTATGAGAAAAAAAAGATTTCTATGATGAAACGAGGTTACAGGAATTTGAAACATATGTATAAAAACCGCTCTCAATAATGAAAGCGGTTTTTATGTTTAACATGTATCATCACCCTCCCGTCACATAATACACAATCTCCACCGGCTTCACACTATATTCTCCGGTAATCATCAACGTCAGAGGTCCTTCGGTAACGTCAGTTGGGATGATATAGGTATCATTTGAGAAACTTCCACTTGTATTAGCATTGAACGAATGAACCACCTCCTCGCCGGTTCGATCGGTTCGAATTTGAATTGGTTCGTTTGGCAGATAGCCGCTACCGATAAATTGTATAGCAGTACCAGGTGCCCCGGCGTATGAGCCAAGTTCTGCCCCGAGATATACTTCTCCGTGGATAAAGTTTGCTGTAGCTGTGCTACCGGTAGAGGCTCCGGTAGCAGACACGGTTCGTTCACCGGACAGAAAACCGGGGACAGTGGTGTTGAAGATAAGGTTGCCAGATTCATCGGCAGTAGTTGTACCAAGTAGAAGTCCGTCAAACGTCACTATAACATCTTCACCAGCTCCAAAACCCATACCGCTAACAGTAAGCGCTTCTCCACCAAAGCCATAGTAGTGTGATAGTTCAATTCCGGAAGTAAGAGGGGCTACTGTGATTGGTACGGAAACAATAGTAGCACTGAGTTGTCCGGAAAAAGTAAAAATTACTTCTGTCGCTCCATACGGAATCTGTAATTTGGTATCTGCAAAGGTACCAAATTCATTGGTAGAAAGGGTAGAAAGAGGTGTGTCGTTTAGTGTAACACGGATCTCTTCACTGGCTGCAAAACCGCTACCTTCAAATGTAACATATGATCCGGCTGGAGTATACCATGTGTTTGGAGTTACTTCAGGAGTAAAACCGGATAGAGTGATTGTTACCTCTGAAAACGCGCCACTGTTTGTTCCTGAAATGATAAACGTAGCTCCACCGGTAGTCGTAACCGGGATAGTAATAGGCTCAGTATCAATTTCTCCGGCTGTACTTGAAACTGTTTCAGCAAGTATTTCATCATTTAGAGAAATGGAAACAGGTTCTTCGCCGCTAAATCCGGTACCTGAGAAGGAGATCTGGCTTCCTGGAGCGGTATACCAGGTACTTGGGGTAACTTGTGGAGTAAATGGTGCAAGCGTAAGAGTCGTGATGCCGGTCGCGTTACTCATGCCTCCGGTTATCTTTACCGGTACGGTTGAGTTTGATAGACCAAGTGGAATGACTACCGGGGTAGGAGAGACGGTTCCGTCATGTTCTGCATAGGCATTGATTGACGTTTCACCAACTTCAATTGTTACCGGCTCATTTGGAGCAAACCCAACTCCTGAAACATGTACTGGTGTTCCGGGGAGAGCATAGTATGAATCTAGTTCAATATATGGAGTAAGTGCGGCAATAGTAACCGTAACTTCAGATGTACCACCACTTTCTTGCCCGATAAAGACATACGTTTCTGAGCCATCAGATTCGAAGCCGGTTGTAACGGTTAGGTTCTCAAAATGTCCGTCAATATCTGCCTGTGTTGTTTCTAACATGTTTCCATCATTCCTCATGATAATGTTTTCACCGGGAGCAAATCCATCTCCGGAAAAAGTGAGGGGGCTTCCGGCTGGAAGATACCATGTCTGTGGCGTAACCATCGGATACAAGCTGCCGAGAGAAATTTCTAGTTTACTTTCTAATCCACTCTTCATTCCTGTTGCATGAATTGTAATACGTGATCCGGAAAGGGGAGCGACAAACGGCGCATTCTCGATAAGCACGCCTTCCTCATCGGTTTCAACTTCTATCGGTGCTCGATCATTCATACGAATTTCAACAATGTCCTCTGGAGCAAATCCGCTACCACTTACCGTAAATGGTTCTGCTGGAAGAATGTAATAAGAAGAAGGGGAGAGAGTGGGGTAAAAGGTGCCAATACTTAGTGATACAGTTGCTTTTGCTTGGCTCTCCTGACCTTCAAACCGCACTAGACGTGTTTCTTGCCAGGTGTAGGGAATAGTTATTGCCCCAGCTTCGGTAAATGCACCATCAACATCAGTTGTTATAGTAGTTAATAACTCTCCTGTTACATCGTCCATAACTTGCACCTCTTCATCCGTTCCAAATCCAGTTCCGGTAAATGAAACGTCTGTTCCGGGAAGAATATAATAGTTATTTGGTGAAACCTGGGGTGTAAATGGAGCAATGGTAATGAGTACAGTTGCTTCGGTTTTACTATTTGTTCCGGAAAGAACTATCGTGCGACTACTGTTTGACCAGGTAAAAGGAATGGTAAATGTTCCGGCAGTGAGAAATGTGCCGGTACTGTCTGAAGTAAATGAAGCGAGAGGTGTAGAATTGTTTCCTTCTGTTACCACAATCGTTTCACTATTCCCAAACCCGCTACCGGAAAAAGAAATGGTATGTCCAGCAATGTTGTGATAGCTTGATGGTTCAACGAGAGAATTGAACGAACCAATCGTGAGCGCAACCTCAGCTTGACCACCACTCGTTTGTCCAATGAGGGTAAATGTGCGAATGCTGTTTAGCCAATCATATGGAATGACAATTGCGCCGGCATCAAAAAAATTACCGTCTGAATCTGAGCTGAACGTTGCAATAGGTTCGGTGGGGTTACTGGTTTCGTACACGTCAATTGTTTCGTGGATTGCATACCCTCCACCGGAAAACATGAGCGTTTCTTCCGGAAGAAGATAGTGGGTAGAAGGAGTAACATTTGGAGTAAAGGTACCAATTGTAATGTCTACCGAAGCCTCGGCATTACTCGTATTTCCTCGTAACGTAAACGTTTGCGATCCGGTCAGGCTGAGCGGAATAGGTATCGTACCGGCATCTGTAAACGATCCATTTGCATCAGCCTGAATAGAGGCGAGTGGAGAGCCATCGTCTCCTTTGTAGACCTGTATTTCTTCATGGGTCGCAAATCCACTGCCGGAAAAACTGAGTGATTGAGTAGGAAGCACATAATACGTGGACGGAGAAATACTCGGGAAAAAACCACCAACGTAAAAATAGTCAATGGTTGTTGCGGCAGAGGATTGCCCGGTAGCGGTGAGCTCATATGTACCAAATGCAATTGTGGGAACAGTAGCCGACGCGTCTTGAAATGAACCGTCTGCGTTGGCGGTGGTAATTCCTATTTCTTTGCCTTGGATAGTAAACGAAATTGTTTCGTCTGGGGCAAAACCGTTTCCGTCAATTGAAAGTAGGCTGCCGGGAGTGTTATTTCCGGATACTGTGATTGTTGGTGTGAACGGAACTATGTAATAGCTATTGCTTTGCAGCTCTTGTGTTTCAGACCCTTTGGCAAAGATGGGTAATGGGCCCTGTGGTGTATTATCCGGAATATTAATTTGAACATTGAAAAAGCTATCCTCTCCGGCAGTTACGGTCGCAACTTCACCACTTTCCGGAGTAAACAAATACAGTGTTATCGTCTCTCCCGGTATCCAACCACCTCCTTGTACTTCAACCTCCGTGGCTGGGCCGCTAAAAGAGCTTAAGGTAAGATATGCGGCTGCTTGTATATATTGAAAAGGGATAATTAGCATAAGACCGGCTACAGTTATAGCGGTTATGCGAAAGAAGAAAAGCCGTGTTCTCATAGATTTTGTAATAAAAAAGAATACAGATGAGCTATCCCGGTTTGGATGCTGCTATTTCTATTGTCCATATTTATGTAGCAATTGTCAAATTTTTTACTCTATGTGTATTTTTTTCAATATACTTGTTAATTTTTGCTTTTAGCCTATTACAGCCTGTTACTCTGTCCCAAGAAGGCAAATAAGACATGAAAGAAATGTGAATTTAAAGAAACCTTCTCATCTATACTTATTATTGCAGGGTTACAATAAAAAAAGATACCTGTGAAGTATCAATTAAAGACAAAAACTATTGTTATGCGCGTATCGAAAGTATACTAAATTTTTTTTCACTATCGCGAATGACAATACTACCGGTATCATGCGCTTTTTTCCCTAGTAGTGCCGCACCAATAGGCGAGGTATGAGAGATTATTCCTTGAGACGGATTTGTTTCTGAGGAGCCAAGAATTGTGAATGTTTTTTCTTCTCCATCGAGAAGAATGGTGACAGTACTGCCGACTTGTACTGTATCAGTTTGGGATAGAGTAATAATTTCCGCTCGCTTCAACTGTTCTTCAAGAACAAGAATACGACTGTTGATTCCCCGCAATCTTCCTTTGGCGAGTTGATATTCAACATTTTCTGAAAAATCACCTAGCTCTGCTAATCGAGATACTTCCAGTGTGGCAGGCTGTCTACGTTTGTATAAACTTTTTAGTTCATGTTCAAGTTCATCGTATTTCTCTTGTGTCATGAGCGGGTCCTGCCTTTGAGTCATGTATTTTCCAGGTTTTCGTTTGGGTAGTTGCATACATTGTATTAGTAGGGATCAAACGAATGAGGCGGATTACAACGAATTCGTTATAATCCGTTCAATTCGATCAATCCGTGGTCTATTATTATCGTACTTCAATTGTATCAACCACAGCATCTAGTAATTCCTTCATCTTTCGATCATTCATTTGATAAAAAAGTTTTACCACGAATGATCCGGAAGCACCGGTGAGTGTTTTGATATCTTTGGGGATATTTCGGTCGGCATAGTCTTGTGTCTGCCCATCTTCTACACCAAATGGTAAGTCTTGTGCGTCAGAAGTTGAAACAATTTCGATACGTGAATTATCTCCTGTTATCAAAAGTATGTCTGTTTCTGGTTCACGTTCCACAACATACCCATCAGGATATTGAAATGTCATTGCGTCTGATGTGTATGAATGTTTCAATTTGTATATCTCAGCCTGGGTTGGTTCTGGGGCAGATTCATTGGAACTATCATTTCTAAACACAAAAAATGTAATGCTCGCAAGAATAATAATTCCCGATACAACCGGCAAAAAGATTTTTTTGTTCATATCAAAATATTTGTTGAGAAGTAATAGATAAAAAATGCAGTAACCACACTTCCGCGGTAATCACTCATCAATCAGGACTACTCAGTAAACAAAACCAACTTAACTTACTCCAAAAACTTAGCTTACCCAGAGAACTCAGAAAACCCAGTCAACTTAGACTCTCTCCACCCAATGCACATCAACACCAACATCAAGTTCCAAAAATACTTTCTTGTTGGTTGCTTGTTCCAGTTCTTTTCTCGCCATTTGACCAATTTCCTTGATTTTACTTCCGCGAGCACCGATAATCATGCGCTTGTATCGCTCTTCGTTGGTCAAAATCCGAGCAGAAATGACAAAGAGATCTGGTTTTTCCTCAACACTGTCTACCTCAACAGAAATAGAGTAGGGTACTTCCTTATCAAAAATTGAGAAGGTTTTTTCTCGAATTATTTCAGAAATCCAAAAGTGATGATCTACGTTCGTTAGCTGATCCTCCGGGTAGAGTGGCTCACCTTCAGGAAGAAGTTCAATAACTTTATCACGCAGTGGCTGTACATGACTGGCTCGAAGCGCAGAAACCGGAAGAACAGCATCAAAATCGTTGCCCCAAAATTCATAATCGGCTTGAAACGCGCGTTCACTACGAGATAAATCACTTTTGTTAATGACGAGTATTTTAGGTTTTTCCACATGACGAATCATACCATATACTGCTCGTTCTTCTTGACCTATTTCTCTGGTAGGATCTACGACATATACAATGACATCAATATCTTGCAGTGCCTCGTGAACTTTATTTGTTAGTTTGGCGGTAAGCGGATTTTTTCTATCTTTAAATACCCCTGGGGTATCCACAAAAATCGCTTGCCCGTGAGGAGTGTTCATGACTCCGTGTATGATATGGCGGGTCATTTGCGCACGAAAACTAGTGGCAGCAATTTTAGTGCCAACGAGTGTGTTCAATAGGGTAGATTTGCCCACGTTTGACCGACCGACGAGGACGACAAAGCCGGACTTTGGTTGGGGGGTTGTTTGTTCTTTCTTCATAGGTTTTACGGATTACGGATAATACGGAGCTACGGATATTGCTTATCAAAAGTGTGTATGAAAATAGGGTGTGTATTTAGTATAAAGTAACTAGCTTATTTTACATAATTTATTTTTGAACTTAATCTTACAATTTCCATCAAACATCCGTAGCTCCGTATTATCCGTAATCCGTAACGTCATATTCAAATGTGGATATTATTATACCTAACTATTGCCAAAAAATCAACCTCGGGGTATACTGAATGGTATATGAAAGTAATTCTTCTCAAAGACGTCCCCGGAACCGGTAAACGGGGAGAAATAAAAGAAGTGGCTGATGGGTATGCTCACAATTTTTTGATTAAGAAAAAATTGGCTGAACCAGCATCAAAGCAGTCCGTTCGTTCTGTGCAAGAAAAAGAAGCTAAGAAGCTACGAGATAACCAAAAAAATCGCCAACGCACCGAACAAATGGTCTCACGTCTTGATGGTGCGGAAATTGAAGTATCAGAAAAAACCAATGATGAAGGAAGATTGTACGCAGCCATAACGGCGCAAAAGCTATCGAGCTATATTCAAAAAAAATGTGGGATTACTGTAGACCCAAAGCAAATCATTATTGAAGATCCAATCAAAGAAATTGGTGATCACCGAGTGCGCATCGACCTCGGTTACGGACTCGAGGCCGAACTATCCGTCATTGTCTCCGATTAACCCTTTCATCCACTGAAAGGGTTTTTTATTTTATTGTGATGTGCTATACTGATGGGGTTTTAAAAGTGTATCAACTATTTTGATAAACAGTTATTTCAGATGGACGCTAATTTTCTGAATGTAACAGAATTGTTACAAAATTACGTTTTGATTCGTTTTATTTATCCGATCTGTATTCCATCAAAAGTTAGTAACTAACTCTTACTTGTAATTTATTTGTACAACTATGTCAAAAAAGAAGAATCGAAAGTTCATCTTTGTGGTAGGAGGAGTATTGAGCGGGGTAGGAAAAGGGGTTACCAGTGCGTCGATCGGTGCAATATTAAAGAGAAAAGGGTTTTCCGTGACAGCACTCAAAGCCGATCCATACATCAATGTTGATGCCGGTACGATGAATCCAACAGAACACGGAGAAGTATTTGTAACGGACGACAAAGATGAGTGTGATCAAGATATGGGAAATTACGAACGTTTTTTGGATACAGACCTAACCTCTGCGAATTACATGACTACTGGTCGAGTATATTTGGAAGTTATTGAGAAGGAACGAGCCATGAAATACAAGGGAAAGTGTGTTCAGGTTGTTCCGCATATTCCAGAGGAAATTATTCGGCGAATTACTCGAGCGGCTGAGTTGAATGATTCAGATATTACGATTATTGAGATCGGTGGTACGGTCGGAGAATATGAAAATATCCTTTTTTTGGAGGCTGTTCGGGAAATGAAGTTGACTCGGCCTCTCGATATAGCAGTAGTCCTCGTAAGTTATTTGCCAGTGCCGGCTCATATTGGTGAAATGAAAACAAAACCAACCCAGCATGCACAACGATCATTGAATCAAACCGGATTACATGCGGATCTTATTGTCGCTCGAGGCCGACTTGAACTTGATTCTGTCCGAAGAGAAAAATTGGCAAACTTGTGTGGTATTAAAAAAGAAAATGCTATTTCCGCGCCAGATGTTTCTTCAATTTACGAAATTCCATTGAAACTTGAGGAGCAGGATATGGGAAACAAGTTATTAAAAGCAGTAAATCTCAAACCTCGCAAAAGCAACATGTCAGATTGGGAATCATTTATTTCCAAAGTACGAAACGGAAAACGAGAAATCAACATTGCTGTTGTTGGAAAATATTTTGGCACGGGAAATTTTACACTGGCTGATTCATACATTTCTGTTATTGAAGCGGTAAAGCATGGGGCATGGCATCATGATGTAAAACCGAAGTTGGATTGGATTGACTCAGAAGAGTTTGAGAAAAATTTAACTGCTACCAAAAAATTAGCTGAATATGATGGAGTGATTGTTCCCGGTGGATTTGGTACCCGTGGGGTGGAGGGAATCATAAGAGCCATTCAGTTTGCTCGCGAAAACAAGATTCCATATCTCGGCCTGTGTTACGGTATGCAACTTGCAACAATTGAATTTGTCCGTAATGTGCTTGGGAAGAAGAAAGCCAATACTGTAGAAATGGATCCAAAAACTCCGGAACCGGTCATTCACATTAATCCAAATCAAGCGGAAAACGTCAAGAATAATCGATACGGTGGTACTATGCGTCTTGGAGCCTACCCCGCAATTATTCGAAAAGGAACAAAAGTGTACAAGGCATACAATGAAGACATGATATCCGAGCGTCATCGTCACCGCTATGAATTTAACAATGACTATCGAGAAGCAATTGATGCTGCCGGCTTGAAAGTCGTGGGTATAAATCCGGAATCAGATTTAGTTGAAATTGTTGAGCTTGAAGACCATCCATTTTTTGTTGGTACGCAGTTTCATCCGGAATTTAAATCTCGACCAATGCGACCTCATCCGTTGTTTCGAGAGTTTATGAGGGCGGCTATTACTCGAAATAAAGAAATAGAGAAACTAGCCGTGTAACTCACGCCTTTGGCTGAATATATTCAAAAGACCACCTAACGGTGGTCTTTTATAATAATTCTAGCATTTTCATGTCCGTACTCAGGGGTAAAACTATGAGTTACTTTTTTCATTACGGCCTCACCACCCGCTGCCCATCCGTACCATCCTCAACCGAAAAACCGAGCTTTTGAATTTCGTCTCGCAATCGGTCACTTTCTTCCCAATTTTTTTGTGATCGAGCGGTAGCACGTAGATCAATCAATTGTTGAACTTCAAGCGGAATCTCAGTTGGACCTTCTTGTTCATGAAGATTCAAATTTAGCCCAAGCACTTTATCAAACCGCACAATCATGTCACGATTCATTTTTTTCTCTTTGAGCGCTGTCCAAACTATCGCTAGTGCTTCCGGTGTATTCAGATCATCATTGATCGCTGACTCAAATTCATGGACGACATGAAAATCTACCGGATCAGTCGTATCCAGTGCATCAACTTGAGCACGAAGACGCTTTAGACCTTGTTCTGCCGCCTCAAGTGCTTCCCAAGAAAAACTGAGCTGTTTTCGGTAATGAGCCTGAAGCAAGAAGTATCGGTAGGCGAGAGGAGAGAATCCGCGATCTTTTATAGTTTGCAGTGTGATAAAGTTCTCTCCGGATTTTGCCATTTTATCTGCTCCAACATTCAAGAATTCATTGTGCAACCAATAAGATACCCATGGTTTTTCAGATACAATTCCTTCGGCTTGGGCGATTTCATTGGTATGGTGTACCGGAATATGATCAATGCCGCCACTATGAATGTCAAAATGTTGTCCGAGATACTTCATACTCATAGCCGAACATTCAATGTGCCAACCCGGAAACCCCATTCTCCCAAATGCTTCCCACTCCATTTGTCGTTGCTCGCCGGGCTTACTAAATTTCCAGAGGGCAAAGTCATTCGGGTGTTTTTTTTCTCCCATCTCCACTCGTGCTCCAGCCTTGAGGTCTTGTTTTTCAAGCATGGCCAGTTTGCCGTAATCTGCAATCTTGGCTGTATCAAAATATATTCCATCACTGGTTTCATAGGTGAGACCGCGATGAATCAATTCTTCCACTTGAGAAATTTGTTCACTGATATGATCAGTCGCTTTCGGAAGTTCGTTTGGGGGAAGAATGTTCAAATCTTTTAAGTCAGATAAAAAAGCCTTTGTGTAGTGCTCAGCTATCTCCCAGGCGGTCTTACCTTCGCGCTTGGAACCTTTTTCCATTTTATCTTCACCGGCGTCAGCGTCATCAGTCAAGTGTCCAACGTCGGTAATATTCATTACAAAGTTGACGTCATATTCATTGTATTTCAAAATACGATGCACTATGTCGGCGAAAACAAAGTTTCGCAGGTTTCCGAGGTGTACATAATGATACACAGTGGGACCGCAATTGTAATAACCCACTTGTTTCCCACTTATGGGGCGAAAGTCTTCTTTGGTTTTGGTAAGGGTATTGTACAATTTCAACATAAGAAAAAAGATATTTCTTTCAGTATATCGAACTTCATATTTTCTGTAAAGAGAGCTATTTTGTTAAAGAGACCTGGGAGTAATTATTGACAGAAGCGGTGTGTCTGTGGCCCAATAAAGTAGAGTATGTGAATAGATGTATATTGAAACTGTTTATGAATGTTGTTATTGGAGCTATTATTTTACTGTTTGTCATCGTCTTGGTAGGTGGAACGTTTTACTGGACGAAAAAAAAGACCGACAACACAGAACTACAGAAAGAAAGTAAACAGGGTTTTCTTCTTATTATTTTGATTGTTATCCTTGGTTTTTTCATGTTGTATGCCTATGCATGTACTGACCTACCTGAAGATGTTCCGACCACCACCATGGATGAACAACCCGGAAATCAAAACAACGGTTCTTTAGGGTCTGATCAAATTATTACTCCTGAACCGGAAGCAACTACCAATGATGTATCCTTTCCTGAGCAAATACTGTTATGCAATCAAGCAACCGAAGAATGTTATGACGCGGCAGCTCGATTTTCCGGTGAGGAAACTCTTACAGCAATCATTTTTTCCGAAGATGTACTGTTTGACTATAATTCATTTCGTTGCGAGTCAAAAGGGAACTGTTTTATTCAATCTCAAACAGGGGAGAGTTGGCGAATGGTGTTTTGACTCATCCACACTACCAAAAATTACTACTTCCTGATATGATGTGCTCATATGACATATCTTCCACAGGCCTTTTCCTTGGTATACACAAAAAAAACCCAGTATTTCGTTATAACACTTGTATTGAGTGTATTTATTTTTTTGTTTGCCCTATATCTTCCACAAAAAGATTTTGTTGCCGCTATTCTTGCTGAAAATACTTTTTCTTTTTTAACAAAGCTTCGTTTGATTGTTGGTGCAAGTGGAAGCTTCATCACAAATTTTTCTTTATTTTCACAGCTTTCTATTATCATCATCTCTTTGTTGTTTGGAATCAACGGTGCGTTTTTGGTTTATTACTTAATAAGAAAAGTTGCCGCTGACGTGGCTTCCGGATTGAGTTTGTTTGGAATTATCGGTGGATTGTTTGGTGTAGGGTGTTCGGCATGTGGGTCTGTGTTACTTTCATCGTTTATCGGAGTTGCCGGAACAGTGCAAATACTCGGAGTACTTCCGTTTCATGGAAAAGAGTTTTCTATATTTGGAATTGGTTTGATTATGTTTTCTATTTTGTATATTGCAAAAAAAATCGCAAGACCGCCGACATGTTCTATCTAGCCAAACATCCATGTATACAAAAATACCTGCCTTTGACGGCAGATATTTTTTTGTCTTACATTTCTTCTCTACCGGGGGTTGAAACACCTCCCCAAGTTGCCAGAGCAGCAACGATGATACCAAGAATGATATCGTTCCATAGTGCGGCTGACACAAAGGAGTATCCTAAGATGAATGGCGCAAAAATAAGCCAAATACCAATAACCACATTTACCCAGCTTGGCCACGCTACTTTGATTCCTTCACGAGTGGTACGAGAAATGGCGAGTACTGCCACCACAATACCAACGATAATATCATTCCATACTGCTGCCGTAACGGCTGAATACCCCAAAATAAACGGAGCAAAAATCAACCAAATACCGGCTAGTACATCGAGACCGTTTGCGGTTCGCACAGAGGTTTGTTGTTGTTGAAAAGTCATTGCCATACGTTTCACCTCCCTTCTTGGTGAGATCTATATTCCTATTTTTAGTATACGCTTCTCAAGTAAACAGTCAAATAACCTGTCCTAATTTTCGTTTATTTTGACGAAAAAAAAACGCTATGTTATGATATATTTATAACAATCTTTCTATGACCAGCCAATTCACAGCCCAGAAAAAAAATTGTACCCACGACTATACCATTGAACTAAAAACTTTGTTGCACCGTTCAAAGGATCTCTACGAAGAACTTCTTGTGAATCTCCAAAACAATGATTCGGTATTTCTTGAGGTATTTAATAAAGTGACTATAGCAATTGGAAATACCGCTAACCTGGCGGAACTCATGATGGAAGTTCATCCTGATGTGTCGGTACGAGAATCGGCTGAGCATGTTGCTCAAGAAATAGATTCTTTGACTACTTCACTTTCTCTCAATCAAGATATATACAAACGTTTTGTTCGGGTGAACACCGATGAGCATGATGATGAAACCCAACGCATGATAGAAAAAACAATTCGCGATTTTCACCGTTCCGGAGTTGATAAAGATGAGTCGCTTAGAAAAAAATTACAGAAACTATCGGAACAAATTACCAAAGTTGGACAGGAATATAGTCGACATATTCGTGATGATGTAAAAACAGTAGAATTACCAGATCGTGAGGGGTTACAAGGGCTACCCCAAGATTATATTGCTCGACACCAGCCGAACCAACAGGGGAACATCATTATTACTACTGATTATCCGGATTTTACTCCAGTCATGAAGTATGCACATGACGCAACACTACGAAGGGAATTGCTTCTCCTTTTCTCAAACAGAGCTTATCCAAAAAATATACCTGTTTTACAACAGTTACTTCACCTGCGTCATGAATATGCGACACTTCTGGGATATCAATCCTGGGTAGAATATATTACTGAAGACAAAATGGTTAACAGTGGTGTGCGAGTAAAAGAATTTATTGCTACATTACATGAAGTTGCGAAAGAACGATGTGCTAAGGATTATCACCAACTTTTATTAGAAAAGCAAAAGGTTGAGCCTACTGCAACAGAAGTGTATGAATGGGAAATCAGCTATCTTCTTGAAAAAGTACGCGCAACAGAATGTGCCTTTGATTCACAAACAGTACGTCAATATTTTGAATATGAGCGTGTAACAGAAGGGTTGTTGTCACTGACGAGTACCATGTTTGGTATCACCTATAGACAGAATGATTCCGTACCGGTCTGGCACGAATCTGTTATTGTTTATGATGTATATGAGGATGAGCAGTGTATTGGCAGAATATATCTCGATATGCATCCACGGGAAGGAAAATACAAACATGCCGCGCAGTTTTCTATTGCGAACGGAATAACGGGGGTGCAACTTCCCGAAGGTGTGTTGGTCTGCAATTTTCCCAATCCACACACCAGCAGTGAACCGGCACTCCTCGATATTCGAGAAGTAGAAACGTATTTTCATGAGTTTGGGCATTTACTCCACTTCATTCTTTCCGGCAAACAACGCTGGTATCGTCTTTCCGGACTGAGTATGGAATGGGATTTTGTGGAAGCACCATCGCAACTCTTTGAAGAGTGGGTATGGGAATATGATGTACTAAAACAATTTGCTAAACATATAGAAACCGGTGAAGTAATTCCTGAATCACTGGTTCAGGCGCTCCAAGCATCTGATAAACTAGGAAAAGGTCTTTTTATTGCCAGACAACTAGTCTTTACTGCTTTTTCGTATGAACTGTACCGCACGAATCCTGAAGGATTAGATCCGGGACACTTGCTGCAAGAGCTCCAGTCAAAATATTACCCTGTCTCCATGACTCCTGATACACATGCGGAAGCAAACTTTGGTCATTTGGTGGGTTATTCTGCGATTTATTATACCTACATGTGGTCACTCGTCATTGCCAAAGATTTGAAGTCACGATTTGATTCCCGTCACGGTCTTCTTGACGTGGAAGTGGCGATGCAATACAGAAAAACAGTATTGGAACAGGCCGGTTCAAAAGATGCTTCAGAAATGATTGAAGCGTTTTTAGGGAGAAAATATTCCTTTAAAGCGTTTCAGCAGTGGTTGACTGAATAATTTTACAACTCAATGTTAATAACTGTATGTCAGAACAAACAATCGGAAAAAGAATGGTAAAAGTATTATTCTTTACTCTTGTGAGCATACTGTCATTGATAGGATTAGCTACCATTATTTTAGGTATTTGGTTTTTTACGACTGATCCACTGCATATGTTTGATAAACGTACAGATGTGTCTCCGGTATCTTCAGATACAGCTACTACAACATTTGATCATCCGTATCTTTCACCGGAACAGGAGGAACAATTACAACAATATGGATTTGATATACAAAAACTACCCACAAACATAACGCCTGAGCTTCAAGCATGTGCTATTGAGAAATTAGGTGCTTCAAGAGTTGAAGCGTTGCGAGCCGGGGCTAAACCAACTGCAACCGACTTTTTTCGCGCACGAGGCTGTTTAGAGTTAAAATAACACCTTGTTGAATTTGGAGAGGGTGTTATACTAGCTCTATAACATAGCGTATGAAATATTTTCTTCTATTCACTACCATACTATTTGTATTTATTCTCACAAATCCGGTCTATACACAAACAACGACACCGGCAACCTCGACTCCGCAGCCTGCCGTTTCAGAATTGGGAATCGAAGTGGGGGATTTGTTTGGCCTTCAAGCAATACAAAACAATATTAATCTCGGAAGTAACGATCCCAGGCTTATCGCAACAAGTCTTATCAATTTATTGCTCGGGTTTTTAGGAATAATCACGGTAATAATGATTCTCTGGTCCGGAGTGCTTTGGCTATTTTCTTTTGGGAATGAAGAACGAACCACAAGAGCCAAGCGAACTCTCTTGAATACCATCATTGGTCTTATTATTATTCTTAGTGCCAATAGTATTGTAGTCTTTGTATTAAATTCCCTTACCAATGGAACTGCGCCGAATTTATAAGCCTTTTCAATGTCTTCAATATATGCTATGATGGTGGGCGTAACTCACAACACCATCACACGAGGCAGTATAAACTTCGGTGAGTAAGTTTTTTTTGTATGCAAGATATTCAAGAAATTTTTAATAAAATTCAGGCGACTAGAAAACAGATAAAAGATATAAAAAAAATGATGAAAGACGCACTTGACGGAACGCAAGAGTATACAGAAATCAACGAGCAGATGAAAATATTGCGTGAAAAAAAGAAACGAGTAGAACAAGTAATAAAAGAAACCATGAGTTCAGAGCTAACAAAACTTGAAGATTTGCAAATTGATCTAGCGAGCGATCTCGAGATGATGAATGACATTTCTCTTACCAAGGCTATGAATGGTGAAACAATTACTCTAAAAGATGAGTATGACAATGAATACGAGCCGATTTTTGCAGTGAAGTTTAAAAAGGTGAATTAAAGTTATCCACATATTGAATGAAATAGTAAGAGGAGTATAATCGACTCAGTAATTCTTAAGCGCCTTTTATATGAGCGTTACTGTATACTCTACGCCATCTTGCCCATATTGTGTGATGGTGAAAAATTATCTAACGGAAAAGAATATTCCGTTTGAGGACCACAATGTTGGTGCCGACCGAGCCAAAGCCGAGGAGATGGTTCAAAAGTCCGGTCAAATGGGTGTTCCGGTGGTTGATATCAACGGCACCATCATCGTAGGATTTGACCAAGCTCGTATCAATCAAGCCCTCGGAATCTAACGGAAGTACAAGTTTACAGAACAAAAGTACCATCTAGCGGTACTTTTCTGTTTTTACAAAATATGATACACTCATGTAGTTCATTGATTCCTAGGAATTATTTCGCCCCTCCAATGAGAAACGTACAATCAACCAATAAACTATTAAACTAATAAACCAATTATGTCCAAAGAAGTCATTTTCGATATAGAAACCATCGGTGATATAAAAGATCTGAGCACTATGAAAATCACAGTCGTTTCTATTTACGACTATGAAACCAACGCATACTATTCATTTGACGAACATGAGTTACATGGTCTTTGGCCATACATGGAAAAAGCGGAACGAATTATTGGGTACAACAGTGAACACTTTGATTTGCCTATTCTCAATCGCTATTACGCCGGTGATCTGACGAAGTTTCCGCACTTGGATTTATTGGTCGTCATTAAAGAAATGGCCGGTAAACGCTACAAACTGGATGATATAGCAAAAGCAACACTTCAAATAAGTAAAAGTGCCGATGGATTACAAGCAATGAAATGGTATGAGGAGGGGAGAATTGATGAGATTAAAAAATACTGTGAACAAGATGTAAAAGTTACCAAAGAAGTGTATGAGTTTGGATTAAAAAATAAAATGCTTTATTATCCAACCCTCACCGGCGATCTTATGCCAATTGCCGTTAATTTTGATATGCCGGTTCAACCGGTGGGAGTATCTGGAGGAGAAGTGGGGAATGATGGAAAAAGTTTTAACTTGACTTTGCCCTTCTAAGCATTGATTATACAGATTTTAGACGGATTACGCAGAGATGTCTAAACATTGATTACACAGATTAAAAAAGATTGCACAGAGGTGTAATCTTTTTTGTCTGAATTTAGTTATAAGTAGGTTTAAGACCGATCAGTGTAATCATCCTGTAATCCCTCTAAAATCTGTATAATCAATGCTAAAAGATTTCAAAATGCACTTCCTTTGCATCCACTCCATTTTTTAGAAGAATCTCTCGAACATCTTTCACCATAGCAGCGCTGCCACAAAGGTAAAAACTATGGGAAACCAAATGGTGAAGAATATGTTCTGTTACACGACCGCGTAGTCCAGACCAGCCTCCATCCGGTTTTGGTTGAGAGAGAGTAATTTGATAGTCAAATAGAGGATGTTGTTGTTTTAAGACTTCTAATCTATCTGCCCAAAACACATCTTCTTCATTTCGAACTCCAAAAAGTAGTCGGATTTCTTTGCCGGTTTTTTTTACTTCCAGTTCTTCTCGTATCATTCCCATAATCGGAGCCAGTCCGGCTCCGGTAGCGACAAAATAGTAGGCCTGTACATCATTTGTGCAAACAAACCGCCCCCGTGGACCACGAAATTCAGCTGTTTCTCCTACAGTTAGATTTTGAAAATAATTTGATGCTTTTCCATCCGGAAGACACTTTACACACAATTCCAAGTGCTCATCTTGTGAGGTGGACGCAAGTGAATATGACCGGATAATAGGTTCATCACCGGGTACAAAAAATTGAATAAACTGCCCGGCTTCAAAAGTGAAATCAGTAGGCTTAGTGAAATGAAGTTCTAGGGTATTATTGGCAATTTTTTCTTTTGAGATGAGCGTTGTGGTGTAGCGTTCGTTGGACATACTGAGAGGAAATATTATTCTTTTAATTTTATGTGTGGGTGAATAGACCTCGGATATAACAGATGAAACGGATCAGTTCTAATCCGTTTCATCTGTTATATCCGTGTTGCTATTATTTATATAAGTGTAATGATTGACAATTCGCTAAATTTCCTATATCATACTCCGCAAGTATGATTTTTTCAAGCTGTGTATGATCAAAATCAGCAAACAAGTCGATTATGGTATTCAATTTTTGCAAGAATTAGCTAAAAAAGAAGCTAATTCACCGCTTAGTATAGCAGATTTTTCCAAAAAGTCCAGTATTTCTTTTCTTTTTCTACAAAAAATAGCCAAAAAACTGAAAGATGCCAACATGGTTACTGCTACCAAAGGTGCCAATGGTGGATATATATTAAAACGACCACTGTCAACCATCAATATGAAAGAACTTATTGAAACCATTGATGGCTCATTTGGAGTTGTTGATTGCCAAAAAAAAGGAAAGGCTTGCCCAAAAGAAAAGAAATGTGGAGTAAAGCCATTGTTTGAAGGAGTGAATGAACAAGTCTTGTCAGTGTTGTCTTCGACCTATCTAATGTAAATAATTGTTATTCGTCAGTTCAAATCCGCTTTATCTGTTTTATTCGCAGATCAATCAAGTTCAACGTTATGCCTAAAAAAAAGTCACAACTTCATTTTGACGTAAACCGAACACTCTACGAACAAGCCAACGAAGATCGATCGCGATACAGAGCGACTCCGGGGCTTACAGAAGATGTGGTACGAGAAATTTCATCTCAAAAAAATGAGCCGAATTGGATGTTGGAAAAACGACTGAAGGCACTTGCGTTATTTCAAGAAAAACCGATACCCACGTGGGGACCAAGCCTAGCAAACCTCAATTTGGATGAGATTGTATATTTTGTTCGCCCTGATACCGAAGAAGCCAGAAAATGGGAAGATGTGCCGGATGATATCAAAAAAACCTTTGAGCGTTTGGGAATTCCTGAAGCTGAGCGAACCGCTCTTGCTGGTGTCGGCGCACAATATGATTCTGATGTAGTCTATCATAGTATCAAAGAAGATCTTCAAAAAAAGGGAGTAATTTTTGAAAACATGGATGTGGCGGTAAAGGAATATCCTGAACTGGTACAAAAGTACTTTATGACACAGTGCGTACCAATTCATGATCATAAATTTGTTATGCTTCACGCAGCCGTGTGGTCAGGCGGGACATTTATTTATATACCAAAAGGTGTCAAAGTAGAACTTCCGCTCCAAGCATATTTTCGAATGAATGCTGAAAGTGGGGGGCAATTTGAGCATACACTCATTATTGCGGATGAAGACGCGGAGGTTTCTTACATTGAGGGCTGCTCTGCACCACGCTATACCACAAATTCACTTCATGCCGGTTGTGTAGAAATTTTTGTTCATAAAAATGCAACAGTGCGATATTACTCTATTGAAAATTGGTCCAAAAATACCTACAACTTAAATACCAAGCGTGCCCTCGTCGATGCCGGTGGAAGAATTGAGTGGGTGAGTGGTAATATGGGTTCTGGAACTACTATGCTGTATCCGGCATCAATTTTGCGTGGTGAAGGAGCTTCAGCAGATAATCTCGGCATTGCAGTAGCCGGTCCGGGACAGCATCAGGATATTGGAGCGAAAACGTTTCATGTGGCACCAAGAACCAAATCAGTTACTCGTTCTCGGTCAATTTCGTTTGGGGGAGGTATTGCCAGTTTTCGAGGAATAGTAAAAGTAAGTAGAAACGCGGTTGAAAGTGATTGTTCGGTCTCGTGTGATGCTTTACTCCTTGATGGAAAGTCCAGCGCCTACACATATCCCGGAATGGAAATAAATACCAATGATGTGACAGCAGCTCACGAAGCGAAGACGGGGAAAATTGACGAGGAAGTATTGTTTTATTTGATGAGTAGAGGACTGTCGCAAGAACAGGCGACACAATTGGTCGTTGGGGGATTTGTCGAACCGATTGTGAAAGCACTACCGCTTGAATACGCACTCGAGCTGAATCGATTGGTGGAGATGGAGATTGAGGGGTCTGTCTAGCTAAACATTGTCATCCTGAATGTAGCCGAAGCGATGTGAAGGATTTGTCAAAAATAAAAAGAAAATAATTGATAGAGCTTCGGATTTAACGGATTGGACGAATTAGAACGGATCAGTTAATATCCGTTTCATCCGTTAAATCCGAAGGTCTATTCAACCCTTAAAAATGTAGAAGCCCGCCGTGATTCTCTCGAATGGCGGCGGGCAGTGCTCACCCTCACCTGTTTTTCCCCCAAAACAGGAAGAGGGCGAGCAGTACTTGGAATCCACCGAGGATTCCAAGTACGATAAAGACGGCTTCCATTTTTACCTCCTTTCCACCCGTAGCCGTCATTGGGTGGCTAGACTAGTATATCATATGCTTTTAAATCTAAAAGAATGTAAGATTTGCTTTCCAATATTCCAAAAACACCCCAATCTAGTCTATCTAGATTCAGCTTCCAGTACCCAAACACCACAAACTGTTCTTGATGCAGTGAACGATTACTATATAAACTACCGAGCAAATATTCATCGAGGATTATATGATTTGAGTGGTACTGCAACACAGAAATATGAGGAAGCCAGAAAAACAGTAGGAAAGTTTATCAGCGCAAGTTCGAAAGAAATTGTCTTCACATCCGGAACAACTCATGGTCTAAATCTACTCGCCTCAGGAGTACAAAATACTCTTCAGCCGGGTGATAATATTGTGTTGACTGAAATGGAACATCATGCGAATTTAATTCCGTGGCAAAAAATTGCAAAGAAGAAGGGGATGGAGCTACGATTTATACCAATGAACAGGGAACAGAGGACAGGGAACAGTTACGAATTGGGTGTTTCTGACATTGAAAATTTGATTGATGAAAAGACGAAAATCGTATCTTTTACTCTGGTATCAAATACGCTCGGAACAATTAATCCGGCGGAAGAAATTATTGCTCGAGCAAAAAAAATTGGTGCAATCACAATTGTCGACGCAGCACAGGCAATGGCGCACATGCCGATTGATGTAAAGATATTAGACTGCGATTTTATGGTATTTTCCGGACATAAAATGTATGGTCCAACCGGAATTGGTGTTTTATACGGAAAAAAAGAAAGGTTGGAAGCACTTGAACCATTTTTTTATGGCGGAGACATGGTCCGTTCTGTATCGTATGAAGATGCAACTTGGGCAGATGTACCGGAAAAATTTGAAGGGGGTACGCCAAATATTGCGGGTGCGATTGGACTTGGTGCTGCGGTTGAATTTATTCAGTCTACTGGGTTTGATAAAATACAGAATCACGAAACACAATTAACTAATAAACTAATAAACCAATTAAATAGTATACCTGATGCTCGGATAATTGGATTGAATTCAGAGGAAAAAAGAATTGGAGTAGTCTCATTTTTACTAAAAGACATTCATCCTCACGATGTGGCGGAAATATTGAATCGCGACCAGGTATGTGTCCGTACTGGGCATCACTGCACTATGCCACTTATGAAGAAACTTGGTTTACCAGGAACAGTACGTGCTTCAGTTGGGATTTACAATACGGAAGATGATATTGATAAACTTTTTGCGTCTTTAGCGAGAGTTATGGCTGTTTTTAAATAGACCGCGGATTTAACGGATGGAACGAATTAAAACGGATCCGTTCCAATCGGTCTAATCTGTTAAATCTGCGGTCTATTAAGCATAATCTATGAAGCAAACCGACCCAATCTACAAAGAAATGATCCTATATCTATATAAAAATCCACTAAACAAAAAACAGTTGGCCGATTTTGATTGTTCACATAAAGAATACAATCCCAGCTGTGGAGACGAAATAGAAATCATGATCAAATTTGATGAGTCCGGTAAAATTATCGATATTGGACACCAAGGTGAAGGCTGTGCTGTTTCACAAGCAGCGGTTTCTTTGTTGACAGAAGAAGTAAAGGGTAAAAGCAAAGAAGAGGTGATGAGTTTGACTGAAGAGGAAATGATTAACATGCTGGAAATTCCTATTTCTCACACGAGATCAAAATGTGCATTACTGGGTTTGAAAACTATTCTATTTTGTTTTGATAGACCTTCGAATAAGACGAATTAAACGGATATTAACAGATCCCTTCTAATCAGTTGCACTCGTTAAATCCGAAGATCTATCAACATTTTATATGCTACAAACAAAAAATCTCCATGTATCAGTAGAAGAAAAAGAAATTCTTCAAAACATCAATCTCTCCATTAAGCCCGGTGAACTTCATGTAATTCTCGGCCCAAACGGATCTGGAAAATCTACACTTGCCAATAGTCTTATGGGACATCCATCATATAACGTCACAGATGGTAAAATAGAGATTGATGGTATTGATATCACACATGAACAAGTGAATAAGCGAGCCAAGGCTGGACTATTTCTTTCGTTACAAAACACACCGGAAATTCAAGGTGTTACTGTTTCAAATTTTTTACGAACAGTGATCAGTAGCAAAACAGGTGAGAAGCTTCATCCGGTAAAATTTTATAAGACCCTACAAGAAAAAATGAAGGAGCTTCAAATAAATCCTGAGTTTGCAAAACGGTACATTAATGTCGGATTTTCCGGTGGAGAAAAGAAACGGCTAGAGATTCTTCAACTGTTGCTCCTTAACCCAAAATATGCTATTCTCGATGAAACAGATTCTGGGCTTGATGTTGATGCACAAAAAATAGTAGCTGAAGGAATAACAACATTTCATGGAGCAGGAAACGCGGTATTACTTATCACTCATCATCATAAACTGTTAGATTATCTGAATCCTGATATGGTACACATTATGAAAGAAGGCAAAATCATGAAAACCGGCACCGCTGAACTAGCTAAAACAATCTTACAACAAGGTTTTTCCAATCTAACCATATGATCACAAAAGAACGAATTATTGAGGAACTTGAAACCATTATCGATCCGGAAATTGGTCTTGATTTGTGGACACTTGGACTCATTTACAACATCAATATCGAAAGTGAAGAAAAAGTCATTATTACTCTCACATACACAACCCCCCTGTGCCCATATGGTCCAGCTATCAATACTGAGGTCACTGATGCCATGCGGTCACTCGGCTTTAAGGCAGTAGAAATTGATCTGACGTTTGATCCGCCTTGGAAACCACCGGAGAATCTGCGAGAGATGATGGGGGTGTAATACTTATGAGTACAAAATGCAGTACACCCGCATTTCGTATTTCACGTGTAGACAGAATTATGAAAGTTCAAAAAAAAGTTCGCGTCTGCTCCTCGCGTTCCTGCACGGTATTTGGGAGTAAAAGAATCATGCAGAGTATTACAGATGCTACTGGCTTGAAACCAGGAGAAAAAGATGATACAATGGATCTTGATTGGTGTGGTTGTTTGGGGTACTGTGCCAAGTCTCCAAATGTTCAGATCAATGATGATCAGTATATTTTTACTGCTAAACCAGATACTATTATGCAAGATATTCAACAAGGAGGCGTCAACATGGTCGGAAAAGAACTTGATATCGAACGAGTATATCAAGATTTATTTAAAGATGATATATTGGAGCAACCATTACCAACAGTTGATATTTCAGAGGAGTAATACACAGTGTAGCGCAAATAGTTAGGACTGCACGTTAATTTAACCTACCGCAGTGTTACAATTGTAATGTTCTATGCTAGATACAGCAAATAACAACACCCCACACAACGACGTGATACTTCCAAACGATTTACCGGATGATATCTCCCAAAACGTTCGCAAAGAAGGAAAGATTCGACGTATTGTTGTAGACAGACAAGCCTGTATTGGAGCTAGATCTTGTGTATTGGTAGCCGAAAAAGTGTTTCAAATGGATGACCAGAATCTCGCGTACGTCACTACTGATGTTGACAGTACCGATGAAGATACGATCAAAATGGCCGCTGAAGTGTGTCCGGTACTAGCAATTCATTTGTACGACAAAGAGGGGAATAAGCTGTTTCCGGAAGAATAATATATGGTAACAAATCTAACACGACCGCTTATTCGGTCGTGTTTTTTGTTTAATGGGAAGTGGGCGGGCGGGTACTCGGCAACGTGCTTTTCCCCGCCCCCCTGCCTAGATCGACTGGTGGCACTGCCACCAGTCGACCAGGCATAGGATCACCGCCAACACTGCGTTGACGGTGATCACCCACAGGAGGATAACCATTTTTCACCTCCTGTGCCAAAAGTATAACAATAAACACAGCTCATTGTAAGCTGTGTTTATTTAGTAGGTGTTTATTTCTTATTTATCTCAATTTTATTTTTCTTAATTCCAACGGTCACCGTATCGCCTTCAGCAATAGTTCCTTCCACAATTTGGAGTGCCAGCGCATCAAGGAGCTCATGCTGAATAACCCGTTTCAATGGCCGTGCACCTAGGTTTGGATCATAGCCTTTTTTAGAAAGCCATTCCTTTGCCTTGTCCGTAACTTCAAGTACAATACGTTTTTCATGCATACGGCGATAGACTTGCTCCAGTTGGGTATCGACAATTTGACGAATTTGTTTTTCTGTCAGCGGATGAAATACAATAATTTCATCAATTCGATTCAAAAATTCCGGTTTAAAATTTTCTCGAAGAGCTTCCATTACCCGAGAACTGATTTTTTCTTCTCGTTTTGCTTTGGTGATAGTATCACTTTTTTCTGCAAATCCAAATTCACCCTTTCGTCCGAGTTGCATGATCATGTCACTCGCAATATTACTGGTCATGATAATAACCGTATTTTTGAAATTTACTTTTCTTCCTTTTGCGTCAGTCAAATGTCCATCTTCGAGAATCTGCAACATGATATTGAATACATCCGGATGGGCTTTTTCCACTTCATCAAACAAAACAACTGAATATGGTTTGCGGCGAATAACTTCAGTAAGCTGTCCACCCTCCTCATAGCCAACATATCCCGGTGGAGAACCAATAATTTTACTGGCCGTATGTTTTTCCATGTATTCAGACATATCCACCCGAACCAAAGCATTTTCATCGTTGAACATGAATTCAGCCAGAGTTTTAGCAAGTTCAGTTTTCCCTACACCAGTCGGGCCAAGAAAGATAAATGAACCAATCGGTCGTTTTTCCTCAGAAATACCGGCTCGTGAACGGCGAATAGCATTTGCTACCGCTTTGATTGCTTCTTCTTGCCCAATAACTCGTTTGGCAAGTACACATTCTAAATGGGCAAGCTTACGTGTCTCATCCTCAAGCATTTTTTGAACCGGAATTCCAGTCCAACGCGCAACTACTCGCGCAATATCTTCTTCTGTCACTTCTTCCTTGAGAATCGCACGCTTACCTTGGAGTTCAGACAGTTTCTTTTCGTCCTGAGCAATTTGACGTTCCAATTCCGGAATGCGAGCATAGCGAATTTCAGCAACTTTTTGCAGATCTCCTTTTCGTTCTTCTATGTCAGCCTGCTGTTTCAGCTTGTCAATTTCTTTTTTTGCTTCCCGAATCTTGGTAATAATTTCTTTCTCGTGTTTCCAATGTACTTCTAGTTCGTTGCTTTGTTCTTTCAGATCTGCCAGTTCTTTGGAAAGCTTAGATTTCCGTTCCTCCGCCTCCGGATCATTTTCTTTTTTGAGCGCTCTTAGTTCAATCTCGGTTTTCATGATTCTTCGTTTCAGATGATCTAGGTCATCCGGCATAGATTCTATCTCCATTCGAATCGCAGAGGTTGCTTCATCAATAAGATCGATTGCTTTGTCAGGAAGAAATCGGTCGGTAATATAACGACTCGCCAATTTTACCGCAGAAACCACTGCTGAGTCAGTAATACGTACCCCGTGGTGTACTTCATATTTTTCTTTAATTCCACGAAGTATTGCGACAGCATCATCTTCACTTGGTTCTTTCACCATGACTGGCTGAAAACGGCGTTCAAAAGCCGCGTCTTTTTCAATATACTTCTGATATTCTTTGATGGTTGTCGCGCCAATAGTACGAAGTTCTCCACGGGCAAGTGCCGGCTTCAACATGTTTGACGCGTCTACCGCACCTTCAGAACTTCCAGCACCAATAATAGTATGAAGTTCGTCAATAAAAAGAATGATTTTTCCTTTGGAATTGGTTACTTCTTTCAATACAGCTTTTAGTCGTTCTTCAAACTCACCACGAAATTTTGTTCCGGCCACCAGTGCACCTATATCCAATCCTACCAATTCTTTTCCCTGTAAACTTTCCGGCACATCACCTTTGACAATTCGTTGTGCCAACCCTTCTACAATGGCTGTTTTTCCAACACCTGGTTCACCAATAAGAACTGGATTATTCTTAGTTCTTCGGGTCAACACTTGCATAACCCGCCGAATTTCATCGTCTCGTCCGATCACTGGATCAAGTTTTTCCTTGCGAGCCATTTCAGTAAAATTTTGACCATACTTTTCAAGCGATTGATAGGTTGATTCCGGAGTAGGGGAACTGACTTTTTGTGAACCACGAACTCCTGCCAATACTTTTAACACCATATCATAATCTATTCCTTCAGAAAGGAGCATGTCGCTAATGGGGTTTTTATTACTGAGAAAGGCCAGGAGAAGATGTTCAACACTTATATAGTCATCACCCATTTTTTTCGATTCTTGTTGAGCGTTTTTTAAAATATACATGGCCCCTTGTCCCATAAGAACTTGCCCCATAGCGCCCGGACTCATACCAAACTGTCGAGGGAGCACATTCATCAGTGATTCAACGTCACCTTTAAGCTGATCAAGGTTTACGTTTAATTTTTGAAAAACTGCAATAACCACACCATCCTGTTGCTCCAATAGAGCGGCAAACAAGTGTGGCGGCTCTATCTGTGGCTGTCCATGATCGTTGGCGATTTCTTGAGCCCGCTGAATTGCTTCTTGTGATTTTTGGGTAAAATTTTGTGGATTCATAATGTGTATTTAAAAGACAAAATTGACTATTTTCTCAATCAAACTGTCCGAAGAGGATTATCACTCTAATATAGAGAGTGCTAATACTATACCATACTGGAAATTGTTGTCAATATATGTTAAAGTTACGTATACTATAACAAATTTTTCAGTTACTGTGGAAAAAAATTATGAAACATCGGGTTTTTGTTTCATTTCCAATACCAGAAGAAATCCAGGAGGAGCTCGCACTGTTCCAGCTTCAACTAAAGAAAAAAATCGGGGATAGAGAAATAAAATGGGTAAAAAAGCACCAATTTCACATTACCGGAGTATTTATCGGCAATATTCTCGACGTACAAGTCCATACTATTGAATCTGTCTTGCTAGATATAGGACAAACGTTTACGCCACTCTTCTTCCGTGCCAATTCTATTACATATTTTCCTCACAGAAGTAAGCCGAAACTCCTCGTGATAGACATGAAGGATATGAATGGAGTGGGTGAAAAAATGGTAAAAACAATAAAAAAACAATTACGGATAAACAATTTTTCTATGAACGACACAGCTTGGCGACCACACGTGACGCTCGGAAGAGTAAAACAAGAACTAGAAATACTCCCAGCACCTAAACTTCTTTTAGAGACTAAACTCGAGTGGCCAGTCAATACCATTGAACTTGTGAAAAGTACGCTCACTCCCTGTGGCCCTGTATATGAAGCACTTTTTATCGGTAAACTAAATCAATAAGTTTATTTGTACCGACTATGCCAATATCACGGTGTGAAACAGTTTTAGGTGTTCGGGTTGACTCTGCTTCTGCAGCTGATTTTTTACATATAGTTGAAAATCATATTTCCAGTGCTCACAGGAGTAATCCTTGTGTTATCTTTACTCCAAATCCGGAAATGCTAGTTGCCAGTACAAAAGATACTTATTTTCAAGACGTACTAAATGAAGCCTCAATTAATCTCTGCGACGGATTCGGAACTGTATTGCTATATAAGGTATTATACCCGCGCAAGAAAAAAATTCAAAGAGTTACCGGAACAGACTTCATGCTTTCAATTTGTCAAATGGCCGCGTCCCTAGGTAAAACAGTGTACTTTCTAGGCAGTGGCCAGCAAGCTGTGCTGCAGCAAACTGTGGCCTACTTCAAAAAACACGTGCCAGGTCTTGCTATTGCTGGCTCACATCCAGGAATTTCAATTAGTATTGTAGAAAAAAAAGTTTATGGCTTGAGACGACGTGTGCTTGAAATGAACGAAACCGCGCACGATGAAATGATTCATGATATAATACTCAGAGCTCCGGATATATTGTTTGTCGCATTTGGACACGAAAAACAGGAAAAGTGGGTTATTGAAACTATCAAACATTTACCAAGCGTACAGGTAGTCATGGGAGTAGGCGGTGCCTTTGATTTTTACAGCGGAACAATACGACGAGCGCCACGGTTGCTCCAGTTACTCGGGCTCGAATGGTTTTGGAGAGGTATCCTCCAACCAGCTCGTTTCCGAAGAATCTTTACAGCAACTGTACTATTTTCATTCCTAATGATTAAAGAACGATATACCAGTACTAAACATACTTAGTAAAACATATATGCTCACAAATACCATGAAACAACACGTGACAAAGCTGCAACAGAAGAAGTATCGATACGAATTTCAAGAATTTATTATTGAAGGAAAAAAAGCAATAGATGAAGCATTCCAAAACACAGCAAAATTGACTACAATTTTTATTCAAGAAGAAAAATCAGAATCTGAAGAATTTGATCAGGTTATTCAACGTGCAAAAAAAGAGCATATACCAGTCTACTTTGTTAGTAAAAAAGATATTAAAGATATTAAAACCACATCAACGTATCCTGGCATATCGGCAATCGTTACTTTTCAGCCGCAAACATTGGCAACTATCACACAAAACACACCGATAATTGTACTTGACAGTATCAATGACCCCGGGAACCTGGGTACTATTATTCGCACTGCGGATTGGTTTGGATTTACTACTATTCTTTTGTCAGAAAATTGTGTCGACCCGTACAATGAAAAAGTGGTACGATCGACCATGGGCTCTATATTTCACATGAACCTTATTCAGAGTACAAATATTGTTCAGGATGTCGCCCTGTTAAAACAAAAGAAATACAAAGCCTATGGCTTCACTATGAAGGGTAAAAACATCAAAGGCTTGAAAAAAAGTAAGAAATCTGTTTATATATTTGGCAGTGAATCGCACGGAATTCAGGAGGACCTACTTCCTCTCTGTAATGGATTATATTCAATTCCTGGTAAAGGAAAAGCTGAATCATTGAACGTGGCTGTATCGGCGGCGGTTGTAATGTATAAAGTAGTGTAGTTATTCATTATTTATTCAGAATCGTAATGTTATATGATAAAGACCAGAATCGCCCCAAGTCCAACCGGTTTTCTACACGTCGGCAATCTTCGCACGGCCTTATTTTGCTACTTATACGCCAAAAAGAACCAAGGTCAATTTTTTATTAGAGTTGAAGACACTGATCGAGAGCGTTTGGTAGAAGGAGCAATTGAAAATATGCTTCAGTCATTGCATTGGGTAGGTATTATTCCGGATGAAGGGGTTGATTATGACGGACAAAAAGTTATTCAAAAAGGGGATAAAGGACCTTATGTCCAATCGGAGAGATTGGATATATATCAAACTTATATCAACCAGCTTATTCAGCAAAAAGACGCTTACCATTGTTTTTGTAGTCGAGAGCGTTTGGAAGAATTACGTAAAGTCCAGGAGTTGAATAAGCAGCCGGTTGGTTACGATGGTCATTGTCGATCTCTTGCTTCGGAATTTGTGGAGGAGCAGTTAAATAATAAAACACCATTTGTTATTCGCATGAAAATGCCCAAAGAAGGTACAACCACTTTTACAGATTTGGTTCGTGGAGATGTTACTTTTGAAAACAAACTTGTCGATGATCAGGTACTAATGAAAACAGACGGATTTCCCACATATCATTTTGCGGTGGTGGTTGATGATCATCTTATGGGAACCAGCCATGTTATGCGTGGAGAAGAGTGGATTTCTTCGACACCTAAACACATCACTCTTTATAAAATGTTTGGCTGGGAGGCTCCACAGTTTGCTCACTTATCACTTTTGGTAAATGAAGAAAAGAAAAAACTGAGCAAGCGACACGGTGATGTATTTGTGAATGATTTTAAGGAAAAAGGCTACCTACCGGAAGCTTTGTTGAATTTTATCGCTTTTCTGGGCTGGAATCCAGGTACTGATCAGGAAATTTTCTCTCTCGATGAACTTATCGCCAATTTTGATTTTTCAAAAGTTTCCAAAGCACCGGCAGTTTTCAACCGAGAAAAATTAAACTGGTTCAACAAGCAATACTTGACCGTGATGAGTGACGATACATTGGTGGATAGGGCCTTACCATTTTTTATAAATTCCGGACTATTATCTTCTCCTAAACAATACCCAAAACAATGGCTTTCTCGAGTAGTTTCACTGGAAAAAACTCGTTCAGCTACATTGGTGGAATTGGTGGAACATGTTTCGTTCATCTTTGCCGATTCACTTGTCTACGATTCGGAGTTGCTAGTATGGAAAAAAAGTACTGCTGAAGATGCTAAAGAAAAACTAGTACAACTATCAAATCTTTTGACTACTTTTTCTGATCAAGAATGGAACAAGGGAGATCTTGAAACTAAAGTTCTCACCTGGATTAAAGAAAATGAATTTGGAGTTGGAGATGTTTTATGGCCCACTCGAGTTGCCCTATCCGGACAAAAAAATTCCCCCGGACCCTTTGAGATTATGGATGTATTGGGGAAGGAAAAAACTCTATCTCGCCTGAACCAAGCCATTTCCTTGCTATAATATGTATGTTGGTTAGAAGAAAACATGACCTTCTTTCAAAAGAAAAACGTGAAGTAGTCATTGAAAAAATTATTAGCTATTTTCATACCGAAAGAAACGAAACTATCGGTATTATAGCAGCCGGAGAATTTTTAGACATGCTACTACAAATGATTGCGGAAGATATTTACAACCTCGCCATTGAGGATGCGAAAGTAACAGTAAAACAATCCTTTGAAAATCTGGAAGTAAACTTGGGTCTTTTGCTAAATAAGTAAGCATCACTCTCCCTATTTTATCAACACCAAACAACCTTTCTCAAACCCTCGACATATGCTATACTAAACATAGCATATGAAACGTTTCTTCGTAATACTTCTCATTATTAGCATCGGCGCCGCGAGTCAGCCGTTTTTTGCGTATACCACGACACCCGCTACCGGAGGTACACAAGAGGAAATTAACTCGCTTAATAAAGAAATAGAAGCTAAAAAAGCCAAGATAAAGCAAATTGAAGAGACTATTTCTGCTTACAAAAAGAAGATTGAAGAAAAACGCACAGAAGCAGTTTCTATTTCCAACCAACTTGCCATTCTTGATAATCGAATAGCTCAGGTAGAACTTGATATTGAAGCAACTACCGCTACTCTTGAGGCAATTGAACTTGAGATCAAGCAACTACAGCTTTCTATCAACGAAAAACAACAGATTGTAGATAAACAAAAAGACATGCTCGGCGAGTTAGTTCGACTCCTTCACTACCAACAATCAAAGAAAACCATTGAAGTGTTGGCAGCATACGACAGTTTTTCAGAATTTTATACCACAGTTCAACACCTAGAAAATCTGGAGCGCAATCTAGGAAAACAAGCAAAAATGATTCGCCTTGCCAAAGAAGAATTGGAAACAAAACGAACCGAACAAGAAAAACGTCGTGAGTCATACAAAGAACTAACAGCTAAGCTTGAAAAGCAAAAAGAAGACCTTGATCACCGAATTGACGGAAAAGAAGTGCTTCTAGCTGCCGCCCAATCATCCGAGTTGGAATATAAGACTGTTGTTAATAGTCTTAAAAAGCAATACCAGGCAGTTGAAGGGGAAATTTCCACTATTGAGCGGCAAGTACGACAAAAACTTGAATCAGAAAAGAAAATCACCAAAGAACCGGAATCCCCAACCGGTGAGGTCATTCTTTCCTGGCCGGTAAATAGCCGGTATGTTACCGCCTATTTTTACGATCCATCTTACCCATATCGAAACGTCTTTGAACATAATGCCATCGATATCGCAGTTGGGCAGGGGACAACGGTACGTGCGGCAGCCAGTGGCTATGTAGCTAGAGCCAAACGTTGTACTACCGCATCATGCTATGCCTATGTTATGATTGTGCATTCTGGTGGCATTTCTACTGTTTATGGTCATTTGAGTCGAATTGATGTAGCTGAAGATCAGTTTGTAACTCGCGGTGATGTGATCGGTCTTTCCGGTGCCAGACCGGGTACTATTGGTGCCGGCCCTTTCACTACCGGTCCACATCTTCATTTTGAAACTCGTAAAAATGGTATTCCGGTGAATCCGTTGAATTATTTAGAAAAATAGTAGCTCTCACAAACAACAGACTATTATTAGTCATGTTGAACAAGTAAACAGACCGCGAATGAAACGGATTAAACAAAATGCAACGAATTCGTTTTTATCTATCTAATCTGTTTCATTCGCGGTCTATTTTGCTTCATAGCTATATAACTAAAAAATTATCTAAAACTACACCAATTTGTGTAGTTTTTTCTTTGTGGATAACCCACCTTTGACAAGAGAACAAATGTTCTCTATACTACAGACATCTTCTACCGCGGGAGGAGGAGAGAGGAGTATGTCTGAACTTACGAATTGAGTACGAACATACGAAGTAAAATTATCGTTTTGTTCGTAGTTCGTACGTTCGTATTTACTGTTCGTAAGTTCGAATACATATTGAATTTTAAACTAAATATAATATGACAGCTGACCTATATAACCAGCGTAAAGAAGAGTTGGTCCAATATTACAAAAAATACAAACAACTCCCAACCTACGATGAATTGGTTGAGTTGTTTCATCTGCGTTCCAAAGGATCACTACACAAATACATTCAAAAATTTATTGATGATGAACTGATTGGAAAAAGTGATACTGGCAAACTTATTCCAACAACAAAATTGTACGGACTGAGGGTACTTGGCTCTGTACAAGCCGGGTTCCCAACCGCCGCCGAAGAAGAAGATGTAGATACCATGAGTCTTGATGAGTACCTTATTGGCAATCCGCAAGCTAGTTTCATGCTTACTGTTTCCGGAGACTCGATGATTGACGCCGGAATCATGGAAGGAGACATGGTGATTGTGGATCGAGGGAGAGTGCCAAAAAGTGGTGATATCGTTGTTGCCGAAGTCGATCATGACTGGACTCTCAAATACTTTATCAAACGTGGTAGCACTCTGTTTCTAAGAGCTGCCAATAAAAAATACCCAGACATTCATCCACAAGAAGAACTCAAAATTGGAGGGGTAGTCACAAGCGTCATTCGCAAATACTAACCAACTTCTTAGAAAAAAAAGAAATCTACCTATTTTTTATAGCTCATTTTTTCGACCTCAAATAACAAAATAAACCATCTCTAACACCTACACATATGAAACACACCACCCACAATCACCGCATGATTTTACATGTTGACGCTGATGCTTTTTTTGCTAGCTGTACCCAAGCCACTCATGTAACGTATCAAGGCAAGCCCTTGGTAACCGGTCGAGATAGGGGGATGGTAATAGCGGTAAGTTATGAAGCAAAAGCTCGTGGAGTGCGACGCGGTATGTTGATCAGTGAGGCAAAAAAAATCTGTCCAGAGCTTATTGCGGTAGAAAGTGATTACGAAACGTACAGCCTTTTTTCCAGACGTTTGTTTGCTATTTTACGTCGATACACCTCGGAGGTAGAGGAGTATAGTGTTGATGAAGCATTTCTAGATATTACTGGACTACGCAAACCACTCAAAATGAGTTATGAAAAAATAGCAAAAGATATTCAAAAAACTATCAAACAAGAACTCAACATCACTGTCTCGGTTGGTCTTGCACCTACCAAAGTACTGGCAAAAGTGGCCTCAAACAAAAACAAACCATACGGATTTGTGAAAATCAGCAACTTTTCTATTGAAAAATATCTAAAAAGTTTACCAGTACATGAAATTTGGGGAGTAGGTAATAATACCGCCAGTTATATGAACAAACTGGGAATTTTTACCGCCCTTGACTTTGTTCGCATATCACCTGAATCTGTCATATATAATTTCACCAAACCACACCAAGAAATTTGGCGTGAGTTGCAAGGAGAGTTGGTCTATCCGGTTATTACCGAAGAAAAAACCAGTTACGCCTCTATATCAAAAACTCGCACTTTTAGCCCAGCAAGTAGCAATAAAACCACTGTATACGCCGAACTCATTCGCAATTTAGAAGGGGCTTGTAGTAAAGCACGCTTCCATGGTCTAGTTGCCAAACGCATTACTATCTTCTTAAAAACACAACAATTTACCACTGTCGCTCTTGAAGCTTGCCTGACTCGCGCTTCTGCCTATCCAAAAGATATTACTGCTATTGCACACCAGCTGTTCGACTCACTTTACAAGAATACGGTACAGTACCGAGCTACCGGTATTGTACTATCGGATTTACAAGAAAATACCTCTATCCAACAATCTCTTTTTGAATCTCCGGTGGAGTTGCAACGTCTTCAGCATGTATACGATGCAGTTGACAATCTTACCAGAAAATTTGGCTCAAAAACCATTCATCTGGCTGCCAGCATGAAACCAAAAGCCACACCATTATCACCTGTAAAGACTGTTCGTGAAATGAAAGAAGAAAAAGAACTAGCTTTTTCTGAATGGCTAAAAAATGGCGGTATTTTAGGCAATAAACACTTGAACATTCCGCAATTATTTGGTACGATGGGGTAGTAAAAAGATATTTTATATCCTATGAACCCCTTTTCCAATAATATCATCTTCTACGATTCAGAATTTACGTTTCTCGATCCACGAAAAGGGGAGTTGCTTTCTATAGGACTGGTGAAGTACACCGGTGAAGAACTGTATGTGGAGTTTGAATATGAAGGAGAGATGGATCCGTGGGTAGTGGAACATGTAATTCCACACCTCCATGGGCCAAGATACTCAAAATCAATAGCCAAAGAGCTGATCAGAGATTTCATTGGACCGTCAAAAAATGAAAAAGAAAAACCATTTCTTGTTTCATACGTGAATCAATTCGATTCAGTTTTTTGGTACGACTTGTTTGATTCACCAACAGACCATCCGGTATTTCGTACGCCGATAGATTTTGCATCCATCTTGTTTGGGTATGGGTATCATCCAAACAGTCTAGGACGTCACGATTTTTGGAAACAGTATGGGATAGAAGGGTTACAGTATGAGGATCGGGATCACAATGCTCTTGAAGATGCAAAAATTCTACGAGAGGTATATATACAATTTTACAAAGAACAAGACACATAAACCCAAACATAAACCATAGGTGTAAAACCCATCTTATTACATCCAAAAAAAATTGGTTATATGTCGTACAATATAATTATAGTATATTGTATACGGTATAGACATTACAGGTACAAATGTAAATTGATACATAAGAATCTTATCGCAATCTAGCTAGTTAGAAGTAGATGAAATTGGATACAAAAAACATTTAAAGAAAGCGGAAAATATACTGTAAGCAATCATGTATCAACAAATCACTAATTCTATAAAAATAACCCACTCTGTACATTCGCTTTACATATATTGTGCGAATATAAATGTTATATTATAGTGGATAGTATTGATCAGTTAACCAGAAACTTCTTATACCCTCCTCTCTCTAATTTCTCTTAAAGTACTCTAATATGATGCACAATTCGGACAAGCCGATTATAAAACACATTCCGAACTTTCTAGATTACTGTGAGGTTGAAAAAGGTTTGCGGGATAACACACAAAAAAATTACTCTCGATACCTCAATGTATTCGAAAAATGGCTCACTCACACAGGAGAAACTACTAAACTCCCCCACCAACTCACAGCAGAAGATGTATGGAACTATCGCTTGTTTTTAGCAAGAAGATATCAAACAAAAAAAAAGAAAACACTTTCAAAAAAGTCACAAAATTATTACCTAATTGCCTTAAGATCACTACTTGATTATTTTACCGATCGGGACATTAATTCATTACCTGCGAGTAAAATCAAGTTAGCGAAAGATACTCATTCTAACAGTGTAAAATTTTTAACTCTGGAACAGGTTGAACGTTTGCTGAGGGTGCCAAAAGTTGCTACAAAAGTAGGACTACGTGATAGAGCTATCATGGAAACATTATTTTCTACAGGGCTACGAGTATCAGAATTGGTATCGTTAAATCGTGAACAAATACACTTTAGAGATCCTGATGGACTTGAACTAACAATCCAAGGAAAAGGCGGGTCTATTAGAACTGTCTACTTCTCTCCTAGAGCATTGTACTGGGTCAAAAAGTATCTGGAGACAAGACAAAATGATATGGAACCAGCCCTATTTATAAATTATCAAACAAAAAATGAGGAGGAACGACGTCTTAATCAGCGTTCCGTACAGTCAAATATCAAAAAATATTCAAGATTGGCAGGAATACCAATTTCGGTAACACCTCATGTACTAAGACATTCTTACGCAACCGACCTACTTGTTCAGGGAGTAGATTTACGTACTGTACAAGAATTTTTAGGGCATAAAAATGTTGCAACCACCCAAATATATACCCACATAACAAGTAAACGACTTAAGGAAATTCACAGTAAGTTTCATGGCGGAAATAAATTAGACAAAAAATAAACAAGTAAAGTATGTACGTAAGACCAACTGTCGAAGAGTTAGTCAATATAATTCATTCCGGGGGGAATGAATTTAGGGTAGACAAACAGCAAGTTACAGATATTCACTTTCTTATACAAGAAAACTATCTTTGTCTGAGTAAAGTATTTTTTGGCGAAAAGATTCAATACGAAAAAACTGTTGAAGAGTTGTATAAAACAAAAAAAGAACACTTTGATCTTTCAGGTGGAAGTGTGGGCCACATGGCTCTCAAAAAATTGGCTAAAAATTTTTTTTCTGCTAGCTATCCTACATTTATTATAAATGTAGAGGATGAGTTTATGGGCTATCGACCTGACATACTTATAGAGGATAGTTGCGAAAAGTCAATCTACTTAGTCGAGTGTGGCAATACAGAATCTGATAAGTTTTTTAAATATTTCACGAGCGACAAGGTAAAAAGAATGTACATACTCCCCTATCCTGAAGATTTAAGTACAAAAATATTTATGTTTACTTTTACACCTACAGAGAATACGCAAGATTTTTTGTTATATCTTGAATCCGAAAGAAGAAGTAAAATAAAAAGTATAGTAAACCAGAGAACAACATAGATTACTTTTATCGCCAATATATTTTTCCCGGAAAACGCAAATCAACATATTGTAACGCAGATCGATTAACCTTACCTTGTAACAAAGATTTGAATTCATCAAACTGTTCCTCAGGAGCCCGGTCAAGACGAACGAGTATTTCCCATCCCTCCCCTGTTTTTAGACGTGCATCGCCAAGGACATTCTCGATATACGTATACAAGACAGAAACATCTGTATAAGAAGATAAAAGTGTGATCCAAGAAATGATTGCTCGGGTGTATTGCGGCTCTAAAATAATGCTATTTACACCAGCTTCTTTCTTTCGTTGGTCGTAAATAACTGGATATAAACCCAGCTCCTGAGTAAGCTTATTCACGGGCGGAATATGTGTTCGAGACACCTCTTTTTCTTCAGTAATTTCTTTAGCTACACGTGCTAACATGCCATCTGGTAATGTGGTGGTCACCATGACAGTGCTTGTAACAGTTTCTTTATGAATGTACCATTCATCATCGGTTACCCGACGAAGAGGCTCTATCACCTTCCCATCACTATCAACAAAAAAGTACTGTTTTTCATTATCATATATAGCAATCGGCACTTTTTCTTCAACTAAAATAGTGAGTGTGTTAGGGAAAACAGTATTTACAACCACTTCCTCGAGGGGATATCGAGCTAAAAGAATATCTTGCACCTCCTCTGTATCAAGTAAAAAAAAGTTACTTCCAGGAAAAACATAATAATGCTTTTTTGCTAAAATTCCATTGACCGTATCTTCTACTTCAGAAGATACTATTCGCTGAAATCCACTTACCTGCAACTGCTTTACTTGAAAAAAAGGATGGAATAAAAGAAGACCAACACTTCCACCAATCAATAAACAAATGACAATAAGAAGGATGGGTCGTTTAACTTTTTCTAGAGATGTTTGTTCTGAGACACCATGAAACGGATTTTGTTTTCTCTGTCGCCAAGCAAAATCACGCCGTGTAGCAAACGACGGATTTGGGTCAAGCATTTCAGAACGAACTTTATTGAAACGTTTTCCCCAAATACGTTTCATTTTGTATGGATTTAATGACATGAAATAAAATCTACAAATACTGTTCATCAAAAGTGACAAGTATGAAAGGTAATCAAGACAAGAGATACCGCAAACTTCCCATGCTAATACCCTATCCCCGACTGGGCAAAGTTGGAAAACTTAATGATACATCACCGAACAATATTGCCTACTAAAATCCTCTTTTGATTCGACGAATAGTCTCTATTCCTCGAGTTATCCAATATCGAGGTGAAATAGAAAGATCATGGCACGGTAATAGATCAAATTGTCTTCCCCCAAAGCCCTTCTTAAAATGAGTAATACCGTAAAACGGATGGTCTTTTTCTGCATTTCGTGGTGCTACACCCCAAAAGTTATAGGTACGTATGCCCCGACGTTTCGCTTCTTGAATTACTCGCCACTGAATGAGGTAAGAAGAAGGAAGGCGTTTATCGAGATAATAGGACGCACTGTGTCGATAACACGCCATAGTGCCATAAAACATAATAATTGCAGCTGCGTCAATTTGCCCATTCGGTAAATACGAAAGAAATATCTCAGCCTCACCCTTATCAGCAAAAACAGAAAATTCCTGCTCCACAAATTGTCTTGAAAACCGATGAAAATGATGTTTTTTTGCGGTTACGTCAAGCATATCATTAAGAATTTGAAGTGCCTCCTTGTCTTTTCTTATCTCTACTTTTACTCCTTCTTTTTCACATCGACGAATAAGATTGCGATGGTTTTTATCCATTTGCTTAAATATTTCTTCTTCATTTCTATCACTGGAAATATCCAGTAACCAGGTATTTTCTGCTAGTACATGAATGGGTGAGGAACGAAAGCCAACAGAATTGTAAAGTTTTTGATGAAAAGGGGTTTCAGCGACGAAAGGACTTACTCTGACAAAATGAAACTTCTGCTTTTGTGCAAAATACTTAAGATGATTAAAAAAAACTAAGAATTTTTCCTCAGTGGGCTCAGGGATAATAGGACCATATGGTAGATATAAAAAATTTCCCCGTTTGGCATGTGTAGAGACCACCAACGATCCACCAATTAAAACTCCGTTTTTGTATAAACCAAATATCCAACCTCTCTCCCCCATTTTTTTATAAAAGTCAATATATGCGGCAGATTGAACAAACAACGTATACGGTTGTAGTAAATTAAACTGTTCCCACTCTTCAGAATGTAGTACTTCTCTTACTTCGTACATACTATGTAACGTCTAACAAATATTGATTGATATGAAAACATATGCTCTCAGCATCTACTTCAGAAATATTTCGATGCGTGGGTAACAATAAAACACGAGAGGAAATGTTTAATGCACTTGAACATTTTTCCTGTTCATATTGAGCGACTTGTAGTGATACGTCTTTTGGTGCGACAGGACTGCCTGACCAAGCCGTGGAAAGTTGGATACCAAACTGTAATAAATGTGTCCTTAACGAAAAAGGTTTGTCGACAACAATAGGAAACTGAAGAAAAACGGATACTTCTAAAAGATCTTGATCAAATGGTAGTTGAATTTCTTTTGGTAATTGAGAGACATATATTTGAGAGATTTTTTTTCTGTGGACATTGTTCGCGTCAATATCAAGAAGCTGCGGAAAGACGACTGTCGCTAATGCGTTTGGGAATGCTGTTGGATATTCCGGTTGCCTCTCCCCTATTTTTTCACGTGATGAAATGATAGAAGGAATTAGGTGTAGTTTTTTGGCAATTGCTAGAAAAAATTTTCCAATTGAATGCTGAAAATACCAAGGTTTTGCTAGGAAAAATAAAAGGAATGAAATCAAGTACTGAACAACGACTCGAATGCTCATTTGCGGTAAAGCTTCTTGTGCCTGTCTCAGTTGATTTCCATACTGAAAATTATTTGTTATAGCTACACCGCCTCTACCACACGAAACCACCTTTTCTGACCCAAAACTAAAAATTGATATGTCCCCCCATGACCCCAGTGCTCTCCCTTTAAATGACCCACCGATAGTATGTGCCACGTCCTCAATAAGAACCAAATTATACTTATTTGCAATCTCTCGTAATTTTTCAATTTGTTCCGGAACTCCAAAAGTATGCTGAACAATGATAGCTTTGATATTCTGTTTTTTACTTGAAGAAAAAAACGTATCCAAAACATCAAGATCCATTTGAAGAGTACTAGTAATATCCACATACACTGGCTTTGCTCCGAGTTGTGTCACTGCATTTGCCACAACAATACAAGTGTAACCTGGAATAAGAACCACATCTCCCTCTCCAATCCTCGCGGCTTTCAAGGCAGCCTGAAGTGCACTTCTCCCACTATCAAAGGTAACAGCATACTGTGCTTGAAACCGACGTTCAAACCATTGTTCTACTTTTTTCACTTCATTCCCACGTTGAAGCAGTGACCATTTCCAAGGAAAAAATAAAAAAGCTGCGGCAATTCGCACATCCTTCTGATTCAAGTTTGGCGCTAAACCCGTAAAGATCGGCATACGGAAAAAATAGTTTCTTATTCTGAAGAACATTCTTCTTTCGTATGGTTCAAGATATATTGATAAACCATAGGGGAAATTCTATTTTCTAGTAAAACAACACAGTCATCCTTTATTATTCGCTTTACATACTCGAGCAACGCTTCCGGCTCTGTGATAAGTCTAACGGTTGTATTGAATTTTTCTCCTACCCCTCGTTTAAGAGGTTTGTAGCTATCCTGACTAATCACCACCAACTCATCAGTCAAAAAAGCAATTTCTTCACCAATTCTCTCGTGCAGTTCATCGCTTTTTTCACCTAATTCAGCCATACCTCTGGTTATAACAATTCTTTTTTTTGATGAAGAAAAGTTTGTAAGGTATACTAGTGCCGCCTTAAAACCGACCGGGTTTGAATTATAACTATCATCCACAAAGATACATTTCTCAGATGTACGAATAATGAGTGAACGATTATTTCTCAATGTTGCATATCGAGGTAGGCGCTCTTCTCTTGTCATTCCAAGATATTCTGCCACCAACACACAAGGCGCTAAATTGACTAAATTATGCTCCCCTTTAATCGGCAATTCGAGCGTCACTTCTCGACCAAAAAATCTTCCTGTTGCACGAATACCGTTGTTTGTAGATTTGGCATCTGTAATAAGACACGTTGGTGAATACTCTTCATCCAGTCCAAATGTTTGAACTTGACATCGCAGCTGAGGTAAAAACTCTCGACAATACGGATTATCACTATTCACAACCGCAAGCCCATCTTCCGGTAATGATCGTAACAATTCATATTTTGCTTGTTGAATGTTTTCAATTGAACCAAACAAGGAAAGATGTTGTTCAATAATAGCAGTGAGTATACCAATTTTTGGCTTTACCATATCGCAAATGAGTTTAATCTCACCCATTTTATACGCACCCATTTCAACGATGAAAATATCTTTATCATCAAATGATGTGCGTAAAATAAAACGAGCAACTCCAATCTCTGTATTCGTATTCCCCGGAGTAGTAATCACAGAGAATTTTCCGGATAGAATATGTGTAAGAAACTCCTTCACACTGGTTTTCCCATAACTACCAGTAATTCCGATGACTACCAAACGTGGGTAGCGTTTTATTTTTCTTTTAGCTAAAAAAATATAAAGAAATTTTACAACTTTTGTTGGTAACCAAAACAGTGAAACGACAAACGAAATAATGTAAAATCGCAAGGCCATAAAGAAAACAAGATATGACCAATCTTGCGTCAAAAGTATTACGACCGCCTCAAAAAGAAGTGAGATACCAAACACTAGTACCGCCTTTGACGTAAGATCCGGTTTACGAATCAAATGTTGTCGAAATCGAAAAACATTGAAAACTAAATCAGACACAAGAATAAACAACACGAAAAACTGCAGAGAATAAAACGTATTGTTTGGCCAAAAAAACGCGATCATCGCCAAGAGCAGTCGGACGGTGATTGGGTGACGCAAAAAATACTGTCTCCCCTGCTCTGTGGAAAGATAGTCACGAAATTTATCCCAACGATATTCTTTTAACTGCCAAACATAACAAAATTCACTATAGTCAACAACCGCGCTAATAGACCACAGGGCAGCAATGATAATATTTAGTGGAATAATAAGAGTTGCAAGTTGATCAAGCATAGTGTTCTATGTAGAAAAAGCTATTATTTTTTCTACCAGTAATTCTTTATGAGTGAGATGAAGCCCATGTTTTCCGTTTTTTACAACAATACAAGTACAGTGTGGTATTTTTTTTGCAATTCTCTTTCCTTGATTAAGTGGTACATAAGAATCAAGTTCTCCCCACATGACCAAGGTTGGTGTTTGTATGGTTGTTAAGAGGTGGGACATGTCTTCCTTGGTAATTTTTTGAAAAATTTGTCGCTGAATACCAGATGTCTTATTATAGTCCGGTGAATCTGCCACTTTGTAGAGGACCTTTTTTCCTATTGATTCAAATGAGTGAATAAACGGTAAACGAAACACTTGTTTTCCTATTTTAGCAAGAATCAGAAAAAAATACCATCGTAAACCATTTCTTTTTCGATAAATCGGACTCCCACTAAGAACTAATTTTTCCACAGCACCATGGTTGTGGGCCACGAGGTATGTTGCAACCACTCCGCCAAACGAATGTCCAAGTAGTATTACATTTTTATATTGGTTAGTAGAAAGTTTTTTCTCTACAAACTCTGCGTACTCCTTCACCCCCCAAACAGAATTCGGGCAGGGCTCATCCCCAAAACACGGTAAATCAATTACTGAAACATCAGCAAAAAAATCTTTTGCGTAGGAAACAAAATCAGCCCATGTTTCATGACTACCGCCCCAGCCGGGAAGAATGATGAGGGTAGATTGGCTATTCATATATCATTTCAATTTTAGTTCCCAAAAAAAGCCCTGTGCCTTCATAGACGGTACCAAGTACATTTTTGTAAGTAAAATGAATCTTGTTACAAAATTTTTCATCACCGAACTGTGTACTTATCTCATCTGACGTTAAGTAAGGGGATAAAGGGTGTAAATATTTTCTAAACTTCTCACCATTATAAAATTCAGTTGTTCCACTTATTGTTTGCTTTTTTATATCTATTACTACAACTTCATTTGGTTCTAAAGATGATTTTTTAGGTAAAAAGTTAAAAAATTGATTTTCATTAACCACAAGATCAGTAAATCGTAAATCTTGCACAAAATTACTACTTATATTTTTTATACAAAAATTTGATTTTGAATCAAATTCAAATTTTAAAACAGGTTTAATTGTTAGTTGAAAAGAACTGTTTTGAATTTCTCTAAGTCTATAGGTTTCTATTGTATAACTTATTACTGCAAAAAGTGTAGCAACTAAAATATAATCACCTATTTTATAATAATCTTTAATGTAAAATAAAGACAATATTGTAAAAGCAATGACAATTAGTATTATAACTAGATGAGGTAGAATTTCTTTATGATTTTTTTTCATAAAAAGTTTTCTTTCCCGCCCATATACCCCCGCAACACTTCCGGAATTACTATAGTTCCGTCTTCACATTGATTATTTTCAAAAATAGCAATTGGGAAACGACTCAACACTACCGCAGTTCCGTTCAACGTATGAACAAATTCTGTTGATCCGTCCTCTTTTCTATATCGTATGTTCAACCGTCGAGCCTGATAATCGGTACAGTTACTGGTACTTGTAATTTCTCCGTATGCACCCTGCGCACCATCTTCAGACTTCATCGTCATCCATGCTTCAACATCATATTTTCTGTATGCAGGTCCACCAAGATCTCCGGACGGAATATCGATCACTCGATACGGAAATCCCAACCCATCACAAATTTCTTTTTCAATTTTTAAAAGTTCTTCATGCATCTTTTCACTATCTTCCGGCTTACAGAAAATAAACATTTCCAGTTTTGTAAATTGGTGAACACGGTACATTCCTTTTGATGTTCTTCCATAGGCGCCGGCTTCAGTGCGGAAACAATGTGATAATGCAACGTATTTTTTTGGTCCAGTACTTAAATCAAGTATCTCATTGGCGTGATAACCGCCAACAGTAATCTCAGCAGTACCAATAAGACTTAAATCTGTATTTTGAATTGAGTAGACTTGAGTTTCTTCTCCCCGAGGGTTAAAACCAACCCCCTCAAGAATATCAGTTTTAGCAACGTCAGGTGTTTCGATCAATTCATAACCATGCTTTGTTACAACATCAATCCCATATTGAACTAGTGCCAAATTTAGGCGTACAAGATCGTTTTTTGAAAAGAAATACTTACTTCCTGCCACTTTCGCTCCTCGTTCGAAATCAATCAAATTCAAATTGGTCATAAGTTCCTCATGGTCTTTTGGCTGAAATGGGAAATGTTCCGGTTCACGGTTTTTAAAAAGAACCCTGTAATTATCTTCTCCACCCACAGGACTGTCCGGATGTGTAAGGTTTGGGATTTGCATGAGGATGGATTTGTATTCTGCATCAGAAGCTTTTAAACGTTCTTCTTGATTTTTTAATTTCTCATTAACAAGCTTAATTCTTTGGATCTCTTCAGGTGAAGGTTTAGATTTCGAAGTTCGATTTTTTTCCGCTCGAAACTCTTCAATATTAGTTTGCCATTTTCTTCGTGCCACATCTAGTTCAATAAGTCGATCAACATCAACAGTAACATGACGATGTTGACAGTTTTGTTTTATGAGTTCTGTGTTTTCTCGGATGAATTTTATGTCGAGCATACGTTTATTGAACATCTAAAATAAAGAAGTTAGACATACATTCCCCGGGACCTAGTGAATATGGATAATTTGGATCCCAGAGAATAGTCATTGTCACGGGTTTAGAAACTGACGATAACTTGATTCTACTCATCAATTCTTCACTTGGCTTAAACACAGGAGAGATTGGCATTATGGTTGGAAGGGTTATTTTTTCCCCAATCTTCATTTGTTCTGGAGAAGAAGTAATCGTAAAAACATCGCACTCAACCTGCCCTTCATTGCCAAAATAACGATCTCTCTTTTCGGTTTCGTAAAAACCAACAACTGTCGTGACACCAACGCGTTTTCCTGCGTTATTTTCAAAAACACAGTTTACCAAACCACAAGAATCACCAACAAGAGAAAAATCTTCCATATCGGAAAGTTTTTTTTGATTATCCTGATTTACTTTTTCACTCAAGAGAAGGTTTTGATTTTGTTGACGTAATTCACTTTCTGAAATAAATGATTTATTGTATAACATTTTATATTTTTCAACCTCATTTGTTTGTTTATAACCAAAATGTAGGCTAACAAACAAACCTAGAAGTGAGGCGATAGTAATTGAGATCATTATTACGTAAATATATTTGTTTTTCATAAAGAATTATTTGAAAAAATATTTAATTTCAGGTAACCAAATTTTATACATCTCTGCGTTTGTTCCCATCAAATCATACTTTAACACCTCATCCAACTCAAACCAGCGAGATTCCAAAACCTCTTCATCATTAAACACACCATCACCAGAAACAACCTCACAGAGATACGCAATTAAGTAAACTTGATAATGAACATTTTTTTCAGGTAAAAAAACTTCTTCTGTACCAATATGAGAAAGTTGTTTCACCACTCTCACATCATACCCGGCTTCTTCTTTTACCTCCCGTACAACACACTCTTCAATTCCTTCCCCCATTTCAACCCCACCACCCGGAAACTCCCATTTTTTATGATACTTTGGTTGATGTGGATCGTTACGAAGATTCATAAGAATTTTACCGTCTTTTATAATGAGTGCAACCGGTACAATAAAGTGTTTTCCATCATATTGATTTTTGAGATAATACTTTACACGGACCAATGCCTTTCCTCGATGACTCAAGCCATTTTTTTCATCTACCGTCATTTCAGCATACGACTTTTCCGCTACATCAACATAAAAAATTGGGTCATATCCAAAACCTCCCACAGAAGTTTTTATTGGTTCTTCAAGCACTCTTCCTCGAGTTTCTCCGTATCCGATAAAAGATTCTTTTCGCATTGGGTCATACACTGCCAAGACAGCCTTAAAGGTGGCGGCTCTTTCTAACTCAATTTTTCCTGACAACTTTTCAAATACCATGTTCCAACGTTCCTCAGAAGTAGAGGCAATGCGTGCACTATGTACCCCTGGCCAACCCTGGAGAGCATCAATAAATATTCCACCATCGTCAGACAAGGTAACAAGTCCGGTTTTATCAGCGTAGTACTTTGCTTTGTGTATCGCATTTGCTTCTAGTGTATCATATGGTTCATCCGGCTCTGGAATTCTCTCCGGTAGATCTTCCAACGTCAAAAGATTCAGATTGGGGGTGGTCTGAAGTGCGTACTTTAACTCGACAATTTTACCGGGATTACTTGTTCCTAGGAGAATATCCATAGTGTTTTCAGGCAGGAAGGGTTGAGCTACATTAGTTTAATAAGGCTTGATTTATATGTTTTATATTGTTTTAATCGAACAATTTTTGTGTTCAGTTTAAACTCTCTTATTTTTTCTTTCATCAGATCCACAAAGAAGGTTTGGTCATACCCTAGTGCGATAACATCAGGTTTCACTTTTTTTAAAACCGCATACACATCTGTTTTGCTTCCCAACAATACTTGATCTACATACCGTATAGCTGAAACAATTTTCTTTCGATCCTGCTCACTATGAATTGGTTTTTGATGTTTTACTCGCTCAACCGTTTCATCTCTCGCAATAACTACCACTAGTCTATCTCCCAATTTTCGAGCTTGTTTGATCAGCGCCAGATGACCAGCGTGAAAAAAGTCAAAGGTACCGAAAATGAGGATGGTTTTCATAATTATTCATCGGTGGTGTGAAGTGGTTTCATTAGCGGAAACAATTGACATTCACGAATCGGCTTATTGACCATAAATGCAAACAGACGCTCACCGAATCCAAAACCACAGGTCGGCGGCATTCCATGCTCTAACATTTCAACAAATTCCCAGTCCGGCATCATTGCTTCTTCATCACCTTTTTCAATAAGTTTTTGCTGCAACTCAAATCGTTCACGCTGGTCAATCGGATCATTTAATTCAGAGAAACCATTTCCAATCTCGCTCCCAGCAATAATAATTTGAAATCGTTCCGTTAAGCCTGGCCGATCGGTATTTTCTTTGGATAGCGGGGAAACTAATTTTGGATGATTCACCAAAAATGCCGGACCTGCGATATTTTTTCGACAGTATTTCCAGAGTGTGTCAGTGAGTCGTTCCCGATTTGCACCTTCATACTTTACTCCCAACTCGTCAAGTTTTTTTGTCATGTCTTCTTCTGAAGCGGTGAGGATATCAATTCCGGTTTGTTTTTTTACTTCATCTTGATAGTCGATCTCAGGCCACTCATCAGCCAAGTCATAAGTAAATTGTTTGGAGGTAAATTTGGTAGTACCAAATACTTCTAAGCCAATTGTTCGATATAGTTCTTGAACCAACTTCATACCATCTTTATAATTTGCGTAGGCCCAATAAAATTCCATATTAGTAAACTCCTGCAGATGATCAGGGCTAGAGCCTTCATTACGAAATACTTTGCCAATTTCAAAAGTTTTCTCAAATCCAGCCGCCATTAAGCGTTTCTGCCAAAGCTCTCCAACAGAAATACGCAAAAATACATCCAAATCAAAGTCATTGTGATGAGTTGCAAACGGAGCAGCTTCTGCGCCACCGGTCGTAGTTTCTAAGTACGGAGTTTCAACCTCAAAAAAACCTTTTGCCTTCATGAAGGTTCTTGTCACATCCCAAAATTTTGATTTTTTATAAAATAGTTCCCGGAGTTCTGAATTCAGTAGTAAGTCAAGGTAGCGTTTTCTATATCGCAACTCTTCATCCTGAATCCCGTGAAACTTATCCGGCAGTGGCAAGAGTGCCTTTGTTAACAATTGCCAAGATTCCACCAATACTGATTCCTCACCTTTATGTGTCAGAAACCTACTTCCTTGAACAGAAATTATGTCTCCGACATCAATTTTTTTGACAAACAACTTGTACTGCTCGTCTCCAAGTTGATCCTTTTTGAAGGCAAGTTGTATTTTTCCACTATCATCCTGTAAGTGAGAAAACGTCAGATTTCCCATTTCTCGCTTACTCATCAAGCGACCAGAAATTTTAACGTTCGTGTCTTCTTGACTTTGCAACGCCTCTCTTACAGTTTCTTCACGAACAGCTCGAGCAGGGTACGGGTTCATTCCCATATCTCGCAATTCCTGCATTTTTCGAAGTCGCACCTCACGTTCATCATTAATATTGAGTGGTTGGTTGGTCATATTTTTAGCTTAAATATCAATAATAAGTGTACCAAATGTTTTATAAAAAAGCAAATCCCAGCTGTGGTTGGCTGGGAAGTGTGATAGTAGTTATTTTTTAGCTTATTTTACTTCAATTATCTTATACACCTGCACCCCAGCCGGTACAGTGACTTGCACAGAATCCCCTTTTTTCTTACCCAAAAACGCCTCGCCAAGTGGAGATTCGTTGGAAATTTTTCCGGAAAGTGGATCTGCTTCTTGTTGACCGACTATAGTATACTCTTTTTTCTTTCCATTAAATTCTACTATGATAGAGGAACCAACCTGCACCACACCGGCTCTGGTAATTTCCTCTGAGATAAGCACAGCATTCTGCAAAATTGCTTCGATTTCGTGCAATCTACTTTGAACCCACGCCATTTCTTCTCGGGCTGATTGATATTCGGCATTTTCTGACAGATCTCCCATTTGACGAGCTTCATCAATACGCTTGGCAAGTTCAGGTGCTTTTTCTTCACGTAAGTGCTTCAATTCTCCCTCAAGTTCTTGTTTTTTCTCTACGGTAATATATTGGATTGCATCCGTCATACGGTTTAACAAAAAAATAAATCCGCTGCCTGCGGGTTCTATACAGTATAGCAGACCTATGTCTACGGTCAAGTTTGATTATCCACAGAAAGTTACGCATAGACCATAACTCACTCTTCGTATCTCAACACTACAAAAACATGATCATGAATATCGGTTTAATCAATGAAGTTCATCTATTTTGCCACCACCAGCGATAGAGGTCGTAAGCCACTGGGACAGCAAGACGACTTCCTTCCTCTCCTTCCTCAATAAGAACGGTAATTGCAATTTCTGGATTGTCGTATGGTGCAAACGACGTAAACCAGGCATGATTGTCTTTATTGACATTCCACTGTGCGGTACCGGTTTTACCGGCAGCAGCAAATGGAAGTGATGCAAGTTGGCGACAAGAACCAGTTGTAACACAATCTCGCATTCCCAACCGAATCGTTTCTAAATGATTCTTAGATACGGGAAGCTGCAACACTTCCTCTGTCGGGATATCCTGTTCTTCTTTTGTTTCCGGATCAATAATACTTTTGACCACATGAGGCTTGTATAGCGATCCACCATTGGCAATCGCGGCAGTCATCATGTTGATCTGAAGCGGAGTAACCAACAAATCCCCCTGTCCAATGGATAAATTATACGTGTCCCCAATATACCAAGATTCACCTTTCTTTTCTTGCTTCCATGATTTTGATGGAATAAAGCCATTCGTCTCGCCCGGCAAGTCAATCCCTATCCGTTTTGAAAAACCGAAACGAGTCAAATAAGAGTGTATTTTATCAACACCAAGACCTTCAAAATCTCCATACCCTCCTCCGATATAGTAATAAAACGTATTGACAGACTGAGCAATAGATTTTCGAACATTGGTCACTCCATGTCCACCGGCTTGCCAGTCGGGAAAAAACCAAGGTCCAATGCCGAGACCACCTCTACTCAGAAAAGTTGTCTGTGGGGTAATAATTCCCTCTTCAAGAGCCGCAGCTGCTATAGCCGGTTTGATAACTGAACCGGACGGAAAAGCACCGCCAATCGCTCGATTGAATAATGGTCGTCCCGGATTTTCCAGATACGACGCATAGGTTTCTTTATCAATTCTTCCGGAGAAATCATTGTTATCAAACGCTGGCAAACTAACGAGCGCCAATATTTCTCCAGTCTGCGGATTACTTACTACCGCTGAACCACTCACTTTTTCATGTTTTTTTAAAATTGAATTCATGAGTGATTCCAACTTTGCTTGCAAACGAGCATCAACTGCCAAACGCACATGCTCACCCGGCTGAGGAGCCTCTTCTGAAAGAACTGTTTGTTCTCGACCATACGTATCTACCTCAATTTGTCTTTTTCCATAGACACCTCGCATGTATGACTCATACATCTTTTCTACACCTGTTTTCCCAATTGAATCGGATGTTAAATATCCTTTTGGCTTAAACTCGACCAACTCTTCCGGGCTCAACTTCCCTTCGTATCCCAACACATGAGACAAAGATAATACCGGAGTAGTAGACGTCGTACCACTTTCGCTATCTTCAAACGCAACAGTATTGAGATACAGCCGCTTACTTCCCCGAACAATGTGAAGCCCAGGTAAATCTGATCCGGCGATTTGAATTGCAAGCGCGGTATCGTAATCAACATCCTCCTTTATAATAATAGAGTTTAAACTATATGCCCCATATTTATTGAGAGTAGTTCGGATATCTTCTGCCGGTTCTCCAGTAATGAGTGCCAAACGATCAATAACCGCTTCTCGATGAGGATTTGGCTCACCATTTCGTTTGGCCGGGGGTAATTCTTGAGGAATAAGCGCAAGAGAAAAATTGGGAATGTTGTTGGTCAACTGAATACCATTTCGATCATAAATAATGCCACGTTCTGAGGGAATCGCAATCGTATTTTGTCGATTTCGTTCAGCTCGCGCTAGGTAACTACCTCCTTCAATGAGTTGCAAATATCCTACACGTAGCACGATTATTCCAAATAAAATCAACAAGAGAATAAAAAAGAATTGCCCAATATACTGATGAATACTTTTACCAACATGAGAAATACCGGTAGGAGTTGCTACCTGTTTTCCAGTGTTTACATCAAATACAAATACCTCCTCAGCCCACGATGAACGAGAGTGATGAGAGACCTTTAGGGCTGACGGATCATCCTGATAGATTAAAAATGGGTCCTTCGACATAGGTTATGCAAAATATGTACCTGGGCGTTTCGTTTTTTTTCGTTCCCATAGCTGCCAAAGAGCGTACAGTATCAATACAAATACCATTGTTAGACTCAACTCCCATCCCACCGACTGTAATACCGCTATTTTTGATATGGAAACTTCCGCATTAGTAAGATCCGTTACAAACAAAAGTATCATATAAAGTAATCGGTAGATAAAGACAGCAAAAAAGGTTATCCCAAGCGCCGCGTAGATGGATTGATTAGTGAAAACTGTTTCTGATAACCAAAAAGTAAGCAGTACCGTAATCGTCCCGGAAAACAAAACAATACCAAAAGGAGTAATGGTAAACAGTTCAATGAGAAAATAACTTCCAAACGCAACCCAAACAATAGCTCCACTTCCCCGTATGAGCGTGAGAATAATGCACATACCAAGAATAACATTCAACGTGTCAACCGGATATTGAAATATATACCCAGTGGCAATATGAATAAATGCCAAAAAAATGATCAGAAAAAATATTATTGCGGTTTTATACATCGTATTCATATTCCTAGGTAGTTTCTGATTTTCCACAACGTACCAACACTACTCAAGAGCAGTAATAATGGATACGTCTTGAATTTTTTCCAAATTTGCAGCCGGTGACAACACAGCTTTTTGAAACGGTTGGTACGCTTCTTTTTCTACAGATTCAACCCGTCCAATAAGAAGTCCACGTGGGATTTCGTCTTCAAGTCCAGAAGTAACAATACTGTCCCCCACCTGAACAGTTTCATTTTGCGGAATAAAATTTAGGCGAACACTAATCCCAAACCCACCTTCAACTAGCCCAATACTTTGTTCTTTATTCATGACCGTAGCTGCAACTTTACTCTGATTATCATTGATGAGACGGACAACTGATATATCCTCTTCTGTACGAGCAATTTTTCCAACCAACACACCATTGGCAACAATAACCGGATTTCCTACTGCTACCCCATCTTTTGCTCCTCGATTTACCACCACCGTATTACTCATCGGATCAATATCCTTACCCACAACCCTAGATACAACAGCTCCAACGTGCTGATATGGAGTGGTACGAAAAAAGTGTAACTGCTCCCGTAGTTGTTGATTTTCTTTTTTAATCAACTCAAACTGTACCATATCCACCTCAACCTCTTTGAACCGGCGTTCCATATCCTGATATGCTGCTTCGAGTTCTTCTTTTGTAGCAAACTGATTTGAGCCTTGTCCTGCTTGTGAGCTTAATCTGTAAATTGGATCAGAAAGTCCAACGATCATTCGTCGCATAACATTTTCCGGAACTTTGAGCCAGCCGATATAATGCATACCCCCTATTATCAAAAGAACAGTAACAATAGAAATGAAAGTAGTGAAGCGTTTTTTTTTCATAGGTCGCGTAGGAAAGGAAAACCACACCTGGTGTCAGTTGTGGTATATCATACTGTATTCAAAGTAAGGTCAATGCTATAGTGATGACACGCGAGCGGAAGGCAACATTACTTCTTGAAGCAATTCCTTATCATCAAGCAAAAACCCCGCCCCTCGAACAGCCGCAGAGGCCGGATCATCAGCAATTCGCACCGGCACATCAGCTGCTTCCGCGATCACTTTTTCTATACCTCGTAATAATGAGCCACCACCCGCGAGCAAAAGCCCTCGTTCATGAATATCTGCCGTTAATTCCGGCGGAGTCACTTCAAGCGTTGTTTTCACCAAATCAGCAATGGTTCTCACTGAGCGATGAAGTGCTTCACGAATATGCTCGTCAGTCACCATAACCTCCTTTGGTAAACCAGTCATAACATCACGTCCACGCATCGGAAATTCAATTTTCTCACCGGTTTCTATCGCTGATCCAACCTTCATTTTAATTTGTTCAGCATGCGTTTCACCAACAAACAAATTGAAAACTTCTCGCGCGTACTGAATAATATTGCGATTCATTTCATCTCCGGCTACCGGTGTTGATCGCCAAACGACGACCCCGCTTAAAGAAATAACCGCCACCTCAGTCTTTCCCCCCCCAATATCAACAATCATATTCCCGATAGGATCCTTGATTGGCATACGCGTACCTATCGCAGAAGCCATTGGCCCCTGAACTAAAAAAACTTCTTTTGCGCCAGCAGACATCGTAGCATCTTCTACCGCTTTCATCTCTACTTCGGTCACTTCGAGCGGCACAGTAACCAGTACCCGTGGCCGAGCAAGTGCAGAGAGTCCACCTTCGTATACTTTGTCAAAAAAATACTTCACCATTTTTTCCGTCACTTCATAATCAGAAACAATACCATTCGTGAGAGGACGAGTAACACTGATGTGCGGCGGGATTTTCCCCAGCATGTTTTTTGCTTCTTGTCCGACCGCTAAAATTTGTTCTGTTTTTACATTGATCGCCACCACAGACGGTTCATCGATAATGATCCCCTTTTCTTTTACAAACACGCGGGTGTTGGCGGTACCCAAGTCAATCGCGATATCGCGGGTAAATTTATTGAAGAAAGATGGAAACATAAAAAAATCTGAAGAATTGGGATACAACGTTAGGAACAAACAAACGACTGTGGTTTTTTACGAAACTCTTCTAACGAAACAATGGTTGCTTCTTTTTCAGTCCTTTTTTTCACCTCCACACTTTGTTGTTCCAGAGTTCGTGGACTTACCACCACGCGATATGGAATACCGATCAAATCTGAGTCAGCAAATTTTTCTCCTGGACGAATGTCTGCCCGATCATCATACAACACTCCTATACCCGCTGAAGTAAGTGCAGTATACACTTCATCTGTTTTTTCAATATCAGCAGTTTCCTTGCACAATGAAACAAGATGCACTTGATATGGCGCAACCGCTTCTGGCCAAACCAATCCCTGTTCGTCAGAGAACCGTTCAACAATAACACCCATAAGACGCGTAATACCAATACCATATGATCCAAGATGTACCGGAATTGATTCACCGGACTCATTGGTAAAATTGAGTCCTAACTGTTCACACTTTACGGTTCCAAAGTTGAAAATGTTTCCCACTTCAGCTGTTTTCACCTCCTGTAGCTCATCTCTGGTTACTCCGAGTTCGGCAAATGTTTTTTCATTCATTACTTCTTCATTGATAGCAATGTTTTTTTCGCGATTGATATAAATCACATCCTCACCAGCCTCAGTAATCGTTTGAAACTCATGACTAAATTCTGTAAAAGCTCCACCAGAAGCAAATGTAACAAACGTATCATCACCCAAGCCAACTCGAGAAAAAATACGCAAGTACGCCTCGATAACACTATCATAAAACTCCTGGTGCTTTTCTGCGTCGGTCGTATACGAATACATATCTTTCATGACAAATTCTCGACCGCGCATTATGCCACTTTTCGCTCGAAGTTCATTGCGCAGTTTAGTTTGAAACTGATACACATACACCGGTAAGTCCTTGTAACTGTTGAGATACTGTTTCATCATCTCGGTAATCGGCTCTTCATGTGACCAACCAAACCCAATATCAGTCCCGTTTTTCAACTGTGACTTAAACCAGACATCTACCATTTCATCATCCCAACGGTTGGTTTTTTCCCACAATTCTTTACGCTGAATAGCGGTCATAATTATTTCCTGCCCCCCAATAGCATTCATTTCTTCTCGAACAATCTGTTTTATTTTTTCCAATACTCGAAAACCAAGCGGGAGATAGGCATACACTCCGGCCATTTCTTTATATACATATCCGGCACGAATAAGCAGTTCGGCATTTTTACTTACTTCCTCCTTTGACACGTCTTTTACTGTTTTCGTAAACAACTGTGATTGTCGCATACAAATATACGTTATAGTTATGATTATCGCACAATATTTTCTATTTCTATTAAGAACACGTTAAAAGAAAGTTGTACAGGCACATTAGGAAGAAAGATGTTCTTGTTGCTTTTTATTGGAATAAGAAAATATCATGATAAGGAATAGAATTACCACAAACACACCTAGATTCCACAATGTTAAAACACCTTCTGCTTGTAAGTATAGTAAAATAATAAAAAGACCAGCGACTGCGATTCCGTCACGAAAACTCATCTTCACCTGCCGGTACATCGGCACATCTTTGGCTCTAAGACGTACAATTGGAAACGCTAGTACCGAACAAGTACCCATGAGCGCAAAAAATAAGGCAATGTAGAAAAAAACAAACCCAAGCGTTGAACCTTGAGTTGGGTCAATGTTAAACAACACAAACCCCCAGGCAATCCAGCACATAATACTGGCGAGAATCATAATGATAATGTACTGACGAATTGTCATAATGAGGAGAATTGATACTCTGTTTAGGAGTTAATTGGTAATTTGTGTAGATAACAAAAAGCCCAAGAAAACACCCCCTTCAACCGGTAAGTGTGGTGAAAAGTGATTTCATTCTACCTGCTTTGCCAAAAATTATCAAGTACCAGATAAAAGCTAAATTCATTTTTTTCTAGCTTAAATATCGAATTCTATCCACCTCATTACCTCCAACTTTTTTATTGATTTTATCAACAATTTGCTGTTGATTGAGGCGAATTTCTTGAGCCATGGCTGAGCTGGTACATGACACAGTCAAGGTACGGTTCTTTAAAAATAATGGATTAGCATGCTGTGCAAGCTCTACCCCAAACAGCTCCACAAACACTAGCTTGGCACCTTCCACCACCTCGGCAGCGTCAATTTGTTTTTGCATCGGAGAGTTTCGCTTGAGTCTATCTTTAAGAGCATCTCCAAGAGGAATAAAAGACATACGCCGAATTTCATTTTATGTTTATGTTTTGAAAGATGACTATCTTTCATATACATATACTGTATCACGTTTCGAAGAATAGTTCCAGCCGGGAAAAATAAACATATTAGAGACCACGATACTACCTGGCTTCATTTCGTGCTCAATTTTCTTCTGTAGTTTCGTTATTTTTGAGGGTATGAAGTAAACGATCAGAATATCAATAGATGACAAGTCCATTTCCCACAAATTTTTTCGGTAGTATACAGCGTTATGTATTCCTCTGACCCAAGAAAGTAGCCTTGCGATATAATGTAAGGTTGGATTAATTTCGACCCCAATAACAGTACGGCAATATGGTGCCACTGCTCGAACAATTCTTCCATCACCTGAACCAAGGTCAAGCACAACATCCTTTTTGGAAATGATGTCGAATAATAGCAGATGCTGAATATTTCGTTTTCTTATTGGTACAAACGGAGCGGCACTAGAAACCGCATATACTGAATACAATATGTATACAAAAGCAAAAAGGACTATAAAGGTAAGGATAAGAATTACCGTACCATGAATTATCAGGTTTAGCATATCAGCACAAATCAACGTAAAGTTTACCGGATTAAAATGTAATGCACTACGCCCGGTACTCGCAGATGTCCCGATAGTCACAGTAGGAACAGACGAACGAACTTGGTGTAGGAGAAAATTCTCCGTCATGAATATGATGAAGCGTTGCAAGAAGTTTTTCTTTTAATTTCTCAATTTCTTTATCTTTTCCAACAAATGAGGTCTGAACATTATCATTGAGATAATAAAACGTAAGTTTTCCAACAGAACCAAGATGTGCAAAGCTCGGAATTGTGGTAGCCGCAATTTGATAAATGAGAAGCTGGTCTTTATCATCACCGGTAAGTTTTTCTTTTGTTTTGCCGGTTTTATAGTCAACTATCTCAAGCGTTCCGTCTGTCAACTGATCAATGCGATCAATCCGACCAGTGAGAATGTTTCCGCCGATTGAAATTTTAAAGGATTCTTCGAGTGCCACCGGTACCGTCCACTGCCCCTCTTGCGCGGCATACAACACTCGCAAGATTTCGTTGCCTTTTGCTTTATACTGTTCGCGTTGTTGTTTACTCTCGTACCAATCATCAATCCATGATCGCTCAAAAATACTCAAGAGTTCATCCAGTGTTGGTACTTGTACCGTTGTTACGGTTGCCGTCTCTCCTACTTCAGATGAAGTCGTAAATAGAGTAGGCTGTGAAGAACCATTCATTTCTTGCACCCGCTCATAAAACCTTTGGAGCGTCACATGCATCGTAGAACCAAAACTAAACGCCCCACTACTCTTTGTTGGTACCTTGATAATATGTGCCAATTTATATTTGTATGGACATGTTTGATACGTTTGAATTTGGGAAAAAGAAAACGATTTCGGAAGTTTATACACTCGCTCAATATTATTGTTTTTAATACTCGGGTGAATCGCTTCTGATGAATTTTTCGCTGGTTGAACTGGCAACATGTTTCGCCGTTTCTTTATTTCTTTATTTCCAGTTTCTTCATTTCGAATTTCATTATTCCCCCGCTTCTTCATTTCTTTATGAGCCAATCCGACTTCATGTAAAAATCGAGAAATCTTTTTTTGTCGAACACCACCATAGTTATCCGCACTGGTGAGATACAATCGCTCTTTTGCTCGAGTGGTGGCCACATAAAATAAGCGTCGCTCCTCTTGGTAGTGATAGTCTCCCTCGGGCAACTGTTCTTTAATCAGCTCCTGAGGCAGATCAATCCCCTCTCCCCGCCGACGAGTTGGAAACCGCTCTTCGACCAGGTTGACAACAAATACATAGCGAAACTCAAGTCCTTTTGACGCATGGACGGTCATGACGTTGACTGATTCCGGTGTATCAGTTGGCTGGTACAATTTTCCATCATCTCCAGATTGGAGCATGTGCGAATAGTATTCCACAAAGTGATACACCGTCGCATCCGGCTTTGTTTGTTCATAGCGAGCGATAAATTCTAAAAATTGACGAAGGTATTCCACTTGCCGCACCACCTCAAGATTTCCTTTTTCTTCCTGTTCGGTGAAATAGCGTAAGTACCCGGATTCCTCAAGAAACTTAAGCAGTACCACCGTTGGTTTTTCTTCTTTCGCACGCTGACGGCCTTCAAGCAACAATCTACGCAGTCGTTCACAAATTTCCACCCCCTCATTTGAGAGTTTCCATTCCGCCGCTCGCCCTATCGCCTCAAAGTATGAAATACTTTTTTTCTTCGCGTGATACATAAGGGTTTGTAAATCCCCCTGATCAAACTGAAATGGTGGTAAAAGGAGTAACCGAAATAGTGCGTTTGATTCATGATAACTGGTAATTGCCTTGAAGAAATTGAAACTGTCGATCACAATGGACTGGCGATAGAGCCCGGAAGCTGCCAAAAATTCATATGGAATACCTGCTCGCTCTAACCCGTGGAGAAACGGTTCGGCGTGACCATTGGCACGGACTAAAATTGCCACATCATCCCAGTGAAAATCAACAGCTCTCTGCTGTAATTGTTGTATTTCTTGAATCACTGCGTTTACTTCTTCTTCAAGAGTTGAGGAATGAAGATGAACCACATGATTTTTACCCGGTACATTCTTTGTTGCAACAAGACGTTTATCAATGTTCAGTTTTTTTTCCAGGCGATCCGGATTGTTTTCTTGAATCGACTGATACGCAAGATCGAGTATTTCTTGAGCAGAACGATAGTTTTCTGAAAGAACCACTTCTTTGGCGGTCGGAAAATCTTCTTTAAAACGTAAAATGTTTGACACACTAGCCCCACGAAACGCATAAATAGACTGGTCATCATCCCCTACTACCGTTAGAAGATTTTGTGCTCCTACTAAAAGACGCACCAATGCATATTGCGCATAATTGACGTCTTGGAACTCATCAACCAACACGTACTTGTAACGACGCTGGATCTGTTCTTGGATTGCCGGTCGTTCTTGTAACAATTTTACGGTGTAAAAAATAAGGTCACCAAAGTCAAGAGAACTCTCTTTCAGAAGAAGCTGATTATAGGCTTGATACACATTGGCAATTTCTTCTAACCGAGCCATTTCCGCTTCGATTACTTCACCATTTTCAGAACCAGCAGTCTGGTTTCGCTGATCGTTTGCATACTGAAGATAGTCTTCCGGCGTAATCAGCTCGTCTTTACATTTGGAAAAGTGACGTAAGAGTTCATGCACATGTGAGGTGGGATTTCCAAGCGGTCGATAATACGTCAGTGGTAAGTCATACAAATGATCATGAAGCAAAAGCCAGGCATCGGTGTCTGTCAAAAGCTTGAACCGACGAGGAAGACCTACGTGCAAAGCATATTCCTCAAGAATATCCTGACAAAAACGATGAAACGTCCCAATAGTGATATTCGCGTACCCCACCTGCAAAGACTCGTCTACTCGCTCTTGCATTTCAGCGGCTGCCTTATCGGTAAAGGTTAACGCCAAAATTTCTTCCGGTTTTGCGTTTCCTGTTTCTATCAAATGCGCAATCTTCTGTGTAATAACAGTTGTTTTCCCGGTCCCAGCTCCGGCGACAATCAAAAGCGGACCGTCATTATACTCTACGGCTTGTTGCTGAGCTGAATTTAGTTTCGTCTGAAACATGTTTACTTTATTCTTTAATTTTTTCTTCTAACTCAGAAACATATCCGTTTTGCGTAGCAAGAAGATACTCAAGCTCATATATTTTTTGATCCGTATAATCTTTATACCACATATGATATCCTGACACACCCAAAAAAAGAAAAAAGAATATGACAGTTAGTATCACCAATGTTTTTTGTGAATAATGAATATCCATATAAGCTACTTACAGTAAATTAGATGTATGACAAAAGTTCTTGAGTTAATAAAGTAATTTTTTTACCGTACATACTCTCTGTTTTTTTTGAATCCATTTCCCTCCATTCTCCGACATGAGACACATATACAGGAGACAGAACATGAATCATTCCAAAATTTGCCAGGACTGGCTGAAGATGCTCAACAACACGAGCTCCTCCAAAACCTCCTTGTGACACGCTTATCAACCCTACGGGCTTTCCCTTATATTCAGAATATGCCATATCAAGAAGTAGCTTCAGTTCTCCCGGATAGCTGTGGTTATATTCCGGCGTAACAAGTAAAAAACCATTCGCTCGTTTTGCTATTTTTTGCCATGGACTGGTAATCGCTTTACTTTCTTTTTCCCATGGAGGTATAGTTCTCGGCACAGTCACAAAGTCAGCCACATCATACACTTTGGTTTGAATTGGAAATGTCTTCGCAACAGAATATACATACTTCGCAACCTGTTCGGAACGACGATCAACTCTGGCGGTACCCAAAATGATCGGAATGAAAGGTTTTTTTTGCATATTGATAGTCATTAGATAGACCTACTATGTGACGGATTGAGTGGTAAAAACGAATTTTCTTGACCTTGATAGAAAGTATATTATTTACAATTACTGCACACTCTCAGAATTCATATTTTGTATAAATAGTAGCACGTTTCCATCCTACTGGCAATCTAGAAACTCTTTACCAATCTACCCGACTAGGCTATAATAGTTTGGAACTTGTTACTTGTAATTTGGAACTTACTCCTATGGCCCTCTACCACAAGCACCGCCCGCAAACCTTCGATTCTGTTGTTGGGCAAGAACATATTATCAAAACAATTACCAATCAAATTTTGTCAGACAAAGTATCTCACGCCTATCTTTTTTGTGGTCCACGAGGGGTAGGAAAAACAACCACTGCTCGATTGCTTGCCAAAGCCATGAACTGTAAAGAACGGCAACTAAACAGCTTTGAACCATGTGATGCTTGTGAATCATGTCTAGAAATTAGCAAGTCCCGAGCGATTGACGTGATTGAAATTGACGCGGCCAGTAATACCGGTGTTGATAATGTTCGAACAAATATTATAGACAATGCTCAGTTTCAACCAACCAAGAGTACATATAAAATCTTTATTATCGATGAAGTTCACATGCTCTCAACCAGCGCTTTTAACGCACTCTTAAAAATAATGGAGGAACCACCAAAGCATGTGATGTTCATTCTAGCTACCACTGAGCTCCATAAGCTTCCGGAAACGATCATTTCTCGATGTCAACGATTTGATTTCAAGCGCTTATCATACGAACAAATGAAGCACCATTTGGAAGCAGTAGCGAAAGAAGAGGGTGTAAAACTTGATAAGGAAGTAGTTGATCGTTTAGTTCGAAAAAGTGATGGCTGTGCCCGAGATGGTGTGAGTCTCCTTGATCAGCTCATGGCAACTGGTGAAAAACATATTACTCCGGAGGTTGCTTCTGTGATACTCCCCGTCTCTCACATTGAACACAATGTTTCTTTTATTACTGCACTCATTGACAAACAACCGGAAACAGCTATTCAGATATTGAACACAATTGTTGATCAGGATGCTGATCTCGTTCATTTTACCATTGAAACAGTTGAAGTACTTCGCTCAATGATGATCACGAAAGTAGCAAGCCACAGCCAAGCGATACCGCAAGATGTGTCATCGGAAGTAAAAAAAGACCTCGATCGATTGACAAAACAAATTGACCATCTTTCACTGGTTCAACTCATTGACCTCCTCTTGAAACGAAAAACAGAAATTCGAACCGCGCCATTACCACAACTCCCTCTTGAGATGGTGGTGGTGGAATGGTGTTTTGACAAGCAGCAAGGAACAATGAACAGTGAGCAAAGAACAGTGAGCAGTGAACATGATAATTCTAAGAAGAGTTATAGTAAGGAGACATCTCCTGACACTAAACCAAACACGGAGTCGCAAAAAGCTGATTCTGTTCCACAAAAAAGTAAGGAAACATTAGCCCCAGACAGATCGCGAGTGGAAGAAATTGCTGACCCCAACATTGATGTTGAAGAAAATCTCCAAAAAAACAATACAGCAATTCAGCAATATAACAGTCGAGACCTCACGGAAGCGGAAAAAATCGGAACACAAGAAGTACCACCCACACAGACGGAACCAACAATTCCCAATTCCCCCCCTCTCACACTGGAAGAAGCCATGCTAAAGTGGAATTCGGTTATTACTGCAGTAGAACAAACATCTCCGTCGCTGGTGTTTATTTTAAAAGACGCTGAGCTATTTGGCGTTGAAAATAACGTGCTGCAACTCGGTGTACAGTTTAGCTTTCATCAGGACAAACTCATGAACAATAAAACACGATTTGAACTAGAAGAACGCTTATCTACAATCTATGAGCGTCCTATGAAACTCGACGTCATGGTCAAAGAAGCAGCCCCTACTTCAGCCCCGTCCGGTGATTTGGAAGATTTAGCGGCAGCACTGGGTGGTGAGGTGGTGGGGTAACTTGACGAAATGACGTTTTTGCGCTATACTATTTCCAGAAAAAATACAAAAAATAGCTTGTTTTAGCCTTTATATTCGGGGATCGTCTAATGGTAGGACACCAGGTTCTGGTCCTGGGTATCGGGGTTCGAGTCCCTGTCCCCGAACTAACCTCTCATTGTTGAGAGGTTTTTTGCTCCAACCAACCGGGGATCGTTCCGCCCGATGGCGGAGACATCAGGTTCTCCTGCCTGCCGGCAGGCAGGGGTCCTGGGTATCGGGGTTCCCCACCCGGGGCGGGTCCGCCTTGGGCGGAGAGTCCCTGTCCCCGAACTAACCTCTCATTGTTGAGAGGTTTTTTGCTCCAACCAACCGGGGATCGTTCCGCCCGATGGCGGAGACATCAGGTTCTCCTGCCTGCCGGCAGGCAGGGGTCCTGGGTATCGGGGTTCCCCACCCGGGGCGGGTCCGCCTTGGGCGGAGAGTCCCTGTCCCCGAACAAAACCTCTCAATTTTGAGAGGTTTTTTAATTTATTCAACGGGATCGTTCCGCCCGACGGCGGAGACATCAGGTTCTCCTGCCTGCCGGCAGGCAGGAGTCCCGAGTATCGGGGTTCTCCACCCAGGGCGGACTGTCAGCGAACAGACCTCTCATTGTTGAGAGGTTTTTTTTGTTTAATAGGAAAGCAGATTGAACGGATGGGACGGATTTTATTTTTTGGGTTGAAGTTTTTCGTCACGGGCAATTACACCTCCGTTCGTAGTGGAGAAGTCTATCTTTTCGCTCTGCTTTTTCTCGTGATGTTCGTGCTCATACGTAACATAGTACGTACTAGGACCAACCAAAGCTGCATATCGTCCTTTTTTGTCCGTTACTTTCGTATCAACCAATTTATTATAAACTGCATCAAAAACACGCACAACAACCCGATCAAGCGGGTGTTCTTTTTCGCCATCAAGTACCACCCCATAGCGATCGGCTAGTTTTAAATGAGCGAGTTTTTTAAATAGCAAATAAAATACAATATGAAGAGCGAGCAATGTTCCAACAAACGGGGTTGGTGAAATAAGTAATGAAAGAAACGCTATGGCAATTCCTAGAATGCTCACCGTATGACGAAGCAGTTTTCGAGAATGGTCTTTGATCACTTCTTTAGCAGATCGTACGACACCTACTGGATCAAGAGGAACGCTGTAGGCAATAGTCGCGCCATCTTCTGAAACAGTAATTGTTTCTCCATGATACAAATCCGTAAACGCTCTGTCCTCTCTGAGACCGTGTAAATGTTCACTGAACCCAGTAAATCCCGGCTTGGTAATTTCCAGTCGATACAGTCCTTTTGGCGCCACAAACATATAGCGTCCTTCTGTATCCGTTACTTTTGACTCTCTTATTCGACCAGTTTCAACGTCCACAAGACGAATAATCGCCAAGTCAACCGGTTGCTTGGTAAACGCATGGTATACCGTCCCCCATTTTTTTCTTTTGCGTAAGCGTAACAAGGTAAATGGTTGAGTAAATAGATATCTGAGATACACCAAGACCTGCCCAAATCCCAGTCCGGCTGCCACATTGGCTGCTCCGGCTACTACGACTGCTGGGGCAACAATTCGCTCATTGGTTTTTTCCACTTCCGGATTATCTATGACTTGTTGAACTTGTTGAACAGTTGGTTTTAGAACTTGCTTGACCGTTTGATAATTTTTTTTCACTCCGGAAAGTGCCGCTAACACACTGGTCTCTACTGTATCTATAACTAACGCTTGTGTCTTTTTCAACTGAGTTGAGGTAGAGATACTGACTGAGGAATCTTGCTTTAGTACTTCTCCTTCCTGAACTTCTGTATCCTGAGACTCATTTTCGGTTGGGTCAATATCACTTTCGGAGGTTGTTGATTCAGTTGATTCACCGGAAGATGATCCGGTATCTGAGCCTGAACCTTCTCCCCCACTTCCATCTGTTTCACCGGTAGTATTTGTGTCACCAGTACAGGTTTCAGCTGAACATGGCTCTGGAATAGGTTTTGGAGTAGGATCTCGAGGTACTGGTACCGGCTTTACTGGCTCTGTATCAGTTACCGGTGGAACACTGATAGTAGTGCTATATACTCCGGAAAGGTTTCCAGCCTTATCTTCTGCTTGTACTTGTATAGTATAATCCCCAGCCGCAAATAGGGTGGTAAAATTATATGTCCAATTTCCAGTTTGATCAGCAGTCGTATAAAAAGTCGTATCAGCCACCAACCATGCTGACGTGGCTTGACCCGTATCCTCAGAATCGAGCTTCATTGCCGCTAGTTTTAACAACTGCTTGGTGATAATAATAGTAGCGCCAGGTTCTGCTGTTCCGGATAATGATACGCGCATTTGTTTCTCTGTCTTGACCGGACTAAATTGAGGTGATTGTATCGTTGGACGCGATGGTGCGGTCGTATCAAGAATGACACAAGCGTATGTGTCATAGGTAAATTGTTTTTCACTATTTCGAAATCGAGCATGAACACATTTCTTTCCATCACCACTTTGCAGCGTGTGCGTATACTGAGATTGAACTCCGATAAAACTACTCGCACCAAAATCCGGTGTCTCTATTCCAGCCGACTCAACAAAAGCCACTTGATCAGCATAGGTTACATCCACTTTCAACCGAACTGTTTTTGATTTAGTGTATAGCAAATCTTTTCCGGCGGCATTGACGATTCGTATCAAACCTGACGGTTGATTTTCTTCCGGTGTTTCACAAGTAGGATCAGCCGGATCACACACCGGTTCACACTGCTCTACCACCGGATCACAAGGTGTAGTTGGCGGTGGTGGCGGCGGAGGTGGAGGGGCAGCCGGTGGAGCTGCACCACCGCTACAATTACTCGTAGTCATAGAAAGACTTGATGACCATGCCGTAGCTACCCCTGTACTATTTCTGGCTTTGACATGAAAGCTATACGTTGTCCCACAACTAAGACCACTAAAGGCATATGATGTCGCTGTTGTCCAGCCGGAAGTAAACGCTCCTCCCGGATCATTGGTCACATAGTATTCAGTTCCGGCCGGATTATTATTTGCTCCCCAAGAAAGAGTCGCAGCAGAGTCTGTCACCCCGGAAGAACTGAGTGATACAGGAACAGCCGCAAGCGTGGTGGTAGACACTTCGGTTGCCGATGACGTAACATGTTCCCAACTGTCATAGGCAAACAAGTTGAAGTAATACAGTGTATTTGGTGTAAGTCCGGAAAACACACTACTCGTGGTAGCTCCTCCAAACGTACTACTTGCCAGGTTGCTATCACTGGTTGAAGTAAACGCACCATCG
>DYFM01000022.1 GCA_020725175.1 Candidatus Paceibacter sp.
GTATTTGGGTGACAAAAGATCGTAAATCACAAATAGTTGGATTTTGTCGTGTGGCAAAAATTCCCAGTAAACACGAACTTCGAGCAATTTATATTTTACCGCAATTCCAAGGATTAGGTCTTGGCAAAAAATTTATGGAAGAAGCCCTTAATTGGCTCGGAAATGATGAAGATATCTTTCTCCATGTTGCAAAATATAATACAGGCGCAATTAATTTTTACAAGAAATTTGGTTTTGAAATAGCTTGTGCTGTAGATGCATCAGAGACAGTCAGTTTGCCTTCGGGCAAGATAATTCCAGAATTGAAAATGATACTTTCAAGATACACAACCACATAGCCAAATTAAACTACTCCTTCACCCTCTTCAACGGCTTCATCGCCGGACCAGACCGCACACTGCCATCGGTGCAAAATCGACTCCCATGACAAGGGCAATCCCAGGTTTTTTCACCATTGTTCCAATTCACAATACATCCCAAGTGCGTACAGACCGGAGATAATTTCGTGACAGCACCATCTTCGTCTTTATACACCGCCACCTTTTTTCCATTCAGGGAAAGCACCTTTCCTTCTCCTGGCTTCACGTCATCCAAAGTTCCGTCCGGAATCTGTTTTCTTCCGTGAACAAATTCTTTTACTGTTTCAACGTTAAACGAAAGCACTGCTTTCACCTGTTTCAACCGTTTTGGAGAAAAATACTCGGCAAACGGATACGGACGCCCAAGAATATCACCGGAAATGATTAGTCCGGCCAGCGCTCCCCCTGTCATACCATCCCCCGCGTAACCGGTACCAATGTAGATAGACTTATTATTGAGATACAACTGTCCAATAAAAGGCAAATGATCGACTGACTCGAAAATTTCTCCACTCCAGCGATGGGTAATAGTGTATTCATCCGAACCGAGGAGTTTCATGAAATATTGCTCAAGTGCATGAAAATGTTTTTCTGTTTCTCCTTCTGTTCCCGTCTTATGATCTTCTCCCCCCAGTAAAAATACATCACCATCCTTACCATGTGAAACCCGTAAATAATGATACGGAGATGCGGTGTCAATATACATAGCCTCGGGAAATCGACCACGTTTTATAGTACCGGCTAGCAAATACGTTTGCTTGGGGGTCAAGCGCGTGTGCACTTCAACTGCCATATTGTTTGGAGAATGTGTAGCGATACAAACCTGTGACGCAATGACAGTTCCCGACTCGGTTTCTACTTGTATTCTCCCCTTTTCTTCATGATACGCTCTTACCGCTGAATGTTCATATATAATACCACCCAGTGCTTCTACCCGATCCGCCAGACCGTACAAAAATTTGAGTGGGTGAAACAGGGCATTTTTTTTAGCATGCATACCAGCGTTTTGTCCTATTCCCGGAATCTCTTCGACATATTCTACCGGAAAACCATAAGATGTTCCGAGAGAAACCTCATGACGCAACTGTTCTTTTCCTTCTTCACTGGTAGCAAGTATGTATAACGAAGCGTAAGAGAAATCACAGTCGATTGATTCGGTTTTGGCAATCATTTCAATCGTTTCTATCGCGTCTTTATGCGACTGCCAGAGCGCACTCGCAATGTTTGCGTCGTACACTTCTTTTACTCTTGCCAACTGATAATCATGTACATAATTCAAAAATGCAGTGGTATGCATAGTCTCACCACTACCAACATGATCTTTTTCCAGTAGAATCACTTTTTTACCGGCTTTAACCAAAAAATATGCTGTTACCAGACCGGTCATTCCGGCACCAACAATGATCACTTCCGCTTCTGCGTGACCGGAAAGTTGTTTTCGCTCAGTTGGCTTTGGAGCACTGCCGCCCCAGATAGGATGATGTACTGCCATAGAAGTAAACAGTTAAACCTTATACTTCTATGGTACAGTGTTTAATAATGTGTGCAAGTACCAGTTTTTAACCACTCTTCCTCCAGCCCCCCAATCAACACATCAATTTCCCTCAATCGCTCGGTTTTTTCAAGATGAAATTCCCCCGGATGTTTCAAAAACCAATTGTGAATCCGTTTCTTCTCACGATTCAACTCCTCAATCTGTTGCTCAATCTCCTGGAGCTTTTTTTGTTTCTGCTTTTCCAGTCTCTTCTCGTCTTTTTCTATCTTGACCGAAGTCTCCCCACCACCGTCAGTTTCAACATTAGTCTTAGTCTTAGTCTTATTCTTATTCTTAACACTACTCTCCACAACCTCATTCCCCATAATACTATCATTCATATTCCCCGCCCCATCATTTCGCCTCAATTCCTCCTCCACAAAATACACATACTCCTCATAATTACGATGAAACCGTCGCACGGTACCATTTTTCACCTCAATAATCCCCGTCGCTACCAAGTTGACAAAGGTTCGATCATGACTGATAAATAAAATAGTAGTATTTGTTGTCCGGAGTGCCACCCCAAGCGCTTCCACGGTTTCAAAGTCAAAATGATTCGTTGGCTCGTCAAGTAATAACACTGAATGTTTCTGAAGCAATAATCCCGCCAGACACAATCGAGCTCGCTCCCCTCCACTTAAAAGAGAAACTGACTTTTTTAGATCATCATCACGAAACAAAAAATTTCCGGCCATTTCAAGTATTTCCTCTTGTTTCAAATCCGGCGCGGCAACTGACGTAAGATACTTCCCTACCTGATCAGTTGGTTTGAGCATAGTCGAAATATGCTGGGCGTAATACCCAATGGAGATGTGCGGCCCCCAACGAAATGTTCCTCCAAGCGGAGCCAATTCTCCGGCAATAGTTTTAAGAAACGTCGTTTTTCCCTGTCCATTATCCCCCACAATCGCAATGTGTTCTCCACGATCAATATCAAGTTCAATATCATTGGCTACAATTTTTTCTGAGTACCCAATTGACAGATCCTGCACGCGAAGTGCTGTACCACTCCTATCTTCCACACGTGGGATACGAATACGAGATGAACTCATCGGATGAACAATATCAATAGTTTTCAGCCGTTCTATTTGTTTTAATTTTGACTGCGCTTGTGAGGCCTTACTCGCCTTGTATCGAAACCGGTCGACAAAACTTTGCAAGTGCTTTTTTTCTTGTGTTACTTTCTTATTAAACCGTCTCGCCATTTCAAGTTGCTCTTCTTTGTACGCAAAGTATTCTTCAAGTGGTTGTGGAAAAAGTGTCAACTTCCCCTGATCTACTTCGAGTGTCATTTCACACGAGTTTTTCAAAAACTCACGGTCATGGGAAATAATGAGAAAACTTCCTCGATACGACTGAAGAAATTTTTCCAGAAGTAACAAGGTAGACAAATCAAGATAATTGGTTGGCTCGTCAAGGAGGAGTAAATTTGGTTCATGGAGTAACAGAGCCACCAACTTCACGCGCATTTGAAACCCACCGGAGAGCGTACCGATCTTCGCATCAAGAAGTTCGTGTTTAAGCTGAAACGCTCCGGCCACTTTGGCGCATTGCCATGTCTCTTTTTCCGAATCACGGAGCAAAAATTCCATGACGGTTTCAGACAATTCAAATGGATCGTGCTGTGTCATGTACGCCAGTCGACAGTTATCATGAATACTAACCTCGCCCGACGTTATTTCCTCTTCACCTACAATCATCCGAAACAAGGTTGACTTCCCCGCTCCATTTCTCCCGATCACGCCAATTTTCTGTTTCTCTCCAATTGACAACGTCGCATCATCAAAAATCACGCGTGGACCGAATGTCTTGGTGAGGTTGTTTATTTGGAGAAGCGTGGACATAGAATGTATATGGTAACAAATTATCAAAAAAAATCAATTTTACTATTCCCTATCGAACAAAAATTAATAGCTACGATGACAACACTAATGAACATAAACTTGAGCGCCGAATCTCGGAGGGAAACAAATAGTTAGTGGTTGAAATAGTCACTAAACAAATAACCTGAGTTTACAAGGCACAGCGAAGACCGAACATGTAGCCTGAGTTTACAAGGCGCAACGAAGCGGAGCCTTGACAAAACCCCCATTTTCTGCTATACTACTGCTTCATTAATTCTTGGCTACCATTAGCCAAAGACTCGACTTCTTGTGTCATCGTGTGACCCTGCTTGTATCGGGTCACTTTTTTATTGACACCTTCCGCCCAAGGCGGACAGGCACCCCGCACGTCTCTAAACGGAGAAAGTGATTGTTGAATTGAATGGTTCCCCTGAGCATTTATTTCACAATCAATCGCTCTCCTTTTTGGAGAAGGTAAGGAGGAGGTGTCAACAATACATATGACACAACAACCAACCTTCAGCGATCTCAAGATTGCTGACACTCTTCTGTCGGTTCTTACTGAACAGAAATTTATCAACCCAACACCTATCCAACACCAGGTGATTCCTACCGCGATTGAGGGAAAGGATATTGTCGGAATTGCCCAAACCGGTACTGGAAAAACTCTGGCCTTTGGCATCCCCATGATCCAACGCCTCAGCAGAAACAAAGGTCAAGGATTGGTATTACTCCCTACCCGAGAACTTGCCTTGCAAGTAGATGAGGTCCTCCGCAAAATCGGAGGCAAATTTGGTCTACGTACCGCTGTACTCATTGGTGGAGCATCCATGCGACAACAACTCCAAGCGCTACGAAACAAACCACATATTATTGTCGCAACACCAGGTCGACTCGCCGATCACTTGAAACAAAAAACCTATGATCTTCGATTTGTCAATATAATTGTTCTTGATGAAGCAGACCGCATGTTTGATATTGGTTTTATGCCGGAAATCAAACGAATTTTGGCTGCAGCTCCGAGTGATCGACAAACCATGCTGTTCTCGGCCACCATGCCGGATGAAATTGCTAAGATTGCGTCCGCTCATATGAAAATGCCACTCCGTATTGAAGTAGCCCCAGCCGGAACTGCGTCAAAAAATGTGGAGCAAGAAATTTTCATTGTCACCAAAGAAGAAAAACTTCAACTCCTTGATAAAGTCTTATCTGAAACAAAAGGGACTGTTCTGGTTTTTTCCCGTACCAAACATGGCGCGAAAAAAATTACCAAGTCTGTGCAGCACATGGGGCATACGGCAGCCGAAATTCATTCCAATCGATCGCTGGCTCAACGTCGCACCGCACTTGAAGGTTTTAAATCCGGTCGATTTCGTGTTTTAGTAGCAACTGATATTGCAGCACGAGGCATTGATGTGAGAGGTATCGCGCTGGTTGTCAACTTTGATCTTCCGGATAACTCCGAAGACTACGTACATCGTATCGGTCGAACCGGACGAGGAACACACTCCGGAAAAGCCATTTCCTTTGCTACCCCGGGAGAACGCTATGACATCAAAAAAATTGAACGATTGATCAAAAAGACACTTCCAATCATTACCCCAAAAGACTTGCCGGCCAAACGAATAACACCAAACATCTCTCAAATGAGCGACGGTGCAGATCGTCGAACCAGATCAAGTGATCGACCACATCGAAACAGACGGCCTTCTCGAAGATTTCAAAGATCCGACAGAACAGAATCCGGTGATTCAGGGTTTGACCGAAACCCAAGACGAAGACGGTTTGGTTCTCGACAAAACTATAGACAGTCAACCTAAAATTAGCTAACAAAAAAGCGATCAACCATCGCTTTTTTTAGTGAAATGACGAATGCCAGTTCACCATGAGTCTCACGTTCTTTCGTAAAGAACCGGCGTTCGCCACTCCACTGTTTTACGCTATGTACTTGTCTTCCCCACCCGCTCCCTCGCCTTCAATTCTCTAATCTCATCGCGCAACACCGCCGCCAACTCAAACTCCAATGTTCGCGCCGCTTCTTTCATCCTCACTTCTTTCTCTTTTATAATCTCCTTCAACGGCCGACTATCACCTTGCAGTTCAATATCAACCGTCTTACGCTTGTTCGTAGTTCGTACGTTCGTACTTTTGTTCGCAGGTTCGGAGGTAATCCCAAATTCTTCCAATATATTCCGAATCGACTTTTGAATCGTCTGTGGTGTAATTCCATGTTTCTTATTGTACGCCAATTGAATTTCTCGACGACGATCGGTTTCTTTGAGAGCTCGTTCAATTGATCCGGTCATGTGATCCGCATACAAGACCACTAGCCCATTGACATTTCGGGCTGCCCGACCAATTGTCTGAATCAAACTGGTTTCACTGCGCAAAAATCCTTCCTTATCTGCATCCAAAATTGCAACAAATGATACTTCCGGAATATCAAGCCCTTCTCGAAGCAGGTTTACCCCAACAATCACGTCTATGTCTCCTTTTCGAAGCGCGTGAATGACGTTGATTCTTTCCAGTGTATCAATATCACTGTGCAAGTACTGAACACGGATTTTTTCTTTTTGTAAAAACTCCGTCAAATCCTCCGCCATTTTCTTTGTCAACGTCGTCACCAGCGCCCGTTCTCCTTTTTCCACTCGCTCTCGAATCCGTACAATAACATCTTCTACCTGCGACAATCCAACATTAACCACATTGTTATTTGAAATCTTTTTTCGCTTATCTGTCTCAACAGTTACTCCTTGCTCCTTGCCACTTGCTCCATGTCCAGTCACCGGACAAATAATCACCTCCGGATCAACAAGACCGGTCGGACGAACAATCTGCTCCACCACTTGTTTACTTTCGTTTACCTCAAACTCACTCGGAGTTGCCGAAACATAAATCACCTGCTCGGTGCGCTCATCAAACTCTTCATACCGAAGCGGCCGATTGTCTCGCGCGCTCGGCAATCGAAATCCATGCTCCACCAACACATCTTTTCGCGCCCGATCGCCATTATACATCCCCCTCAGCTGTGGAATTGTCACATGCGACTCATCTATCACTGTTAAAAATTTTGTTCCCTGCTCCTTGCCACTTGTTCCTTGTTGAAAATAATCAAGGAGTGTGAAAGGTGGTTCACCCTCTTTTCTTCCTTCAAAATGCCGGGAATAATTTTCAATTCCATTACAGTACCCAATATTTTTTATCAATTCCAAATCATGGGCTACACGACGTTTTAGTCTTTCATATTCCAAAATTTTGCCTTTCTTTTTAAAATATGACAATTGTTCTTTCAATTCCGACTTTATAGATTCAAAAGCACGACGTTGAGATTCTTCTCCCACCACATAATGTTTGGCCGGAAAGAGCCACAGATCCTCTTGTGAACGCACCACTGTTCGTTTCACCGGATCAAGCTGTTCAATCCCAAGTATTCGCGCGCCAATTTCCAAACGATATATCCGCTCTTCATTGACCGGCATCACTTCAAACACTTGCCCGCGCATACGAAATGTTCCCCGAGTCAAATCAGCGTTGGTTCGTTCAAACTGCATGGCAATCAGCTGTTCCATCATTCCTCTTCGATCAAGATCTTGTCCAACAGTGAAGTGAAGTACTTTTTTTTCATATTCACTTGGCGATCCTAAACCATAAATTGCTGACACCGACGCGACGATAATGACATCACTCCGTGTCAACAGTGCTTGCGTACAGGCATGACGCAATCGATCAATTTCTTCGTTGATCTGAGATTCTTTTTCAATGTATGTATCACTCGACGGCATGTAGGCTTCCGGCTGATAGTAATCATAATAACTCACAAAGTATTCTACTGCGTTTTCCGGAAAAAATTCTCGAAACTCATTGCAAAGCTGAGCAGCCAGAGTTTTGTTGTGAGCTATGACGAGTGTAGGGAGTTGAGTTTTCTCGATGACATTTGCAATAGTAAAGGTTTTTCCCGAACCGGTCACACCGAGAAGTGTCTGCTTATCAAGTTTTTTCTGAATACCAGAAACTAGACCTTCTATGGCTTTCGGCTGATCTCCGGAGGGTTGGTAGGTTGAATGCAACTTGAACATACAAAATGAAATGTAGCTCAGACCTTCAGGCCTGATTGTATGGTGATTATCAAGCCTAAAGGCATGAGTTACATTTGTTTATATTTAGCAAAAAAATCGCATTATCCACAAGAAACTTTATCATAGTATTGACAAAAAAGCAAGTATATGCTATTATTTATTGTTTCTAGCTCAGGTTTTCATGAGGATTAATCCTCATAAAAACCTGGGTGGCACGAGCCCTCCAGGATCTGGTCAGGGGCAGTAGTGCCCCCGAGAAGCAAGCAGGTTTGCTGTTGAGCCTGCGTTGCGCCCGCCCAATATGTACTTGGCGGAGAGCGCTGGAGCTTGCATATTGACCCGTGACAAAACAGCATAAACGGGTCCCAGATCTATTATTCTTTGTCAAAAAAAGGAGTGATAGATCTACAAAAAATCTCGATACTCATCGAGATTTTTTGTTTCTTTTATTCTCAACAACACTATATCATTATTTCTTTATTTTGTTATTTCGTCAATATCACACCTCCACCCGCTCCCCATACTCCGGCACAAACGATGGAATCCCAAATTCATCTCGGATATGATGTGCAAGCTCAGTGGCAGCATGCGGTTCACCATGAACGCAATAGACTTTTTTTGGCTTATGTTCCGCACTTCTGATCCACTCAAGAAGCTTAATTTGATCACCATGCGCAGACAACTCACCAATAGCTTTTATCTGACACCGTACATCTACATCTTCATTGAAAATCTTCACCCGCTCCGCCCCTTCGTATAGCCGCCGCCCCAGTGTTCCTTGTGCTTGATACCCTACAATAATCAAGGTAGAATTTGGATCCGATAGGTAGCGAAACGCGTGGTGGATAATTCTTCCGCCGTTCATCATTCCTGATCCGGCTATCACAATTTTTGGACCGGGCACTTCATTGATTGCTTTTGAATCTTCCCGGGTATACGCGATATGAAGCTCCGGAAAATTCAAAAAGTCATCGCCATCACGTAGTTCTTCTTTGGCACCTTCATCGTAATACTCGGTATACTTTTTATATACTTTGAGCGCGTCAATCGCGAGTGGGCTATCAAGAAAAATCGGTACTTTTGGCAAGGTCTGATCATGGAGAGACAGATCATGAAGTTCATAGAGCAACTCTTGCGTTCGCTCAAGAGAAAAAGCCGGAATCATAATTGTACCACCTCTTTTCACCCCTTCAGTAATGAGATGATTGATCGTTTCTTTTCGTCTAGTTGCGGTCTCATGAATTCTATCCCCATAGGTCGATTCAAGTAGTAGTACATCAGGTTTGCCGAGTCGCTCGGTATCATTGATAATCGGCGCGTTGTGATTGCCAAAATCACCAGAAAAGGTAATTCGCTTTCCATCAGCCAGCACATCGATAAACGATGAACCAAAAATATGCCCGGCATCATGAAAAACCGCTCGTTCCCCATCATCGAGATCAATCTCTGTGTTGTAATTCACCCCTTCACAGAGCGCATACGCCGCGTCAATATCCATTTGATCATAGAGTATGGGTGACTGATACTTGCGATTGTTGTAATACATGATACTGTAGGCATCCTCCCAAATCAGCTTGGCAAGTTCCTTAGTTCCTTTGGTCAACAAAATCCGACCAGTAAAACCTTCTTTTACCAATTTTGGAATTCTCCCGACATGATCTAAGTGCGCATGACTTACAAGTACCACAGAAACAGTTGTTGGATCAAATGGAAATTTATCATGGTTTTTCCCTTCATTAAAATCTGACCCTTGAAACATGCCACAGTCAAGCAAAATCTTTTTCTTTGAGGTTTCTATTAGATGACATGAGCCGGTGACTTCATGAGCCGCGCCGCAAAAAGTAATGTGCATAAAATGTAGGTTATAGTTGACGAAACCAGTATATCATGAGCTATATAAAGGAGCAATAAACATTCCCCTGAACAGGGTATATATTGTTTGTTCAGGTTGTAACAAAATCAAACAACCAACCAAACCTGTACAAACTCCGTTTTTTATGGTATGATGGGGGTGATATTTTATGCGTAAACAAACCGACAATATTGAGATTCAGGAGCCAGCGATACAAGAAATCACCAAGAAACGCTCTTGTGTTCGACAGTCGTGCACCTCAAGCTGCGGATGCATCACCATCTTTCTCATTCTATCGTTTCTCTTTCTCTGGTTTATCATCATTCCTCGTCCAAAAAACGTAGACAACCTTCCAGCTTCGTTTCCGGAAAACATTATCGTTTACGATGAAAAAAATATCGACTCGATTACGGTTAGAACAAATGATGAACAGGACCCAAGAATCACCTCTCTTGCGGTTATTCCACAGTATGTCCTACAACCAATTGTTTCATTTGTTGACGAGCAAGTGATTAGACCCTATTTTCCCGGACTTACTGCCAATCGACAGTTTTCCAACTGGAGCACACTAGTTGCGCTTCTGAGGGAACCGGAACAAACCAAAATCGATACGTACATCGTTGCATGGACAGAACTCAGTGCAGAACCAAGTTTTATAAAAGAGTATTACGAAAAACGACTCCGAGCCAATGGATTTACCGTGAGTGAGTCAGGAACCACGCTCACATTTGAACAAAATGCTATCAGTGGACTCATTGAAATCAACGATCCCTCCCCTCGTCCGGGAACTGATTCCGTGCGTTTGACAGTATCTGTAGAACGCCCCTAATCAACTCGCATATGTCAGTAAAAATTATTGAACAAAAGCAGTTACGCTGGATCAATATTGATACGGTCGATGAAGAAGCAATCAACTTTTTGAAAAAAAACTTTGCATTTCATCATTTGGATCTGGAAGATATTCAGGGTGAAAGCCAAACACCAAAATTGGATGTATACAAAAATTATCTGTTTCTTGTCCTACAATTTCCCCGCTGGTCCTCCCAAAATAATAAAGTTGTAAAAGCGCAGATTGATTTTTTTCTTGGCGAAGATTATGTTGTCACAATTCAACACAGCAAATCAAAAGAAGTAAAACACTTTTTTTACCGTTGCATGAAAAATCGTACGATCCGAAAAGAATGGATGAATGGATCAGCCGGCTATCTGCTGTACAATATTATTGAATCACTATTTCGCAGCTCTCAGTCAATTCTTGATACTATTGGAGCGAACGTAGCTGAGCTTGAAGAAGAAGTATACAGCGAAGAACAAGATCCAAAATTGATTCAAAAACTGGCACTCCGTCGTCGAAACATCTTGAGTTTTCGTCGCATTATCGACCCACAACGATACGTAATTTCTACTTTATCAAATACCAGACGACCATTTTTGACAGAAGAAACCGGACTTTATTTTGATAACGCATACGACTACCTCTCGAAACTCTGGTCTATTATCAATGCCTACCGCGATACCGTATCGGGGCTTCATATAACGGTAGAGTCACTGCTCACCCAAAAAACCAACCGCATTTTAAACATGCTCACCGTCATCTCTGTTGCCCTCATGCCACCTACCCTTATCGCCAGTGCTTACGGCATGAATATTGACAAGCTCCCGTTTGCTCACAATCCGACCTACGTATGGCTTATTCTCCTCGGGGTTCTGACAGCCAACATCTTTTTAGCCCTTTTGCTGCGACGCAGGAGATGGTTATAGTTGTTTTACAGATTACGCGGATAATACGGGAAGTACGAATAGTTTTTTTGCAGAGCAGGTTAGTAAGCAGAATAAGCAGAGTAGATGTATAAAACACAACAGCGTACTCTGCTTATTTGCATATTCTGCCTCCAACCAATATCCGTACCTCCGTATTACCCTTAATCCGTAAGGACTATTTATGTTACCAAAGTTTTTAACCACTCAAACGAAAACTATCACCGGCGCGGCCATTGTACTAGGGGCCGCGTCTTTGGTAAGTAGACTAATTGGCATTATTCGTGACCGTACTTTTGCGCATGTCTTTGGAGCCGGAGACGCACTTGATACGTATTTAGCGGCTTTTCGTGTTCCGGATTTTATCTACAACCTTCTCATTATCGGTGCACTCTCGGCAGGGTTTATTCCGATTTTTACCAAACTCATAGAAACAGA
>DYFM01000006.1 GCA_020725175.1 Candidatus Paceibacter sp.
ATATGTACTATCAAGTTTTAGCACATGTTATATACACATGTAACATACTCCGAATGAATGTTGATAGTGAATAACTACTCAACAATTTTTGTCTATTGTTTGGTATTGGTTTACCCTCATCACTCACCCCCCTCCACATCGCATCCGCCATCTCCTCCACATTCTCCGGATCAAAATACAGTGCAGCATCCCCCAATACTTCCGGCAAACAACTTCGATTTGATGACACAACCGGTACTCCATAGGTCATCGCTTCCAATGGTGGAAGACCAAACCCTTCATACAGACTTGGAAAAACAAACAGTGAAGCATTCTCATAGAACAACGCAAGTTCATCGTCCGGAACGAAATCGGTGAATACTATATCGCTATATTGCTTTGTTGTTATACTGTTCAACAGCCGTTCATAAAAAAAATTCTTTTTTCCCACCAACACCAACTGATAGTCGGTGCTATAGTTATTCTGAAACAGATCCCACGCTTCAACCAATCGCTCCAAATTCTTGTGCGGATACGCATTCCCCACATACAACACATATGGTTTCGTAACACCATACTTCAACAAAGCACTTTTGTTCCTTGTTCCTTGTTCCTTGTTCCTTGTTGGACTCTGATACGTTACCGTCATCTTCTCAAGGGGAACACGCAGTGTCTTGTGAACATCTTGCTTGGTAAATTCGCTCGTGACAAACAGATGTTTCGCCGCATGTACCGCATGATGCACTACCAATCGTGACAGTTTGTCTTTTACCCAATACCACACCGGCCCGAGCGTACTCGCCTCCTGTCGTGGGAAGTGATACATAATAAGATCATGCACCGTGACTACATACGGATCATGGTAAAGTAGCGGTACATTCCAATGTGGAAAATGCATCAGATCTACCCGCTCTCTTTTGATAATCCACGGTAGTAACAACTGTTCTTTCCAACCATACCAAGGAACATCAACTTCAACCAGACGAACATTCGGTCGCTTCGATATATGCACACCCGGCAACACAAACAGAACGTATTCATGATCATGACCCGCTTCCAGTAACACATCCACAAGTTGTGCCACATACCGCCCGAGCCCGCCTTGTTTTGGGCCGTACATTCTGGCATCTATACCGATGTTCATATAGCTACAGTGTAGCAAAAAGACTGAAAAAAGAAAACAGGCAGTACTACTACCTGTCATCATCTTTTACTGTGTTTTTTTACTTGAGAGTGGTAACCGTAATAAACGCGCCATGTTTTTCTGTAACAGCATCATACGTCAGCTCCACCCTCTTTCCTGATGTACTGATAACAGTAGTTTTTATTCCTTTTTCCAAGATTATTGCAGTACTATCGGAATTCTCAAGGGAAAGAGAAAGGCGTTCGCTCGTGTAGTTGGTCACCGCAATCTTCATGCGACTTGATATATGAAAAATACTATCCCCAACACACCCGCTATACAACCCATCCTTACCCTTTGAATCCCCACATGACATGGTAGATGTGCTAGTAGTCGTGTCATCAACAACTGTATTACTAAACTCTACTGGCGTAAAAGTAATGATTGGACGCTTTCCGATTCGCTTGTATTCAAGAGCTACAATTCGATCGTTTTCACCACGGACATAGTAGGTACGGTTTTGTCGAATCACTAGCGCGTTTCTGTCTGCATGTTCCAGTCGGACCGCTGTATACCGACCATGAATTCTCTTAACCGTCGCTCGAATACCGGTTGACGTATGAGTAATAACCCCTTTACGACAGATAGTCACTTCTCCTTCCTCAAGCTCGGTAGCCGGACAGGTAGCTATCTGCTTTTTTTTCGGAGTGGCTGTAGGTGTAGTGGAAGACGGTGATTCTTCGGTAGTCGTTGGAGTAACTACTGGAGCCGCATCAGAAGCAACTGGTCTCCAACTGACCACGTACGTAAATTGTTCGACACAATAAAAACTGTATTGTCTAAGTCCAAATCCATCATCCTTTGGTCCATGGAGCAAAGTTACTCGCTCCGGATTACCCGGCAAGGCAACTGAAATCCCACCGGGAATCTTTTTACACGCGTCTACTGAGACAAAACTCCAGCCCGTTTGTGGTAAGGTATTGGTGTTTGATGCTGCCGATACAGTAGCTGAAGCAAAGAAACTTCCCACCAAGAGTGTAGCAGCAACCACACTAACACCAAGATATTGTTTGAGAGGCATACAGAACGATGATAAGAATAAAATATGTATTTTTAGCGATTTTACAGGCATAGTATAGCACAAAAAATCGCGTTTGTCAATCAGATGTTATAGATAACACAACCGTATCATTCACGATACGGTTGGTATATCTTCTTTTACATGATACTTACCTGCTCAACATCGATACTCACACGACCATCTGTTTCCAAGCCACGGTAGTTCAGCCGCAAATTCTGATCGACCGCTCCGTTTACTTCCACATACTTATTTACCGCTCGATACAAAACAATCTGTTGAGTTTGATTGCCATGTTGTATGGTGACAAGCGCGAGATCATTAGTAGCAAATGTTGGTGTTATGGTTGTTCCATTGGTCAACTGAATCTGCTTATTGAGACACACTCGAAATATCTGGTCAGCAACACCATTGACATGTTGACACGTGCTCGTTTGTTTTGGTTCTACCCGTAGTACCGCTTTCCCTTCGGCACTTTCTCCAAGATAGGTTACCACAATAGTTTGATTGTTTACAGAAGAAAGTAATTCCAACTTTTGTCCTACAGCAGTAAAGCTCCAAACCGTTCGTTGCGCGTTACCAATTTGCAAGGTAGCTGTATTTGGAGAAACACTGGTCGGACGAAGCGATATCATACTATCCGCATGAGTAAATGTCTCTTTCTCACAGAGATATACAACCGGACCATTCCCTACGATATTTCCACAAACAACTGGTGGCGGGGTTGATGTTTTCTTCGTTTCAAAACGTAAGAAAATTGGAATAATATCGTCTACCTCAACCGGCATATTTGGAACAGCAGAAATTCCATCATTATTTCGAACAAACGCAACCAACATAGAATACTTCCCACGGTAGTAATCAGTCACAGTAAAATGAAATGAGTTACTGCCGGTAAAGTTGACCAGTTTGGCAAGAGCTGCTACTGTTGTTTGAGTATACTTTTGAGTATCCTTGGTATCTGACGTCCAAGCAAACGCATAGGATAATGAACCACCTGTTTCCGGACTTGCCTCTACCAACAGACTGGTCAAATTATTTTTCACCAATTGATATGTCAAGTTGCTTCCAAAACTCAATCCATCTTGATACGAAGTATATGTGCGTGGCACTCCGGTATTTGGCATTTTGTGAAGCACTTCAAGCTTGGCCAATTCGGGTTGTGCAACCGGTGGCAAACTTGGAGTAGGCGGAAGGTTGACAGGTTTCCATGAAACAAAATACGTGGTACTTGATGTACAGGAATACGTATACTGCTTTATACCATTTCCTAAGTCTTTCGTCCCATTTAGTAGTGTATAATCTGAACCAGATGCAAGAGTGATATAAATTCCACCGGAAATATCCACGCACGATTGTACACTAACTGGATTTCCACCACTTTCCGGCAATGAAACTGCCTTCGTAATAAGCGGTGTTACCACTAAAAGGATTGCTATTGCTCCAAAAGCGATATATGTTGTTATTTTTTTCATATTGTAAGATTAATAGTAAGAAAAGTAACAGATACGATAGGTTTGCGATCGCTATCACCTATAGCTAACGCTGATCCGTTTTTTTTGTGACGATATACCCATCTGATCTAAGGCATATCGACATGAACTATTTTTTTTTTGCTATATTTAGCTTTTTTTAATGAATTTCCCCGCCGCACGTGTCCGCCTTACCTGTCCGCCTGGGGTGGAGGGTGGAAGCGGACGGGGTACCACTATAGGAAAATCCGTAGCAAGCTACGGGGAATAAGACCCGCTTCCGCCTTGCTGTGCACGCCTGGGGCTGTGGACGGATTCAGAACATGTCTCTTCTCTTTTTAGTATACCCCCTAGGTACAATCTATCAACCACTTGTATCGACCTGTTTCATTGATGAGGACGTACAGAATAAAAAAATAGCTTATTTCAGCTATTTTTATTTACCGCGTCTTTTGAAGGAGTATTTTTTTGAAACTTGAATCACCTTTTTTCTACTTCTTATCTACATCCTCAAGAAACTCATGATATGCCTTCTCGTCGTCATATGGTAAAAAATCATCATGATAATTTGGTGGACGAAATCCCGGTTTTTTGGCATGTTGAATACCGCACCAATATCGTTCAGTTGCACCAGCAATAGCAGCCGCGTATTGAAACAAACCATTAACATATCCACAGTACATACAATTGAACTTCTCTAAAGGATTCAGGTAAGCCAACTTATGTCGATCAACTGTCACATACGTTCCACGAGATACGTACGACAATCCGTACAAAGGAAAACAAACTCTGTGATATATTTCCATACATATGTCAAACAGCACAATCGGAATAATCATACCATATATAAAGGGTGCTGAAATGAAATGTCGCACAAACCGCTGCTGATGTTTTTTAAATTCCATAGAAGATGTTTAGGAGATGGAAATAACGATCTGATGTAATTTTTGTGCGGATTGTATCCAAGAAAATTTCTTTGCTTGTCCCAACCCTCGCTGAATGTACCTCGTTCTTGTTTCTAAACTATTCATAATTCTTTCCAATCCCTGAGTCAACTCATCAACACAAAGCGGATTGATAAGATATGCTGCGCCACTGGTAACTTCCGGTAATGACGTGCGATTGGTAGTAATAACCGACGTCCCGGCAGACATCGCTTCGAGTACCGGCATTCCAAACCCTTCATATAAACTTGGGTACACGAGGCAAAGAGCTCGTTCATACAAACCCGGCTTATCTTCTTCCGCCACATATCCGAGGTACTGTACACCGGGTGTTTTTTTTATGAGAGAATGAAGTGACCTATTTTTCCATCCAGGGGCGCCTGCCAATATACACGCAATTCCTTTTTTTTGCAACTGTAAAACTGAATATGCCTCAAGTAACACCTCTACATGTTTTCGTGGCTCGAGCGCTCCCACAAAAAGAAGATATTGTTCTGGTAATTGATACTTCTTTTGCAGGTCATTGAAGGAACTCGTACTTTTTAACGACGGTACTCCAGGATAGACAACCTGAATTCGCTCTTCGGAAATATGAAATGTGCGCAGTACATCCATTTTTGTTGCTTGAGAAGGGACGATGATAGCATGAGCAGATTCTGCTCGTTTTTTCGGTCGAAGTAACCAATGCCGCAAGCGTTGCTTTCGCGTGTAACACTCCGGCAGATGCTCAAACGACAAATCATGAATCGTTTGCACATGCACTACACCTTTCCGAAGAGAAGTAAAATGAAGATTGGGAGAGAAAAACACTGAAATCCGTTCTTCTGATCCGATCCAACCCTCCTTTCGCGCTTGCTGTTCGACTACGAAATCGATTGGTAGCACCTTCAACCACTGTACTACGTGAAACAGTTTATTTGGTATTCGGGTTTTGATCACATGAACATTTGCCTGATCCCAAACCGGAACTATACCCGAAACATCCTTCCAAGAATTGTAAAACAAAAAATACTGACTCGTCGTATCATGTAAAAAAAGAGCGTTGAGAAGCTCGTGAGTATACCTACCTACTCCGGTCCGATTTTGTTCTGTGAGACATCGGATGTCGATGGCGATGTTCATAATTTTATCGAAACAGCGAAATGACGAAATAAAGAAATAAGGTAATAGTTATGAAAGTACAATTACTAGAACATACAATGAACATTTAATCTGTTTCGTTATTTCGTTATTTCGTTATTTCGTTATTTCGTTATTTCGTTGTTTCTTTATTTCGATACAACAACCGCATACCATGTATAAAATCCATATACTCCTCCCCCACTCCAAAAATCCAACAGTTCTTCTTCAGAAAGCGTCCGATTTCCCGGTAGCACCCCATTATCATCCACAGTTAACCCACTCTCTCCCGCATCATGCCACGAATCATATACATAAAATTCCTTATCTTCAAAATGAAAACCAACCAAAGTAAGATAATGTTGTACGCCTTTTTTCTCTCCCAGCAGAATAATCGGTTGTCCAGCAGATAAATTTGAGCGTAAAAACGCAATTCGTTCACTATCGGTAATAGATGCATCATGAAGTCGGAAAGATTCTGGAATAAAATCCATTTCTCTCAGCGCCTGTTCGATTCCCAGTGGATGAGTACCGTAGCGGGGAATTTGGTACGAAATTGTAGCGGCAACTTTTTCAGAGGAAATATCATTCTTTCCCAAAACTCTTGCAACCGCCGCCACACTATAGGGTCCACAGGTCGTACCGGTTTGAAGATAGTTAAACGCTGAAGGATAATTCAACGCGACCACATCTCGCGATTCAGTAAACACCGGAGGGATCTCCCGTGTACCAGAAAAAAGTCCACTATAATAAAAAACAAACCAAGCGAAAAAGAAAAGGAGAGGGATGGAAATTGATTGTAGAATAAAAACAATATTGACCGGTGAACGCATACTAATGAAGTGGTAGCTGACACTGATTGAGCCCTTGTTTATGTTCTTCGTACACTGATTCAACGTACCCTCTCATTCGTTTTTTAAAATGTGTTTCATCAAACGACTCCGCCCATGTACGAATTTTTTTCGTATCCCATTGTTCAGGCTTAAATGATAAAATAACATGAAGAAGTGTTTCCCACTCTTGCCGATAAAACAACTGACCAGTCAGTCCCGGAATTACCGTCTCAGTAGCGCCACCAACACCATACGCAATGACCGGACGACCACTCGCCATAGACTCAACAACCGTGAGACCAAAATCCTCTACTTGAGGATTGAGAAACGCCAGCGCATGTCGCATAAGATGAGCTTTTTTGGTTTCCGAAACACGTCCCAAAAATTCAATGTTTGGTTTGGCATACTTCTTCAACGTATTGAGAGCCGGCCCATCGCCAAAAATTTTTAACGGTGTTCCGAGACGGTTGAATACTTGGATCAAAAGATCAAACCGTTTGTATGGTACCACTCTTCCTCCGGCTAAAAAATAATTTCCCAACGTTTCTGTTTCATCAATCGGAAAAAACGTCGCTGTGTTAATCGGAGGGTATAACAAATCACTTGGACGACGATAATATTTCTGAATCCTCTGTTGCACGGTACGAGAATTGGCGAGAAACCGGTCAACCCGATCCACACTCATTTTATCCCACAGTCGCCATCGATGAATAAACTGCGGCAAAAGCGACTTAACGATCGGTCCATAACGCAACTCTTCCAGATATTCATGTGTATCAGTCCACAGGTACCGCGTTGGAGTGTGACAGTAGGAAATATGGAGTGTGTCCGGGCGTGTAAGCACCCCTTTGGCAAACGCACTGGTTGATGACACCACCACATCAAACTCATGTAAATTATGTCGTTCGGTAGCAATAGGCATGAGCGCGGTATACCATTGATAATGTGTCTTTCCAAATGGTAACTTGGCGATAAACGACTCTCGTACATCACGACCCACAAACTGAGGGAGTTTTTTCCTGTCATGAAACAAGACAAAAATAGGCGCTTCCGGCCACAATTCATGAAATGATTGAAGAACACGCTCCGCTCCCCCATCCTGAGAGAGGTAGTCATGCACGAGGGCGATTTTCATAATTAGTTCGAAATATCGAAACAAAGAAATAGCGAAATAAATTGATTGACATAAAGAAATGTGCGTTATTTCCCCGACCCAGACAGGTCCGCCTTGCCTGTCCGCCTAGGGTGGGGACGGAGTTACTTCTTTATTTTTTTATTTCTTATTTCATTATTTCGTTATTCCACCTTCCGTTTCCGAAACAACACAAATGGTGTTTTAATGAAAATAACAAAATCCAACATCACACTCCATTTTTCCGTATAAAAAATATCAAGCTTCACCTCTTCTTCAAAATCAAGGTCACTGCGTCCGGAGATTTGAGCAAGTCCGGTGATGCCTGGCTTCAACGTAAACACTGTAGGGTACATTGCCTCATACGCCTTCACCTCACGGGGCTGGTGCGGACGTGGCCCGACAATACTCATCTCACCTCGCAACACATTCCAAAATTGTGGTAACTCATCTATACTCCAGCGACGAATAAACCGACCAAACGGAGTTACACGTGGATCATTGATAATTTTATATATCGGACCTTTACGGCTATTATTCTTCTTGATCAATTCTTGTTCTTTTTTTTCAGCCAATGTTCCGTTTTCTCCAAATTGAGAACCAGTAGAATCTTTTTGATACATCGAGCGAAACTTGAGCGTAAAAAATCGTTGCCCCCGAATACCAACTCGTTCATTGCGATAAATTATTGGACGACCGGTTTCAAGAAGAATCGTGATAGCGGCAACAAGAAATATCGGGCTGGTGAGTATAAGAACAACGATACTCAACAGAATATCAAACAACCGTTTTTCTACTCTTCCCCAGCCATCAAGCGGTGTTTTTCGGAGTTCTACCACTGGCACTCCGGCAATGGGGTACATGGTCATATTTCCAGAAAGTGTCGCAAACAAATCGGCTGAATATTTGAATAAAATATGTCGCAAGTTACAAAACTCAATCGCTTTGAGTGCTTCTTCTTCTCTCCCTCTCGGGTTTGCAAAAACCAGCTCATCCAAGCGTGCTTCGTGCAATTTTTTTATTGTTGTACCTGTAAATGATTTGTAATTTCCCACCAACTGGTATCCAAGTTCTCGGCGAGTTTGAAATGCCGTGATAATTGTCTCAGCAACCGCGTCATCTCCAATAACGGCTACTCGACGAAGTCCTAGCCCATGGCGATACATGAGAGATTTTGCTCCTCGTATGAGCAATCTGCCAATACTCACATACACTACTGCAAATGCCCATCCGGCTGCCACTAAGAACCGAGAATCAAATTCTTCATTGGCAAACATGACATAAATCGCAACTGCCGCCAATCCGACAGTACAGGCACTCAGTACGCGTTGCAAATCTTTAGCCATTTTGCGATTTGGATCCGTGGAATAGAGTCCGGCAAAAGCAAAGATAACCAACCAACCCACTCCTACCAGCCACACAATGTTGAGAAATTCCACTAATGAAAGTTTGAAGAGTACCGGTCGTAGTGTCACCGCCCAATCACTAAATCGAAGGGCATACGCTGAAACCCCCGCCAACAATAACATAATAAAATCAATTGGCACCTGGAGAATCATGAGAAAAAGTTCTGCGCGCTTCATAAAAAAAGAAGTAAAATACGTGCCACTATCATACTCCTTTTTTCCTCAGCCGTCAAAGCAAAAACCGGCCAATCTGACCGGTTTTTTATAGACAATTGAGAATAAGCCGAATTTTGTATCCCAAAATAATTGGGAGGTAATCATTTCTCTTGCTCTACCATTACTGATAGAGTCATAAACGAGCCAACTTTCCATCCCGACAAGTCGGGACGCTGCTCTTTCTCCAGGTAGGGTTTACCATCCCGACTGAGTCGGGAAGCATTGTCGCCTTTTATCTAGAACAAAAGACATCAATGCACTTTTCACCTTTCTCCCGACAATGTCGGGATAGTATTGTCTCTGTGGCACTGTCCCGTTCTATACCTTACGGTATAGAAGGTGGGTGTTACCCACTACCCTTTTCCTCAGTGTTAAACACCAAGAGGAGTTCGGACTTTCCTCACCACCCCTCGAAAGAGGTGGAGCGATTACCATGTCAATTGTCTTGTGCTCAGGAGAGGATTTGAACCTCCACAGGGCGAACCCCGCTACCACCTCAAGGTAGTGCGTCTACCATTCCGCCACCTGAGCATATAATCACCATTGATTACACGGATTCTATCGTGGATTACACAGACACAAAGCATCTATCGAATATCAGTGTAATCTACAATAATCAGTGGAATCAATGTCAAAATCGCCTTTCTTTCCCCACAATCATGCGGATTCTTCCTTTTGCGAGACGAATTTTTATTTTTGTTTCTTTAGATTGTTTTCCATCTGCCATCACCACAAATGGTTTACTGCCTGTCACCAACATTTCTTCAAATGGAAATATACTGGGATCTTCGTATACTTCTTTGAAAATTCCTTTCCCAATCATTGGACGCAAGAACGCTTCCAGTTTTCCATCCTGCGGGTGTACCACGAGATCCGGTGTTTTGGAACGTTTTTTTTCAAACCAATAAAATGGTTGAAGGTTACAAACAACCAGTTCCATTTTGCCGTACTTAGCGGACACGCGAAATCGTTCATCGTACTGCACCTCAATATCACTCGGTGGAATGTGAAGTTGTGAAATAAAGTAGCGATTGTTCATCCAACCGATATCGAGTGCTACTACCCGACGCCGAGACAACATGTCGCATGCTCCAACACCAACCGGTATTCCCAACACCTCAGCAATCGTGTTGTCCGGGCCAATCGGTAAAAACCCAAACGTGGTATCACACGTAGCCGCGTGAGAAAGAACTTGGCCAAACGTGGCATCGTTTCCAACAATAACCACGGTTTTAGCTCCGCGCTTGATCTCGTCGGTTATCACTGCTTCGGCACTGGTATAGTGCTGTAGCCGCAATATTTTACCAGCAATTCCATAATCTGTCAACCGTGTTTCCACCGCTTTTATGACCGCGTCAAACTTTTTTTGACGCAAAAAATTGTCGTACAGATACACATACATAGCGGTGTCGTCTAGAGATTAGACTGTATCCTCATCCCCTCCCTCTTCTTCAAGTGACATAGTATCCTCTACCGGACGTCTGGTTCGCGCTCGAGCACCTACTCGACGCTTTTCTCCCGGTACATCTATATCCAATCCGTCCATAGAAATTTTTCCCTGAATCAAAGCCCCTGGCTGTACCGCGAGACTACTGCAATATACATCACCCAAAATCTGCGCCGAACTGGTAATTTCGAGCTTTTCAGCGACCCGAATATTTCCTTTTACCTGTCCGGAAATAACCGCGTTAGCCGCCTTAACACTCGCATTGATACGAGCACCTTGCTCTATATGCACCGTCTGACTGGTTTCCACACTTCCAGTAACCGATCCTTTGATAATGATATTTCCCTCAGAAGTAAAGTCTCCTTCTACATTCATGGATGGACCAACGACAGTTTCCACAGAATCTTGCTCATATGTATGTCGAGTAGGCTCTTCATCAAATGAAGGACTGGAAGAAAAGTTTGAAGCAGAAGGTTTTTGAAACATAAAAAAGGAGTTAAAAAACGTATACCACACAGTATACGTCAAAAATAAAAAAAAGACAATAATCTATTGAATACGAAAATTGTTCACCGAAAGTATTCTTACTGCTTATGACGCAATCTCTTCTCCAGTACTTGTGAATTCAGGTGATACAAGAACTGAAAAAACATACCATAGAGCGGTGGTAAAGATGAAACAAGAGTTTTCAGCTCTTCATTTTTTTGTGCAATCTTTTCATGATCACTTGCCAACCACACTTGTTTGACGTCTTCGAGGTAGGTGTGAAACAAGACTTTAAGTTCTCCGGTTTTTATGGGAGTTTTCATTACGCTATCAACTACTTTTTGTCCTCCTAAGCTAACAATATTTGAAGAATCAATTTTTTCCGTACCCTCTTTTTCCAACATATTATAAACAAAAGTCTTCGCGAACTGAACCAGCTCTTTCGGTAACGAATATTGCAGTACGTCCTCCTTGGTATCGACCAAAGCCAGTTCCCGAAGCGCTACCACGAACTCTTTTTTTACAGAATCTGGTTGTAAGCGATCAGGTTTATCATACAACTGAAGCAACGACTGAAATCGTGAAGGAATTTTTTTTGCAAAAGATTCAAGTGCGGTAGTCACGCCACTGTCGTGAAGCCATGCGGTAAATTCTTTATACGCCACCATAAGTTCACGCAAAGTCACCCGAATATACTGATGTGCCAACTCTCGCTGACTAACATCTTGATATAAAACTTCTCTCTGACGTCCTTTTGAATCAGAATATCTCAACCAGTGCTGATATATATCTACCTGCCGAGGACCGCCCATTTGGACTGTACCGCCGGATTCTGTTTTATCTCCTTCTCCAAAAATCTCAATATCAACCGGAAGACCGTTATATTCTCCGGCAACTGCCAATCGAGTACTTTCACCGTATATATCTACTTCTTCACGTCCCAAAGATAGCCCATATTTCTCTAGTATTGTCTTACCCTTCGATCCAGAAAAAAAATGAAAAATTTGAAATACCGCATCTCGTGTGGTAAAAATATCCAAATCATTTGATTCGACCCCGTGCTTTCCTTTTCCCACTTTTGCTACACTACAAGATACCGCCCAGTCTTCTACCCCAAGCAACTCTAAAATAGCAACCAACTCAGCGTAAAATTCAAGATACTGAACAGGCATGATGTCATGAAGCGGATCTTCTTGAGAACGCATATCAAACAGGCGATTTCCTTCTTTTGTGGCATGGCCTTCTGGTTTTTGGTCTTGTGACTGGTTTACGTCAGGCTCAACAGCATACAAACTTTCAATTGAAGGGGCGGATCCTAACATATCAATTACATTTCCTCCACTGTCTCAATGGTAAGAAGCTGGAGTGCGCTTTGGAGTACGGTTTTGACAGCCGACGAAAGGCTTAGTCTGGCTTGTAATAGTGGCGTACTTGGCGCATTAAGAATACTATGGTTATTATAAAAATCATTGTAAGCTTGTGAAAGATCAAAACAGTAGCGAGCAATAACCGAAGGATTATATTGTTCCAGCGCTTTCCTGACTGTTTCTTCATACACCGCCAACATAAGGACCAAGGTTTTTTCTTCCGGTTCAGTGAGAGATGAATAATCAACCGAAGAATAGTCGATTACTAGTTCAGCTTTTCTCAGAATACTGTTGATTCGAGCAACCACATACAAGACATACGGGGCGCTGTACCCGTCAAAACTCACTGCTTCGTTGATATCAAAGGTGACTACTTTGGCGGCTTCGTGTTTTTGTAAGGTAAACTTGAGTACCGCAAGGGTTAATGACTTGGCTACTGACAGTATCTGTTCCTCACTCCAATCACCATGCCTCGATCGCGATTCTTCAAGCAGTCGATCGTAAATCTGATCACGAAGATCTTCATACAAAATCACATTCCCGGCTCGAGAAGACATCTTTCCACTCGGCAAGTTGATCAGTCCATACCCGATATGCGTCAATTTTTTATCAAATCCCAACAATTCCAGAATTTTGTATAGTTGTTGAAAGTAAAAATTTTGTTCTGTACCGGTAATAACAATACTTTCGTCTACCGCGTATTTGGAAAATTTTTCTTCGGCTAACGGAAGGTCGCTCGTAAGGTACAGTCCGGTTCCGTCTGATTTTCGTACCAAGGCAATATTTAGATTGTATTGTTCCAAGTTGATGATAATAGCCCCTCGTTCTCCAACTTCAGCTATGCCTTTTTTTAACAACTCATCCACTATTTCCTGTCCTTTCTCCTTGATATCACTCTCATAAAATGTATTCACATGCTCTACTCCAAGCTCCTCAAACAGTTCAACAAATTTTTCAATACTCCACTGTCTGGTTTCCAAAAAAAGTGGCCAAATATCCGGATCTTTCGCTTCCAATTTCTTTTGAATTTCAGCTATTTCCTGTTTTGCATTCTCGTCATCTTTAGCTTTTTGACTTGCTTCAGCATACACATCGCCCAGCCATTTTTGTCGATTTCCTTCCGGTACAATCCCATCATGAAGCGCGAGAACACCCCAAAGACACCTTGCAACGTGAGCACCAAAATCATTCAAATAATTTACCGGAATGACGGTATAGCCACTCTTGCGGTACAGTTGCACCAAGGTATTTCCAATACACACGTTTCGCAAATGACCTACATGAAATTCTTTATGCGTATTGTTTGATGGATATTCGATCATGACGGATTTTCCAGTGCCTATAGCACTACTTCCATAATTCTCTTTCTGATGATGAATGTCCGTGAGCACCATGTTTGCGAGTGTTGATGTGTAAAAATAAAAATTGACATATGGTCCAAATACTTCCATTCTTTCAATGAAATCCAAAGTTCTCTGTGTATTTTCCAACTGCTCTTTGATAGAATTGGCAATATCATTTGGCTTCTTCCCTTGTTCTTTTGCCAGTTGAAAACATGGAAACGCAACATCACCCATTTCTGGCTTGGGAGGTGTGGTAAGTTCTATCTCTCCTGTGATACCGATTTCGTGGAGGAGTTCTTTTATCTGTTGATGGATATTGCTGATCATATTTTTTTGTTGGAACACATTTATCTACCAAGCTAGTAAGTATGAAACACTATGATAATACATGAAATTTTCAAACCAATAGGACACAGATATACCATGATTTCCCAGATAAACCACGATCTTGAATGATCCTGGATATCTTGGTACATCTGTGGACCAAATATGTTGACGAAGGTTTACACAATCCGTACAAAAAACCGCTTTCCTTTTTGCACGACATCGCCCGCTTTTAACATCAAATCATACACGCTCACTTTCTCATCGTTCACTTTTACACCACCACCATCAATATTTCGTCGGGCATCGCCATTACTACTTACAAATCCAGCTTCTACCAGCACCGTTACAATATCATACGCGGTCGGTTGGAGCTCAGGAATTTCTTCCGGTCGATCTTGATTTTGAATCACAGTGCGGAAATGTTCTTGACCTTTTGTAGCAGCGTCTCCACCTAAAAACGTTTTGGTGACTTCATACGCCAACCGAAGCTTGGCATCGCGCGGATTTTGCCCTTCTACAATCTCTTTTTCAATCTGCTTCACCTCTTCCATCGGTACATGGGTACACAGCTCAAACCCAATCCCAATCATTTCATCCGGCCAACGCATAACTTTTCCAAACATATCTTCCGGACTATCAGATAGTGCCACCATATTTCCTTCACTTTTACTCATTTTCTTTCCGGTGGTCGCATCCACCAGAAGCTTGGTGGTTAAGACAAACTTTTCTTTGTTCTTGAGACTCTTCATGAGATCTCGTCCGGCCAGCATGTTGAACGTTTGATCATTGCCACCCACTTCTCCGCTAACATCCATAGCAACAGAATCGTAGCCCTGCATAAGTGGGTAAAAGAATTCGTGAAGGTGAATTGGTTTTGTCGGATTAATATCTTTTTTATTAAAAACAGTAGTCCTCTTACAATTGGAACAACAAAGCTCGAACTTTAATTCTTCTGAAGCCGCCCTTAAGCTCTTATCATTTAACAAACCAGGTACCCTTACGTCTACTTGTTGTTTACAGTCAGGACAAGTAACTGTTAATGCCATCCTCTTTTCAAACATATCTCGCTCCAACATGCGTTGCACCGTAAAATGTGAAGCAAGCTCAATAACATCAGCAAAGGAGAGTTTTGCCAGCCATTCACTATTATATTTAATTTCCACTGGATTTTCACCCTCAAAATTTAATATCGCTTTGGCTTGATCCGCATACCCTTTGGCATTTTCAAGCACTTGCTCACGAGTCAACTTTTGCCGAGCCGCAGATTTATCAGTCGGATCACCAATCATACCTGTAAAATCTCCGATCAACATGATGATTTTATGTCCTAAATCCTGAAACTGACGAAGTTTTACCATCGTAATACCATGACCAATATGAAGTGTTGGCGCGGTAGGGTCGTACCCAGTGTAAATAGTGAGTTGTTTTCCGGACTGCAATTCTTTTTCTAGAAACTCCGCTGATGGATAGATATTTTCTACGCCTCGAGTGAGTAGCTCGGTGACTTGTTGTTCGATTATCATAATTTTTCTGTTATGCAATTTATTATTGTACAATTGGCAATCTTATTTCAAAAATTGTATTCATACTATTTAGTAAATCCGTTTTAAAAGTACTTCTACTCGTATTTGAAAAACGAGATAAATTACCTGTTCCTGGTTCTTTAGAAATCACAATTAATTCAACACCCATTGAGGCAAAACGTTTGTCGCTGTTGGCTAGACCTAAGCCAGTACTCTTCGTGGCTGATACACCTGATGCAAATATATATTTATCTGAACCACTATCCAGCTGCTCTTCACTGATTCCAATCCCATTGTCACAAACTCTAATCACCAATTTATCTTCTTCAATTATGGCATCAATTTCAATAAAGTCTGCTTTTATATCATCTTTAAATGCATTACGCAACATATTTAGAACACCGTTCAGTACAGCCCCTAAATTTCCTCTCACTCTCCTACCACCCAACTGACTTTTCAATTGATCAAAATTTATATTGTTTATAAATTGCTTATTTTCGATTTTTTGACATGGACTAACTTTCGCAGCAGCATTTTTTTGTTTATCTATTTTTTCTTTAAATGAAACAAGCTCAAAATTAGTGAAGTAATCTAATATATATTTTAACATGTCAAGATCAAAGTTCTGACAATATTTTTCATCAATAGTATCTGATGCCAAAACTTTCAAAGCAGTATCTTCAGTGGCGCAGTAGAATCGTGGCCAAAAAAGCAAAAAAGAGTTTATAACTGCTTCCCTACTATTAGAAGTCTGACGTGTTCCGTTTCGGTCACTGGTATTAAGGCTTTCAAGAGTAAATATAACTATTGTTGCAATATTTCCTAAATCATGACTTATATATCTCTTGAACTCCGGAAATGTATTACTTTCACGAAAAAAATTTACAATACTGGTTACTATTTTTTTCGATATGCTACTCATATTACCACCCTTAATATCTTCTATGTGTGAGAAAATCGTATACAGTGAACCAAGGCATTCTATCGTAATTTTAAGAAACCTATCTTTTTCTCTTTCGTACTTATTCCTCCTAGTGTCAGGAATACGCGTGTGTGAAGATTTATCAATAGACATATGATATTACAATAAAATTAACACCTCTGCGCCTTAATACTCACTGCTTTAATTTCCCCCACTTCCACCGCAAAATACTCAATCGTCTCCACATCATCCGGTCCCACCTGTTGCTCATATGTCTGTGGAACGAGCTTGATCACCACATCAACAAAAATCTCAGGAGTTCCCATGACACACGATGGCATTGATCCTGCTGTCAAAATTTTGATAGTATATTCTGATGAGATATAAAGCGGTTTACCATCTACTGTTACCCGCGTCCTTTGTGGTGCTGATAAAACTGTCTCACCAAATCCCCCTACACGTCCATAAGACATATAAAACTGAACGGACTGTGGTTCTGTACTGTTTACTATCTGATACGTTTCTCCTTTTAACTCCTGCAAAGAATCCATATTTTCTACATAAGATTGTTGGACCTTAGGCTGAGTACAACCTGCGCCAAGCAAAATAAAAAAACCAAAAAGGAAAAAATAATGCACAAGAAAGATTATTTAGTTAATACACCCAGTTGCTCTTGAAGTTTTTTTAACTTCTCTCTCGCCTCTTCAAGTTTTTTCTTCTCGCCCTCCACCACTGCCGCCGGAGCATTGTTGACAAACTCATCATTCGCTAATTTCTTTTCAAGAGAAATAACATAAGGCTCAATTAGTGCAATCTCTTTTTGAATTCGCTCTTTTTCTTTTTCAAGGTCAACACTTCCTGATAAATCCATAAACACCTCCACCTCCGATTCTATAAATCCAACGGCTCCATCTGGTTTGGCGATTGTTTTCTCAATTGTACAGTTCTCGAGACGTGCCATTCCTTTGAGTATCTCAACATTTTTCTGTAGCAGTTCTATTTGCTTACCAGCACTTATGGTAACAGCAACTTTTTTCGCCGGTTCAATGTTATATTCTGAACGAAGATTTCGAACACCTGTAACAATACGCTTCATGAGTTCAAACTGTTCTTCTGTCCCTATAACGTCTTCACTCCTTTGAATAGTCGGCCATGGCGCAACCATAAGTAATTGTTCTTCACCATACACCTCTTGCCAAATCGCTTCAGTCACAAACGGCGTATACGGATGCCACAATTTCAAGAGGGTATTCAGTATATAATTCAACACTTCTGCTTTGCCACCCTCAATCTTCGCGATTTCCAAATACCAGTCAGCCAAATCATTCCACGTAAAATCACGCAACGATTCAGCCGCATACGAAAAATCAAATGAATCCAAATTCTTTGTAACACCTGTAACCAACGTATCAAGTTTTTTTAATATCCATTGATCAGCTAGTGTTTTTGCTTCCGGTCGAACTTGGTCCCCGCCTCTTCGGCGGACAGGCTTGTTCATTGTTCCTTGTTCCTTGTCCACGGTCATCAACATAAACCGACTCATATTCCAAAGCTTGTTTACTAAATTTCTTCCAGCCTCAACTTTTTCCATGTAAAACCGAGAATCATTTCCTGGAGCTACCCCAACCATCAGACTAAATCGAAGAGCATCTGTTCCATATTCTTTAATAACATCAAGTGGATCAATACCATTTTTTAGTGACTTGGAAAATTTCCTCCCATCTTTGTCACGAAGTATACCGTGTACATACGCATCTTTAAAGGGAATATCATTAAATAAGTAAGCCGAAAACAAGATCATGCGAGCCATCCAGAGAGAAACAATTTCATAGCCCATTTGCATCCATGAAGTCGGAAAAAAAGTCTTGAAGTCTTTGTGCTCAGGTCCTCCCAATGTTGCAAATGGCCACATACCCGAAGAAAACCAGGTATCGAGCGTATCTTCGTCTTGGGCAATGTTTCCACCACATTCAGGACAAGCTTTCAATTTCTCAGATGTAACAACATATTGGCAAGTTGTTCCTTGTTCCTTGTTCTTTGCTCCTTGACAATACCACACCGGAACTCTGTGCCCCCACCAGATCTGCCGACTAATACACCAATCATACAGATTATCAACCCACGCAAGATAACTTTTCTCAAACCGCTCCGGATTGACAATCGTTTTCTTTTTCGCATTTCCATCTAGACCTATTGTTACCGCCTCTCGCATCAACTCTTTGAGCGACTTTCCTCGACCAGGGATTTCTTTATTTACATCCACAAACCATTGAGTCATAGGAATAGACTCAATAATATCACCAAATCGGTCAGATGTTGCCACACTCTGATCAATTTCCTGTTCCTCAATCAACAATCCCTCAGCTCGCAACCAATCTACTACCTGCTCTCGAGCTTCTTCAACAGTTTTCCCTTCATACTTTGTACCAGCTTCTTTGGTCATAAGACCATCTTTTCCTATTACCTGAATCAAACCAATATCATTGCCCAACGCTTTCTGTTTCAAGTACATTTCAAAATCAATTGGACTATGAGCCGTTGTTACTCCCAACGCCCCCGTCCCAAAACTATCATCAACATTTTCATCCGCGATAATTTTCAAACGTAATGTATGTCCAGCTTGCCCAAAGTTCTCAATCACGAATTCTTGACCTACATACTCTTTCCATCTTCCTTCCGGATGAACTGCTACTGCAGTATCACCAAGCTTTGTTTCGGGTCGAGTGGTTGCAATAGGAATCGGAAAACTCTCAGAATATTTAAAAGTATACAACTTTGACTTGCGTTCAATATAAGCCAACTCATCATCACTCGAAGTTGACTGTCCTTTTACCGACCAATTTACAACTCGATATCCGCGATAAATCAATCCATCGTCGTACATTTTCTTAAAGACTATATTAACAATTTTTGATCTCTCCTCATCAAATGTATACGCCAACCGTGACCAATCCGCACTGGTTCCCATTTTTTTAATCTGACTGAGAATAGTTGTTTTTGACTGTTCAGCATACTCACGAATCTTTTCGAGCAACCCTTCACGACCCAATTCCAGTCGAGGATTTTTCATACCAGCCTCAACCAAATTTTTTTCCACCCGAGCCTGAGTTGCAACAGCCGCATGGTCAGTTCCGGGAAGTAGCAACACTTTTTTTCCATTCATTCGTTGATACCGCGCCATCACATCCATAAGTGTGTTTTCTAGCGCATGTCCGAGATGAAGCACACCGGTCACATTTGGTGGTGGCATCATGATACTGTATGGCTCCCGAGAATCCGGATTATCCACCCAAGGCGGACACGCCTCGGGCGTGAAATATCCACTATCTTCCCAGCGTTTGTAGATAGCATCTTCGTATTGTTGTGGTTCGTAGGCTTTAGGGAGTTCTTTATTCATATAGCATTGATTACACAGATTTGGAATTGATTACACTGAGTTGTTTACTTTTTCTTATTTTCAATCCATTTCTTTTTTACAAATGGAAATGTGAGTGTGGAAATAAAAAAACCGAGTGATGGAACGATGGCATTTATCCAAGGACGACCAATATCGACTGAATAAAGAAACAAAACAACCACAAAATATGTCAAAACCACAATCAGTACTTTTCTCACCAAACTTGTCTCCCAAGCCTTTTCAGCTTCGACCCGAGTATTTCTTGCCTCAATCTTACTAATTCGTTGTGCCAGTTCTTCACTTATCATATGGATACAGTTTACTGTTATTTAGCGAAAAAATCAAGCGTTACTGATAATTACTTTACGGATTACGGATAATACGGAGTGACGGATATTGTGTTGATTTAGAAAAAGTGAAATAAAGAAATAACAAAACAATTGACTATGAACAATTTACAACTATCTATTGTTTCGTTATTTCTTTTTTTCAGTCAAAGTATCCGTACCTCCGTATTATCCGTAATCCGTAACATATCCGTAATACAAACAAAATACCCGCCTCTGAGGGCGAGCTTCATGTATTTCAATGAAAATACCGCGTCCTCAGGAGGAAACAAACACGACCACCACGCGGCGATATGCATTTGAGCGAGCATTATTCATATGTACCTATCTAACCAAATTCATCTTCTTCTGTCAATGAAAATTATTGTACTTATCCCCAACCGTCAAACAAATTTACCCTTGACGACAAGTAGATTCCTCCTTATACTGATTGCGGCTCGTGAACTGCCTTGAGACACTATTGTTTCGGCAGCAGTGTTGGACCGAACGACTGAGTGGAACCTAACCACTTAGGACAGTCGGCCCAACCTCGTCCACCCGGTGCACGTCGTACCGATGCGGACATTTCTCGGGTCGAAAAAGGAGAAAACCATGTGTATTATCATGGTTTTCCTCTACTACGCCCTCAAGGGGCGTTAGTGGAGGCACGGACCAGCAGCGGAGGTTCGCCGGCAACGGCAGAACCTCCGCTGTCACGGTCCGTGAAGCGGACTTTTATTTCTAAAAGTACGCAAGGATACCTTCATCATTTGAGAAATCCGCACTAGCGGTTTTTTGCTTTATAGAGAGAAAAATTATCCACATTTTGCATATTTCTCTCAGTTGACAGAAACCTGACTACATGATACACTCTGTTATCCCCTAGAAGAACTGTGGGATAATTTTGCTAAAAAAACATATTTTTTCTTTTGCTTGTCTTAGAACGAAACGGTAAACAACCACCATGGCCCTCACACAGATCCAGCAAATTCACCAACTTTTGGAAGACAAAAAACACGTACTTATCACCTTCCGATCGCAATACAGTAGTGACTCGGTAGCGAGCGCATTGGCTTTGGCATTGTTTTTGAAAAAAATCGGGAAACGAGTTGATATAGTCTCCGATCAGTTTTCTCTTCCGAAACAGTTGTCCTTTCTCAAACAAAGCGAGGTTATTCAATCACGGTTTCGTCATTTACAAAAATTTATTGTAACGATTGATGTTGCCAAAACCGGACTCAATGAATTGAGTTATGATGTAAAGGATGAAAAACTTCGAATTTTTATCACCCCGAAAGAAGGCTTTCTCACGCGCGACCAGATTCGAACAGCACAAACCGATTTCAAATATGACATGATCATGGTTATCGATTCGCCGGATCTTTCCTCTCTTGGCTCACTGTATGAAAACAACAGTGATCTCTTTTTCCAACTCCCAATTCTCAATATTGATCACGCCCCGCACAATGAACAGTTTGGTCACATCAACATCGTTGATATTACCAAAGTGTCTACTGCCGAGGTAGTCTATGAACTACTAAACCAACTGGGCGCGGAGTATATTGATGAACCGATTGCCACTGCGCTTTTGACCGGCATGATCGCCAACACTCGCAGCTTTAAAACTGAGCATGTGAAACCGACAACACTTACCACTGCCAGTAAACTCATGAGTCTGGGAGCAAAACGTGAGTACATTGTGCAACATTTATACCGTACCAAAACCATTGCGACACTCAAACTTTGGGGGCAGGCCCTGGCTCACCTTACTTCCTATCCAGATCTTTCATTGGTATCCACTTCTATTACCCGGGAAGACTTTTCTCGCTCAGGAGCAACCGAGCATGATTTGTATGATATCGTTGATGAGCTCATCGCCAACGCTCCGGAAGCAAAACTTATTCTCCTTCTCCACGAACACGCTCGCCAAGAAAATGGCGCCGAAACCATTCACGCCTTTCTCCATACCACCAAAGACTTTGACGCAAAACTTCTCACCCAACCATTTCATCCCGAAGGGGAACGGCAACGCGTAACTTTTACCCTCCAGAGCACATCTCTCAAAGAAGCAGAAGATAAGATCATAACCACCATACGAGAACAACAAAAACAATAGAACCGCACCTAGCGGTTCTATTGTTTTACTACACCAGACTCCTCCCAGTCATTTCTAGCGGCTGTTCAATGCCGAGAATCTTAAGCATGGTAGGTGCGACATCGGCGAGCATGCCAACCGGAGGAAGTAAACTCAAATCGCCGTTTGGCGGATCTCCCGACGGTCCGGCCTGTCCATGAAACTGCTCACCTATGATATACAATGGAACAAGATTTGTACTATGTTCTTTATCCATTTCCGTGGTTTGTAGATTCACGACTTCTTCCGCATTCCCATGATCTGCGGTAATAAGAAGCACTCCACCTTTAGCAAGGACATGAGCCGCAATGTCACCCAAACAGGTATCGACTGTTTCACAGCCACGAATTGTTGCTTCCAAATTGCCGGTATGTCCCACCATATCTCCATTGGCAAAGTTGATCAAAATAGTATCATATTGTTCTGCATCAATGGCTTTCACCACATCTTTAGCTATCTCCCGCGCAGACATTTCCGGTGCTTGGTCATAAGAAGCAACTTTTGGAGACGGAATAATTTTTCGCTCTTCTCCCGGAAAGGGATCCTCTATCGTTCCATTTAGGAAAAAAGTGATATGCGCGTACTTTTCTGTTTCCGCTACATGGTACTGCGTTAAACCTTCTTTACTAATTACTTCCGCCAAACTGTTATGAATGATGACCGGCGGAAATGCTACCGTAACCGGAATTTCTTTTTCATACTCTGTCATTGCCACAAAATTTAGATCATTGATATATGTTCGTTCAAATTTGGTAAACGCCGGGAGCACAAAAGCCTGAGTGATTTCTCGTGCTCGATCAGCTCGAAAATTAAAAAAGATTAACGCATCTCCTGACTCTACCGTAGCTACTGGCTTTTCTTTTGTCCCAATAACTGTTGGAACAAATTCTTCATCATATATTTTTTTTTCGTAAGAGGCCTCAATCGCCGTAATCGGATCTGTAGCATAGTCTTTGGCAATACCCTCCGCAATCGCTCGATACGCAGCCTCCACCCGATCCCAACGATTATCACGATCCATTGCCCAATATCTTCCCATCAAAGAAGCTATTTTCCCCACTCCTAATTCTTTCATCTTTTCTTGTAACTGCTCAATAAATCCTTTTCCGCCGTTGTACAGTGCATCGCGTCCATCCATCATAGCGTGGACATACACCTCTTTCAAGCCATGTTTTGCGGCCAGTTCTAGGAGTGCAAAACAATGACTATCACTGGCATGGATATTCCCCGGACTCACCAGTCCCATGATATGAAGTTTGGACTTATTCTTTTTCACTTGTTCAACTGCTTGCAAAAATGCGGCGTTTTCAAAAAAAGAACCATCATCAATCGCTTTATTGATACGTGGAAACGTCTGATAATAAATTCTACCCGCACCTATGTTTAAATGTCCCACCTCTGAATTACCCATTTCTCCAAACGCCAGTCCAACTTCATTCCCGGACGCACGAATCGCCATAACTGGATACTCACGAGCGAATCGATCCAAGTTTGGTGTTTTTGCTTTGGTAATCGCGTTTCCGTCACCATCAGGTGCGATGCCCCAGCCATCGAGAATGGCAAGCACTACCGGACAAGGTCTTGACTTATTCATATTGGATAAAGAATAAAAACAAAAAGTAGTTCAGAAATCCCAAGACACAAGAAACAAGATACAAACAAATTTCAAATATCAAATGACAATTTCTCAAATGTATTGGGATTTTGATATTGTCTATTGAGCTTTGTTTGGAAATTGTACCTTGTGTCTTGGGATTTACAATAATGATGTTCCAGTCATTTCTTTTGGTTTTGGAATGTGTAGTAATTTTAAAATAGTCGGTGCCACATCAGCCAACCGTCCATTTTTTCTAAGTAGCTTCTTTGGCAGATTATTTGAAATTAAAATAAACGGTACTGGATTGGTCGTATGTTCTGTCATCATCTCGCCGGTTTTTTCATCAATCATTTGTTCCGCGTTTCCGTGATCAGCAGTAATACACACTTGTCCATTTTGCTTCAGTACCGCTTGTACTAATCGATCAACTTCTTTATCAAGAATATGAACTGCTTTTTTTGCGGCCTGGAAATTTCCAGTATGCCCAACCATGTCAGCGTTTGGGAGGTTCACGACAATAAAATCATACGTACCTTTTGAAAAATAGCCAATTATTTTTCGCGTCACTTCTTTCGTCATCATTTGCGGAAGATCAGCATACGTATAGTGTCCAGAAGAACGAATAAGTTCTCGATCTTCACCATTGATAGGGTCCGCAAAACCGCCATTGATAAAGTAAGTCACATGCGCATACTTTTCTGTTTCTGAAATGTACAACTGTTTTCTGGTTTCACCAATTGCCTTGGCAAGACACATCTGAATATCCGGACTCGGAAAGGCGGTCAACACTCGAGACAGATCCGGTCCAAAATCTGACATAGCCACAAAACAGATGTTTCGAAGCACCTTTTTTCGTTTGAATGATCCGGGATTTAATTTGTTAAATGCCGGCTGGACAAAGGCTTTTGTCAACTGTCGCGCTCGATCACTCCGTGCGTTGAAAAAAATTACCGCATCACCTTCATCCACCATAGCCAATGGTTTTCCGTTTTTTTGTATGACAGTTGGGTGAAGATATTCATCGGTTTCATTTCTATTATACCCTTGTTCAATAGCCTCTTCAGCACTTACAGCCTTATGTTCTGCTTTTCCTCTTACAATTGCATCATACGCCATTTCGGTACGGTGCCACAACTTGTTTCGATCCATAGCATAAAATCTCCCCATGATTGATGCTATGCGTACTCGTGGTGTGAGTTGTTTTTGCAGTTGTTTCAAATATTTAATCGCTGAGTGTGGAGAAGAATCACGTCCATCCGTAAAAAGATGTACATACACGTGCTTAACCCGCCTCAGTTCGCAATAACGAAGTAATGCGTACAAATGCTCAGGATGTGCGTGTGCACTATCACCGTCAGTCAAGAGCCCCATAACATGAACCGCACCACGATGTTTTTTTGCATGTCGAACCGCTTGTTCAAATGATGGATTGTTGAAAAATGTTTTGTTTTTAATTGCCTCAGAAATTCGAACCAAATCCTGCTCGACAATTCTCCCAGCCCCAATATTGAAATGCCCGGCTTCAGAGTTTCCTTCTTGCCCCACGAACAGTCCCACGTCTTTACCGTGTGCCTTGAGGGTTGTACTAGGATATTTTTTCATATACGCAAATATGTGCGGTACTGTTTCCGGCGTGATGGCATTTCCCGGTTTCTTCGGATCAGCAAGTCCAAATCCATCAAGAATAATCAGAAGAGTAGGGGGAATTTTTTGACTTGTTTTTGGGAATTTTGTGACCATAGTACAAATACTATAGCGTAAAATGGGAGATAAATCAACCATAAAAAAGTGCTGTACAACACTTTTTATATTCAGAAACACAGATAATCCCTCTCGATTCAATGAATGTCCCCGCAGCACGTGTCCGCCTGGGGTGGAAGCTGACGGGGTATCGCTATAGGTAGTTTTTCCCGATCAAATCGGGAGAGAATAAAACCCTCGTCCGCCTTGCTTTGCACGCCTTGCTTGTCCGCCTTGGGTGGGGGCTGTGGGCGGATTAAACAAACACTTACACGCACAACCTCTTCTTTCTTCATTTGGTTATTTCTTTATTTCTCTATTTCTTTATTTCGCAATTTGGTTATTTCCAATCTCATTCTCAATCCCCATCAACCGATTATACTTCTCCACCCGCTCGGAGCGTGACAGTGAACCGGTTTTGATAAAATCAGCATTCACTGCTACCGCCAAATCGGCGATGAAGGTATCCGCTGTTTCACCTGAACGATGTGAGACCGATACTTTATATCCATTTTCTTTAGCCAAGTAGATAGCATCGATAGTTTCTGAGAGAGTACCGATTTGATTTAATTTTATTAAAATTGCATTACCAACTTTCTGGTCAATTCCCTGCTGTAAACGTTCTACATTTGTCACAAACAAATCATCACCTACCAGTGCAACATTTGCACCAACTGCCCCGGTCAATTCTTGCCAATGTTTCCAATCATCTTCAGCAAACCAATCCTCGACAGATATCAAGGGATATTTTTTGATCCACCCTGAAACGATTTGCTGCAACTTCTTTGCAGGTATTCCTTTTTTTCCTTCGAAATAATACAATCCATCACGATAAAACTCTGAAGCCGCAATATCCATCGCGAGCTTTACCTGTTTACCCGCAATGTACCCCGCTTCTTTGATCGCTTGTATAATCAACTTGAGTGCGTCTTCATTTTTTTTCAAAACCGGTGCAAAACCTCCCTCGTCCCCTACTCCGGTACTCAGTTTCTTTTTTTGTAATATCTTTGCTAAGGCATGAAACACTTCCGTACCAATTCGCACTCGCTCTGACAACCGTTTGTGTTGTGGAACAATCATGAATTCCTGAATCGACAGACCGTTATTGGCATGCCGACCCCCATTTACAATATTCATAGTTGGGTATGGCATACGCCATTCAGTTTCCGGAAGAGAAAAACAATTTCGAAGATATTGATACAGTGGTTTTTTCATTGAAGTAGCTGCCGCTCTCGCGGTCGAGAGAGACACAGCGAGAATGGCATTGGCTCCTAATTTTTTCTTGTTTTTCGTCCCATCCAAACGTAACATTATTTCATCCACTGCGCGCTGATGAGCGGCATCATGATTGAGAAGTGCCGGAGCTATTTTTGTCTGAACATTCTTCACCGCTTTTTGCACTCCCTTACCTCCATAGCGTTTTCCTCCGTCTCGAAGTTCTACTGCCTCATGAACACCCGTTGACGCACCACTAGGAACTGCGGCAATACCCATCGAGCCATCTTCAAGAATAACGGTTGCTTCAACAGTTGGGTTACCTCGTGAGTCAAGAATTTCTCGGGCTGAAATGGATGTGATGGTTGTTTTCATAAGTGACGCTTAATAGTTTATTGGTAAAATAGTTTATTGGTGTGATGGTTTATTTTTGATCATGCATAAACAAAAATAACCTATAAGCAACCAGATAAACATTCAAACTAATGAACAAATTCGCTACCATTATAACAAAAAACACACCTCCTGAGAAGTGTGTTTTATGATCTATATTATTACTCAATCTCAAACGTAACACTCACATTCATCACCACATCATTTGTTCCTGGCTCTATCTGTGGCGCAGCCTCAGTTTTCATCATCATGTCTCCCATACCATAAAGTGGGTACGGACCATTTCCACCTTCGTACTCATTGTAACTCACAATCTCTGTAATAGAGACACCAAGTTTTTTCGCCAAATGATTGGCTTTTTCATACACCTTCCGCAGTGCCTCATCACGCGCTTCAGCCATATAAACATCACGATCATCAATGGTAAATGAAAGTCCGCCGACATTGTTGAGTCCAAGTTCTCCCGCAAGAGCCAGTACTTGGTTTGCTTTGGCAAGATCTCGAATTTTTACGGTTACTGTATTACTTACTTCATAACCGGTCAATTGTCTCTCCCCTTCCGGTGGATAGGTGTACCGTGGAGACACCGAATAATTACTGGTCTGAATATCTTTTTTCTCAATACCCAGTTCCGCCAATTTTTGGATCGCATTATTCATTGCCTCAGTATTTTTTTGTTGCGCCTCAGACACGGTCGCTCCTTGACTGATAACTCCAAGCGAGGTCATAGCTATGTCCGGAGTAGCGGTTACTTTTGCTTGCGCCTCAAGGGTAATGGTTTTTATAGGCTTTTCCGCCTGGCCAATATACTCAAAACGTTCAATGTTATTACGAATCAACGTTCCTACCCACACAATGAGATAGGCAAGAAGAATTCCAGCTAAAGCTAGAAATATTTTTCGAGCAAATTCTCCAGCCGTTACTTTATGAATCCATGATTCTGAACAAGATTGTTCGAAACAACAATCATGAGCTAGTTCTGGTGACGATGACCTCATCGTCGAAGATGTTTTTTTGACAGGCATATGTTTTAAGTCTAAATTCTAAAGTCTAAAGTTATAAGTAATAATCCAAAATCAATGCGCATGACTTTAGACGTATAACTTATGACTTCAGTACTTCAAGCATACCACACTCCCCTCATTTCTCCAAAACAAGCATTCCCGGTAATTTCTTGCCACTCAAAAATTCTAGCATGGCACCACCACCGGTTGAAACCAAATCTACCCATTCAAGCATCTTTACTCGTTCCATCGCTTGAATAGTCTCTCCCCCTCCTATGACGCCATAGGCCGGTCCTTTAGAAACGGTCGCTACGAGACGGGCAATTGCCAGTGTGCCAACATCATACGGTTTTTGTTCAAAGTATCCCATCGCTCCATTCCATACTAGCGTCAGAGCGGACTTAATGTACAAAGAGTAGAGCTGAACGGTTTTCGGGCCAATATCCAAAATCATCTCTCCTTTTTTGCAAATCTGATGCGGTGTTTTTTTCAGTTCCACCACACGATATTGTTTCCCGTTTGATGTACCTACTACCACGTCCACCGGCTTCACAATTTTTTTCTTTTTCAACAGTTGCAAGGCTTGTTTTTTGAACTGCTTATCTACCACCGAGTCACCCACTCGATACCCCAGTGCCCACAAATAGGTATTTACAATCCCCCCACCGATGAGCACCTGGTCTACTTTGGGCAACAGTTTTTGTATCACCGGTAACTTGGTTTCTATTTTTACTCCGCCCATAATAACCACAAATGGTGCTTTTGGTTTTTCAAGTACTCGAGAAAGTCCTTTGATTTCTTTTTCAAAAAGAAGTCCAGCAAAAGATGGCAACAGTTTTGCTACCCCAGTTACTGAAGCAGCAGTCCGATGCGACACTGCAAACCCATCAAGGACAAATATGTCAGCCAATACCGACAGCTGCTCCGCCAACCGAATATCATTTTGTTCTTCACTAACGGCAAAACGAATATTCTCCATCACCATGACATCTCCTGCTTGCATCGCATCAATTTGTTGTACCACAGTCCCCAACTGTTTATCAGTTAATTTCCAGTTTCTTGTTTCCAGTTTCCCAACATTCTTTCCTAGTAATTCCGAGAGTTTTTTTACAATCGGATCAACTTTAAGACTGGGAACAACCTTTCCTTCCGGCCTTCCCACATGAGTAACAAGGATTACTTTTGCCCCCTTGTCGGTAAGATACTGAATTGTTGGCAGTGAAGCTTGAATTTTTGTGTCATCAATAATTGTTCCTTTTTTCATTGGTACGTTAAAATCCGCCCGGAGAAGGACGGTATTTTTTTTTAAATTTTTCTTTTTTGAAATAACATTAATACCCATAATTTTTATGCTATTTTACTTTTTTACCATCCTCACCTCGCATATCTGCATCAGTACGAAAATCTTTTTCCATACTTCAGATTCTTTTTCCTACCCGCTCCACCAACTCAACCAATCGATTGGCATAACCCCATTCATTATCATACCACGCAACTACTTTCACCAGATTTCCATCAACAACATTGGTAAGAGATAAATCAACCGTAGAAGAATGAGGGTCGCCGATAAAGTCACTGGATACAAGTGGTTCGCTCGTAACAGCCAACACTCCCTTCAAATAGGTTTTGGCAGCTTTTGTAAGTGCTTGATTCACTTGTTCTTTGGTAACCTGTTTCTTTAAGAGCACTGTCACATCAGACAGCGAAACAGTCACAGTTGGTACGCGAAACGCTACACCATCAAATCGATTTTCCAGTGCCGGAATAACTTTAGTCACCGCAATTGCCGCGCCGGTAGACGTAGGAACAATATTTTGCGCGGCAGCTCGAGCCCGACGGAGATCCTTGTGTGGACCGTCTTGTAAGTTTTGATCAGCCGTGTAAGAATGAATCGTTGAAAGCATAGCTTTTTCTACTCCAAATTGCTGTTCAAGGACCATCATAACCGGAGCGATACTGTTGGTAGTACATGACGCATTATCAACAATTTTTTCTAAGATAGTCTCAGTATCACTCACCCCAATAAGACAAGAAGAAACACCCTCACCTTTGGCCGGTGCCGAAATTACTACCCGCTTTGCCCCGGCTTTTAGATGTAAACTCGCCCCATCTTTGGAAGTAAAATGACCGGTTGATTCTATAACTACATCCACATCCAGTTTTTTCCAAGGTAATACACTCGGATCTTTTTCAGCATAGACTGCTATCTTTTTGCTACCTACGTTTAAGTGTGTTTCATCAAATCCAACCTTGGCAGCAAAATCGGGATAGGCCGTATCATATTTCAATAAATGTGCCAGTGTCTTAGTATCGGTCAAATCATTAACCGCCACAATCTCAAGTTGTTTTTTCTGCCAGGCAACTTTGAATGCATGACGACCAATTCTCCCAAAGCCATTGATAGCAACACGAATCTTTTTCATAAAAAGACAACATTAATGATAAGTATTCATATCATAGCATAGCTCGGTAAAAAAAAGAAGAGGATTTACCTCTTCTGTTCTTCTTGTTGAAGCTGTTCATTACGAGCAATAATTGCTCCACCACGCAATTTTGCTTCCACGGTAAAATCCATTGGCTCAGTCTGTTTCTTTTCATACGCCGGCTTTTCATACGTTACATAATACGTACTTGGACCAACCAGTGCGGCATATCGCCCCTTACTATCGGTTATTTTTGTGTCAACCAGTTTGTTATACGCGGCATCGAAAATTCTCACTACTGTCTGAGCAAGTGGCTTTCTCGATACAACATCTCGAACAACCCCAAAACTATCCGGCAACGGACGGTACACATACCAACGAAACCCAAAGAATAAACCTACATGAAGAGCAAGGAGTGTAACCATGAGTGGTGTAGGAGAAATGACGAAAGAAAGAACAGCGAGCGCGATTCCAATCTTCGACGCGGCCGTATGTCCAATGCGTCGCCCATGCTCACGAAGCACGTCTGTAACCGGTCGCACCTGATCAATCGGAGTAAGTGGAATATTGACCCCTACCACGTCATTTTTTCCTTGAACTGAAATTGTATCCCCATGATACACATGTGTATAGACTCCATCATCTTGCACATATTTCAAATGTTCACTAATTCCTTGGAATCCTTGTTTGGTAACTTCTATCCTATATTCTCCCGGATCCACGATAAACAGATATCGTCCCTTCATATCAGTGACACGTGACTCTTTAATCGTGCCGGTTTTCGCGTCAAGCAAGCGTACAACTGCCAAGTCAAGTGGTTGCTTCGTAAAGCCATTGTAGACCACTCCCCATTTTTTCCGACGTTTCAACCGAAATAACATGATTGGTTGCGTGAATAAATGTCGTAAAATAAGAAGAAGGGAAGTTCCAAAGCCGGTCGCGACATTTGCTACCGCCGCCACTGCTGCTACCGGAGCGGCAATTCGTTGGTTTACCCGCTCTACCTCCGGATTATCGGTAAATCGCTTTATGCGATCCGTAAGGGGCTTAAGCGCCAAAGCCGCTGCTCGATATCGCTCTTCAATTGACCGCCAGCCGGAAATTGATCCAATCGATTCACCGGTACGCTCATCTAGATTCTCAGACCCTTCCTCTTGACTCTCAATCGGAGTGAAAATGTCTGTAGATGGCAGCCCTCCCTCATCTTCTCCTGTAGTATTTAAAGGCAAACCTGAACTTCCTGACCCTGAAGATCCGGTGACCGGCGTATCAATAGGAGTACTATCCGGATACCCTCCGACCGGATTATTCGATGGATTTTCCGGTGTATCCGTTGGAGTATCTATTGGCAAATCAATCGGCGTCGGTTCAGGTTCTACTGAATCAAGCGGTTCTTCATCTTGTGGTGTCTCAGGCTGATCGATAGGTGCTTCCGCAGCTTCTGTGATAGTGAGCGTCGCAACACTACCTGAAGAAACGTTACCGGCCTTATCTTGCGCAGCTACCGTCAGTGCATAATCCCCGGTATCAAAATACGTGGGAAATGTAAATGACCAATTTCCCTTATTATTAGCGGTTGTATAGTAGGTGGTCGCCACCGCTACTCGAAGGGTAGATACTGAAACCAACGCTGCCGACATGATGCGTTTCTCTTTTTTAATTACGACTGTTGCGTACGGCTCTGTTTTCCCAGAAATTACCGGCGGAGATTTTTTTATCTTGTTCACAATTCCGCTATGAACCGCTCCAATCGTTGGTGGTTCTGGTGGGATAGTATCAAGCGTTACGCACAAATACGTCGCATACTCATATATTTTTGGACCGGTGTTTCGAAACTTTCCATTGATACAATGTTTTCCCTGCACATCAGTCAGCTGCCAAGGAATTTGCTCTTGATCGTTTGTTTGATATGAAACAGAAGAAAAATCGGATGATGGTTCAAGGGACTCAAACAACGCCACCGTATTGGCGTAGCTCGTATCAAGTAATAAAACTACATCTCGACTATTCACCATCGTCATAGTTGGAAGTGAAGTCGGTTTTCCAACCTGTAGCAACCGAATCAACCGATTTCTTGGTAAAAAATCCTCATCCTCTTCACATTGCTCAATGGTCTCATCACACACCGGAGGGTCTTCCCCATCAACCGGATCAATCGGTGGCGGAGGCGGTGGATTGTTTCCTCCGGGTGGAGCTCCTCCACCACTTGAATCATTATCACTGAGCGTAACCGTAACACTCCCTATCGTTATTCCATGATAATCCGCATCATTACTCGTTGCCGTGTGAGATATAGTCACGGAATGCGCTCCTTCTACCGTCGTATCATCAACCGGAGTCACGGTAACTGTCTGAGCAGTACTCCAGTTGAGAGTCGTAAAGGTGAGACTGGCAGTAGAAAGGGTAACCTGACTTCCTGAAGATACACCGAGCGCAATCGTGACACTATCTGTTGGAGCAGTATTCAACACAACCGTATATGATCCACTTGAACCACCTTCACTGAGCGAAAGAGCGGCCGAGGACAATGTCACCGCCGGTGTCCCCGGACAGGCCCCGGTGGTAACAGCAATCGTAGCGGTCCAGTCGGTTTCAACAGTGGCACTATTTCGAGCCTTGGCTCGGAAGGTGTATTCTGTTTCACAAGTTAAGTCTGAAATACTCAATGTTGTACTCGCCGTCCATCCCGAATTTTTTGCATTATCGAGTGTAGCAACATAGTACTCAGTTGAAGTTGGGTTACCATTTGCCCCCACAGTAAACGTGATCGAAGAAGAAGCGGTGCTGGCGGCTGTCAAGTTTAATGGTAAGGCGGCTTTAGTGGTGGTACTAAATTCTGTAGATGAATTGAAGTATCCCCAACTGTCGTACGCAAAGATGTTGAAGTAGTAAACAGTGTTTGGAGTAAGACCGGTAAATGTTTCACTAGTAGGCTGACCACCAAACGTACTGGAAGCCAAGTTTGCGTCTGTACTAGAAGTAAACGCGTTCGTAGAGGTAGTGAGTGGTGTTGAAGTACTATAGTGAATTTTGTATTCGGTAAAATTTTCATCGGTTGAGGTAGTGTTTGGGAAGGTAAACGCAACAGTTGAAGAAGTCAATGTAGAAATAGTCAATGCTCCGGGAGCGGTCGGGTCTTTGGTATCGATTGCAAAAGCCGAAGTAGTTGCCGTCGTGCCATTTTCCGTGCCGTCGTTGGGGGTGAAACGCAGATAGATGGTTGATGTGGCGGTGTCAGGGATATCAACGCCGATATTCCAGGTTGTCGTAACAGTAACGGTATTGGATGGCGCAATATCCGTTGCAATGTTGTACACGCGCCCGGCAGCGGTATTGGGTGCACCGGTACTTGCTTCTACCGAACCAATTGTTGAGGAAGCCCACGTAACTCCATCGGTAGAATACTCAATTGAAAATTCGGTAATATCACCGTCAGTGTCTGAAATGGTGGTAGTGACAGTAACGAAGTTGGCGGAGGTTTGGGAGGGGGTGGAGGTGGTGAGGGTGGGGACATTATTATTATCAAAAAGTGCTAAAGAATAGTCGACAATACCATTGTGTGAAGAATCATATGGAGAGCCTGTCATAGGAAAATCAGCTGCGGGAGTCTTTGATACAAGTAATACCTGATTACTTGGGTTTACAATAACATCCGCGACGATTTCATGTCCGGTTCCACCTAAGTATGATGACCCTAACAAGACATTTAATTCACTATTCATTTTAGCAATATACATATCTGCAGTAAAAGCTGCATCGCTAAAATTTTTATCATAGGAATCAGTGGTCGTAGGAAAAGCATTGGCGTACGTCTCCGTAAAAAAATAAACGCTTCCACTATCATCTACCGTAACCTTTGGATTTAATAGAAAGGTATTCCCCTCTTGTCCAATATATGTAGAGTATTGAAGTGAGGTTAAGTCAGACGAAAAAGCACTCAATGCAACCGCATACTCAGCATGAGAAGTGGTATCATATGCTCCTGGTGTAGTTGAGGCAAATTCACCATTTTTACTTGTAGCCACATAAATTCTTTGGTTTATCCTATCAAATGCTAAAGATTTCGCATCTGACCACAAATACGTTCCACTAACCAAGTTTTGTAGATTAGACGATAAAATACCAATATACCCTGCGGGAACAGAGCTGCCTTTTGGGACACTACTATAGGCACCTAAGCTCGTTTGAAAACCTGAACCAATATGACCTAAAAAAACTACTGTGTCAGACGCGGTAATTTCTGCATCAACAAACGTTTCACTATCACCTGTTCCTATGAATGTACCCGCATCATGTGTCTGCAAGTCAGAGGATAATTTTAAAACAAAAATATCACTAGACCCATTGTGCGTATCATCAAACGAAGGAGTGGATGTAGGTGCATTACCTCCAGAGGTACCTACCACATACACACTTGTACCAGCATCATTTACAAGCACCTTACCGTACACATCACCAACTACTCGAGAAGCAGTAAGAGAAGATAGATTATTGTTAAACTTAACAATATACCCGTTTGATGATAATGGGTCATACAACAATGCCGCCGTTGTGGTTGGAAAATCTGTACTAGCACTTTGCCCAGACAAATATACACTACCACTCGAATCTATAGCAATACTAGACACTTGATCTGAGTCGGAACCTCCTATATAGGTACTCGCTAATAATTGTTGTAAATTACTAGACAACTTACTCACTACCACATCATTTACTCCTGTGTGTGTATTTGAATAAGGTGTTCCGCTCATCGGAAAATCCACGCTTGCGGTATACCCTGCAACAAATATATTCCCATTTGAGTCTATCGCCACATTACCTCCGTTTTCCTCATCTGTACCCCCCAAAAAAGTAGAAGCAGTTAAATTGGAGAGAATTGGATCAATAATTAGTGGAAAATTCTGATCATAAGATGCTACTGAAAATACTAGTTCTTGGTTATTTTTTACTACATATTCTGCAGGCACCTCAATTATTTTTCCGTCCTTTACTTGGTAAGAATAAGGAGCATCATGTGTAAATTTCTGATCACCTATCATAACAACAACTTTCCCTTCTTCTACTACCATCAAATTATCAATTCCATTAAACTGAACACTAAATTTTTCTACCGGAAACAGTGCAGGAACAATTATATTATACTTTACCGTATTTTTATTGAACAAAAACTCAACCTCAACACCCGCTTTGTTTCTATAAACAATTTTTTCGTATGTGGGAATATCTGAAAAATGATCCTTACCTCGAAATTCACTTACTGTCATACCACCCCTTTCCTCAGCGACCAACTCATACCCACCTTCCTCAAGAAATGGAAACCACATATGATAAACAACTTCCTTCAGAACACCTTCATATTCTTCCACGTTTTGAATAACAACCTTATCCTGCAAAAAATATATCCCACCATTTTTGTTTTTTTGATAAAATTTTATATCATCTGGAGCTTGACCAATATTTTCAAGAAAAATCGAATTATTCAAGTTTTTTACAGCATTTTCTACCTCTTCAATATCAACATTATTTTTTGTTGAAATCTGTGTATCTGTGCCTACGTTCTTTTGAACAATTTTAGTACCCAAAAAAAGTATAGACACTAATCCTACTGTAATTAAAGCTAATAAAAAAAACTTTTTCTTGTTCATAAACAATTTCACTGAACATATTATAAAGCATTTCTGTTTAAACTACAAGAAAAGAGGTTGATAACCTCTTTTCTAACAATATATAATATATTTCTATCTTCTAACCGATCTTTGCCCAGCCCAACTTCTTGAATATACAGTTACTTCTTTTTCTGACAACACCTTTCGATTTACTGTATCATACAAACGAACACGATACTTATCTGACATAACATTCATCGAGTAAGTGTAGGTCGTAAGTAGCGAAAAACCATCAGTAGGATTTGGACCAGAAATAATCGTTGGATACACCGTAATACCTTGTGAATTTTTCCATTCCACCTTTATCTCTCCACTTAACAGTTTATCGTACGCAACAATTCCAGGATAAACAGAGATCTCAATCATCTGTCCTTGGTACAATGTATTCTTGTCTGTATTAAGAATATAGACAACTTCTTTACTCTTAATTTCAAAAGCAGAACTTTGTGCAACAACGGTATTGAGCTTGTTTCGAACTTCCACTACATACTTTCCAGGCAAAAGATTACTTGTACTATATAAAAAGTAAGTATGACCATTTGAAAGACTGGTGGTAATGGCTGGCAATAATGAAACCTGATTCAATTCGTTTCTAATATACGAAGTAAAGCCATAAGTTAAATCGCCCGGGACACTCACGGCAACAGGTTCTTGCTGTTCATAAAAAGGTAAAGCTCCCTCAACTGGCAGAATATGAAAAGCTGAAACAGGAGTTGCCCCTGCAGTACCGTTTAACTTAGTTACAAAACCATCCTCCGCACCTTCGTCTAAAGAGTGATTTTTTTGAAAAGCATTAGGAGAAACCGGAAAATCATAACTCTGCGTGTTACCTACAACCACAATACTAGAATTTGGACTAATGATAATTTCAGACCCTGAATCATACGAACTACCACCCAAATAGGTTCCTGATACAACATTGGTTAGAGTTGAATTATAATTTAGCACAACTGCATCTGCTATACCATTAATAGTGGTATCATACCCGCTTACTAAACTTGTATTTGGATCTAAAAATTTTGTTCCAGCAACATACACATCTCCAATCGAAGTCACCTTAACACTGTTTAAAGAAGCTGTGAGTACTGAGTTCATTACTGCACCTAGCGAACTTGAAAATTTAGTTACAAACCCACCTCTTAAACCTGAAGGACTATTAACAGGATTAACGGTAGAAGGAAAATTTGTACTCAAAGTTTTTCCCACAACATATACGTGACCACTAGAATCAAGAGCTATATCTTCTGGATAATCCTCATCTTTTCCACCTAGATAAGAAAAAGCTTGCACGCTTGAAAAATCAGAACTAATCTTTGCCACAAACACATCACTTTGAGACGGATAAGTAGAATTAAAACTCACATCATATCCATTTCCAGGTACAGCAGAAAAGTATTTACTCGTAGTTAAACCTGTCACATACATAGATCCATCACCAGCCAACACAATACCTCGTAAATCATCTTTTCCGTTTGTTCCACCAACAAATGTACTTTTTAATAAAGTTGATAAAGAATTGTTAAGCTTTGCCATAAACCCTTCAGTATATCCACCATGAACAGTTTTTAACGTACCAACAGTGACCGGAAAATCGGAACTTTCTGTTTGCCCCACGACATAGACTGACCCAACAGAATCTATGGCGATATCATCTATTTCGTCTGTATTTGTACCACCAATAAATGTGGATGCCATCAAAGATGTTAAGTCAGGATTTAATTTACTAACAAAACCCACTGTTCCCCAAAGTCCTTGACTATACCCATCATAAACCGTGTCATAAGCACCTGAAGTTACTGGGAATTCAAAACTTCCTGTAAACCCAGCAATAAATATATTTCCACTTGTGTCTAGAGCAATAGCCTTCCCAACCCCACCTCCACCAATAAAAGTACTCGCTAAAACAGTCGACAAGTCAGAACTAAATCTTGTAATATAGACATCAGAAGGTACATTATTTTCCTGACTGATTACAGTTGAATATGCGTTTGTTGTGACTGGGAATCCAGGAGAATTTGTGTTACCAACTACATAAATAGTTCCATCACCAGCAACCTTCACATCATTAATCTTATCCCAAGCTGAACTACCCAAGTAAGATGAAGCAGATAAAGTACTCAAACTGGCAGCCTGAGTAGTAGGTACAAAACAAAACAAAGAGAGAATAATTCCTAACGTTACCAAACCAGCACCTCTCACTAACGAATAAATTCGGGCAACTAACATAGTGTCCGTTTTAAATAATAAAGAATGATAAGCCATAGGGCATGTAGTTATATAATCACAAAAAAGCCTCATAGTAAAGCATAAAATTCACTATCTGTCAATGGCAGAGAAATACACGCACCTGAAAATTTGCTTAAAACAAAAGAAATACCTAACAAATAGGTATTTCTTACCTTGTGGATAACTCTTCTGTATCCTGTATTTATTCACCAAGCTGCTCCGCCACTTCGGCCGCAAAATCAGTCGATTTCTTTTCAATTCCTTCGCCAAGTTCATACCGCACAAACCGACGAACTGAGATCTTTTCACCAATTTCCGCTGTCTTTTCCGTCAACAACTGTTCAATAGTTTTTTCTTCATCCTTGATAAACGGTTGTTCGAGAAGACACACTTCCGAATAGTACTTCCCCATCTTACCTTCCACAATCTTTTCAATCATCGCTTCCGGCTTTCCTTCCGCTTTCAACTGTTCTGTATACACTTCTTTCTCTCGCGCAATCATATCTCCAGATACTTCTTCGCGAGTCGTACACTTGGGAGCTGCTGCCGCAATATGCATGGCGATATCATTGCAGAGCTCTTTAAATTTGTCAGTTTTAGCCACAAAGTCGGTCTCACAGTTTACTTCCACCAATACGCCGATTTTTCCGGCACCGTGAATATAACTGTACACCAAGCCTTCGGCCGCTACTTTGTCAGCCCGCTTGGCAGCTTTTGCAATACCTTTTTTCCGCAAAAGATCTACCGCTTGTTCATAGTTTCCACCAGCCTCATCCAGCGCTTTTTTACAATCAAGCATCCCAGCGCCAGTCTGCGCGCGAAGTTTTGCAATATCAGAAGTTGACATAGTTGTTGAAGAATTAAGCAGAATAGGCAGAATAGGCAGAGTAAGCATTGATTTTTTAGAAGTATCAACACTCACATAGCATCCTCTAAGCTGCAAGATTTACTTTAAAAATTTGACTATATATAGTGGTAGTAGCCTGTACAACTATCTATATAAAACAGAACACCGGTCAAAACAAATGCACAATCTACCTAATCTGCTTATTCTACCTACGCACCCTTTTCACCACCATTAATTTCTTTATTTCGCTATATTATTATTTCGCCACCTCTTTATTCTCCTGCTTCACAAGGGCATTGTTTCTCATTTCCTTCCCCTCTTTCACCGCTTCCGCCACCAGGTTAACCATGAGAGTAATAGATTTTACCGCATCATCGTTCGCAGGAATAATATAATCTGCCTTGAGAGGGTTTGCATTTGTATCGGTAATACCGATAATTTCCACACCGGTTTTTCCCGCCTCAGTCACAGCGGTTTTTTCTCTCTGAAGTGATGGAAGAAAAATCGCATCCGGCATTTTGGTCAGCGTTACCAAACCACCGAGAGACTGGTCTTGTTTTTCGAGTTTTTTGTTAATTTCCAGTTGTTCTTTTTTGGTATATTTACCAAGCTCTCCGGCTTCTTGCTGCTTCTTGAGAGAAACATACGACATGATCATGCGGTGGATTTCCGGGAAATTGGTCAACATACCGCCGATCCATCGGTCGGTAAGATACGGCATACCACAGTCAATCGCCGCCGCTTTGACGATATCACGTGCTTGCGGTTTGGTCGTGACAAACAAAATGGTTTTTCCTTCTGAAACCATGCGAGTAATAGCCGCCAAGGTTTCTTGCAGTTTTACCTGAGTTTTTTCCAGATCAATTACATGAACACCATTTCGATCGGTGTAAATGTATGGCTTCATTTTTGGATGCCAGCGAGACTTCTGATGACCGAAGTGTACTCCGGCCTGCAGCATCTCCAAGATGCTTGGTAATTTCATACTATTTCCTTTTTACCTCCTTTCCTTCTACCGTCCGAAGGGTCGGACAGAGGAAATATGTGGGAAAGTGAGGGATAAATAAATGTGGCGACAGTATAAATGATGAGAGGATGTTTGTCAATACGATAGTTATCCACGGTGAACACTGATTTCTTTTCGAACCTTTTTAATACTCGTTCTAAACACTTACTCCTTGTTTACAACGCAAAAAACATGCTATACTACGACCTTGAAGACTCTTCTCACTTTTTTTATATGCCTGAACAAGAACCAGGTTTCAGCCCCCAAACTCCCTGGCACAAAACCTCAGGTGGTTTGGTATTTGTAGGAACCATTGGAACAATTATTACCATTTGTCTCATCTTTTTTTTGTACACGGTCTATTTTATTTGGCAAGTAAAGTACGGAGATGCCGAAAAAGCGGCTCGCAGTGTAAACCCAAACTTTTCTTCACTCGCCACCAGTACCGATGCCATGCCTATCTCCCCTGCCGTCATGCCGGTAGAGCAATTTATTCAAACAACCAATCCTGTTCAAGGACAACCTGAAGCACCCCTTACCATCGTTGTTTTTATTGATTTTGAATGTCCTTTTTGTCAAGCATCACACCCCATTTTTACCAATGTTGTAAAACAATTTGGACCAGCAGTAAAAGTGGTATTCAAACATTTCCCGATCACCGCACTTCATCCCAATGCCATACAAGTCGCCAATGCCGCCGAATGTGCCGGAGCACAAGGGAAGTTTTGGGAATTTTATACTCAAGTATTTGACCGTAAACTTACCACTGAGCAAGCTATCAGCGAGTACGCGACAAATCTCAACTTAAACCTAACAACCTTCGCCGCTTGTAGAAACGCAGAACCATTTCAAAACCGCATTGAACAAGATATAAAAGATGGCTTGACACTGCAAGTTCGTGGCACCCCCACCTACTTTGTCAACAATACCAAAATTGAAGGAGTGATTTCCGAAACCGATTGGAGTATTATTTTAATTGAAGAATTGAAAAAAATGACACAGCAGTAGTGGGCACTACAATACGGGATCACAGGAACACTACAGCACTACATGACTGCGGTACTAGTAAACGAGATGGTTGAGGGAGGGAATCTATCGAAATACTGTACAACTATTTAGAATATGCAACCAATTTCGATATTTCCCTATTTCGTTGTTTCTTAGTTTCTTTATTTCCCTATTTCTTTATTTCCTTATTTCGATATTTCTCTATTTCGATATTTCGTTGTCTCTTTCACCACCTATGAAAAAACGCATTCTCTTCCTATTAATCATCATTCTCATAGGAAACATTTTCCTCACCTCAAATGTTCATGCCCAGCTCGATCAACGCTGTTGGACAAAACAAGAATGTATTGACGCTCGAAAAGAAAGTGCCAAGCCCTTTGAAATGACTGAAGCTGAAGCTGCAGATGGGTTTTACAACGAGCCGGACGCAGTGGCGATATGCGGTGAAAAGAGTGCTGCCGGTGAAGAAATGGGATTTTGTCTACCTTCTTACAAAACAAAGACCCAAATCAAGTTTGGCGGTAATGATACGTTTCTCCACATGGGAGAATTCATTCAATTTATGTACCGCTATGGTATTTGGATTGTCGGACTAGCAGCGGTATTTATGATTATTGTCGCCGGCTTCCAACGATTGACATCGGGTGGAAATCCTGATAGCATTCAATCTTCGAACAAAAAAATTACCGGGTCAATTATAGGGGTCACGCTCGCGGTTACCTCGTATCTTATTTTGAATACCATCAATCCAGCTCTCGTAAATTTACGCCTCCCGCAGATCTGGATGGTGAATCCGCAGGCTCTAACGCCATCATTTTGTTCTGAACTTGATGATACTCAACTGGTAGCTCCACTTGGCCCTTCCGGACAACAGTACAGCAATGAACAGAAGGAGACAGCTTACAAAAGCAGTATTGCTTCCAGCGCATTCCAACCGATTTCCCAAGCAAAACCAAAATGCGGAACAGATTTTCTCGTTGACGGTGCCGGCAGCGCCACCTGTTCCGGAACATTTTGTAAAGAAGGTGGTGGACAGGTGTGTTTTCAAGGTGTGAATAATAATGATAAAGTACCAACCTGTAAAAAAGGAAATATTGCCGGGCTTGTTTACAATTCAAACATTTTTGCCGATACGTTTATTGGAGCATTAAATGAAGACTTTGAATGGCCATGGGTAACTGATCCAATTACACCTGGTCAAGATGCTTTAGACTTAGAAGCAACCTGCATGGATGGCACACTGATTGAAAACATTGTTTCACTAGAGGACCTCTCTACTTACGATGACATTAAGAAAATACAATTCTATTCTTTATCCATAAGTGAGAATGAAATATCTGAAACAATAGATACATGCTCATCGCACGGCGGATTAAAAGGATTTATGCTTGACATGTCATTCAATGAAGATTTTGCACTTGACAGTGAGGACCATTATATAGTTAATAATTCTTCACGAGTAGGAATTGACTTAGGAGATTTAGCCGCATTTAAAAAAACTAGACTTACCACACCAAAAGAAATGTTCATTTCTCCTGATGATTTAAGACAAGGAATACAGTTGGATATTAATGCAGGAAAAGTTTGTGACATTGATAACGCTTTCGAAGATGGACACCCAAGAAGAAAACAATGTTATGGAAAATATGGTTATGAATAAACAAACAATAATATGCCCCACCAACACATCACCATCACCAATGCGCGGGTGAACAATTTGAAAAATATCTCGGTGAAGATCCCCAAAAATAAGTTGGTGGTAATTACCGGTTTATCAGGATCAGGAAAATCGAGCTTAGCTTTTGATACCATTTATGCCGAAGGACAACGTCGCTATGCCGAAAGCTTGAATGCCTATGCACGACAATTTATGGATCTTCAAGATAAACCGGATGTCGATGAAATCACCGGACTCTCCCCTACCATTGCCATTGATCAAAAAAATACTTCAAAAAATCCTCGTTCGACCGTCGGTACCAGCACCGAAATTCACGACTATCTTCGTCTTCTGTTTGCACGCATTGGAACGCAGTACTGTCCGGACTGTCACGAACAAGTGAAAGGCTATACCGTAGGAAATATTGTTGAATCTATTCGAAAAATCGGTCGTGATAATATGTCACTGACAATTATTGCGCCACTCCTCACACAACATCCGGGAAAGAAAAAGGATATTGTTTCTCGCCTTGAACAAACCGGATATGAAACAGTCCGTTTAAACGGCGCCGTCATGAAGCTCTCGGCTATTACCGGTTACAGTTTTGATCCGCAAAAAAAATATGATCTCGATATCGTACTGGGAACTATTGAAGATACCAAAAAACAACCAGTCCAACTACTGGTAGACAAAGCACTTGATCTTGGCAATGATACCATGATCGTTGTAAACGAACAGACCGGCGATGAACGAAGTTATTCTCTTATCCCACAATGCCCAACTTGTCATCGCTCGTTTCAAACTATTGAACCACGTTCGTTTAGTTTCAACAGTCCGTATGGTGCCTGCGGACGTTGTACCGGTCTCGGACGAACGCTTGAAGTAGATCCGGAGCTCGTGATCCCGAATCCGCGATTAACACTGGCGGAAGGAGCAATTCAACCATGGACTAGAATTGTTGGAAATCAACAATTTTATCACAAACTTCTTTCGGCGGTTGCTGACCGACACGGGTTTTCTATTGATGTACCGATCAAAGATTTACCACAAGCAGTTATTGATATTTTATTCTATGGGACAGATGGTCAAGACTACACCATCGATGGAAAAACGGTTCATTTTGAAGGAGTCGTATCAAATCTTACCCAACGACACGCAGAAACCACTTCTGACTACATTCGCAAGGAAATCGAACACTACATGCGGGAAAAAGTTTGTCCGGTTTGCAAGGGACGACGACTGAAACAGGAATCACTCTGGGTGAAAATTGGCGATTATAGTATTGCCGACATTATGGAAATGAATATTGATGAAGCTATCGACTTTTTACACTCAGTCCTTGGTACGTCAAAAACAGCAAAGAAAGGTACGACAACACTCGAATTCAGTAAACAAGAAGAGCTCATTGCCACTCCGATTATCAAAGAAATTTCGATCCGTCTCAGTAATCTTAGTCAAGTAGGTCTTTCCTACCTTTCCCTTGACCGTTCACTCTCTTCTCTTTCCGGTGGAGAAGCACAGCGGGTTCGTCTGTCAACCCAACTCTCTACCGGACTCACCGGTGTTATTTATGTACTCGACGAGCCATCGGTTGGTCTACACCCTCGCGACAGCGATACACTCATAGCGACCCTGAAACAGTTACGCGATCTAGGAAATTCCGTCATTGTAGTTGAACATGATAAAGCTATGATGGAAGCAGCTGACTACATTATAGACGTTGGGCCCGGAGCGGGAATTTATGGTGGGGAACTGATTGCTGAAGGGACGCCAGAACAAATCAAAAAGACCCCTAAGTCCGTTACCGGTCAGTATTTAACGGATAAGGCTTCTATTCCAGTACCAAAAAAACTTCACAAAGGAAATGGAAAATCCCTCACTATTATTGGAGCAAAAGCGTTTAATTTGAAGAATATTGATGTTTCAATTCCACTCGGTAAACTAGTCTGCGTGACCGGGGTGTCCGGGTCTGGAAAAACCAGCTTGATTCACGACATTCTCGGACGTGCGCTGAATAAGCATTTTTACCGCGCCAAAGCCGAACCGGGTGCGCACAAAAAAATTACCGGCATTTCCCATATAAATAAGGTCATTGCTATTGATCAATCTCCTATTGGTCGTACACCTCGCAGCAATCCGGCAACGTACACCGGTGTTTTTACCGCAATCCGTGACTTATTTACCGAACAACCGGAAGCGAAACTCCGCGGCTATGATGCGGGTAAATTTAGTTTTAATGTCAAAGGTGGTGGCCGATGTGAAGCCTGCACCGGTGAAGGGTATGTGCGAATTCCCATGCAATTTTTAACTGATGTGTTTGTCGAGTGTAACGAGTGTGAAGGAAAACGCTACACTCGAGATACACTTGATATACATTACAAACAAAAAACAATCGCCGACGTGCTCGAAATGACAGTAGAGGAAGCCACCACGTTTTTTGCCGAAATTCCGACTATTGCGGATAAACTCAACACGCTTCGTGACGTAGGACTTGGCTACGTACATCTTGGGCAACCAGCAACAACACTATCTGGCGGAGAAGCACAGCGAGTAAAACTGGCCACCGAACTCTCACGAAAAGCAACCGGCGATACGCTTTATATTCTTGATGAACCAACCTCTGGACTTCATTTTGATGATATTAAAAAACTATTGCATGTCTTAAGTCAACTCGTCGACAAAGGCAATACAGTTCTTATCATCGAACACAATCTCGACATCATCAAGTGTGCCGATTGGATCATTGATATCGGGCCAGAAGGCGGAAAACATGGTGGTGAAGTAGTCGCTGAAGGAACCCCGAGTGATGTAGTCAAGGTAAAAGGTAGTTTGACTGGAAAATACTTAAAAGCAGCGATTTAAAATCTCTAATTCACCTAATGTCTAATTTCTAATGAAATGTCAAATACAAACAAACAACTTCCATTCGCCTTTGGTTACTGCGTGTAATGTAGTACTACTGAAAACAAATGTATGGAATATGGTGAACAATTGTTAGAAATTAGACATTAGAAATTAGAAATTTTCTTTCCTCTATCATAAACAAAAAACCGCCGTCTTTGGCGGTTTTGTAGTAGCCTGGTAAGCGTCGTAAGCCTTTTATTTCTTCACTTCTTTCAATTTCTTCTTAGTGGTTCTCAAGTAGTACGCACGCGCTTGTCGCACTTTCATTTGTCGAACCAACTCTATTTTTTCTACTACCGGGGAATGAAGCGGGAAGATTTTTTCTACACCGATACCACCGGAAACTTTTCTGACAGTTACGGTCGCACCGGCTTCTTTTCCGTGTTTCACCGCGAGAACTGTTCCTTCAAAAATCTGAATACGTTCTTTTTCCTCACCTTTAGCATTTACTTCTTTAATTTTCTGATGCACGCGGACAATTGCGCCCGGCTTCAGTTCAAATCGTTTGTCGTCTGACATAATAGATAACTTATCGAGAGGTTGAGAGGATAGGATACCCAACGTCGCGGTCGGGATAAAACCCAACCCTAGAGATTGAATAGTGGCTAGAGAATACTATATTTGTGAGAATTTGTCAAGTATTGATACGAACACCCTTATGATCCAAAAAAACCAAAATTTCTTCTACCGCCTCCATCATTTTTCCTTCCCGGTTTATAATAATTTTGTCATATCGCTTTGCCTGTCGCATTTCTTCCCCCGCAATTGTCATCCGCTCCATTACAGCCTGATCATCGGTCCCTCCTCGACGTACAATTCTTTCTTCCAAAGTATCCAAGTCTTCTGGAGCCAAAAAAATGGCAATATGAGGTATCTCCAACCGGTCTAGTGCTTGCTTTCCTTGCACTTCCGGATTGGCAAACACCACATCATACTGCTCTAATGCTTGATAAAGGTGTTGTTTTTGCATGCCATATAAATTTCCGACATATTCAGCGTGCTCCACAAAGTCCCCCTGTTCCACTTTATGAATAAACGTGTTCCGGTCAAGAAAAAAATAGTCAACCCCTTCCACTTCTCCCGGTCGCATAGCACGGGTTGTGGTAGTTACTAACCGCGTTGCATTTGGTACCCGACGCAAAAGCTCATTGATAATAGAATTTTTTCCTGTTCCTGATGGAGCAGATATGACTACAAGTCTGCCGGTTGTTTCTTTCGAATTCATAAAATAGTAGACAAGTATCAGTACTTAGACACCTTCTAAAAAAGATTGTAATTCAGGCGGGAGTTCACACGTATAACACACCCTCTCTCCCTCGTTCGTCACAAAACACAATCGCTCGGCATGTAAAAACAATCTTCCGAGAGCAGTATCCATTTTTCTATTTTGTTTTTTACCATAGTAGAGCATATCTCCCACCACCGGATGATTGTACGCAAAAAAGTGCACCCGAATCTGATGCATACGTCCAGTATGAATGCGCACCTTGAGTAATGTGAGATGAGGAAATCGCTTCATGACATCATATTCGGTCTTCGCATCTTTTCCGGGCTGCTCTTTAGCAACGTTTCGTACTTGCAGTGGATCAAGTTTTGGTCTCGCAACCATTTTTCCTTCTCTGCCCCGGTCGATAAGAAAGTCAATTACATCATGATCTTTTGGTACCGCACCGTGCACCAATACAAGATACTCCTTTTCCACCGAACGGTCTTTAAACTGTACCTTCAAATGATTGAACATATTTTGTGTTCGAGCAATAACTAACAATCCAGATGCCTCTCGATCCAAGCGATGAACAATTCCCGGACGTTTTTGGTCTTCCCCCACCTTCTCTATTTCAGGATATCGCTCAACTACCCATGATGCCAATGTTATTAGTTCGTTGGCCTCGGTTTGGTGTACCAAAAGTCCGGCTGGCTTATACACCACCAGATACTCTGGAGTTTCCGCGATACATCGTACTTTACTATATATATGTGTATCATTGTCTACTGACGATGTTTCTTCTACAACCTCTTCTGGTAAAACCGCTTCACGAATTTCAACTACCGCCCCAGGTTTCAATTGATCCCCGGCTTTCTTTGACAGTTTTCCATTAACCCTAACCTGTCCTTCTTTTATCAGTTTTTGTGCTTGAGAACGAGTAATTGAGAGTTGTTCAGATAAAAAAAGATCGAGACGAATCACCTCTTTACTATCCATTGATTGATACAAAAATGTTTTAGGAAGTTTCATATTTGCTGAGTATACATGAATTTTTTCTTTCTGTCTAGATGAACAATCACTTTCTCTTATTGTTTCTATGACTTGATTTTTCTTTGCAACACTGCTATACTTTTTGTGTTTTACGGGCCTGTAGCTCAGGGGTTAGAGCACAACGCTTATAACGTTGGGGTCGGTGGTTCAAAACCACCCAGGCCCACATATGCATTATGTGTACTTTCTTTGGAGTGAAAAACTGCAAAAAATATACATCGGAGAAAGTGCGGATATTATCGCAAGATTACAGTATCATAATTCCGGCAGACAAAGATTTACCTCACGCGGCATTCCTTGGAAACCAATTGCTTGTATACCATTTGCGAGTAGAGCAGAAGCACTAAAAGAAGAAAAACGTTTAAAAAAGTTACGTAGTAGGCCGTATCTTAAACAATATCTCCTAACTCAGGGGAGAAAGTTTCCTTTCTCAGGGGTTAGTCCCGATCACATCGGGATATAACGTTGGGGTCGGTGGTTCAAAACCACCCAGGCCCACAAAATAGCCAAATTTGGCTATTTTTTGTTTTAGAAATATTTGTTCTCTTTTGATAAACTATGTTTTGTAGACCAGATAATTAAAATAACCGAACGTTCAACACATACTACACCAGAAAATAACGTACAACAAAATACAATAATTGATTTCCCCACCCTTCTCTGTTATACTGAGTTACAACATATTTCTATCTATGAAACAGCATATCTATCTCACCCTTATTTCTATCGCTTCAGAGCGAATGCAACGATCAAAAGACCCTATTCATGATCATGCCCATGTATCAAGAGTAGTAAAATACACCCAAGATTTAGCAAAAAAACTTTCTGTATCAGAAACAAACCTCCACGCCCTTCTGATTGCCGCATGGTGGCACGATGTCAGCAGAACCCTCACGAAACAACCCTCCTTCATCTGGATGCCTCTCATTGATGATATTGTATCTTCTGTTATGCTCCTCTATACCATAGTGAGAAAAAAACTCTGGAGCAAAGATTCACTACTTGCAGCTCGGATTGTGTTTTGTAAAAGCACTGCGGCCGGTACTTTTTTACGAAAACTTTTACTCAATCCTTCGCAACAAATTCTGGTTGATATTCTCAAAGATGCTGATGCTCTTGATCTACTTCACACTGATCGGACGAAACATCTTCAAGAACTCGTCAACATCTCTCTTCTATATGCCTACGGATACAAATTGCAGGCCTGGTGGTTTTTCTCTTGCCAACAGATAAAATTCAAAACTGAAGCAGCTAAAGAACAATTTGTTACTCTTCTCAAAGAATTTCTCGCTTGGATATCGGAGGAAATGACTATCGCATGGCATAAACACACATTTGGAGAAGAGTGGGTATCAAACATGATGAATGATATCAAACGACTCATTGCGCAATTTGAAGTGCAGCACTAGTTATGCACGCTCTCCAACACCAAAATTGACAATTGGAAATTAAAAATTGTTATTTGAAAATTATTTATGTTTCTCTTCCACTCGCATATCGATCGACTTCGAGAAAAAACTGCTCGTCGTTTGGATGCATACACCAAAGAACAATCAAGTTTTTATTTCCTTATTGCAGCCGCAGCGGCTATTGCTGCCATGGGACTACTTCTCAATAACGCGAGTATTATCATTGGAGCAATGGTCGTCGCACCTCTTATCACTCCGGTATTTGGTTTTTCACTAGGACTGATCCTCCTTCGAGGACAAACAATTTTCCGCACACTTCTCGCCATTACCCTTGGTTCTCTACTCGCTCTTTTGGTAGCATATACCATTGGAATCTTATCAATATTTCTCGAAGGAACAGTGTTTACCGTCACTAATGAAATGTTTACTCGCACTGATCCAAACATTTGGTATTTTCTCATAGCCATATTAAGTGGTATGGCTGGCGCGTTTGGATACACCAGACCACAAGTAGTTGAATCAATTACCGGTATTGCGATCTCTGTGGCCGTCATTCCACCCATAGCTGTTACCGGCTTAGCACTATCTATTGGAAATGATCTTCTCCTATGGCAGAGTTTATTTCTGTACCTGTTCAATCTCGCCGGAATTTGTTTTGGAAGTATCATTATGTTTCTCATTCTCGGATTCGGAAAAACCGAGTGAACATAAGGAAGAAAACAAAAAAAACATGAAAACAATAAAGCAATAAAGCAATATAACAATTTAGCAATATAACAATTTAGCAATATAACAATTTAGCAATATAACAATGTAACCATTTAACACATAACACGATAATTAAAAAATATCACACTACATCCGTAGTGTTTTTTTAAACAACAAACATACAAACAAAAAAGTTATTCACAGTTTTACTTGCAACACTATTTCAAAAAAACAAAAAACATTTTATACTATATGTGAAAGGTCGAAGAAAAAATTTTTGTAAAAAAATTTTTTCGAATAGTTTTTACATCAATGCTTGTCATGTAAAAACGGCGACGTATTTGTAGGATCATTTGGTGTGTACCATGGTCATGTCAAATATGATTGCAAATACAATCTTCATCCTTCATTAGAAGGAATTACTTCAATATATTATGCCAGCAAAGAAACGTCCAGCAGCTAAGAAGGCTGCAAAGCGACCAGCTAAGAAAGCTGCAAAGAAGCCAGCTCGAAAAGCTGCAAAGCGACCAGCTAAGAAGGCTGCAAAGAAGAAATAAATCTTCTCACAAAAAACTCCTCGGCAACGAGGAGTTTTTGAATTTCTATCTTCTAATGTCTAATTCCTAAAGAAGTATACAGCGGATTCAAAATTTTAATTAATGTCCCCGTAGCAAGCTCCGGGAAATAAAACCCTATGCACGCCTGGAGCTGTGGGCGGATTTACATTTTAGCTTTTCTTTAATGAGGTGGTAGGTGTAATGCAGACTTATTCTAGGTTTTACATTAGGCTTTGTATTAGAAATTAAACATTAGACATTAGAAATTTCCTGTCTCCAATTTTTTCTATTCAAGTAGCCCTCGCAATTCTTCATCTGTAAAAATCTTCACGACCCCAAACACCCCATCGTATCCCGGATGTATGTCAATGTCTCCTTGCCGCATTTTTTCAATAGCTCGAGCGAGTACCGTTGAGCTTACGTTCTCCACATCTTCCAATGGTGCTTCGAGTACTACATAAAACTCATTTCCTAATTTCCTCAACAATTCTCGATACGCCGTCTGAACTTTTTTGGAACCTACTCCCACCTGAAACACATCCGCAATTATTTCCGGAAGCGGAACAATACTTTTGAATCGTGAAACATACTGCTTCGCTTCTTCATTTGTCCTGTCTCCAAGTTGAACCACCCGATTCAAAACACCGATGACGAGCGGTTTCTTGCACACCGGACAAATACCATGATACTTGGTAGTGTCTTCGGGAGAAAGTACTACGCTACAGGCGGCATGCCCATCGAGATGATACTTTCCTTCCTCTGGATAAAATTCAATTGTATAATCTATAGCTGAGGTTTTCTTGTTCAATCCACTCATGATCGTAGCATACGTAATGGATTCCTCAGAAGTAAATGTCATGACATTGGCTTCACGACCCAATTTTGCCGGACTATGTGCGTCAGAATTTGAAATCAAAGTTACTGAATCCAAAAATGAGCATCGTGCATTCATAAGCGGATCACTTGAGAGTCCTGTTTCAATTGCTGGAATGCATGGTGTAAGTTCATCAAACGCTTCCTCGAGACAATCATATCCACCTTTTGAACCAAGTATTCCAAACCACGGCGTCCACACATGAGCCGGCACCATGACCATTCGGTCATCAACTTCCAACATCACCTGCAGTAATTCTTTTGGAGTAAGCCCAATGATCGGTCGCCCATCAGAACGCAAATTAAACCCATCCACTTCAAGCCGTCGATTAAACTTTTCTACCACTTCAATATTAGGCGCAAACACCAACACATGCACCCGCCGCGTCTTCCCTTTATGTTTTTTGATACATGCAATTTCTGTCCCAAGAATGAAGCGTGTCTTACTCCCTCCCCTACCAGGGGAGGGCTGGAGAGGGGTCAACGTATACACCCCCTCTCTCACTTCCACCAAATTCTCCCGAATATACTCAAACCACTTCGGATGCGTAAAATCCCCCGTCACCACAATATCAATTCCCCGCTGTTCACATGCCTCAGCAATTTTCGGCAAATCCAAATCCTTGGAGCAAGCGCGCGAGTATTTGGAGTGAATATGAAGGTCCAGGATTTTTTGGAGCATAAATAGGTAATTTCCAAATAAAAAATTCCAATTTCCAATCTGCGTGATTTGATACTACCACATAATGATCGCTTTGGAAATTGGAAATTGAAATTTGGAATTTATTTACCAGCTCCTTTCCAAGCAAGTTCAAACATGAGGCGCATCATGTTGTGAGTAATATCATCTTCAAAATAAATTTCAAATTTTCATTCGTATCCTCCTACTACTAACACCCCAAAAAATCACTAGTGGATGTAGAAAGACATTCCGATCTTCCTTATTGAAAATTCTTGATAATAGGTCACTCCTCCTTCTTTGCGGGATAAAAACGAGTTTCTAATAATTCACACTTAACAAAACTACATTCCCCGACAGGTGGCACATCATGATCGGAAGCTGTCTCTAAATAATAGTAAGAAATACCATTGTAATTGGTAAATGGACGCACCCCATTATATTTACCTGGAACACCGACAGCTGCGTGTCTCCTATCATCTTCTGTGGCAATACTTAAATAAAGACAATCAATATGAACGGCATTGAGTAAGGAGATAGCCAACATTGCAGATTCATTACACTGAGCATGTCCATTTAATAAAACGGCTTCTGGAGAAGCATTTCCGTCAGTGTTATTTGAATATTCTATTTCTTTTGAAACAAATGTATGTATTTTTCTTACTTTACCTTCTACTATTCTCTCTCCTCCAACCACCGCCTCTGCTAATTCTTTTATAACTGAGGTTAACTTTATTTCTTTTTGATCATAAGAGGGTAATTCATACTTTTCTTGATTATCAAGAACTTGTTGTATGGGAACTACGTAACTTTTTTTTCTCCATTAACATCAAGATGGACAGTAACATTCGGATCTTCTCTAAGCATGTTCGTAGGTATTTTAATAGTACCGCCAGCCTTAGGAGGAAGTATTAAATGATTCTTTATTCCAAAAATCCTATATGTTCGATCATACACCGCCCATCTCCCCTCTTTCTTTCTATATACACCAATTGTATATTCTTGGTTTTTTCCATGATACTTAACATCACGTATTTTATTATTTCCATCACGGATTATATCTATTTTTTCTCTATCAAGACTTACGCTTGTAAGAAGTTTCATGTTATTTACTACCAATTCAATAAGCTGTTCATCTGTTAAATCATCTCGAAGATAATCTTGAATGTCAGCCCATGAACCTTCCTTTTCACCCTGCAGGTCTTTTTCAGTAAAATATGGCATTTTATCATACTTTTTTCTAGGAGCTTCCGAAAGAGGACCGATTGTCATTGGACCCAGTAGAGACAATGATAACTCAGAATCAGTAACTTGTACCGGCAAGAAATATGGTGAAATACATCTTATTGCCGCTTTTGTTTCTAAGCCATTTCCTTCTATATTTTTTTTAATAAACGTAGTAAATTGTGTTTTACTATCATTTTCCTTTTGTTCAGGTTGTGATTCTATACCTGCTTTCACATATATCACTTTCACATCCCTTTTACACCCATTTCCTCCACCGAACACCAAAGAAGCAGCTGCCGCTGTAGTTGATAGTAGAAATTGTCTTCTCGACACATTTTTTCACAACTCATATATATCTATTACTTTTAATACCAAGGCAAACAATAATTATCTCCCCACATACTCAATCTCTCCCTGATCCAACCGTCGCAAACCAGCATCATTTGTCATTTCTTCATATATATGTGCCACCAGCCCTGGTACACGCGCAATAATAAACAACCCCTTCATGATCTGCCAATCAAATCCCATGTCAGACAAAATCGCTGCCATTGAGCCATCGATATTGATTGGCAACGGCTTTGAAGATTGTTCATTCAGTGCATCGTGAACCGCAAGGGCAAATTCACAATGTTTTCCAAAAAAACCAACCTCACGTGCCATATCAAACAGAGCTTTGCTCCGATGATCAACTTTTAAAACAGCATGCCCATACCCCGGAATTCGTATTTTTTCTTGTTTAAACGTTTTTACCAAGCCCGCGACATGTTCTTCTCCAACATGAAACTGAAAAAACTTGGCCGCCCCTTCAATTGCCCCACCATGTCGTTCACCCATCGCCAAGATGCCGGCAGCCAGCGACGTGTGGAGATTATTTTTTGCTGACGCCGTGATTCGGACCACTTGTCCAGAAGCGGTGCCAGGACCATGATCGATTGCAGCGGTAAACAATGCGTTTAACATCTTCGTTTCTTTTTCCGTCGGTAATTGCCCCCGCAAGATCAAAAAAATAGTCTCGACAAAAGAATGATTTTTGATTAGTTCTTCGAGCGCATAACCGCGGATGAATTCGTGTTCGTTGACGATGTTGGTGATGGAGGTGGTGTATTTCATATTTTTATATCAATAACTAACTAAACCTTATCCTTTAGACATTTAATACCCTTAATCAACTTATTCAACTCTTTTGCAATCTCATTTAGTGTTTGCAAGATTTTTACAGAGATAGCATCCGATACTAAAGAACGTTTATTTGCCTGCTTTATCCAAAATTGCGATTCGTACAATGAGCCGCGGGCGTAATAATAGAATTTTACTTTATCAGCATAGTGATATCGCCCAAATGCCTCAGCAATGTTTGCAGCAATTGAATCTACAGCCCTCGTCAATTGTTTTCCAATACTGTCCTTCTCAAAATATTTCCACTTTACTATTTCATTCCAAACCACATCGGATACTTCTACCGAAGCAATATACACCGGCATATCTTGCAAGTAAAGTATTTCTTTCATACTATACCCGATACTGATATTAATATCGATATACAACGTATTAAACTGCTATAGCCTTGATATTTATTTTACCTTATGCAAAGGGTGCTACTAAAGTAACAAGATCTTCATATCGCTCTGCAATCATCACACCCACCTCTTTCAGTACAACTTCCTTCTCCTCGGCACTCTGCCCTCGCCCGACAATCGCCCCAGCATGACCGATGTTCATTCCTTCGGGAAATAAATTGGCAAATTTCCCACCGATGTAAATTGCGAGAGGTTTGGTAAATCCACCAGATTTAATCAAATCAACAATTTCAAATTCATAACTACCACCATGTTCTCCAAAGATAACTACGGCTTTCGTATTTTCATCCTGCTCAAATTCTTTTAACAAATCAGCATACGTAGTGCCCATCAACAAATCACCGCCCACATGTACCGCCGCACTTTGTCCCAGACCGGCTTTTCGAATTTGCCAGGCGACTTCATTGGTCATACCACCTGATCGAGAAATAAGACCAATTGATCCCAGTTGAAATACCTGATCACAAAGTTCTTTTGGACCACCGACCACACCAATTCGTCCGACCCCCGGAACGATGAACCCAAGCGAGCTTGGTCCGATGATGCGAATGTTTTTTTCTTTAGCGGCGGCGAGACAGTAAGCAGTATCTTTAATTGGAATACGTTCAACGATTACACTGATGAGTGGAATATCAGTATCAATCGCTTCCAGAATTGCGGCTTTGGCAGCAAACGGTGGAACATAAACAGCGCTCACCGAAACATCTGGGTATTGTTGCTTCGCTTCTGTTACGGAATTAAACACCGGCTTTCCTTCTACTTCCTGTCCACCCTTACCCGGTGTTACCCCACATACAACATTTGTACCATACTCAAACATAGCCTTGGCAGCTTTTTGTCCTTCTTTACCGGTGATACCTTGGATAAGGACAGAAGTATGTTGTTGAAGAAGAAAACTCATATGGATGTAAATGCGCCAATAAAGACAGTAAACAAAATTATTAGGGAAATAACAGTACTCACAAAAAACCAAACAGAAAAAATACCGTGCACAATACGGTACATTTGGACAGATTTTGATGAAACAAGAGCCAATAGCCAAAAAAATAGTACATAATATACCGCCGGAACCAGAAACAACCAAAAACTTTCGCCACCTGAAAAGATACTATCCACTACCCACAAAATGAACGTAGAAGGAAACATGGTGACAATCCACAAAACAATCACTGGCAGGGATGTGAGATAGCTCCAAACAGTATCAGGAATATTGGCAATACGTCCGAGATATATAAGAAAGGTAATAATGATCAATGCAAACAACAATAATGTTCCGTGAAGTCCAAGCCAAAAGAAGGCCATCTTTTTTCGCGAACGATGATATATGTTTTCTCCTTGCTCAGTGAAACCGAGAATTAGATTCAGAAGTTTTTTCATACTATATTTGTTGCAACAACTCTTGTTTCCTTTTTTTAGATATCTTCGTCCAATGTTTATTCGTCAAAGCACCCTCGATAGCCCACAATGCATTTAGAGATACTGATGGCACATGTGCTTTCAGTGCTTTATACGCTTCCACCACACCCACCTCTTTCAGATCTTCTTTCGAAAAAATTCCGACATGGTTTAGCCAATGGCCGGTGGTTTTGCCGATGTTTTTGAGTTTGGTGACGGGAGTGGACATACAATCTAAAATGTATAGATACAAAACAATAAACTAATGATCTTGTGGCAATAAATAACTGACCAACCAACCGACTAGTGTGTTAAGTAATCAGTACTGAACAATACCAGAAAAAGCAACAAAAGTCATTTCGACACCCAGTGACTCATAAAACACCAAAAACCCCTACCTAAGCTTATTTTCAAAGCATCTTTTTACTTTTTCTATCTTTTTTTTGATTGCTTCTTAGGTTTAACCACAGGATCACCTATTGACCTTGACCGACGATATTCTTGAATTAACGTCATGTTTTTTAACATATATGTATACACATCTGTATACGAACCATTCCTAAAACCAAAATTAAAATTATAGCTTGATAATGGATTTGCAGTATGTTCAAAAGCCGCAGATTCGGCTTCAAACCCAAAAGCTGTATATTCAGATGGAACACCGTATGTACTAAGTTTTGAGTTTTTTATTTGGGGAGTCGTCATCCAAACCCTATCATATGAATCTCTAAAAAAAAGATATTCCAATGTACTGTCTTTTGATGGTATACACTCTACCTCGACTGGACCATAGTATAAAGGCGCGTCGATAGACATTTTTTTACCAGCTTTTGAAAAATCTGGTTTCATTTCTTGGGTAATTTGTCTTACATCATAATTTGACCTAAATCCAGGCTCAATATATTGATATCTCAATTTTGTTTTATTTGAGAATCTCATATCGGATGTCCTCTTATCCCCCAACTCTTCGGTCAAATCCTCATAACCAAAAACCCTGTCATGCTCAGGAGCTAGTTTTTTAATTCCATCTGACTGTTTTTCAATCGTCCATAAGGAAAACTGTACATCAAAGGGAAGATTAATATCATGCTCTCCATCCCCTTTCCCATGCCACGTTATTTTTCCATTCTCCTGTGAATGGTATGGCAAAATTCTCCATACGAGGTGTGATGTACTTTTATATATTCCTCTACCATACACTTTTTTTCCCACTTGCACATACATTATCCTCCAAATATGATCTGACTTCCCCCCACTATAACAATCTGAAAAGTATAGTGTGACTCCATCTTTCTCACATTTATACACTGGTAATAAGCCCATTTCCTCTAAATGTTCAGTAGATATACGGTCACTATCAAATTTTGCACTTCTTAGCAACCATTTTGCTTTTTTAGGATCCACCTTCTCAAATCCATTCATATCCACGCCATCATATTCCACATTAGCCCTGTTCTTTTCATATTCCACCGGAGGACGAATAAGGAATACTTGATCATAACCACGATCGTCGCCTACTTCTACTCGTAGTTTTTTCTTTTCTCCATCAGAAAAATATATATCATTTCCACTAAAAGAAATTCTCGGGTTAAAGCTCACACCTATCTGCTTTCCACCAGAATAATATGACGCTTTAAAACCTTTTTTTTGCCTCCATATTTTAAAATAAGAAGGTTCTTCGCCATTTGTTATTGCGTCAAACAAGACATATATTTTTAAATAACTTCCTGGTATTAATAACTCTTCGGGTATATTTATTTTATCTCGTTTATTCATGGATCTACCTTCTCTTCCTCTAATCTCCCGATATAATTGTTGTTTTCTCACCCAAAATTCATTCCTTCTCTTTTCTAATCCACTGAATAACCACGGTGGTAAAGGTTGTTCTTTATGTCTATGATCAATCATATATCCAAATTGTGGAGACTTAGCTATCCTCTCAATAACTTTTTGTTTTTTCTCATTGTCAATTTGTTCATTATTAGAAAATGAACTCAATATCCTAGTAAAAATATTAATATCTAGATCTGGCAAATGTAAAAAAGAATCTATAGCTTGGGCCAAAAATTTACTCATCACATCGCTACTGACTGTTCCTCCACCTTGATTCATATCACGTGATTCTAATAAAAAATACAAATTTTCACAATTCATTAAAACAATTTTTGCATTTGTATCTGTTAAACTTTCGGTCTGATTCAAATTAATAAAGGTTTCGATATTATCCAAACTTTTTTTGATTAGATCAATACCAGATTGTTCAAAAGAAATAAATTCTAATAGTCTTTTCAGCAAGAGCAGGTTTCCGTCTGGACTTCTTTGCGCTAACGAACTCGAATTCCCTTTTTTATGGTTTGCAAACTCATAAGATAGAATTAAACCATTTATTTCACGACTCTTGCCATATCTCAACTTGTTGTTATAAAAATCATCAACCGCAGATGTCTTATCTTCCGGAGAAACACTATCATTATTTAAAATTGCCACAACGTCACTGTATCCGGTTTCTAATTCTCTTAAGTATTCTTTATTTTCAGGTGATACCTCTGATTGAGAAATGCTCTTTACCAAATCTGCAAAAGAACCATTAAAATTAACTCCTCTAAATTTTTTTTCAAGTTCTTCACTCATAATATTTTTTATTAAAAAATTTTTATACATTAATTATATTTGTAAGTACTTTCACACTCTCACTCATACTCATTTCCTTCCCAAACAATTTCATATTCAACCCATTCCGTTTAGCACATTCTCGCATCAATTTCATTCCTTCCTCTTCATAAGGACCAGCTCGACGGACCACAATCGGATACGCCGGCTTCAATTCATCGAGTGCGTCAACTATGCCATGGAAAGTTTCTTCAATATTCGTAAAGTTGGCCACACCACCGGCAACCCAAAGTCCTCGCAACCCGGGTTTTGACAGTACAATTTTTGCAAGTTGATACACTTTTTCGCGCGGAGGATTTCCGGAATATTCGGTATAATTTGCCGGTTGCAAACCTTCTTTTATGAGCGCATCCATGTTGGCAATACTGGCACCGCCTCCGGAAAACAAAATTGCAATATCACCGTCCATTTCTATGTATTTACCGGCAGTTCCTCGATAATAACCTTCACCCTCGTCTATCTTCTTCACCGCCAATTCTCTTTCCGTCGGTAAGCGACCCAACATCGTGCGAGGTTCAAATTCATCCCATTTAGTGATACTAGCAGGATCAAGTCCTTTTTCTTTAGCTTTTTCTTGTGCTTCTGTGGAATGACGATAAAACGCATCATCATCAAGCGCAACTTTAGCATCAGCTGCTACCCACTGCCCATCACTCGTTTTAACCAATGGGTTAATCTCTACCAGACGAGCATCTTCTGAAAAGAAACAGCTCCAGAGATTCTGAATGATATTGATATCGATATTAATATCAATATCAGTTAGTAATTTTACTTCTTTTGTCCGAACGTCTAATGGTAATTTTATAATCTTTGAACTTGCAACGTCTTCAATATCCATCCCACCTTCACTCGAATACACCAACACCGGCTGTTTCGTATTTGTATCGTAAATAATTGATAAATAATGTTCTTCGGCAATAGAAAGTTTTTCTTCAATTCGAACGACCGCGACATACTGTCCTTTAATTTGAATACCAAACAATTCATTGACCGCTTTTTCAACTTCTTCAGCAGTTGAACAAAATCGAATACCATTATTTTTTCCCCGTTTACCTGAGAGAACTTGTGCTTTTACCACCACCTCTTCTCTATTTAATTGTGCATAGGTAGCGACAATATCATCACCACGACGAACCACAACTCCGTGTGGAATTGCTATACCATGTTTTTGGAAGAGTTTTTTGCCTTCGAATTCATAAAGGTTCATAGAGGTTTATGGAGTATACTATTTTACTATTGGTTAAGAATAAAAACTTGTTTCACCACGTTGTAAACCAGCCACTATTTCATCATCAATTGCTTTTACCAATGACTTTGTTAGTATAGCATCTGTCGATTCAACATCTTTAAAATGCATTGACAAAAATAGTTTTCTTACAACTTCTAGTCTTTGAAAAGACTTACCACTAATTCCAAAAATATTATTCTTGAATAAATCTAACCAATTAGGTGACACTTTAGAACGATGCGTAAGCATCTCTTCCAAAAATTGCATCTTTTCATTTCCACCACATCTTTTTATATCCACACTAAACAGCTGTTTCCTAATCCCATCATGCTCATCAGTGTGATCACTACTCGGTCTACTAGAAAAAATAAGGAAGCCAAATTCACCAAAAGCTTCCACTACACCAGAAATAACCTCTCCAAGCCTAACTTCACTACCACTATCATAGGCTCTTTTCGCATCACCAAAAGTCAATGTGCTAGTTGTAGAAAAAAGAATACTTACAAGAGAAGTCAATTCTTGATACGACAATCCAACATTTGTACACGGTTCATCAAGAATTCGCAATAATTTATCATTTTCAGAACTAAATTTTCTTTGCGTATGCCGGTATTCATGGACTAGCATCTCAGCCGCGCCGATAGATTTTTTTTCTTGAGATATTATCAAATCAGCATCATCTTTGGACAAATAAATTGTTGCGTGAGTATTCCCCCTAACCATAAATTGACTTGGTGCATTTGTTAACCGATACCATTCCGAATCCTCCCAACCTCTTTCTCCGCTAGCTGATAGATCCAGTACACGAACAGAAAATGGCTTACGACTATCATTGTCAATACCCATCATTTCGTCATATTTTTTACGCAAGTGAAAACGGTCCGAAAACATAAATTCTTCAAGTTTTCGACCCCTCTCAATATCATTATATTGACTTAACTTGCGTTCAAATTCCTCATGCTCTTCTCTTTGTGATGATAATACTTCTAAATATCTCTTCGCAAAATCAACCTGCCCTTGACTCGTTCCAAGGATCTCACCTGAGACAATCTTCAGTGCAACATCAAATAATCGGCGATCAACCTCAGAACTAAAACCACCCTCAGGAATAAATTTTTGTTTCACTTCATTTGTATCTAAAAAAAAATCCTTCTCAGCACGAGCACTCAGCCCTATCGGACAATTCACATCGTGACCATGTGGAACAGTTTTAGCGCAAGCATAACATATATCATGATCACCTACTCCAATTCTTTCTCTCATATTATTTCTAATTAACCCATTCCACAGGTAACTGTATTAGTAAACTCATAATATCCTTTTTTGTCACCAAACCAAACCCCATCTCCGTCGACACCAACTCAATCCGCCCTTTTTTCAACACTGTATCGGCTCCATACTTTACATCACCGACAATTGGGTGTCCAATATATGCAAACTGCGAACGAATCTGGTGTGAGCGACCGGTCTTGAGGATGATTTTGACAATAGATTGATTCTGCTTTATTTCTACCACTTCATAATCCAATTCAGCTCGTTGTGATTCCGGAACAGCTCGTTCGTATACTTTAACCATGTTTCTCTCTCGGTCTTTTTTTAAATAATGCAGCAATGTTCCTCTGTTCTCTTTTAGCGTCCCTTCTACTAGCGCATGATATATTTTCGTTATCTTATGACTACGAAATTGCTCCGACAGTCTCGATGCGCCTTTACTCGTTTTGGCAAAAAGAATAATTCCGGCAACCGGACGATCAAGACGATGTAATAATCCCAAAAAAACATTTCCTGGTTTATGGTATTTTTGTTTTAGATAATATTTTACCTCATCCATGAGTGTTGCGTCACCTGTTTTATCCCCCTGCACCAGAACACCGGCCGGCTTATAGACGGCGATGAGGTGGTTGTCTTCGTAGAGAATATTTACAGCCATACTATATACAAGCGTAATAGGAACGCGGATTGAACGGATTGAACGGATCACGACGGATCCGTTCGTATTCGTTGAATCCGTTTCATCTGTGTTCCTATCAACACATTATTTACTCCACCTCGCAAAAATTCCACACGGCAACAACCGTTCACTCCCCGCCTCTGCAATCGTCAATTCGCCAATTTCTACACCACCACCAAATTTCTCAACCAAATCATCCAAATTTTGTTTGTACGCAATCGGTGAATATCCACTGGCATATCCATTCAACAAGAAAAATAGCGGTTCATCAGATAATAATTCTTTACACAACTCAACAAACCCTACAAAATCTTTCTCAATCTGCCACATTTCTTTTTTTGGCCCATGTCCAAAAGCCGGCGGATCCATAATAATCCCCTCATACTTATTACCCCGGCGGATTTCTCTTTTTACAAAAGCCACTGCATCATCTAGAATCCAGCGAATCGGTCTATCAGCTATTCCAGAGATCTCCGCATTCTCCCGAGCCCAACCAATCGCTACTTTCGATCCGTCCACATGCACCACTTCCGCTCCCGCCTGTGCCGCCGCCAGTGATGCCGCCCCAGTATATCCAAACAAATTTAACACCCGAGGACTTTGGACTTTAGACTTTTGACTTTTGACTTGCTCGCGTATCCACTCCCAATTCTCCACATGTTCCGGAAACAACCCGGTATGTTTAAAAGTAGTCGGTCGAATCCAAAATTTCAATCCAGCTAGTTCTATTTGCCAACGCTCCGGAATATCATGATGAATCACCCACTCAGTACTTTTTCCATCGCGGACAAATTCAGCATCAACGTTTTTCCATTCTTTGACAGACAATCTTTTTTTCCACAGTGCTTGAGGATCAGGACGTGATAAAACAACAGAACCATAACGTTCCATTTTTTCTCCGTCTCCACTGTCGAGGAGTTCGTAGTCTTGGGTTGGTTTGGTGATTAATATACTTGTATTCGTAGACATAAGTTATAGGAACACGCCTGCCCGCCTTGGGTGGGGATTAAACGGATTGAACAGATGTTAACGAATCAGTTCTAATTCGTTACATCCGTTTAATCCGCGGTCTATTTATAAATCCATTCTAAAATTTATTCCATGATTTCGAAAGCCAAATTTTTCATATAATGCATGAACCTCAAGCTTTTCATGACGGCTTTGGGCTACCAACTTATAACAACCTTGTTTTTTCGCTTCTTCTATCACTCTTGCAATTAGCTGTTTACCAATTCCTTTTCCACGATGTTCTGGCTCAACAAATACATCTTCCATTAGACCATACGGTTCTTTATGAAGATCATTTTTTATTATGTATAAATACACTCGAGCAATAATATCTGTGCCATGTTGTACAGTAATTTTGAAAAAAATAGTTTTCTTATTGTCAACGTGAAAATCCATACACAGATCAATACCAATATTTCTGTTTATCCAAATTAATATCATACTTTTTTGCCAATTCTTTCATCTCTTGATCCGTTGAAGGTAAAAAAAGATCACGAATTATCTTTTTTTCTTCAGTTGGTAGCTCACTCATAACTTCTTGTAAAAATCTCGAATTTCCAGTAAGAAAGTACTTTAGGAAAATATGTAGTAAAAAATTACGTGGTTTATTAATTCTCTCTTCTATCTCTCCGATTATCTGCTCCACAATACGCACATGCATTTCATAAGGTACCTGAAATGAAATCTTTAGCGTCGGGTCTTTTCTTCTAACACAATCTCTTAAACGCTCTGCCAAAAATTCGGCAAAAGCTTCGTTTAACATTTCTCCTCTTCCTTTTTCTTCTGTACTTTGTCTAAACCGAAACAGTCCCATCATCTCACTTTTAATTGTATGTTTTGGCTTTTCATCACTTTTAACATACGATAGCTTTTGTTGACTAATAAGATGCGCAAATTCATGAGAAAGTTCCAAAAAATAATCCTCCTCTTTCCCTCTTTTCATGACAACGGAATGACCTCGATTTGTAAACGTAACTGCTTTCTGTACATCTTTAGGATCAAACAAATGTATCCGATTGGCACTTATCTGTGGAATTTCATGATCATCAATTCCTAAACTTTTTCCTGTTTCATGCACAGCCTCATTAAGCAAAGTTATATACTTATTCTCATTCTCTGTTTTTTCCAATTCTTTTTCAAAGATGAAACCACCACCCTCTTTTCTTATAACAGGAAATCTTTTTTTAAATGCTACTTCCTCAAAAACCTGAGCCAAATCATTGATGGTACCATCATCAATATCAACTTCCGACCCCTCAGAAGTTAAACGAAATTCTCTGTTTGGTGCTCCTGAGGTCTCTGAGGGTACAAAAAGTTTTTTCACTGATCTTTCCTTCATAATTTTCTACAATAATGTCGATATCACCTCCCCCAACACCACCGGATCAATCGAAGTCTCTTCACCTCGATTGGTAAACGTAACAACAGTACGATCCTTCAATTTATCAAGGTCCGCCACGACCTCTTTCCATCCTTTTTCCCGACACTGTTTCAATTGTTTCTCCCCTAGCAGTGCCTCATCATAGAGTATCACATCTACCGGACGGGGTAAATATTGCTCCAATTCAAAAACAAATTCACTTAGTTTCTCAGGACCGGTTTCACCCTCGACATCAATCACTTTGTTAGCAACAAAAATCAATTTTGCCGCTGATTCTCGAATAGCGTCCTTTACCCCTTCCGGCAAGAGCGTTGCAATAATACTGGTATAAAAACTCCCCGGCCCAATAATAAGTGCATCTGCCTGAAGAATTTCTTCCCGAGCACGATCATACACCATTGGTGTTGGCTGAAGCCAGGCTCGACGAATTCGATGCTTCCGAGAATATACCGGTCGATCTATTTCATGCTCACCGATCACAATATCACCATTGGTCAACTCAACACACAGATCTGCCGATTCCGTAGTAACCGGAAATACCGGAGCAACCACATCTACTGCTTGCGCCAAAGCTCGAATAGCATCTACTATACCACCATTATACTTCTCTGCTAAACCAATAAATAAATGACCAATGCCAAATCCCTGTAGTTTCCCGTGTTCAGAGTACCGCGTATCATAAAATATTCGCTTCATGAGTTCATAATCATACCGACTCATAGCTAAAACAGCTCGAAGAATATCTCCAGGGGGAAGTACACCTAGTTCTTTGCGAAGCTTACCTGAAGAACTACCAGAATCACTCATGGCGATGATGGCGCTGATACTGAATTTGTCGAGATGATTCTTTAGCGCACGGATACTGATTGAACCGCCGTTGCCGCCACCTAAAATTGTAATACGTTGTTTCATAAATATCATTCTACCCACCTTTAGGTGGGGTAATTGAGGCTTTAGCCTCATACAAAACTGTCAATTTGGAAAACTCCGCAAATAACACTTCTTCATTTCATCTATATCAACCTCACCTTCCGCACCCTCACCAATATCAATCACTTTATACACCACCCCCTTCATCATTTCATCACCATACTTATTTGCAAAATGACCATAACTAGAAAATTGATTTCTTTTTAATTCGTCAAAAGTTCCGACTTCGTGATGTTTCAATAGGTTTCCGTTAACATACCCAACGATTTTCCAATACATTTCTTGAGAAAAAATACGAATGATTTTATATGTCCCCCAAAATTCTGTTTGAACTTTTCCATGCAAAATTGTATATCGATGGCTCACGCCTCCGTGCATATATTGTTTAACCACCGCGACATCTTTTTCAGCTCGCGAATAAAATACTAGATGATAATGATTGATTTGAATACTATACGCACATATCTGTATTTTTTTATCTTTCTTAAGTTTTTTGATAGCTTCAAGTACAATCAATTTTTCTTCTAAATCTTTAAAATATGGGTAATGAAGAAAGGTGGAACCAGTAAGAAAGTAGACTGAATTTGGAGGATAATCGTACATAATTACAGTAAACTGTGAGGCTGAAGCCTCATGAACCTCGGCTAAAGCCGAGTAGAATGATGGCGTGCTATTATTCTACCCGCCTTTAGGTGGGGTTTCAGAGGCTTTAGTCTCACGTAAAACTCAACATCACTCGACAGTCACACTCTTCGCCAAATTCCTCGGTCGATCCACATCCCTCCCCAACTCCACCGCCACAAAATATGCAAATAATTGTAGCGGAATCGTATTCAACAACGGCTGTAACAACTCCATTGTTTCCGGCACATAAATCACATCCGGTGAAATTTCTTTAGCTTTTTCATCACCTTCTGTCGCTATCAACAGCAGTGGACCTTTGCGAGCTTTTACTTCCTCAATATTACTCATCATTTTTTCGTACAACTGATCTTTGGTCATAATAGCCACAGTTGGGAATTCCGGCGAAACAAGTGCCAATGGACCGTGTTTCATTTCTCCACCCGGATACGCTTCAGCATGAATATAGCTGATTTCTTTTAGTTTCAAAGCCCCTTCCAAGGCCACCGGAAAATTTACACCCCGACCCAAGAAAAACATATCTTGATAGCTAGCAAACTTTTTCGCTATTCTTTCAATGTGTTCAGTCTGAACTAAGATTTGATTCATTTTTTTGGGAATTTCTACCAGTGCTTGTAACATTCTGTGGCCAGTCGCTAAAGAAACTCGCCTTGCTCGACCAAATTGGAGCGCATAAAGTATGGTCACGGCAGCCATATTGGTGTATGCCTTGGTCGAAGCAACGGCTAACTCTGGACCGGCATGAATGTATGTACCCCCATCAGTTTCCCGAGCAATGGTTGAACCAATCACATTCACAATCCCCCGCACAAATGCGCCTTTTCGTTTCGCTTCTCTGAGCGCTGCCAAGGTATCTGCCGTTTCACCCGATTGAGAAATGACAAATACGAGTGTTCGCTCGTCCACAATCGGATCGCGATAGCGAAATTCGCTCGCCACTTCCACTTCAGCGGGGATCCCTGCCAATCGCTCAAACGCGTATTTCCCAATCATTCCGGCATATGAGGCTGTTCCACAAGCGATAAAAATTACGCGATTAATCTGTCGCATTTGTTCTTCAGTCATATTTAGTCCACCGAGCTTGGCAGTTCCCTCGGCCAAATCATATCGCCCGCGAATCGCATCTTCAAAGACAGTCGGCTGATCAAAAATTTCTTTCAGCATAAAGTGAGCAAAACCTTGCTTTTCTGCCTGCTCATCGTTCCATTCAATTTCTTCCACGTGTTTTTGCACTTGTTCATCTTTGAGAGTAAACGTTTCCATTCCTTCTCGAGTTAACACACTCAACTCTCCATCTTCAAGAAAAATCACCTTCTTTGTATACGCCAACATCGGAGATGCATCACTTGCAATATAATATTCATGTTCATGAGAATTCTCATCTTCTGCAAAACCAATAACAATTGGACTTCCCATACGAACAGTCACCAAACAATGCGGTACTGCTTCATGCATGACAACAATACCATACGTCCCTCGTACATGGGCAAGTGCTTTTTCCACCGCTTTACGAAGCGCCACGACACCCTGTTGCAGATCTTCTTGCTTCAGGTGTTCTTCAATTAAATGCGCCAGCACTTCTGAATCTGTTTCAGAAGTAAATACATGAGAAGAACTCAGTACCTCTTTTAGTTCACGGTAATTTTCAATAATCCCATTGTGCACCAGAATTAATTTGCCACCACAACCGGTATGAGGGTGTGCGTTTTCTTCAGTCACACCGCCGTGAGTTGCCCATCGGGTATGAGCAATTCCGACTGTACCAGGTATTTCAACAGTTTTCATTTTTTCTGACAAACTATCAATCTTACCGACTGATCTAATTCGCGCAATTGTTTCTCCATTTGAAATTGCCATTCCGGCACTGTCATATCCACGATATTCCAAACGACGTAGCCCCTGAAGGAGAATTGGGGCTGCTGGTTTTTTGCCGATGTAGCCGATGATGCCGCACATAGGGGTGATTAGTTGAATAGTTGAATAGTTGAATAGTTGAATAGTTGGTAAGTTTAATTAAATAAACCCCAGGTTAATTAATTTTGACCTTTTTCATTATAGTTTCTTATTCTTCTACACTCTTTTAGTAGCTGATCTTCATTGGATTGGTTTCCAAAGACGTAAATTGAAGTAACCATTTTCTTCAAACCCCGCCCATTCTACATTTTTAAAAAAATCTTGCTCAATAATTTCTCTTATAATTTCTTTTAATTTGTAAATGGAGATTGCCAAATCGTCATCAAACATAAAAACTATTGAGGCTAAACCTCCTGGAAGTAATTTTCTAGTAATAATATGTAAATACTCTGATAAAGATTTTCTTACTTCACCCTCTCCATCTTTTAAGTAAGAAGTACCCTCTCCAACAGTATCCACGATAACATCAAACTCTTCAAAATCACTTAGCTGTTTTACCGATCTCCACTTAAGGTCATCAGGATGGAGCTCTTCAGAAATTTTTCCATTTAAATTCCATCCAGAATTTTCTGAATTGACCTTTTTACGAAATTTTTTAGCAGCCGCTTTGCTTAGTCCGGTTGAATACACTTTAATCCTGTCACCGAATTTTTCTCGGATCTGCTCTGTAAAGGCACCAACGCCAGCACCAACATCTAAGACTCTTATTTTTCTTCCGTTAGGTGCCATACCAACCCTCTTTTCTATATCATCTAATATAGAAATACCATGCAATTTCTCAAGTGGACTAGAACTTGCATAAATCCCGTCTTTTGAATATGCAACCCACCCTCCTTCTTGTCTAACTGGTATATAATTATACATTCTTTTGGATACTGCTTCCTCTTTGTGAGCAGTTTCTGCCCAAATTTTTGCAGCGCCCGATACAGGCACTTTTCTGTTAATAGTACCTTCATAACGATAAAAGCTACCCAATTCTTCCGCAGTAAGAAAAGGTTTAGCGCCTTCTGGTATTCTTTTTTTATGCATAATTAACCTTTAAAATTTGGAAAATATTTATAAACCTGTGGTAAATGCGTTCCAGCGTCAACCTCTTTTTGAAGTTTTGTATATTTCTCCACCCGCTCTGGCCACCATGTTTGCCCTGTCATCAACGGATCGTTTTTATGCTTTTGATAAATATCGTCAAATGCTTTCGCCCAGTCACTATATTTTGCATTACTACACATACCATCACCACCGTATGATTGGGTATAGTAAATCAATGGATCAAGAATAAAAACAAACCCATCATGATCAACAGCACCAAACTGTAATAATAGCTCCCAATCTTCCAAATAATGCAGCGCTTCATCCCACTTACAAATATTCCAAAGTGCACGCACATGAAACAAACCACTCGTGGTTGTTTTTACCTTCCAATGATAATAATCCTGTAACTTTACTGCGTTATCAGTCATAACAAATGGCGGTAATTCATCAAGGGTATTTCCTGCCTGATCAATAAGTACGACACGTCGCGTATGATTTACGATCCCAAATACTTTTCTTGGATCAGATTGTAACGTCTCATAAATTTTCTCAAGAAGCAACGGATCGGCGATATCATCACTGTCTATATATACAATAATCTCACCCGTGGCATGACGAACCCCCGTATTACGTGCTCGTGATGCACCGCAATTCTCCTGCCACAGATAAATCAAATTCTCATGCGTTTCCTGAAGTTGGTTTACAGTTTGTTTTGTGTTATCAGTTGACCCGTCGTCGACCACAATAACTTCAAACCCCATGTGTGTTTGTCGAAATACACTTTCCAAAGTTTTTTATAAAGTCTGCGAACGATTATAAGTAGGGATAATAATAGAAAAATACATAACCACAGTCTTCATTTCCTTATTTCGCTATTTCGTTATTTCTTTCAACCTCCTCCCCTCCTCCAACTCCTCCGGCGTGTTAATCCCAAACCATTCCGAACTATCTTCCAGTTTCACCACCTGATGTGGAACACCTTGCTCACGAGCCATAGCGAGGGCGGTCGGTAGTCCATATTCTCCAAGTTTTCGTAGGGGCGGCATATGCGGAAAATTCTCTTCATACCATCTACGATCAAAACAAAACGTGCCGGTACTGATCTCTTTCAGATGACTTTGTTCCTCAGTAACGTATTCTTTTTCAATAATTTCAATACCACCATTTTCATGACGAACTATGCGACCATACAAACTTGGATCTTCCACTTCAGCGGTCAACAAAGATAATGTAACACCCGCTTGCACATGTTCACTAACAAATCTTTCCAAAGTCTCAGCAGTATAAAAAGCACTATCATCTCCGCCAATAACAATCACCTGTTCCACCTCAACCGGCAGCTCTTTCATTCCTCGAAATGCCGCATGGGCTGTTCCAAGCTGCTCGTCTTGATGAGCATACACAACCCGACCATCAAAATACTCCTTAACTTTTTCCTTTTGAAATCCCACGACAAGAGATATGTGGTCTTTGGCAAATCCCAAAGATTCCAGTTTTTCGATGACATATTCCACAATTGGTTTACCTCCCAAATCAACCATGACTTTTGGAATGTCTGTACAGCCGAGACGCTTTCCTCGTCCGGCAGCGAGAATTACTGCTCCAATATTTTGTTGCATACTTTCAAACTTAAATGTTGATAGACCGCGGATTTAACGGATTGAACGGATTTGAACTGATTCGTTATTATCAGTTTTATCCGTTAAATTTTTATTTAAGGCGGACAGGCATGGTCTATTCAATTTCAAAGATTCTTAATGTATTCACTCACCTCTTTCAATGTAGGAAAATGAGCATACCCCGCTCGTTTATATTCACTCTCACCAATCGATGGCGACTGACGCAAAACCACATTCATCCCCGGAAACTGATCATGTATCTCAATCGTCTCAGTCACCTTATCATTGATAAATAACCAACGTCTTTCATCCGGAAATCTCTTCTTCATCCGACGTAACACTTTTATTTTTGTCTCATCCACCACAATGCTTTCATTCACATACTTTTGCAAACCAGATTGTCGCATTTTCAACAAATTGAATGCCGGATCACCTAGGCTAAGAATAACGAGATGGCCAGCCTTCTCTTGTACAGAAAGAAGAAAGTCCACCGCTCCCAGCAATACAAATGTTGAAATATGGTTGGTAACGTTTTTTAAAATTTCGTGCACTGTCTGAAAATCAAACCCTTGTGTTTCTAGCAATTTAGCGTGTAATTCATCAGAATAAGTAGCGATCTTACCTTTTTCTATTCCCCGTGCTTCGCGATACGTACTCCAAAAAGTATCTTCAGAAACACCAATTTCTTTAATAGCGTCTAAACGCACTTGCTTAAAGGCATGAGTATCGAAAAGAGTGTCGTCAAAATCGATAAAGGCAATGTCAAATAATTTCATAATTTTAAAAACTCTAAGATACAAGTTACAATTTCCAAACAATATATAATTTTCAATTACCAATGTTAAAAACTTTTAGAAATTAAAATTTTTTATTTGAAATTTGTTTGTAACTTGTATCTTGTTTCTTGTTTTTTATTGTAATCTCTCCCATAATTCCTCAAATACAGTCTTCTGCGTCTCAAACACCCCATCGTTTTCAATCACCACCCCCATCGGCTCTTTTTTGGCATCGAGCGAAATATATGCCGTTTTTCCTGGATAAATAAGAATATAGGTAGGCGTCTTTTGCGGAGCATTAATCCATTTTCTCTCATCCAAACCTCGTAATTCGCCTCCTTTGCCAATCGCAATGGCTTTAACCGCTATTCCTTTCCCAATTCTAGCATCACTAAATGATGGGAATCCTTCGTATAAATATTCACGCAATCCTTCTACCGAATATATTCGATACATCGCCTCTCCACTTGTTTCACAGGCGCAGAGCAGATCTTCAAGAATCAAAGAGATTTCTTTTCGTTCATAATACCGTGCTACCGGGCGTTCTCCGCCTTTATGGTGAAGTGCCTCAAGTTCAGAAATCACCCCATCGAGTTCTCGGCCGGTTTGTCGCAATTCATCCTCCTGTTCTCGAAGTATCTGTTTCAGCACTTGCGGATGTTCAGCGACAAACTGCTGCTTACTATCTTTATGAAAATACCCCACCACCCCTTTTTCTTGCAACCATTTGAGCGCATCATAGGTTGTACCGCGATTTAAATTACAGTGTTCTCCTAGTTTGCGAACTGAGCTCGGACCCAAACGCAACAATGCCAAGTAGACACTGGAGTATTTATCTGGAAATCCAAGTTTTTTGAGAATGGGTGGATTCATATGGTAATTAATGTACGCAGTATACGCTTTAGCAATAAAATCGTCAATTTTTCTTCTGTGGATATTTTTTTTAAATTAAAATAAATAGCTATGTATAGCTATTTATTTGCGTAATAATTTGTCAATTTTTTTTCTACAGAGTATGACTATGAAGACCGAAACGCAAAATCTCTCTCAGACAAAGGAACCGCATACGTGCTCGACTCTTTCAAAGAGGCGATTAGTGTTGCTATAAGACTATTGGCATTTTTTTCCCGCATCAATTTTTTCAATTTTTTTCCAAACAGCAATCCATCCCATGCTAAATCCTGATACGTCACATAGGCATCTTCTGAAAAAAGAGTATCCAATACCATCCTCAATCGTGCCCGATCAGTTTGTTTTAGATATAGAAGAAATCGGATGAGAAACTCATGATCTTCCATACCACCATAACTATTGGTAACTGGATTAAATCCTCCCAACGCTACCAAATCATCAAGTCTGTGGGCAGCATTGGTGTTCCGGAGCAGACGTAACATTTCCGGATGCCGTCGGATGTATGATAACACCTCTTCCGACGGAACTTGGTTTAATAATAGTTCCTGTAACGATCCGAGTGCTTGTGAAAGATGTTTGAGCTCTAGTCTCCCCTTTTCAATTCGAACTGTCGGTGCCAATTGCCCAGCTGCCAATCTTTGTGACATTTTTTGCAAATTTTCATCATCCATTTCAATATCAAACGACTGATTTAATAATACAATGTTTGATTCATCCACCTGAACCTCTTGCGCAAACATATGAGCTACCGCGGCCGGTGCATTTAGTCCCGCAGTCCAAGTATAGCCGATAATACCCAGTGGAACTATCGGAACATCCGTTAGATTTTTTGTCACATCAAGAGCTGCCACCTCTGTCTGATTATTTATATCTCCACCCTCAGTGTTTTTGTTGATAGAAAGAAACACACCCGCCAATTTCGGCATATGCTCTTTCATTCTTTTCACTTTTTGCAAAAACTGTTCCATTGCGTTGCGGTCTTTGTTCCAACACCGAACAACCAAAAAAATAGCCGGTGTTCCAAACCTCATGTTTTCTTTCATGTTTTGAATAGCAGCCTCAGCCGCACGAGGTATTTCACAATGAGGAGCAGTACGACCTCTTTCCAAATTCGTAATTTGTTCTATAATGGTATGTTGCATACATCTTTCCACCCCTTCTTTCCTCATACGAATCATATGGTTCTTAAAAAACATGTAAAACTCTACCCATTGTACCAGGAACTTTCTCATTGTCAACCGAACCATTCTCATTACACAACTGAAATTTCCTGACATAAGTACACATCTTGTACCGCACGAATAATCTGCAAACCTTCATCCCAAGTATGTTGAAAGGCTTTTCTTCCCAAAATTAATCCTGCCCCTCCGGCACGCTTATTGATAACCGCTGAACGAACCGCGTCCTTCAAATCATTTTTTCCACTAACCCCACCGGAATTGATGAGACTTACCCGACCGGCAAAACTATTTAGTACCTGATACCGTGCTAGATCTATCGGGTGTTCTGAACTCAGCTCTCGATACATTCGTTCGTCATACTTTCCGAACTGCTTCTTCCCACTGTTCAACATTTTATAACCACCAGTTAGTGTCGGCAGTTTTTGTTTTACGATATCCGCACCAATTGTTGCGCCCAGGTAATTGGCTTGTCCCGTCAAATCTGCCGCTGTATGAAGATCCTTCTTTCCAACCCGAAACGCGTCATTTCGAAGATAACACCAAAGAATTGTAGCCATCCCCAGTCGATGCGCTTCAGCAAAGGCTGTAGTGACTTCCTCAACTTCCCGCGCCGAATCATGGGAGCCAAAATAAATTGTTGCACCTACCGCCGCTGCCCCCAATTCAAACGCCTGTTCTACGGACGCAAACATAGTTTGCCGTGATTCATTTGGATATCGTAGTAGATCATTATGATTGAGTTTGACGATAAATGGAATCTTATCGGCATATTTTTTACTTACCATTCCCAACACCCCAATAGTTGACGCCACACCGGAACATTCTGCTTCAAGAGCAAACCGAACAATCTGTTCCGGATCAAAGAAAACCGGATTGACAGCAAAACTCGCCCCAGCACTGTGTTCTACTCCCTGATCAACTGGAAAAATGGAAAGGTATCCAGTACCTCCCAACCGTCCGTGCTGATACAGCCGCTTCAAACTACGCACCACCTTGAGTGACCGATCAGACATACCAAAGACCTGGTCAACATGGCGAGGGTTTGGTATATGAAGGAGTTCTTTGGAAATTTTTGGTGAATCAAATTCAAGAAGAGATTCGGCTTCTGTACCAAGGAGGTTGGCGATGGAGGTGTAGGTTTGCATAAAATGTTCAAATTAAAACAGCAGATGTAAACAGATTATAAACGGATGAAAGCAGAATGTTTTTGAAATTTTTGTGGAATAACGTAACGCCTGTACTCTAGTTTTTTCTTTCCAAAATTAATGAGAAGTCCTACTTCCTTTTTTGTTGCTACTAAATACTTTATAACTTGAGCCCCAACTTTATCATAATCAATAGTTTCAAGCGCTTTTATTTCTACAATCATTTGTACTGTCTGATTAAACGGTATTAAATCTGGAACATAAACAGATAACTCTTTTCCTTTATACCACACCGGCACAGACTGTTGAGAAAAAAATGAGATACTGCGAATGCGGCACTCCTCTTCAAAGGCTTTCTGATATACGTTTTCTAGAAAACCAAACCCTAACTGTCGATGTACCTCCATGGCAGCACCTATAACCGAATAAGACAATAGATTATACTTGCTTATATCAATCATAAACTGCTTTCTTCTGTTATATGTCTGCTAACATCTGCTGTTCCAACACACCAACAAGATAATAATACACCATCTCAACCAAAAATAAAAGCAGCCGGTATAATCGACTGCTCTATACTTTTTACCAATTACCAATCACCCTCTTCATCCAGACTGTCCTCATTGACCGCCTGCATCCATAGTTCATCCGCCTCAAGCTCAAGATCAAGATCTTCAGCGTGTTCTGCGTACCACTGATCAAAAGCAACTCTCAACTCATCGGTATCGGTTGCTTGCTCGAGCGCGTCTTCGAGTAAGGCATACTTCTCCTGATGTGACAATGCCATATCAGATTCCATCTCTTCAAACATGTTCTGAATATGAGTAAGAACCGCGCTTTTGGTGAGATCAAACTTCTCGTCCATAAAAAATGAAAGTTAAAAGTAATTTTGTGTCACGCACTATACCATATTACATAACTTTTGCAACCGGTTGATTGTGGACAAAAATTTCTCATAAATAAGGCATTATTTTCTATTAGTCAGTAACACATTTTTAACTCTGCTATTGATATCCCGTTATATTGTTATATTAATAAATAGCTACTCTAAGATAAACACAACAGTATAACAATATAGCAACATAACAGTTCTCACCAAATACTCTTGCATTTCTCCCCCTCATCAAGTACCATGTACCCATATGAATGATGCAACAAAAGAAGTTAAAATTATTTCCTGGAATGTCAATGGTATTCGGGCTGTGACAAAAAAAGGATTGTTTGAGCAGTTTATTACTGAACATGACCCGGACATTTTATGTCTTCAAGAAACCAAGGCCGAGCAACACCAATCTGAAATTGACTTGCCACAGTACGAGGAGTATTGGTTTTCCGCTCAGAAAAAAGGCTATTCCGGTACAGCTATTTTTACCAAAGAAATTCCCCTCTCTGTTCGCAATGGGTTTCCACCGGAACTATGCAGTGAGGAGGATTGTATTGATGAGCAAGGTCGCAATGCCCTTGAAGAAGGTCGAGTAATTACGGCAGAATACAAAGAGTTTTTTATTGTAACTGTCTACACTCCAAACACCAAGGACGATCTTTCCCGTCTCCAGTTTCGTTACAAACAATGGGACCCCATCTTTCTCAAATACGTCACCGAACTACAAAAGAAAAAACCGGTAATTTTTTGTGGAGATTTGAATGTCGCCCATAAAGAAATTGATCTGGCACGACCAAAAGAAAATATCGGAAAACATGGTTTTACCTCTGAAGAACGTGAAGGCTTTGAAAATTTTTTACAAGCCGGTTTTATTGATACCTTTCGCCATCTCTTCCCGGATAAAACCGAACAATACACCTGGTGGACACACTGGGCAAAAGCACGAGAAAGAAATGTAGGTTGGCGAATTGATTATGTCCTTGTTTCTGAAACACTAAAAGATAGGATAAAAGATGCATTTATTCTTCCTACCGTAATGGGATCAGATCATTGTCCGGTGGGAGTGAAGCTAAGCATGTAACGTATGTCTAACACAGAAAGAAAAATTGGGAGTAGAACAATAATCAGTAGTTCAGGTGAAACATCCGAATTTCCCCCCAATGTTGTTTGGAGGAACATAAAAACAATAATTAAAAACCATACGAAAAATAGAGATGTTATAAAAAAAAATAACGAACTAAGAATTTATGCGCTTAATCACTGGAAAAAAATTATTGATCAAATAAAATTTTTGCGTACACAGTACCCTAACGTAATTCCTTCACAGCAATTATATGAACGTTATTTAGAACATTGCCAAAATCAGATTAATTACTTACAAAGCAGTGAAGACGAAAGCCGGACATAAAATGCCCGGCTTTTTTACTATTTAAAAATTTCTAAAGTATTAAAAACGTTTGACAAAAAAAATAGAATAAAAAAAGACGCATTGTCTTGGCGGCGACCTACTCTCGCCTTGCGACTACCATCGGAGCTGACGGGCTTAACTTCCGTGTTCGGGATGGGAACGGGTGTACCCCCGTCGCAAGAACCACCAAGACAATGCGTCTTTTTGATTATGTATTTTGATAAAGATCAATTTCTTCCGAAACTTCCGTGTTCGGGATGGGAATCCCGATGCGATCGGGATACCCCCGTCGCAAAAACCACCAAGACAATGCGTCTTTTTGATTATGTATTTTGATAAAGATCAATTTCTTCTGAAACTTCCGTGTTCGGGATGGGAATCCCGATGCGATCGGGATACCTCCGTCGCAAGAACCACCAAGACAATACGTCTTTTTGTGTATCAATATAAATTTGAACAATCAAACCATGAAATATAGAAGTGCATTTCAGACTCTTTTGGCATTTGTAGCCTTTCAAGCCTTATAGAAGCACAACTCTGTGTTTCCGTAGTACGCTCGATCTATTAGTACACCTCGGCTCACACCTTTGCAGGTATTACACCTAGTGCCTATCAACGTCCTCGTCTCGAACGGATCTCAAATGAATGGTAATCTTGGGAATAGCTTCGCGCTTAGATGCTTTCAGCGCTTATCTACACCGAACTTCGCTACCCGGCGATGCCCTTGGCAGGACAGCCGGTACACAAGAGGTTCGTCCATCCCGGTCCTCTCGTACTAGGGATGGGTTCCCTCACCATTCGTCGCCC
>DYFM01000023.1:0-271 GCA_020725175.1 Candidatus Paceibacter sp.
GGTAAGGTTCGCCGCGTATCATCGAATTAGACCACATCATCCACCGCTTGTGCGGGTCCCCGTCTATTCCTTTGAGTTTTAACCTTGCGGCCGTACTCCCCAGGCGGTGCACTTAACGCGTTAGCTTTTTTGAACGGCACTGAGAGGGTCGATACTCCCAATACCTAGTGCACATCGTTTAGGGCGTGGACTACTAGGGTATCTAATCCTATTCGCTCCCCACGCTTTAGTCCATGAGTGTCAGGTTTGTACTAGCAAGCTGCCTTCGCCT
>DYFM01000023.1:281-11463 GCA_020725175.1 Candidatus Paceibacter sp.
TTACGACTACACCGATAGTTCCGCTTGCCTCTTCCAACCTCAAGTCTGACAGTATTACGAGCAGTCTTCGAGTTGAGCCCGAAGATTTAACCCATAACTTGTCAAACCACCTGCGGACGCTTTACGCCCAATGAATCCGGATAATGTTTGAGGTCTCTGTATTACCGCTGCTGCTGGCACAGAGTTAGCAACCTCTTATTCATAAGGTACCGTCACGAATTCGTCCCTTATAAAAGCAGTTTACACCCCGAAGGGCGTCATCCTGCACGCGGCGTCGCTCCATCAGACTTTCGTCCATTGTGGAATATTCTCGACTGCAGCCTCCCGTAGGAGTCTGGGCAGTGTCTCAGTCCCAGTGAGGCAGGTCACGCTCTCACGCCTGCTACCCGTCATAGCCTTGGTAGTCTCTTACACTACCAACAAGCTGATAGGACATAAGCCCCTCTTCGAGCCCCGGAGGATTTACATGAGAATGTCATATGACCCCTCATGACCATCGGGTATTAGCCCTGGTTTCCCAGGGTTATGCCCGTCTCGAAGGTAGGTTACTAATGTGTTACTCACCCGTCTGCCGGTCCGTATTCCGATTCACTCTGAAGATGATCAGGTCATCTACACAGTGAATCGGAACCGATCCCTCGACTTGCATGCCTTATACACGCCGCCAACATTCATCCTGAGCCAGGATCAAACTCTCAATAAAGACGAGTAAGCGAGTCTTTATTGACCGGTCGAATGACCGATCAGAATCGCTACTCAATCATAAAGAGTTTATACTACCCTCCGTAGAGGATAGTTCAAAGTTTTATTTCTCTTTGGATAGACTTTGTTGGTTTTTGTCACATTCTTATTGTGAATGTAACGATGTTTGTGAATGGTTGATTGGTTGATGAATTGTAGAGAACGGTCTGACCTCAGCCTTTTCAAGTAAAGAAAAAAGAGGAACTGTTTCCTGCTCTTCACACGTTGTGGAGAACAGAAGGTCGTTACTCTTTTTCTTCCCAGTATCCTGAAAGTTCAAGACTTAGGAAAAGGTTTAGTTGTAGAGGAATTTCAGATTGCTTCGACATTATATAGGGGGTTTTGAAGTTTGTCAAGAGCCGAATATGGGCTAAATCTACACAACTGGGGATAACTTGGGAAATTTCTAATTTACCTAATTTCTAATCTCTAATTTTGCTCGTAAAAAATACCCATTCACCTCATTATTTCCCTTTTTCTCCGCCAAAGTCGGGTCTGTCTTGAGCGAAGTTATTTCTGTATTTCTTTTCTATGAATCCACCACGCATCATTTTTATCCGAAAACCACCAATCATCAGAATTTGTTTCCAATATTTTCTCTACCAACACTTTCCCCTCCTCGGTTTTTATTCTTCCTACAATTGACGAGTACCAAGTTTTTGCTCGCTCATTCCCTACATCTACCTGCTCTTTTATAGACAATAGTAATTCAATATTATCAGCATCTTTCGCAAGCAGTGATTCTATACTCGTGCGTTCAAAATACTCATCAAATAACTCCTTCAATGACTTGCCAAATGGTAATGAATCAGTCAGTTCTACAATCGCTTTTTCCTCATGTCGCTCGGTATATTTTTGATGCACGTACGCCAAATCAGAAATACGCGCTTCAGTAAAATCATGAAACAAACACATCTGAACTACTTTTCCCACATCCGCAGTTCCATTCATGTGAGCAAGCGCAAATCCAACATAGGCACATCGGTTCAAATGCTCCGCCACACTTTGTTTTCCGATTCCTAAAAAATGAAACCCACTACGAGGGGTCTTTTGGAGCATGCCGGCTTCAAAGAGGAAGTTGGCGATTGAGGTGAGACTGTTATGTTTTACTGACATATTCAACAATATTTATTTATATTCTATAAATCAAACACACAAATCTATTAGAACTCGATCTACAAGATTATACTGATGATTTTCATATTTATTTTTATCATTAAACAATCCTAAAAAGTTATGTTTATACAAATAAAATTCACTTTCGAGAGGTGCGCCAGGATAACAATTTAACACCCACTCTTCGTGATTTTGAATATAATGATTATCAAGAGAAATCACCCCTTTTAAAAGTAAGTAAAATACTGTAATCTCCTCAAGAAAAAAATTAATCTGCCCAGCAGTCAAACGTCGACCGGCTGCGTCTTTTTTCACTGCCTTTTGAAAATACCTATCTTTTTGATATAACTCATGGACAATACCTATATATTTTTGCAAATGTCTAAAGCTTAACAAAAGCTGCCCCCAACTAATAAAAGAAAAAGAAGGAATTATCCATGAAGGATCTTTTTCTAGAAGTTTCAATACACCGTTCTTATGGCTACACATTTGTGCGATATACTTCTGTCGCAGACGCTGAGAACTACCTTTATCCGTGTACATGTATAAATAATCTGAATACAAAAATGTTAACCCGACGCCGCTAGTTTTTTTAAGCTTACTTCGAAGATGCTTAATATATTTGAGACAATTTTCTGGTGACTGTTCGTTTGCAATTTTACTCATTGAAATACCAAATAAGATCATTCCTTTTTCGTGAGGAAGTTGATTTATATCAAAACTAAGAGGTTTAACTTTCATAAACTATCTACTTATTTCTCTCCGCCACTCCGCGATCCTCTTATGATCCCCACTCAACAAAACATCCGGCACTTTCCAGCCCTTGAAATCCGCCGGCTTGGTATACTGCGGATATTCAACCCCTTCCAGCGTGTGTGTTTCCTCTTTCAATGATTCTTCATTACCAAGCACCCCTGGAATCAATCGAGAAACCGCTTCAATAATAATCAAAGCCCCCAGTTCCCCACCAGCCAATACATACGGACCAACGGATACTTCTTCATCAATCATATGATCAACGACTCGCTGATCTACCCCTTCGTATCGACCGCACACAAACGTTAATTCTGAGTATTTACTCCACTCTTCGGCAATACGCTGATCAAATTGTCGCCCCCGTGGAGACAATAAAATGGTTCTTTTTTTCTTTTTAACGTCCCCGGAAAAAATCTTCTTCACCTTCGAAAGCCCATCGGCTTTCCGAAACGGAATAGCGTCTAAACTTTTGAGTGCTTTATACAGTGGCTCTGGTTTCATGACCATGCCTGCTCCCCCGCCGTATGGTGTATCATCCACCGTCTGGTGTTTGTCTTCGGTAAAATCACGAAGGTAGACCGGATTCACGGTAATCAAATTATTCTGTTGCGCACGTTTGAGAATCGTTTCACTACAGTAGCTTTTGATGATGTTTGGGAAGATAGTGATGATGTTGAATTTCATATTCTTAGTAATTCTACTCGGCTTTAGCCGAGGTTTCTGAGGCTTTAGCCGAGGTTTCTGAGGCTTTAGCCGAGGTTTCTGAGGCTTTAGCCTCACGTGCAAATTTCATGTTGAGGCTAAAGCCTCAGAACCCCACCTAAAGGTGGGTAGAATGGGGGGGTTTTATTTTACCAACAGAACACTCTAATACTATCAGTGAATCAATGTTTTTTCAATACACAAAACACGACCCTTCCGGGTCGTGTTATATTCGTGTCTATTTTTTCAAAGATTCCCCGCCCAAGGCGGATCTCGCAGCTCTTTTAAAAGAAGGTAGTTCGGTACTGAAAGCAAGATTTACTTCTTACCAGCCACAATCTCCTGTCTCTTATCCGCCCAAGGCGGATCTCGCAGCTCTTTTAAAAGAAGGTAGTTCGGTACTGAAAGCAAGATTTACTTCTTACCAGCCACAATCTCCTGCTCGACATTCTTCGGTACTTCAGCGTAGTGACTGAATTCCATAGCAGAACTTGCGCGACCCTGAGTCAAAGAACGAAGATTTGTTACGTAACCAAACATTTCAGCCAGAGGAACGAGTGCACGAACCACTTTCGCTTGCCCGCGATTGGTCATTTCTTGAATTTGACCACGTTTTGAACTAAGATCTCCTACCACTTCTCCCATATATTCTTCCGGAGTTGTTACTTCCACCTTCATTACTGGTTCAAGAATCACCGCACCGGCTTTTTTCGCACCTTCTTGAAACGCCATACTTCCAGCCATCTTGAAGGCAATTTCAGAAGAGTCTACATCATGGTAACTTCCATCATAGACTGTTACTTTCACGTCTACCATTGGGTAACCAGCCACCACACCTTTATCCATAGCTTCGCGAACACCTTTTTGAATCGGAGTAATAAATTCTTTTGGAATGATACCACCTTTGATCTCATCCACAAATTCAAACCCTTTGCCCGGTTCTTGGCCTTCGATTTTGAGCCAACAGTGACCGTACTGACCACGTCCACCAGATTGTTTAATGTATTTTCCTTCAGCCTCAGCAGTACCTTTCACAGTTTCTCTGTAGGCAACCTGTGGCGCACCCACATTGGCTTCCACCTTGAACTCTCGGCGCATACGATCGATGATGATGTCAAGATGAAGTTCACCCATACCGGAAATAATAGTTTGCAGTGTTTCCGGATCAGAATGCACTTTGAAGGTTGGGTCTTCTTCCGCAAGTTTTTGTAGAGCAATACCCATTTTTTCTTGGTCGGCTTTTGTTTTTGGTTCTACTGCCAACGAAATAACCGGTTCCGCAAAGGTAGGTGGTTCAAGTACCACTTGTCGGTTTTCTGCGCATAGAGTATTTCCGGTGGTTGTCGCCTTGAGACCAATCGCGGCGGCAATTTCTCCGGCATACACCTCTGACACATCTTCACGACTGTTCGCATGTAACCGCACAATACGACCGATACGTTCCTTTTCCCCATTGGCGGTGTTGACCACATAGCTTCCGGCAGTCAGTTTTCCAGAGTATACGCGAAAGAACGCCAGTTTACCCACAAACGGATCAGTTGCGATTTTAAACGCCAACGCCACAAACGGCTCTTCATCACTCGTCTTCACTTCGATCTTTTTCTCGTGATCATCTGGATCAGATGCCATAAGTGGTGGCACATCAAGTGGTGACGGAAGGTACGCGATCACCGCGTCAAGCATTTTTTGGACACCAATATTTGCCAACGCAGAACCACAAAGCACTGGATATAACTGTTCTTTCACCGTCATTGATCGGATACCAGCCTTAATTTCATCAACAGTCAATTCACCACCGTTGAGGTATTTTTCCATAAGCTCTTCACTCGCTTCCGCTACTTTTTCCAACAACTTGGCACGGTATTCTTCTACCTGAGCGGTCATATCAGCCGGAATTTCAATTTCCACAATATTTTCTCCAAACTTTCCTTCAAATTTGAAGGCTTTCTTTTCTACCAAATCAACGATACCCGAAAATTCAGATGCCATACCAATAGGCAGTTGAATAGCCACCGCGTTTGGAGACAATCGTTCATGAATAGATTGAAGTGTCATGTAAAAGTCCGCCCCCATCTTATCCATTTTGTTGGAAAAACAAACCCGTGGCACATGATACTTGTCCGCTTGACGCCAGACAGTTTCTGATTGTGGCTCCACACCTTGTGAAGAATCAAACACAGCCACCGCGCCATCAAGGACACGCATGGAACGCTCTACCTCAACGGTAAAATCTACGTGACCCGGAGTATCGATAATATTGATACGGTGGTCTTGCCAAAAACAGGTGGTTGCCGCACTGGTAATGGTAATACCACGTTCACGTTCTTGTTCCATCCAGTCCATGGTTGCCGCACCTTCGTGCACTTCACCGATTTTGTGACTACGTCCGGTGTAAAACAAAATACGCTCGGTCGTAGTGGTCTTCCCAGCATCGATATGCGCGGCAATACCGATATTACGGGTTTTTTCGAGGGAATATTCTCTAGGCATAAAAGTTGAATAGGGTTGAGTAAGAAATAAGCAGAGTAAGCAGAGTAGGAAGAGTAAGCCGTTTGCGTAAAAACTTACTCAGCCTATTCTGCTTATTCTGCAAATACCGTTTATCGACTAAATCTCGCAAAGTGAGCAAACGCTTTGTTTGCTTCTGCCATGCGATGCACGTCCTCTTTCTTTTTCATGGCCGCACCCACTCCTTCGTGAATATCCATCAGTTCTGACGCCAACTTTTCCATCATACCACGACCTTTGCGTGATCGAGAAGCGGTAATAAGCCAACGAAACGCCAACGCGTTTTGTCGGTAAGATGCTACCGGCATCGGTACTTGGTAGTTTGCACCACCAACACGACGAGAGCGGACTTCCACTTGCGGACGGAGTTTTTCCATTGCTTGTTCAAAATATTTAAGCGGGTTTACTTGTTTTTTCTCCTTGATAATTTCAAACGCGCCATACACAATTCCTTGTGCTACAGTCTTCTTGCCACGTTCCATCACAAAGTTGACAAATTTTGCCACAAGTTCACTTTGGTACACTGGATCCGGTGCAATGACACGTTTTGGAGTCTGTTTTCCTCGAGCCATAAATAGATTATTTAAATAAAATTCTGTTAATTATATTACTGATTACGGATAAATCGGATATACTGATAATTGATCGAAATAACGAAACACGAAATAGCGAAATAGGTGGTTGAATAAGTTCATTTGATATGATTTCGTCATTTCGTTATTTCGCTATTTCGAAAAATCAATATCCGTAACTCCGTATTATCCGTAATCCGTAAAGTCTCTATACCGTACTATTTCGCTGCTTTCGGTCTCTTTGCACCGTACAGTGAACGACTACGTTTGCGGTTTTGGACGCCTTGGGTGTCGTATACACCACGAACAATGTGGTATTTCACACCCGGCAAGTCTTTTACACGACCACCGCGGATAAGGACGATCGAGTGTTCTTGCAAGTTGTGTCCTTCACCCGGGATGTACGCGATCACTTCCACGCCGTTGGAAAGTCGAACTTTGGCCACCTTACGAAGCGCGGAGTTCGGTTTCTTTGGAGTGGTGGTGTATACTTTGGTACACACTCCTCGTTTAAATGGACTGCCACGTCGGAGCGTGGTCTTCTTGCGGTGCAGACTATCATAGGTAAACTGCATCGCCGGTGACTTACTCTTGGTCACCTTTTTACTTCGCCCTTTGCGAAGAATTTGGTTCATCGTTGCCATAGATTTCTCTCGTGTATAGATGAGATAAATAAAAATTTCCCTGATGCAGGGAAATGTTGGAATATACCAGTTCTTCTGTAAGAATAGTATGTCCAAACGTTGATCCCTGAGTAGAGATGGCTTCTCCCGACACAGTCGAGATACTCCGTTTTGGTACCTTTTTGAGGTTGGCAATACTATACCTGATCGAAGAAATATTGTCAAGATGAAAGCTAGATCAATGGATACCCTGCTCCACCGGTAAATAGTTGATAGATAAAGCGAATAATAGGAATAAGAACCGGTGAGAAGAAAAAGATGAAAATAATGAGAAAAATGAATCCATATCGCTGGAGCATGTCTTTATACCGCTCAAGAGAATCAGGAAATAACGCAAACAATACTTTTGACCCGTCAAGCGGTGGAATTGGTACCAGATTAAACGTACCGAGCATGACATTGGCCAAAATAATAACGGAAACAAACGGGAGTAAATTTCCCAATGGTAAAAACTGTACCATGAGACCAAAGATAAACGCGAGGATAAAGTTTGACGCCGGACCACCAATTGCTACTAGTGCCGGCCCCCACTTTTGGTTTTTCAAGTTATATGGATTGTATGGAACCGGCTTCGCATAGGCAAAAAATAGCCCGGTACCGGAAATAGTCAAAATAAGTGGGAGCAAAATAGAACCAAATAGATCAATATGTGGAATTGGATTCAATGTCAACCGTCCCGCATAACGAGCGGTCGGGTCACCCAATTGATCGGCTACCCAGCCATGAGAATATTCATGGATAATAGCGGAAAACACAATGACGATAACGAGAAAAATGGTAAAAATGTCCATAAAAGCGTTTAGTAGGTAATTAGTTTATTAGGTAATTAGTTTATTAGGTAATTTGCTAAAGGCCATCTCTTGACAAATACTCGCAAAATAGCTATACTGATGGCACTTTGCAATAAAGTATACTGAATTTTTTGGTATACGTCAAAGTAATATCCCTAAATTACAAGTAAACTATTCAACTAATAAACCCCATATGTCCAGAATCTGCGATACCTGTGGAAAAGAACGAAAGAAGGCAGCCAGCCGAAGCCACTCCAAAATCAAATCCCTTCGTGTACAAAAAGTAAATTTGCAAACTCGAAATGGCAAACGTGTCTGTACTCGTTGTATCAAGACTGAAGCAAAACAGGCAGCATAGTTTTTTCTAAAAAAGAGAAGAGCTCCTTAATAAGGAGTTCTTTTATTGGTTAAATAGACCTCGGATTAAACTAATTAAACTGATATAAACGGATTCGTAATTATCCGTTCAATCCGTTTCATCCGCGGTCCATTATTCATGATTGCAAATACTTTTCAATAGCATCTTTTAAACGAGAATAAATCTGCTGCCGCTTCTCATTATTTCGTTCCAAAGTCGTCAACCGAAATCCCGGATATGGACTGTTGAATCCAGAAGCCGGTACCACACAAATACCGGTAGAAGCCAAAAGATAATACGTAAATCTTTTATCTAGCGTAAAGCCTGGAACACTCACTTCTTTTTCGATAAACTCTCTAACTTCTTCATTTGCAATCGGCAATGTCTGCCGGTCGGTTAACACACCTTCTCGAAACAGTGGCATCATATAAAACGCGCCGTTTGTTCGATTTACAATCAATTCTTTGACCGAAGACAATATCTCGCTAATCATATTCCCATTACTCTCCAATTCCCGATTATATTCTCTGATCCAAATCGGAAAATCCGGGTGAGTATAAACTGTACTCAAAATATATTGTGGTAAAGATGTTGCACAAACTTCCATCGTTACTCGTTTTTTCAACCCTTTCGCATAATCAGCAAAATCAGAATCAAGCTCAGCCCCATGAAACTCGAGCCAACTCGATCGCCCGCCCGGCCAGGGCACATCTTTGGACATTCCCCGCATGACAATTACCGGCACTCGTCCGGCAGCCAATTCTGTAATCTGTACAAATTCAGTTTCATTGTACACCATGCGATAGTACACCTCGTCAGAAATAATAAACGTCTGATATCTTTCTGCTAAGTCAACTATCTGCAATAAAATTTCTCGAGAATATACTGCCCCGGTTGGATTGTTCGGATTCACTACTAATATTCCAACTATTTCTGAATTGTTTTGCAATTGTTGTTCCAGGTGCACAATATCCGGTTGCCATCCGTTATTCGGATCGAGATTATATAAAATTGGTGGTTTTCCAGCGTTAAAAGATTCAGTCGAGGCATGGGCCGGATACGCCGGAGTTGGTTGAATCACTCGCACACCTCTTGGCAACATGTGATATAAAGCCGAAATAGCACTCCCCAACCCGTTGGTAAAGAGTACGTCCTCAACCGTTAGTTGAGAGTCTGCACATTGTTTTTTTGACTCACTTACCACCCATTCACGAGCTGAAACGATGCCGCGCGAATGTGCGTATCCAAATACTTTATCGCCCCGTTTTTGCACCTCTTGAATAATCGCTTCTTTGAGAAACGGTGGCACTTGCCAACCTTTGGCAATCGGGTCACCAATATTTTCCCATTCGATTTGAAGCGTTGGGTCAAGCTGTTGCAACTTATGCGCAACATCAACAATTTCTCGAATTTGGTATTGGAAAAGCGGAAGGTTTGGATGATTGAGTGGATGGCGCATAGAGGCAAGTTGCAAGTAACAAGCGACAAGGAGCAAGTGTGTTGACAGGTAAGAAGGTAAAATTAATTTTTGCTTCTGCGTCAGGCTAGCGGGACTTTCCACCCAAGGCGGATCCACCTCGGGCGAAGAACCGATTTTGACTAAAAATTTCTCAATATTGTCAGGCTAGCGGGACTTGAACCCGCGACCTCAAGACCCCCAGCCTTGCGCGCTACCAACTGCGCTATAGCCTGTTGTTTATATTATAGTCCAGTCATCCGACTGGATCGGGTCGAATGACCCGAAACCCGCGACCTCAAGACCCCCAGCCTTGCGCGCTACCAACTGCGCTATAGCCTGTTGTTTATATTATAGTCCAGTCATCCGACTGGATCGGGTCGAATGACCCGAAACCCGCGACCTCAAGACCCCCAGCCTTGCGTCCCGATATCAATCGGGACTATAGCCTGACTATAATCAAGATTATTTTATCCTTTATGTTTACAAATCCGATTCATAGCATATCAAACCAAAAAACAAAAAACAACCCATAGGATTGCTTTTCGCTTCGGTACGAACCGGACGACCCATACGAGGGACAGGCAGTATATCATCATCCCTTGTAATAGGTGGGTAACCGCACTCACAATCTCTGGACGAACCAGCAAAGAGTGAAAATATTGGTTTCCCAAGGAATGATGTTGTAGAATGAGATATACTCACTGCCCTCCAGGATCATCTATACTATACCATGATGGTTTTTAGGGGTCAAGAATGGTTTGAGGTGAGTTAGCAAGTACTCAAGTTTACAAGTTGGTAAGTTAGCGGAGTGACAAGCGTGAGCTTGTTTTGGGAAGAAATTAGAAACTTTCAGCCCGAGGCTGATCTCCTCTCAAAGCGGACAGGCTGCCTCGGGCGAAGAAATTCAAATTAGGGATTTATAATTGATAGTTTGAGTAATATTTGCAAATATTTTACGGAGCGACGAACGCCAGTTCGGCATGCAGTATATTAGATACTATAAAAAGCATTCACTCCTCTTCAGAAATTTAGAAATAAGAAATTAGAAATTGAGAAATAATAAAATTGCTCTGTATAACAAAGAAAATTAGAAATTTAACATTATTGATTACTGAAATAATGAGATACAGTTACGTGAAAAATAAGAAATAAATCCTTTATTAAAATATTTTTTTCATCTTCCTTTGGGCCCAAAGGTGATGAGCTGTTTTGGCGGAACAGCTCGGGTTTTGCCGATAGACGCGAGCTCGTATTGATCTCAGGAAAAAACTTCCTGGAGAGCTACGAGCGTCTACCGACGCAAGGTGCCGCTGAGGGGATTCGAACCCTTTGCCCTCTTCTGTTTGCCAGACAGAAGCCTCGCCACGAGGTTGCGGGCTTCTCAGCTGCCTTATTCTTACTAACAGTTTAATAAGAATCAGGCAACTGAAAACTAAAATTGAAGGGTACCCCTCGCCCTCTCCTAACAAGAGAGGCATTGTTGTTACTATTGTTAC
>DYFM01000024.1 GCA_020725175.1 Candidatus Paceibacter sp.
GATATACTACACTAATTTTAGCACATTTGTGTGAAAAACACTAAATGAGTTATCAGAAATCCAAGTTCTCAAATCCAAAATGATTGACTTGTTCATTTCGGATTTATGATTTTAGATTTATGATTTTATTACTATGAAAGAGCCTGTCTTTCGTTCTGCCATCTCGCATGCATGGCACTTTTTGTGGAAACATCCACTGTTATGGCCGCTTGGTCTGTTTGCTTCGTTTTTGGGGCATATGGGATTGGCGGAGTTGCTCACCAATATCACGGTATCGAGTACCCAAGCTACCTGGCAGCCGGCCTGGTGGTTGTCATTCACAAAAATGGGTGAGGTGAACATGTCGCTTTCTTCCGGAAAAGCATTTATTGGTACTACCGAAGCATGGGTATGGCTCGGTTGGGTAGTCATAGTATTGATCGCGATTGGCTTATTGTTTTTGTTTGTAGCGGTTGTTTCCCAAGGCGCAATCATTCACACGGTCGCGCAGTCTCTTTCCGGGAGACGAAAGAAGTATCTTGATTATGGAAAAGCCTGGCACGCCGGAGTTGGGCATTTCTGGAAATTACTTAGCGTTAACGCAATCAAGAAAGTGATTCTTTGGCTCCTGGGCGCGGCGGTAGGTTTTGCGACTATCAATGTCGTGCTTGGTGGTTCGGCCGCTGATATGTGGTTGTTTTTCTTTGTGTTCTTATTGGCAGCCCTCGTTGGAATTTTCTTGTCCTTTTTGGTGGTGTATGCTGCAGGGTACATTGTAGTAGAAGAATATTCCGTTGGCCGCGCGATTCATGCGGCTTGGAGACTGTTTTTCGATCACTGGTTGGTATCAATTGAGGCGGCACTTGTCGTACTCTTTGGGTATTTTGTTCTCTTTATTTTGGCGGCAGTAGGAATGTTTATTTTGTTCTTACCAAGTATTCTTATTTGGCTTATCGCCGCGACGATTAGTAGTTACTTGTTGTTTTCTATTGGCCTTATTCTTGGAACGATTATTTTTGGAATATACATTATTTTCTTAGGCTCTCTGTTTACGGTGTTCACAACCACTGTTTGGACAGATTTGTTTATGCGGATGCATAAGAAAGGTTTGAAGAGTCGAGTCTTGGTGTGGATGGGGAAATAACGAAATAAGGAAATAACGAAATATAGAAACAAGGAAATAAAGAAATAGAGAAATAAAGAAATAGAGAAGTTGGTACCCTTGTAATTTTTTTTAAGTTGGATTGAAGATATTCGGTGTTAAATTGTTATATTGTTGTAAAGTTTTGTATTGTTATATTGCTAAAGTGTCAAACTGTTGTAATGTCACATCTATGTCGGATCTTCCGTCTATTAACAATTTGATCCATCCCCAGTCTGATGATAGAGGAGGAAAGAAGCAGCCTAAAGTATCGGTAGCTTCTTCGGATGTGGCGGAGCAATTTCAAAAGAAGATGGGGCTGGTGGCACAAAAAGAGGTGGAAGTGGATTCAATTCGATTCGCGGCGAGTCTTGGTGTCCCACACATTAATCTGGAAAAGTTTCCGGTCAGCCATGAGGCGCTTCGTAAAATTAGTCGGGAAGAAGTGGAAGAGCTTCAGATGGTTTGTTTTTTTGCGACCAATGAAGAAGTTCGGTTTGGAGCAATAGATCCAACCACTGATGAAGTACAGGCATATCTTGAAGGATTTGAAGAGCGATTTCCGGGGAATATCGGTGTTTATGTGATTTCTCCGAATAGTTTTGGTCGAGTGCTGAAATTATATGACACGTTACCGGTGATAAAACCTATTACCAAAGATGTGGAGATTCATCCGGAGGATCTGGAAAAAGTACAGGCTGATATCAATGATTTTCGTGCGCTGCAAACACTTATTGAACGCACGACGACTACGGATCTCCTCACGTTTATCATGGGGGCAGCGCTTAAATTGGATTCATCCGATGTGCATATCGAGGCGGAAGAAGAAAAAATTGTTCTTCGGTTTCGGTTGGATGGAATTCTCCATGACGCAGCGGAACTGCCAAAAGACATGTTCCGGCAACTGGTATCCCGGATCAAACTGATTTCTAGCTTAAAAATTAATATTACTGACAAGCCGCAAGATGGTCGTTTTACGGTAAAATTAACCGAAGGGGATATTGATATCCGTGTGTCTACTATGCCGACGGTGTATGGTGAAAGTATCGTGATGCGTCTGTTGCGACAAAACCGCGAAGGGCTGAGTTTGGATACTATTGGGCTACGTGGTGATTCCTATGAGCGACTAAAGCGAGAGATTGAACGACCAAACGGCATGATTATTACCACCGGTCCAACCGGAAGTGGTAAGACCACGACCTTGTATTCTATCATGCATATTTTAAACCAACCGGGAGTAAAAATTATTACACTAGAAGATCCGGTAGAATACAAAATGCCGGGCATTAACCAAAGTCAGATCGATCATGCTAAAGGATATACCTTTGCCAAGGGGTTAAAGTCTATTTTACGTCAAGATCCAGATATTGCCATGGTCGGAGAAATTCGCGATCTTGAAACGGCGGATATTGCCATTCAGTCTGCCTTGACCGGTCATTTGATTTTGTCTACCATTCATACCAACAGCGCGTCTGGAGCTATTCCTCGATTTTTGTCCATGGGTGTTAAGCCTTTTTTGCTCGCTCCGGCCCTCAATTCAGTCATTGGTCAGCGACTGGTTCGACGTATTTGCCAACATTGTCAAAAACAAGATGTACTCCCGCCTGATATACTCAAGCGGGTGCAAGCAATTATTAACGCCATGCCGGAAAAACAACGACAAGAAGTAGAAAAAAAGGAGTTGATGTTTTACAAAGGAAAAGGTTGTCCGGAATGTAATGGTATTGGCTACAAAGGCCGAATTGGTATTTACGAAATTTTCATCATGAATCCGGAAATAGAACAAATGATTTTGAGTGGGCAAGTATCGGAATATGATATTGAAAAAATTGCTGTTCAGCATGGTATGGTAACAATGGTACAAGACGGAATTTTGAAAGCGCTTGATCAATTGACATCGGTAGAGGAGGTGTTTAGAGTAATTGAATAACGAAATAACGAAATAACGAAATAACTCCGCCCGAGGCGGACCCGCCTTGGGTGTGGAAATAACAAAATATCATTCCTAGTCAAAAAAATATGGAGGGGAGAAAATATATTCCGCTTTCAGGGCTTGATGCGTACGTAATCTCAAGAGAGTATAGTACCTTAGCATGGGCGATATACCAACGATTACCATGGCAGGACCGAAAAATTATTGGGGATCAAATGATGGAGAGTGTAGATTCAATAGGTGCTAACATTGCAGAAGGATATGGTCGATATCATTATTTAGACAAAAATAAGTTTTATTACAACGCACGCGGATCATTACTCGAGTCTGAGCACTGGTTTAATTTGTTACTTGAGAGAAAAAAAATATCAGAACAAGAACATCAATCCGCAAAAGAACTACAACAAAGAATTTCCTTAACAACAAACAGACTTATTAAATCCCAATGGAATAATAAGGTGATGAGTAAACAATAGTCTATTTCGCTATTTCTTTATTTCGTTATTATGAGTACAATAGTAATACATCGCACCTTTTTCCATCCTGTTTAAATAATCTTCTATGTCCCCACGCCAACCAGTCCCCGAATACCAACCAGTTCGATTTTATAAAATTGTAGCTATTTCATTTTTGCTTCTGACGGTATTGCTACTGGCAGTCATTGCGTTTATGACGACGAAGCGAGCGGAGATTACGATTATTACCAAAGAAGATCCGGCGGTGGTGGATACAGCGGTGAGTATTGGGAGTACACAGTCGGCAGTGAGTGTGGCCGGAGTGGTGACGTCTACGGTAGTACAGCTGACAAAAGTATATGAACCAACCGGAAATCGGGAAGAACCGGGAGTGGCTACCGGAGTCGTGACACTCCATAATGAAAGTTCTCAAGCGCAGCCGTTGGTAGCGACCACTCGATTGTTGACGCCGGATGGAGTGCTCTTTCGTTTGAAAAACTATACCGTGGTTCCGGCCAAAGGGACGGTACAGGCGGAAGTGTATGCGGACAAAGAAGGCGCGAGTGGAAATATCGCTCCGCAAAGTCGCTTTACGATCCCGGGATTAAATGACACACTTCAGCAGGTGATTTACGCGTCGAGTAACTCTGCTATGACCGGTGGGGTACGTAAGATTGGAGTATTGAGTGATGCGGATGTGGAAAAAGCCAAATCTATGCTAACGGCGGAGCTCGAAGAACTCGGGAAGAGTGAATTGCAAAACAAGTTTGCGGATATGCAGGGTGTGTATACAGTAAAAGATACAACAATTACAACAGAAGCAACAGTCGGAAGTGAGCTAGCCGGGTTTGAACTCAAAGGACAAGCGACTGTGATCGGAGTTCTCTATGACAAACAGGCGGTGGAAGATTTTGCGGAGCGAGCGCTTTCTTCGCGAGTGATTGATGACGCGGAAGTGGCGATTCCTTCTGAAGAAGAACCAACGGTGACGCTTGAAGCGTATGATGTCGCTCTCGGCACCGCGTCACTCAATGTCGCGTTTAGTGGTGTATTGACCCTCAATCCAAACAGTAAACAACTTGAGCGTTCGATGTTTTTTGGAAAAGATAAAGATGAGGTCCGTCGCTATTTGCTTTCTCTTGATCATGTGTATAGCGTTGATGTGAAGTTTAAGCCGGTCTGGGTGAAGACGATTCCGTACGTGCCGGAACATGTGAAGGTGGTGGTGAAGAAGGTGGAGTGATCGATAAAGGCTTTCGAGGCTGGCGACGTTTACAAGACTTCCATGGTGTTTTTTAAAAATTGTAACTCATACCTTTAGGCTTGAGTATAAGAACTTTTTTCTAGAAAGAAATGGCGAAATACCATGTGTATTCTGGGGAGAGTTGTGGTGGATGGTAGACTAAGACAAAGACATGTATAGGAATTATCCCTGATATTTTTATTAATTAAATTTATAATGACTACTCTATTTGAGTTGTAAGTGTAAACTAGATTTTAAAAAAGACGCAGATGTGCGCCTTTTTTGTTTTTATGGTTTGGTTTGATGATAGATGCGTATGATGTTAGTTGGCGTTGTGCGGTTATATCGCGAATAATGGTTCACTTACTGTAAACGAGTAATTATTAATGAGTGAGCTGATTCGTTGGGGAGGAGTAGTTGATTATCTGGGTTATATACTACGCTATCTTCTTCATAGACATCTGACCAGGGATTGTCTGTATGGTGTTCACTTTTACCCTTTTTAAATTCAAATGAAATGAGTCCCTTATTGGCTAAAGCATGAAGTGCACTTACGAGTGCATTAGCATCAAACGTATCATTCGGTTTTCCATAATAGACAGATTGGTTGATTGGTCCAAGTATATACTTTCCACCCACTTTTAAAAACGATAGCGAGGCAGTAATTTCTTTTTCAAATTCATCTCTATTTAAATAGTTCCATCCATGCATTGTGACGCTGGTAAGAGCAATAATTCTATCTTGTTCTGGTACGGCAGGCATTTTGTAAGGAAAGAATCCGTGGATAGGTACCGCTCGTTGCGTGTGTTTGTGAAAAAAATGTTGCTTTGCCCACGCTTGCTCGAGTGAGTGAAAGTACATGAGGCGTGTTGGGTCTGACAATTGAATAGCTGCCTCCTCAATTCGTTGTTTTTCTTTGAGAAGGTGTGGTAATAATCCTTTGTGGTACATTATCATTTGCTCAATACGAAGGAGTCCTTCGGTCAAGGCTTTTTTATGACGGAGTGATATGGAGTGACCAGGGAGAAAGAAACCAAATTGCCCCTCATTGCGATCAAAGCCATGCATAATGTTGTGATCCTCTATTGAAGATATTTCTGTCTTATCTAGATCGTAGAAAGAGTAGATTTCCCAAAAAAAACGTTCCAGATACCGAACACCTTCCATAATTCGCTGTGGTGATGTGGTAGTTGGCAGTGTTTTTAGCCAGTGACGAACTTGGTCCTTTTTTTTATCAAAATCAGAAACACGTTGGGATAAATAATCGGATGGTAATTTTTGCAGATATCCTTCCCATAAGGTTGTAAAGTCCTTCCAGGCCTTGGGATTACCATTATTCTCAAGAGAGAGTTGTTTGTAGGTAAAAAAGGTGTACAAGTCTTTTCCTTCTTCATCAGACTTCAACTGTAAGATGTCACGTCCCTCGTCTATAGACCATGAGCCGTCAATAAGATTACTTCCTAGTTTTTTCAATTCTTCATACTCTCTCTCAAGATCTTCTATTGGTTTATTTTCAGCTGTGCGAGTAGAAATTTCAGCAACCAGGGAAAAACATTTATATATGAAGGCTTGGTAGGGATTTTCTTGTTGTGGCGTAAACATAGAATACAACCTATCAAACGCCCTTAAATCTTCTTCGAACAAATTTCTAAGCCAGCGAACCACTTGGTTTTGTAGTCTGCTAGAATTTGACTCATTGCCGATGATGTAAGGTAGAACAGGTGGAAGCATTTCATCGGCATACTCATATTCAACAATAGTACAGTTTTCTCTATCGCAGGTTTGAAAAGGGTCTCCGATGACCATTACACTCTTATCTCTTGGCCAAACTTCTTCTGGTGGCACGTCAAATAACTTAGGGTACATCCACATCTGTCTTGATTTTACCACCTTTGATGTTCTAGAGGAGTTTTCTAGAAAAACTGAAATATCACCAGACTGCGGTAGTTCAAGACGCTTTAATGTTTGCCCACTGATACTGTCTTTATAGCAAGCAATACCATCTGATTGAATATCGAGAGTAACCCAGCCACGTTTCTGTGAAGCATCTTTTTTCAGTTGCACAATTATTGGGACGGCTATTGCATACCCATCGTATGATGTCACTTTTGTAGTAGTATGTGTATCTACATCAATCCAGTCGTACCCCAGGTGTTTCAAAAGTTGTGAGTTTTCATTTACTTCAATAACAATATCTCGAAGGGATCTCTCTGTGTATAAATTTTCTGTTTCAGAACTGGTGGTATCGGGTATAGAAAGTGTTTCAGGTTGTTCTGATCGTTTATTATCGGTAGTGTACCGTAGGGTATCTCTTCTACTCATAGAGAAAAGGCTAATTTATTTAGTGTGAGTGTATATTTAATGTAGGGTGGCAAAAGGAAGTTTATTGTTAGAAAAATCAATTTTACTTTGGGTAAAAACAATTAAACAATTCTGCAGCTTCGTTTATCCAAAAACAACACATAAACGATCCATATCAAAATACTTCTTTAGAACTTTTCACTGTTGCAATCTTCTTTAGTGAGAGTAATGCCGTTTCATGATCTTCTTTATTAGCTGCAGCACAACAATCAGCGAGAATGGTTATGTGATAATCTCTATCGTGAGCATCTCTAACAGTGCTCGAGACTGCTAAATCGGTTGCGACACCGGCAATAAGTAATGAATCAATTGCATTATTTTTTAAGATTAAGTCCAAGGGTGTTGCGTGAAAAGCATTTACTCTGTGTTTAGTAAGAATAACATCGTTTTCTTTTACTTCAATTTGTTCATGAAACTCTGTGGCCCAGCTACTCAATTTGAGAGCTTGAAATTCATGTGCTTTTCCAAATAATGGAGATGATTTTGGTTGTTCTGCATAATCTTTAGAAAAACCAATCTTAACGTGAATGATCAAGAGATTATTTTCTCGTGCTTTATGTATTGCGGAAGAAAGATTTTGAAAAATACTATTATCCTTAATAAAATTCGAGTATCCCTTTGTTGCAAGCTTACCACTTTCATGGACAATTTCATTTATGAAATCTATGAGTATGAATGCTGTGGGCATAAGGTGAACGAACAATTGTTATGTTTAGATGTGTTACTCACTGATTAAATTTTTAACAATCACTTTGCTTATTATTGGAAAACTAGTATTTAGTGTTACTGTTATAAAAAATTTTCTATTTAAAAGCATGGGCAATCCAGCGTTCATTACTATCTAAATCTAATTGTAAATCTTTAAACGTTGAAAACAATTCTTTGACCTCTTCTTTGGTGTAAAAACTGTGAGGCAATCCTTTTTCCACGATTGCCTCATAAATTCTGTTTACTAAATTTTGAACTTGTTCTTTTGTTCCGTGGTGGATTGTGGAAATAGAAATTACCAAATCATATTTATTTTTTGGAATGTCAAACTCAAACATGTTTGTACAAACAATGATAGAATCACTACCTAATGTTATTTTGGTCATGTCGACTGCTGTTTCGCTTGAGTCAATACCATCAGTTTTAAATCCACCGGCTTGTAAAACACTTAAGTACTTTCCTGTGCCACATCCAATGTCTAGTACATGCCTACGTTCAAAATGTGATTGGCTCAAAAATTGTTTAAATAAGGGGTGAATTTCTTCTGAAAGGGTTGCCCAAGCTTCGCCGCCTTTCTGATAATTTTTGTAAATGTTGTCCCAAATTGTCATAAAATTAATACGTGCTTACTCATCTTTTTTTGCATTTTTTATAGTTCATATATAAAAGCATATCAGAAATTATCTGTTTTTACCAGGGTAATAGCCGAAATTTTTATTATCACTTTTGCATTTATTCGTATACATATTATTTGTTTACACATCTGATAACAAAAGAAAATTTTGGAAGGAAAACCTTACAAAGTAGCTCTCATTGCCACTATGCACAAGATGGTGAAGATGATCCATGGTGTATGGAGTAACAATCGACCATTTGTGGACCACACCTTGAACAAGAAAACAGAGACCTGACGGTCTCTGTTTTTACTCACAGATTATTTGACGGGGATATAATTAGTAGCTGATGTTGTGCTGATTTTAGTATGGACATCAATTTACTTGTACTGTTTTTTCGGAAGTTTTACTGCCTAATTCATCTACAATATTTCCGTTATACAAAAAGGTCGTTTCGTTTTTCCAACGGAAATTCCCCAAAGCCTCATGACCAAAGTTGCCGACAATACCATAATCTTCAGAGATGGTATCTCCGCTGATAAAGAAAACACCTCTAACGCAACAGTCATAACCTTCTGACTTTACTCCGAAAAGGACAGCTTTTTTTTGTAGTGATGGATTGGGAATAACGTCAAAGACCTTGTATGAATCTGCGTATTCAGGCGTAGGAAATTCTGTGTAAGTGAAGTAATTTTTTTGAGTTAAAAATTGGTGCAAAAACCCCTCCTCCTCTTGAAATTTTTTATCAGAATCTTGTTTTAATTCGATTTGTTGAGAAAAGAGTTCTGGATTTCCTTGCTTATAATATTGCCAAAGGTAAAGAACTCCGACAGATATTATTGCTGTAATAACTACAGTAAGAATGATTTGTGATATGTTTGATCGCATATGTTATTAGTTAAGAATAGTTATATTGTAAATGAATATTTAAATCAGTACAATTTCAGCTAACATCGCGATTAAGAGAAGTTTCTGGAGCGTAGCGGAAGAAATTTGGGAAAAATCCGAGCCGAGGATTTTTCCTCTTAATCGCTGTTATACGCCCCGACGACTGAAAGGAGGAGAGCGTAGCGTGGTTCGACCGAAAGGAGAAAGTGATTTTGGGAGGCCATACCTTACCCATGTATTTTTAGATATTCTTCAAGAGCAATAATATGGCTACACACTTTATTTTCTTGAAAGAAATCACAATTGCAAGCCCACCCTTCTTTTTGTTTTGTTAAAATTCTAGTACCATGGTCTGTTGTTATGCTAACATCACTCTGATTTATTGAGAATCTGTTTGGTTCAGAAACATATCTTCTAGCTTTGGGGATTTTTCTCAATAAAGTTTCAAGATATTTCTCTTTTTCATTGCGGTTTTCTTCATTTATTTCAATTAAAAAAATATCGTTTCTTTTTTTGATAACTTCTGTAAATTCATCGTTATAAACTTTTGATAAAGTTGCGATGCAAGTATTAGGAGAATCAAAATATTTTTTTACGAGTATTTTGAATCTTTCAGAAAACAATTCCATTTGTCCAATTTCATCAAGAAAAAGAAAATCGCTCTCATTAAATTTTTCCAGGCTTGGGATTATTTCATCAAGGTTTTTAATATCTACAAAATATCTTGAAACTTTGAGGTTGGTTTTGAAGTCTACATTTGCAAGCATAGATTTTTCTCCTTTATGATTTTCTAACTCAAAACCCACTCTGTCACCGTACTTGCGAACTTCATTAGTAATAAAACCAACTTTTTGGTCAAAGTTAGTAATTAGTTTCTTTAGAAGGGTGGATTTGCCACTTCTTGGCATGCCGGTGATTAAAATGTTCTTTCTCATGTTATCTGAAAATACATTTAGTTATATAAAGCTTATTAGGCCTCTCAAAATTATTGCGTAAAATTCGCGTGTATGAGATGTTTGCGTAGCAAATATGGGTGAAGCGTAGCGGAACCGTATAGCCAGTGTTATCGGATGTAATTTTATTCAAAAATTAGGGGCTCTCCACATTCGGGGCAAATGGTAGAGTCTTTTTGATTTAATGAATATCCGCAGCCATGACAATATCTAATATGTGGAACGCCCTCGCACTTCTCCCATTTGCCATTCAAATAATATTTTTTGCATTCATTATCTTGAATTTCATAAAATTTTGTGCCGGGGAATTTTTTTGAGGTATTGATGATTTCCAGTTCAAGAAAATTAACTGCCTCATTTTTGTTATAAAATTTTTTGCTTCCCCAGAAATGAAAATTATTACTTATGTCAATGCCTCCAACATCTGGATCATTGCAATAGGTCATTGCCCAAACCGAATATGAAATTCGTGGACTCGTCCATTCAGTGACGCCGCAAAAAATATTATTTGAATCAAAGATGTATCTTCGCTTTTTTGATATTGCTTTAAATTAGAGTTTAATTTACCCAACAGACTCACTCTGAGAATATCCTTAATTTTTTGAAGAATTTGCATATTTTTGAATAAAATTATTTCCGATAACGTTTCAGTATATCTGATGTTTGCCAAAATTCCTTTGAAAATCAATGAGTTTTTGGCAAATATGGGTCGAGCGAGGGCACAAGCGAGCCAGATATACTGTGTTCGTATAATAAAAGCATACCACAATATGGTATGCTTTTACTAGTGAGAT
>DYFM01000025.1 GCA_020725175.1 Candidatus Paceibacter sp.
GAAGGACAGGGTGGGCAAGCCGGGCAAGATGATCGATTGGAACAAGTGAAAGAAGAAATAGGAATAACGGAAACTTTTTTTGCCACGATTGCCGGCTTAAAGGCTCAGCGCGGTTTCAAACAGTGGCTTATGGGGCGTGATGATCATTTTGCCTTTGAAATAGTTGCTCATAATGGACTAATTTACTTTTACATTGACTGTCCTATTCGGCTTCGCCAGTTTATCGAACAACAAATCCATGCTCAATATCCCTATGCCAACATAGAAGAAATGTCTGATTATAATATTTTTACTGAAAAAAGTACGATTGTAGGGGCATATTTGACAGACAAAGAACAACACGTCTTTCCTTTTAAGACCTATAAAAAAATTGATTCTGACCCCCTCTCTTCTATTCTCAATGTCTTAGCACGTGTGCGTGAACAAAACAGTTCCGCGGCCGTTCAGTTTATCGTTCGTTCATCACACAGAAAGTGGCGCCGACGAGGAATTTCTATTGTACGCGAAGTAAAAAAAGGGAAAAAGTTTGAAGAAGTTACCAATAAAAACATCGTTACTACTATAGGAACCTTTATCTGGGACGGTCTTAAGTCGCAGACGAAAACCACACCACAAGACCCGACCAAACCACAAACATACACTCTTTCGGCCATGGAAGAAGAAATGATGAAAGGAATAGAAGAAAAGCTCAGTAAAGGAGGAATGGATACAACAATTCGTTTATTGAGCATCTCTGACAATGAAGACATCGCCAGAATGAACCTAGAAAACCTGATCAACGCGTTTAATCAATACAATTTGTACCGATACGGAAACTCATTTCAAGCAATTATTCCACGCAACCAATCACTGATCATTCAAGATTTTATCTACCGATCTTTTCACGAACGAAGAGCTGTAATACTAAATACCGAAGAAATGGCATCACTTTGGCATCTACCTCTTCACTCCACAGAGGCACCAAACATCAAGTGGTTGACGGGACGACAAGCTCCCCCGCCTTCAAACTTACCTACGGAAGGGCTTCTACTCGGGTATGTGGATTATAGAGGAATAAAGCAAAATGTTCACCTCAAAGAAGCCGATCGCCGAAGACATTTGTACATTATTGGAAAATCCGGAAGTGGAAAATCGGTTACTATTGCCAATCTTGCAATTCAAGACATACAAGAAGGAAAAGGGGTAGCAATCGTTGACCCGCACGGAGACCTGGTAGAAGCGGTGCTTGATCACATCCCAAAGGAACGAGCCGATGACGTCATCGTATTTGATCCATCCGATATGGAGCGCCCGATTGGTCTCAACATGCTCGAAGCAAAAACAGCTGACCAACGTGATTTTGCTGTCCAAGAAATGATTGCAATTTTTTACAAACTGTTCCCGCCGGAAATGATTGGTCCGATGTTTGAGCACCAGATGCGAAATGTGATGTTGACACTGATGGGAGATATAGAAAACCCTGGAACCGTTATTGACATTCCACGCATGTTTACTGATGATGACTATGTAAAAACATATCTAGCAAAAGTAGAAGATGCGGTTGTGCGAGCATTTTGGGAAAAAGAAATGGCGAAAACCAGCGACTTTCATAAGTCGGAAATGCTTGGTTACCTCGTTTCCAAAGTTGGTCGTTTTGTTGGGAATGAAATGATGCGTAACATCATGGGCCAACAGCAATCGGGATTTAGTTTTCGTCAAGTTATGGACGAAGGTAAGATTCTCCTCGTAAACCTCGCGAAAGGAAAAACCGGTGAAGTAAATGCCAAACTACTTGGCTTGATTGTCGTAGCAAAACTCCAGATGGCGGCCATGGGTCGAGCGGATATGGACGAAGAACTTCGAAAAGACTTTTATCTTTATATTGACGAATTCCAAAACTTTATTACCGATTCTATTTCTACCATTTTGTCTGAAGCCCGAAAATATAAGCTTGATCTGATCGTGGCTCACCAGTATATGGGCCAATTGATGGATGATAAAGGAAAAGCAGATGTAAAAGACGCAATTCTCGGAAACGTAGGGACCATCATGGTCGGAAGAATCGGTCCGGAAGATTCAGAAATTCTCGCCAAAGAGTTTGCCCCAACATTCGGTTCCTATGACCTCTTGAATACCCCCCAATATTCATTTTATGTAAAAGAATTGATTGATAACACCGCCAGCAAGCCGTTTCTTATGAAAGCATATCCGCCGGTCAAAGGCAACCGTGAACTTGCCAATGCGATCAAGCAATTATCTCGTCTCAAATATGGTCGCGATAAGTCTATTGTTGTTGACGAAATTCTTGAACGAACCCAACTGGGCAGTGCGACAGAAGATGCCAGAAACGATATGTTTGAAGCTACCCTATAGGTCCGAGTCTGCGAATGTTTATCCGAATCCACAAATGAGCTTATTTCTAAGAATCACTATTTCATTCGCAATATTAGTAGATTTGTAATTTCGAGTAATATTTATATAATCAGATAGTGTAGATTCGGATTATTTAACATACATACACATACATATATGACCAACAATTTTTCTTCCATCTCAGATATTTTAAGTAACGCAAATTCTCTTACTTCTATCCCCCATGCAAAACCTGAAGAAACCGTTCAAGAAGTAAATAGTATAGATTTCGATATTGATATTAATAGCACAGTTAAGGACGAAACGACTGAGTATAGTCCTTTGCAATCAGCAACAAAGGAAAAAGAACCTCTCCTAACCCCAACTCAAATTCAGACACTTCGTCAGTCACTGAACATCATACAAGAACAGATGGACGCCATTCGTCGCCTCCTTGATGGAACTGGTGTAACCATAGCCAATAGTTCTTTAAAAACTTCACACCCTCTAATTCATGATACTACCCAAGGAAACATTATTGAAGGTGTGTTTGACGGTCAAGCAATGATCGGACCGGATGGTAAAACGTATCCAGTACCACCAAACTATGCCAGTAAGTCAAAACTGGTAGAGGGTGATCTTATGAAATTAACCATTACCCACAACGGCGCTTTTATTTTCAAGCAAATTGCTCCGACACCAAGAAAACGCGTTATTGGTGAAGCGGTGTATGATAACAGTTTGAATCAGTGGAGTGTAGCGATCGGTCAACGACTATACAAAATATTGACCGCCTCAGCCACATTTTATAAACTCAAACCCGGAGACGAAACAGCCATTCTCATTCCGGAAGACGGAGAAAGTTCATGGGGAGCAGTTGATAATACGCTGTGACACGACACCACTACACCACTTTAACACAATAACACACAACAATATATCAATATAGTAATACATCAATATAGCGATTCAACATTAGAAACCTACAACCCCAAAAATTGAATCCCGTGTGAAGCTAAAAGCGCGGTAATAAGAACAATGGTGATATCTCCAAGTAGTAATGGAATCACCATTTTTTTGTATGGATACCCACTAAGAGCCAAAGCAATCATAAAAATGTCATTAGGAAGTGGGGTAAATCCAACGTATATATAGACAATTATCGGAACAAGCCAGTTTGGTCGACGCATAATCCAACGCGTCAAGCGATCGAGCCGTTCATGAAATTGATCGGAAAACGCGGTTCGTCCACTTTTACCCAAGTAAAAAAATAATGAATCCCCGATCAAAAGCCCAAACCCCGCTACCACTGCCAAAAGGTATGGATTGAGCCCCCCGGCTGCCAGCGTGATAATGGTCGCAAAATAGGAGGCTGAACTCAAGGTGGACATTCCACCAAAGGTGGCCAAAAAAAATCCAATGAGATACCCATTTTGTACACCGATATATGAGACCATCTGTTCCGGACCAACCGTCCAAAGAAGTACAGTCCACGCCAGCAGTATTGCAACAAATAACCCAAAAGCGGTTTTCTTTTTGTGAGGAATACGAGAAAACATAACAGTATATAGTATAGCGCTTATTTCTTCTTTTGCCAATCTGTGCGGTTGCTTTTTCCTCGAAATATTGCTATAGTAGAGCATATTTTTTTCCTATGCCAGCTACTCTTATCAACGGCAAGTCCATTGCCAATCAACTCCTCGAACAAACCAAGCAGCAGGTTTCTGCGCTCAAAGCACAAAGTATTGTCCCCAAACTTGCCGTCGTACTGGTAGGCGATGACAAACCATCGACTACCTACGTAAGAAAAAAAGGGCAGGCCTGTGCTTTGGTTGGGATTGATTTTGATCTACACACACTTCCAGCCGATATCTCAAAGGCTGAAATTATTTCTACTTTAAAAACTATTCAAGAAGATACAGCGCTTTCCGGTGTTATCGTCCAACTCCCCCTTCCTGAGCCGCTCTATACTACTGAAGTATTAAACGCTATTCGTCCGGAATTTGATGTGGATTGTTTGACTGATGCCAATCTTGGTAAATTGGTGATGAAAACAAATACCATTGTACCACCGACTCCGGGGGCTGTAATGGCGATTCTGAATGATCTTGAGGTGGATGTGGCAGGAAAAAATATCACAATTGTCGGCACCGGTGCACTGGTTGGTAAACCACTGGCGATTATTCTTATGAACAAAGAAGCAACGGTCACGACTTGTAATATTCAGACAAAAGATTTAAGAACTAAATGTCTTTCGGCTGATATTCTTATTTCAGCCGTAGGTAAAAAGGATCTAATTCGGGGTAATATGGTAAAACCGGGCGCAATCGTTATTGATTCCGGGGTTGATTATGTAAACAAAGTGATGTTTGGTGATGTGAATGTGGCGGAAGTGTCTGAAGTGGCGTCTTATGTGACACCGACTCCGGGTGGTGTGGGTCCGATTACGGTGGCAAAATTGCTGTGGAATACGGTGGTGTTGGCTGGTGGGGTTTGATGGTGTGTTTCTGAATGCACATTTTTAACATTTTTTTACTTTATATTAGGGGAAAAATTGAGTGGTTCGTATAACGGGAAGTTAGCTAAAATACGCTTTTTCTTTTAGCTCCTAACGTCGCCCGTTTTCTATAATGATCAAATTGATTTTTCATTAAAGAGGTGTCCCCCGACTAAGTCGGGGGACGATTTATTTAATGAGGGAAAAACATGGAGTGTCGCTGTATTCTCAGCGCCACATTGTTTAGTATTTGTTTGACAACAACCAGTACAAATTTCTCAGCTCCTGCTCTACAATATAGGTATTACCATGTGACAAAAGCCCGAGATACGACCGGAAAACTTCCTCTTTCGGATTGTCGGCACATTTTCTGAGCATCCGCTTTTTTGTCTTTTTACGTAGTGTGCTGTGATAAGGAAACTTAACCCAGCCGAGGAAATCCACGCCCGAAGATACGGGTTTGAGCACGATCTTGTTCGGATGGAGTATCAGTCGAAGTCTTTCGAACAGAAAGTCGCGCAACGGAGCAATAAGCGAATCCAGTGTCTCCTTATCATCGGAGAGAAAGACAAAATCGTCCGCATACCGAATGTAATACTTTTGTTTCAAATTGTGTTTCACCCATTGATCGAATATGTTCATGTATATATTACCGAATAATTGTGATGTGAGGTTGCCAAGGGGCAGTCCCGCGCCGTGACGTTGTTCGCCGTGGAAGCTGTCCATGATGTTTTGTAGCAGCCAAAGAATGTTTTTATCGGGAATGTGTTCTGTCAAAACATCCATGAGCACCTCGTGGTCAATGCTGTCAAAAAATTTTCTAATGTCGCATTTGAGCACCCAGCAGGTTTTTGTATGGTTTTGGCTCACTTTGCGGGCGAATATTTCAAATCTGTCTGTGGCTTTGTATACGCCTTTTCCAAGACGGCAGGAGTAGGAGTCGTAGATAAAATGCCTGTCAAAATACGGATACAATTTGCGATAAACGGCGTGATGAAGCAGGCGGTCGCGGACGCTTGCTTTATGAATATGCCGACGTTTTGGATCATTGACATAAAAACTCTTGTATCCGCCGTGGCGATAGCTCATGTCCGACAAATCGTTTGCGAGTAGCATGATGTTGTCCATAAGCCGGACGGAAAATTCCTCGACATCAAGCTTCGTTCGTTTGCCGACTAAAAACTCACTCCAGGCGCAATAGAAATTTTCGAGTGAGACAATATCGTGATACGATACAGTACAAAACTTCTTCATCATAAGGATATAAATATGACAATGAAATCCCCCCCCCCTCAGCAATTCTGATATCCCCATTATCGCCAAGCTCGGCGAGGCGTATAAGCAGTGGCATTCGTACATTCAGCATGTGCCGAAAGTAACCCGTTTCACGCTCGGCGTAAAGATAGACAACCTGTTCACCGAGTGCATTGACCTCGCCCTGTTGGCGAGCCACCAGCCGAAAGAGAAAAAGGCGGAGACGATTGAGATGCTTAATAACAGATTTGACTCGCTCAAATTCTTTTTCAAACTCCTGTGGGAAGTCAAAGCGATAAATACAAACGTATTTACGGACATGAGCAAAATACTTTCGGAAGTAGGCAGGATGATTGGTGGGTGGATGAAGTACAGCAGATAAGCAAACCCCGCCTTATGGCGGGGTCAAAATGAATAGACTTGCGACGGAGCACCCGATCGTTGTCGTTCCAGTCGTTGTCGAGCCATTTCCAGTTCTGGACCCAGCGGTCGTCGTTCCAGTAGACGTAGTAGACGTTCTCGGAGTTGTCGGGGTGACGCCATAAGTGTGCGATATGCCATCCGTGCCACTGCCCGTTGAATACTCAATTAGGCTGTATTTTATTCGGAGATGTTATCTCACCAGCGTACCACACCAAGTATATTCATTTGGAACAATGTGACAGCACTGTACGGGAAACCGTGGCCTCCCGTATTTCTCACTTATCGCAATGTCCAGATTTCAATCGCCCGAAGCCGTAACCGCGGACTGAAGCATTTACTTTCCGCTCATAATTATATCATAAAATGAAGCACCCCGCATGGACGAATCCAATGCGGGGTGTGTGAGGTAGCCTCCTCGTCGGTGTCGACCCCCGACTGCGTCGGGGGAAGAGACCAAGTGTCCAAGTGACCAATGCCCAAGAGCAAAGGTCACAAGGACCCGAGTGACTACTTGCGACGGAGCACCCGAGAGTTGCCGTGCCAGTCGTGGCCGAGCCATCCCCAGTACTGGACCCAGCGGTCGACGCACCAGTAGACGCAGAAGACGTCCTCGGAGTCGTCGGGGTGACGCCAATCCGTGAAGACGAAGACCACCTTCCCCCGCAGGCTCACGGGGATCTGGTCCTGGTACTTCAGGATGTGCTCGCCCTCGTCCTGCCCGAGGTGGGCGGACATGACCTTGGCGCGCGTGACCATCTCGTGGCCGACCACCGACGTCTCGTCTCCCCGCAGGAAGCCGAGAATGTCGTAGGTGCGACCCTCAATCGTCATCTCCGTCGGGAGCGCGCTCTTGACGAGGGCGTCGCAGAGCTCCTTGACCTTCCCGGTGTTGGCCGAGTCGATCAGAGCCGCGAACCTCTCGTCACCGAGCTGCTCCAGCAAGTGCGCCATGGCGCGAAAACCTTCGAACTTGCTACTCATCGTAATGTCTCCCGTCCTTTCTTAAAGGACTCACTCCTCACCGACCGTCGGCAAAGAGGAAAACGGGTTCTTGTTCCCGCCTTCTTTTTGCTTATTTAAGGTAAAATACACAAAAAGAAAGCGGGGTCGAAAAGAACGGACTAATGGCATACTATAGCAAAATTTGCCCGTTCTGTCAGCCGTGTTATGCACTTCTCAGGATAAGACAAAATTACGCAAAATTCAAGCATAAAAAGCCTCCCGCTATTTGATCCTGCTACCCAAAACTTATATAATGCTTCTAAGGATAGAACATTTCGATTCTGAACAAACCGAGAAATACCAAGAGCATTTAAAGTGTTGACAAAAACGCAATTCACCCTTTTTAATTTTCCCTCTTGCGCCCCCGCCAAATGAAAAATCAATTTGATCTATAATAGAAAAACGACCCTTCCGGGTGAAAAGAAAAAGCGTACATCAGCTAACACCGGACATGCGGTTCGCTCTCTTTCAAGAGAGCTCACCCATATTGCTCCCTACGGTCGCAACATCGCATGTCCGGGAACGTTATCGAAAATAATGCTCGACACTTCGATAAATGAAAGCTCTTTCCGGTTTAGAACAATTTATTAAAATTCATAAATTATGAAGAAACTGAAAGTATATATAGCTGGCAAAGTATCACCAAATTCTGTTTTTGGTCGTCATGACTGGAGAGATGAATTCTCCTCAAAGCTAGCCAAATTGTCAGGTTTTGAATTTATAAATCTTGATCCGACAAAAAGCCATGACGATTTCAACCTTGATGAAAATAACGACAATCTTATCTTCGGAAGGGATTGTTTTATGATAAAATCGGCCGATCTGGTGATTGTAAATCTTACCGACGACATTAGTGTTGGTGGTTCGCAAGAAATGTTGATAGCAAAATATTATAGGAAACCACTAATCGGCATTGCGCCGAAAGGTGGAAAATTTTACAAAGAAGAAAAGGAGATTCTCGGCAAGATTTACAATAACTGGATTCATCCATTTGTGAAAATCCCTTGTGATGCAGTAGTTGAGGACATGAATGGCGCGGCCGATTTTATCAAAAACTTTTTTTCAAAACCTGACAATTCGGCCAAAGGCATAGAAGTTCTTGATGAAGCACTTCGGTATTACGAAGATAACCACCATGAAGACGATCAGTTTCTTCATAATTTATAAACTTAATTTTTCTAGATGGGTGTCGAGCATTACATCCGATAACTAATAATATCTCCGTCAACCCCACTTATCCACACAACAGAAGCCGTCAGGCTTCTGTTGATTTAGAAGATTTGGGTGGGTTGTAGTAGTAATCTCTGAATGGTTGGTTGTTGGTCCAAACGGAATGGACCACTCTGGCCATTTTGTTCATCGTAGCAATAAGTGCTACTTTGTAGGGTTTTCCTTCGGCCATCTTTTTTTGAAAGAAGACTTGGAAGGTGTTGGGTCTGAGGACAGCCACACTGACGGCATTGTAGAGTCTGGTGCGGAGAATTTTGTTGCCTCGTTTGGAGATATACCCTTTTCCATGGATAGACGTACCTGATTGATGAACTCGTGAATCAAGACCGATGTAGGCGGTGAGTTGTTTGGGGGTGGCGAATCGTTTGATATCTTGTACTTCAGAGAGGAAAGCGGCGGCGGTGAGTGGACCAATACCGGGGATGGATTGAAGGAGTCGTTGTTCTTGAGTACGGTGGGTTTTGAGAATTTTTTCTAATTCTTTACTCTTTTTTTCGAGTAGTGGACGGATATCTTGATAAGTATTGGGAAGTGTCGTACCTAAACAATATTGTTTGTGCTCAATATCTTTGATCTGTCGTTTCAGTTTGAGCAGGATGGTGGCTAGACTGTTGCGTTGTCTGACCAGACTTCTGACAGTCAGTGTTTCTGTAGTTTCATGAAACGGATAGCCGGTCCCTTGGGTGAGACAATACCGGATAAGTGAGGCATCTTTTGCATCATGTTTTACCCGTCGGAGGCTGGTTTGATTTTGTGTTTTGACCGTGAGTGGATTGATGACATTGACGGTATAGCCGAGGTCGGTGCAGATGACACACAAGAGAAGATGATAGCTGGCGGTTGATTCAAGACCGATGATGGTGTTTTGGTTCGTGTAGAAACGTTTATTCATTTCTCGTAAAAAGGTATTGATACCTTTTTTTGTATTTTCGTAACGGATAGAGGAAGACACTTCATCAAAAGACGCATAAAAATCCGCCTTTGACACATCAATCCCCACATAATAGTTGACAGGCATATGTTTTTCGCTATACTAAAAGTAAAAGGAGCAAGAGAAGAAAAGAAAGAAAAGAAGAGAAGTAGTGAGTGCTATCTCGCCTTCAAAAAAAGCTTGTGAAGCAGGTTCGTCTGTGATACGGGAATACGGTTCCCAACTAAGTAATCCGCTTATTTGAGCTTAAACTGGAGGCCACACGTTAGGCGACGGGGATAAAGACCCCAACACGGCGTTGCGTGGTCACTCACTGGTAAAAGCATACCATTTCTGGTATGCTTTTATTATACGAGAACTCATACAGAGTTTCCTAAAAATACCCGTAAGTTTATCAACGCATAACCAA
>DYFM01000026.1 GCA_020725175.1 Candidatus Paceibacter sp.
GAAAAACTACCTATAGCGATACCCCGTCAGCTTCCACCCTCCACCCTAGGCGGACAGGTAAGGCGGACACATTAAACAAAAACATTCATTAAAACAAAGAGGTGTTATTTTTTATACAAAAGTGTATGAGTGAAATATGGATAGGAAAAAGAACGAACAGATTTACTCGACAACAAGTTGATAGTTTTTTGTTGTCTCCCGAAAACGCAGAGTCTAACCCGGATTTATTCAAATATAAAATGCTATATTTATTAGGCAGGGAAAGAAATGGAAAGATATATGGCGCTGGAACAAAAAAGGCGTGGTTGAGGCTGTGTAGAGATACAGACATGGGTCTTGAAAAAATTTCTTTGATTGTAAATTCTTGGGTTAGTCAGGCCTCAATAGAGGGTATTAAGTTAGGTGTTGCGCCAATAGACATAGAGTCAAAAGAGAGGTTGTTATTTGTAAGTACTGATTTTTCTGCAGAAGATGATTTATTGTATCGTTTGAGTCACGAGATAACACACTTGTTTACAGCAAAATTCGGTGTAAACCATACGGGTGTGGACCAAATTGCACGAACTATGATTAAAAGAAGATCGCATGTTGATAATTCTGGCTTTACTTCTTTTGGTTCTTTGACTCACGTGAATCAACAGGCTCGTAGTCCTGAACAGCAGGCAGGTGAAGATTTGGTAGAACTTGTCAATATGTGTTTGTGGAATCAGGATTATTTTAAACTATACATGGATTATCTTACCTTATCGGCTTACTCTTCAGAAAGAATAAATAAGAGGATAGTAACATTAAAAAAAGATGTCTCAGAACACATTTATACGATGATAACGAATTTTGTAGATTCAGAATTATCAAAATAGAAATGATGATATGCCTCAAGAGCGTTTCAAAATTATTCCGGCAGTATTCTTGATTGTAAAAAAACATGATGAAGTATTTCTGTTGAGACGCTATAACACAGGTTATGCTGATGGTTGGTATACACTTCCATCAGGTCATGTAGAGGAGGGAGAAACACCTTCGGCTGCAGTGATCAGAGAAGCAAAGGAGGAGGTTGGTATCGGTATTTTTTCTGATCAACTACTGTATTGTGGGAGTATGTACACTCAGTTTATTTGTGACAACAAAACATACTTGTATATGTTTTATCAAGTGGACGCAAGCATCCTTCTACCATCAAACGCAGAGCCGGGGAAAAGTGATGATGCTCGTTGGTTTTCTTGGGAACAACTGCCAAAAAATATCTTACCGTACATTGTGGACGCATTAGTTTCAATTCAGCGTGAACAAATTCCTTTTTATTTTGAAAAACAATATGACTAACGAACTTCTAGACCGAGTGCGTCGGCTGAGACAACAGATTGACGATCTGCGCTACCGTTACCATGTTCTCAATGATCCGGAAGTGACAGACGCGATGTATGAAGGTCTCATGAACGAGCTAAAAAAAATAGAGGAACAACATCCAGAACTTGTTACTGCGGATTCACCAACGCAACGTATTGCCAGTCAACCGTCGGAAAAGTTTGAAAAAGTTGTTCATCAGGTACCACAATGGTCATTCAATGATGCGTTTAGCGAAGAGGATATGCGGGATTGGGAAGAGCGCATTTTGAAAATTCTTGCCAAAGAACTCGGTTTTCGACCAACCGACATTACCTACACCTGTGAATTGAAAATAGACGGACTTCATATTGTTCTCACCTATGAACAAGGAGTACTCAAAACAGCTGCTACAAGAGGGGATGGTAAAATTGGTGAAGATGTGACGACGAATGTTCGAACAATTCAAAGTGTTCCATTGGTGCTGAAACAATCTGTCAGTATCGTTGCAGAAGGTGAGGTGTGGATGAGTCGAGATATGTTTCAAAAAATAAATGCAGAGCGAGAAAAGGCCGGTGAACCACTGTTTGCCAATCCAAGAAATGCCGGTGCTGGAACAATTCGCCAGCTTGATCCGAGGATTGTGGCAGAGAGGAAGTTGCATTTGACCGCGTATGATATTAGTATGCATACGAACTACAAAAACTACGAAAATACGAAATCTGCCAATCAGGAGCTGGTTTTACTCACTCAGGAGGATGAATTACAGGCATTAGATAAGCTTGGATTTTTGACAGACAAACATTGGCGGGTATGTAAGACTATCGATGAGGTTTTGCAGTTTCAGGTGGAATGGGACAAGAAAAAACACTCACAGCCGTTTTGGATTGATGGTATTGTGATTAAAGTAAATCAAAAAAAATATCAAGATATCTTGGGGTTTACCGGAAAGGCACCGCGGTGGGCGATTGCGCTCAAGTTTGCGGCTGAGCAAGGGACTACTCGGATCAAGGATATTTATGTACAAGTAGGAAGAACCGGCGCCTTAACTCCGGTTGCTCTCATGGAGCCGGTAAAACTTGCTGGAACTACAGTAACCCACGCCACATTGCACAACTTTGATGAGATACACCGGCTCGATGTTCGCATTGGGGATACGGTGGTTGTAGAAAAAGCCGGTGATATTATCCCAAAAGTTGTTCGGGTGCTTGACAAAATGCGTACCGGGCAGGAACAAGAGGTCCATGAGCCGTCACATTGTCCCATTTGTCATTCTCCGGTGGAGCGGCAAGAGATTGCCGATAAAAAGCAAGGCACTTCAGCAGCACTTTTTTGTACCAATCCCAAATGCTATGCGCAAGAGCTGGAACGTATCATTCATTTTGTCTCTAAAAAAGCGTTTAATATTGATGGGCTTGGAAAAAAAATTGTAGAACAATTGGTGAATGAGGGGCTCATCAAAAATCCGGCTGATATTTTTACCTTAAAACAAGGCGATCTTGAGCCATTGGAACGGTTTGCGGAAAAGTCAGCAGAAAATTTGATCAAGGCGATTGACGACGCAAAACAAGTTTCATTGCCTCGATTTATTTTCGCACTGGGAATTCGCCATGTGGGAGAAGAAACTGCTGTGCGCTTGGCTGATCATTTTGAAAATATTGAATCACTGATGCAAGCAGACCTTGAAACCTTGACACAAGTATCTGATGTCGGGCCTCGGGTGGCGGAATCAATTGTAGAATTTTTTTCAGAGGAAGAAAATCTATATTTAGTAAAAGAATTATTGAACAATGGGGTGAAGATTGAAACGCAGGTCAAGAAGACGGTGGGCGACAATCTTTTTTCCGGAAAAACGTTTGTGCTGACTGGTACATTATCTTCTTTGACACGTGACGAGGCAAAAGAAAAAATCCGCGAACTAGGGGGTAGTGTCAGTGGTTCAGTGAGTAAAAAGACCGATTATGTAGTAGTAGGAGAAAGCTCGGGAAGTAAATATGATAAGGCGGTTGAGTTGGGGGTAAAAATTCTGAGTGAGGATGAGTTTTTACAAATGTTTTGATAAAGGTAATAGGCCGCGAAAGAAACGGATTGAACAAATTGCAACGGATCCGTTATTATTTGTTATATTCGTTTTATTCGTGGTCTATTTTCAATTATTGCCAAAACAACTATAATTTGCTACAGTATAGCCACTATGAAACTTACCAAAGAACAAATTGAACAGATTGCTACGCTTGCTCGTTTAGAGCTAAGCGAAGCTGAAAAGGAGCAGTATGCGACCCAATTGTCGAGTGTGTTGGAATATATCGATATGTTGAATGAAGTAGATACTTCATCTGTTGAAGAAACATGTCAGGTGACCGGCCTTGAAGATGTTGTGCGAGAAGATGTGGTTGTTTCTACAGATGAAGAAACACGACAAAAATTGCTGACGGCTTTTCCCGAGAAAGTAGGAAATTTGTTGAAAGTAAAGGCTGTTTTTGATAATTGATTAGATCGCGGATTGGACACGTGTTTGCCGGGAAATTCTTTGGAAAATTAAGATTCGTTTCAATTTGTTACATCCGTTTAATCTGAGGTCTATTTTTTAGACGCATAGTATGAATCTCAATGAACTAACACTTGTACAAGCACACAAAGGTTTACAAAAAAAAGAATGTTCTTCGGTTGAGTTGACCAAAGCGTGCCTCAAACAAATTAAAGAAAAAGCGCATTTGAATGCGTTTATTACGGTGTGTGAAGAAAATGCGATGCAAGAAGCAAAAAAAGCGGATGAATTGATTGCCGAGGGAAAGCAGCAATTATTGACCGGTATCCCATTTTCCGTGAAAGATGCGATTTGTACCAAGGATATTCGCTCGACTGGTGCCGCAAAAATTTTAGACAATTACGTTCCGTCTTTTGACGCGACTGTCGTCAAAAAAATCCGTGAGCACGGTGCGGTACTACTAGGAAAAAATAACACTGACACGTTTGGACATGGGGCGAGTAATGAACATTCAATGTACGGTCCGGTAAAAAATCCGCATGATGAAACAAAAGTTCCCGGAGGGTCTTCCGGTGGTTCAGCGGTAAGTGTCGCGGCGAATATGGCAGTGTTTTCGATTGCCGAAGATACAGGTGGTTCAATTCGTCAACCAGCGGCGTTTTGTGGAATTGCCGGCTTGCGTCCAAGCTATGGTCGAAATTCTCGCTATGGAGCAATGGCAATGGCCAGTTCAATGGACACGATTGGCCCGATGGCCAAAACCGTGGAAGATATCGCGATTTTAATGGAAGTAATGGCTGGTCAGGATGAACATGACGCGACAACGGTTTCTCAGTCAGTTCCAAAATATTCAGAGCTCCTGGATCAAGATATAAAAGGAAAGAAAATCGGAGTTCCAAAAGAGTATTTTGAACTTGAAGGAATGGATTCAGAAACCAAACAAATTATTGAACAACAAATTGACTCAATGAAATCTCAAGGTGTCAAGCTTGTTGAAGTAAGCCTCCCACATACCAAATACGCAATTCCAGTGTATTATATTCTCGTTCCGAGTGAAGACAGTTCAAACATGGGTCGCTATGACGGTATTCGGTATGGCGTACGCACCGAAGAAGCGAGCAACTTGTTTGACATCTATACCAAATCTCGAACTGTCGGGATGCCGGAAGAAGTGAAGCGACGGATCATGATCGGAACATACGCACTTTCAGCCGGGTACTATGATGCCTATTACAGAAAAGCTCAAAAAGTTCGCACGCTTATTCGACGAGATTTTGATCGAGTATTTGAGCAAGTTGATGTTTTGGTTACCCCTACGTCACCATTCCCGGCGTTTGATATCGGTGGAAAAAAAGATGATGTTTTGGCAATGTATTTGGCCGATGTATTTGTTGGTCCGGCAGCGTTGGCAGGACTACCGGCGTTAAATGTTCCCGTAGGAAAAACAAGCACCGGTCTTCCGGTTGGGTTGCAAGTTATTGGACGACGGTTGGATGAGGTTGGTGTCCTGCAGGTAGGTCATTGGTTTGAAACAAAACAATAAATTATCCACTCTTAATTATTGGATAGATCTTCAGATTAAGCGGATACAACTGAGTTAAGCGGATCTGTTTTGATCTGTTTCATCCGTCTGATTCGAAGGTCTATTTATACTACCAGTGTTATGCGCCAAGAACACATCACAAAAATGCACGAGCAAGCACCAAAGGTGTTTGGGTATAGTATCAAGGAAGTGGGTGATTATCGTGAATCATGGCGGATTTTTCGAATCATGTCCGAGTTGGTGGAGGGATATCAATTTTTACGACAACTTTCCAAAAGTGTCACTATTCTTGGCTCTGCTCGTTTGAAAGAGGGGAGTACATACTATGAAATAGCTCGTGAACTAGGATCACTCTTGGCTAAAAACAACTGTACGGTGATTACTGGAGGTGGACCGGGCATTATGGAGGCAGGGAACAGGGGCGCGCATGAAGCCGGTGGTGAGTCGGTTGGTTTAAATATAGAACTTCCGTTTGAACAGGTGGTAAATCCGTATGTTACCAAAACCACCTCATTCAACTATTTTTTTACCCGCAAAGTAATGCTCACATCTCCGGCCAGTGGTTTTGTGTTTTTCCCTGGAGGATTTGGGACAATGGATGAATTTTTTGAAGTGGTTGATATGATGGAAACCGGGTATTTGCCGGTAGTGCCGATTGTTTTGGTGGGAAGAGATTTTTGGCAACCACTTGTAGATTTTTTGGCTGATCGTTGTTGTGATATTGGGAGTATTCGCTCCGCAACTATCGATTCATGGCATATTGTTGATTCGGCGGAAGAAGCATTTGAACATCTGCGTGATCTTGAGCATCTCAATGAACTATGTCATCTTTCACCAAACAATTTTGTCTGTGAAACGGAAATAGATTGGAAAATCTTTCGTATCATGTCTGAATTGGTAGAAGGGTTTGAACTGATCACCGGTACAATAAACGGCATGACAGTTCTTGGAACTCGAAGCGCCAAACCAAAAAATGAGTATTACGAAGCGGCTTATCAGCTTGGACAAGTATTTGCGGCGCATGGGTATCCGGTCATGACCGGTGGCATGGGAGGAATTGCCGAGGCAGCAAATAAGGGAGCATTTGAACAGGGCGGTACATCAATTGGAATTGGGCTCAAAAGTGAAATTCCGACTCAACGGGTTAATCCGTACTTATCAAAATCCATTTTGTTTTCGTTTCCATTTATTCGCAAGCTTATGTTAACGTCGCCAAGTAAAGCCTTTGTAGTCTTTCCAGGCGGATTTGGGACCATGCATCAGTTTTTTGAGATATTAACATTAATTCAAACCGGAAAAATTGATCCGATGGCAGTGGTAATGTTTGACCGAGCATTTTGGGAACCGCTCCATATGTTTATTAAGAAAAATCTGGCGAGTGAATATGAGACCATCTCGGGGTTGGATGATGAACTGTATCAAATAGTTGATGATGCGGATCATATTGAAAAAGTGGTGAGAGAGTTGAACGGCACTTAATGTGCGAACGTGCTAACAGTAAATACATACGAACTTCGAACAAACTGATTTAGATCGTCAGTTCGAAGTTTGTATATTCGTTCAATAATTCGTAAGTTCGTACGTAATTATGATTCCTTGGTTTCAGTACACTGTAGTTTATATCGGTCCTATTCCTATTCAGGTATGGGGTTTTTTTGTTGCTCTTGGAATGGTGGTATCAATTCTTCTTTTGCGAAACATGGCAAAACAACAAGGTCTTCGGCCGGAACTCTTTCTTGATTATGCGGTGTGGATGATTATCGGGGGAATTATTGGCGCGCGGTTGTTTCATATCGTGTTTTATGAGCCAATGTTTTTCCTCTCAAATCCAATTGAAGTTTTCAAAATTTGGCATGGTGGACTGTCTTCTTTTGGCGGACTTACCGGTGCGGCTGTCGCTTTTTATGTTTATAGAAGATGGAAAGATACTCAGAAGTTGCCGCTATTACAAATGACTGATATCTTGTCATTTGCAGCCATATACGGTTGGATAGTTGGAAGGATTGGGTGTTTTATGATTCATGATCACCTGGGGAAGCCATGCAACTGTTTTTTGGCGATAAATGGTCCGGATCAACCTCGACTTGATATGGCACTTGTAGAAATTATCAGTCTTCTTCCTCTGGCGGTACTTTTTCTTTTTTTACGAAAAAAACAATTGTCTCATGGTGTTTTTACCGGCATTCTTTTTGTGTACTATGGTGTGTTACGGTTTATCCTTGATTTTTACCGAGCGATAGATATCGCTGCTGCTGACGCTCGATACTTCGGGTTGACTCCCGGGCAATATTTTGCTATTCTGTTATCTGTCTTTGGATTATGGTTACTGAGAAAAAAGAAGTAAGTTTTGCTGAAAGAATTAATCAATATATTGATAAAAAAGCAGAAGTCTTGGCGTATAATATGTTAGTGTATCCTGGTGGAAACACACTCAAAGATGCTGACTTTGGTTTTTTGTTTCCAACGATTGATGATTTCGTTTTAGCTACAAGTGAGTATGATTCGATTGTTCAAATAAAAGATGAAAATAAACGCGCGATAGTGAAGAAAATTCGCTCTGCTATCGTTGATGTTTTAAATAAACATTGGAAAACAGATAGCTACAGTTCAATCATAACGAATGAAGGTGAGATAAGTAGTATTTTTTCAAGAATTCTCAGTGAATGTAACAAAAAACTTATAAAAAAGTTAAGTTATACTAAAAAAACTGATTAAATTAATTCAAGTATCTATTTTAAATGAATGTCCTCGCCGCACGTGTCCGCCTTACCTGTCCGCCTAGGGTGGAGGGTGGAAGCGGATGGGGAATCACTATAGGAAAATTCGTAGCAAGCTACGAGGAATAAGACCCTCATCCGCCTTGCTTTGCACACCTTGCTTGTCCGCCTTGGGTGGGGGCTGTGGGCGGATTAAAAAAAATTTTTTATACAAAACATACATAATGGAAGGCTCGCATAGTGGTCGAGTGCGCCACCTTGGAAAGGTGGTATATCCGAAAGGGTATCGAGGGTTCGAATCCCTCGCCTTCCGCCAAATGGAGAGGTGTCAGAGTGGTCTATCGTGCATCTTTGCTAAAGATGTGTACCTTCACCGGTACCGAGGGTTCGAATCCCTCCCTCTCCGCCAAATAAAAATCATCTCTTGTCAGATGATTTTTTGTTTGTTACAGTTATGT
>DYFM01000007.1 GCA_020725175.1 Candidatus Paceibacter sp.
AGCCAAACCAGAGATGGTTATTTATCAAAGTAAATCCGGGAAAATTGAATTTCGCGGTGATTTTCGGCATGAGACAATTTGGGCTTCATTGGATCAAATTGCTGATGTTTTTGGGCGTGATAAGTCGGTTATTTCTCGGCATCTAAAAAATATCTTTAAAGATGGTGAACTGGAGCGTCATGCAGTTGTTGCAAAATATGCAACAACTGCAGCGGATGGAAAAGTGTATCAAGTAGAATATTATAACCTGGATGCTATCATTTCAGTGGGGTGTAGAGTGAGCTCCAAAACCGCGACAGCATTCCGTCAATGGGCAACCAAAATACTTCGTGATCATTTGGTCCAAGGGTATACCATCAACCGGAAACAAATCATCAAAAACTATACTGCATTCATGGATACGGTTCGACAGATTCAACAACTTTTGCCCGAACATATTGCGCTTGATCCAAATACGATCCTTGAGCTGGTAAAAGAATTTGCAGGGACATGGGTAGCGCTAGATGCGTATGACAAAGAGAGTTTAAAACCAATTGGTACAACGAAAAAAACGATTAAAGTATCTGGAGAAGAGCTTCAGATGGTAATAGCGACGCTCAAACAAGAGTTGATCAAAAAAGGTGAAGCAACTGAACTGTTTGCGACAGAGCGACAGGCGGGGAGTATTGAAGGTATTCTGGGAAATGTAATGCAGAGTTTTGGTGGTAGACCTGTCTATAGAAGTGCTGAGGAACGGGCAGCAAACTTGCTCTATTTTATGGTAAAGAATCATCCCTTTACAGATGGAAACAAACGATCCGGTGCATTTGCGTTTGTTTGGTTTCTCAGAAAAGCAAAAGTAAAAGGGGTGAAAAATATCAACCCTAGTGCATTGACGGCTTTGACCCTTCTTATTGCGGAAAGCCATCCAAAGAAAAAAGACCAAATGACCGCTCTTGTGACAACTCTTCTGTCTCTCAAGAAATAGTTATATCAATCCAAATGTATGCAAGCCCTTCTCGAAGTCAAAACCGGTGAACAAATTTATAAGTTCATGAATAGCGAATGGCTCTCAGATGATGCTGGGGTGTTTATGTATCGCTTTATCAGCAAACTCCGCATCGATGGTCAGGTGGAGCTCGTCCTTTTCAAGCAACGGCAAGATAATCGTAAAGAAATTCTTGATGAACTCACTTTTCCGGAGGTTGAATTTTTGGGTATGGTACAGGAGATTCGTCAAAGTATTTGGCAACGTTATCCAGATGCTAGGATTGAAGTCATGGATATGAATGACATTCCGGCGGATAAAGTCCATACAGTAAAAAATACGTTCTTCGGGCATGTTCGTCTGTATGTTTATTGGTTTTTGAGTCGGGTTTCTTTGCTGTTGAGGCGTGTTTGGCGGTGGTTTCGTATAGATTGATCTTAGGTTGGAATGAATTCTCGGAAATTCAAAAAAATATAGTATACTTTTTATGTCAAATTCAAAAGACACCGTGGAAAGACCTTACGGTCAAAAGAAATATACGCGAGACATAGGAAATTCTCCCGAACAGATCCATGGATTACTTTTTGAAGTTTCAGTTGAACTCAGTAAAACTATTCCTGAAAAAGCATTGTGCGATAGAACGATAGGAGAGTTATTTGCCTTTAAGGAATATTTGCCACTAGTACAGCGGGGTGTGCCGGATGTGCGTGTTTTGGTTCCAGATGAAAAATTTTCACCACAGGAGAGAAGACTTTTGATGGATATTAGACGTGCTCGAGGGCATAATGAGGCTACACTGACCGGAGAGAGTGATATCTGTGAGCGTGAACATCAATTGCGGGAAAAAGAAGTTTCTCTCCGACAACAGCACCTGGTTGAACTAACAAAATTATACCAAGCTCATTATGGGTTGAGTAATTTTGAGGCTCAACAGTGGATTCGCCGTCAGCCGTACACTATTTTTACTTTGAGAGGTTTGCCGGTGTTTACGTTTATGATTTCTGCTGGAAGAGGTCCATTTGAAACTGATATATTGCAGTTGGAGGCTCGGGTACGAGAGAAGAGTAGGGAGTTTGGGGTGTGAACTATTTTATATATTGTTAAAAGAATAGCTTAATACTGTCTAAAATTAGTGTTTTTGTTCTTTTTCTCTTCTTTATACACAGAATATGCTATTGACATATTCTAATTTAAATGGTTTACTTTGAATATAAATTGTTATATTCAAATATGAAATCCTCTGAATTTGTGGCTGGAAGCTATAAACAGCAGTACCAGTATAAGAGTTTTTTGCCCACACTCATCAACAAGCCATTTATTTGGAAAGATCAGCGCATTGATCTATTGTTGTCTGAGGCTATGCGGTATCTTGGTGAACTCAATGCCTACTCACAGTTGATACCTGATGTGGATTTTTTTATCAAAATGCATGTGGCAAAAGAAGCAAATGTTTCAAGTAAAATAGAAGGCACCAAGACGGAACTGGATGAAGCATTTATGAAAGAAGAAGAAATTGATCCCGAACGACGTGATGATTGGGAAGAGGTTCAGCAATATGTCAAGGCAATCAATTATTCCGTTGCTGAGCTTGCACATCTCCCCTTATCAATACGTCTCATAAAAAACGCACATAATATTCTTCTGTCCGGTGTACGAGGATATAGTAAGCAACCTGGTGAAATTCGCACTAGTCAAAATTGGATCGGCGGAGCGTCTTTGCAAGATGCGTATTATATTCCACCGCATTATAATGATCTTCCCGATCTTCTCACAGATTTGGAAAAATTTTGGCATAATCAAGAACTGCAAATTCCAGCTCTCATAAAAATTGCCTTGGGTCATTATCAGTTTGAGACGATCCATCCATTTTTGGATGGGAATGGTCGTATTGGTCGTCTGATAATTACTTTGCATCTCGTATCTCTTGGTTTTCTCAAAAAACCATGCTTGTATTTGTCCGACTATTTTGAAAAAAACCGAAGAGATTATTATGATGCGCTTGACAGACCACGACAAAATAATGATATTGAGCATTGGATCCGTTTCTTTTTGAACGGAGTTTTGGAGACCGCGAAACAAGGGACAGAGACCTTTGAAAAGATTATTGATCTGCGACAAGAGTACGAACAAGCGATTGATGGTGGTGTTGGTTTGCGACGACAAAAGAATGCAAAACGGTTGTTACTTGAATTGTTTTCAGATCCGGTAGTTACTGTAAAAGATATTGAGGAGAAACTATCGTGTAGCTTCCAGACTGCTAGTGTCCTTGCGGCTGATCTTGAACAGATTGGATTGTTTTCAGAAAAAACCGGGTATTCTCGGAATCGTATTTTTGTATTGCATAAGTATCTTGATCTCTTTAAATAATAATATATGACAAACTTTAGCGAAAAAACCTCCCTGATTTGGTCAATTGCAGATTTGCTTCGTGGTGGATGGAAACAACATGAGTATCAAGATGTAATACTTCCATTGGTTGTACTCAAACGGCTTGATGATGTACTCAAAGACACAAAACAAGATGTGTTATCTCGATACAATTCTCTGCAAGGACAAGTTGATGTGGATCCAATCCTCAAAAAAACAAGTAAGGTTGGTTTTTATAACATTTCTGAATACGATTTTGATAAGCTTCTCGACGCACCAAATGATGTAGCAAAAAATCTCCGTCACTACATGAATAGCTTTAGTAGAAATGTTGAAGAGATCATTGAAAAATTTGATTTTGAAAATCAGCTCTCACGTCTTGAAGGTGGGAATCTTCTTTATCTCATTATCAAAGAACTCAACAAAGTAAACTTGCATCCAAGTGCAGTAAGCAATCACGAGATGGGTTACATTTTTGAAGAGCTTATCCGAAAGTTTGCAGAAATGAGCAACGAGACTGCGGGAGAGCACTACACGCCCCGTGAAGTAATACAAATGATGGTGGAGGTATTGTTTACTCCTGATAAAAACAAGCTGAAGCAAGAACATATCATCAAAACGGTATACGACCCATGTTGCGGTACGGGAGGTATGTTGACGGTTTCAAAAGATCATATCATCAACACTATCAATAAAGACGCGAGCATTTACCTCTACGGTCAAGAGCTCAACTCCACTACTTACGCCATATGCAACGCAGATATGCTGATCAAGGGTGAAGACCCCGACAAAATAAAAGGTGGAGAAAAAGACCACTCTGTGGCAAGTACACTTTCAAATGATCAATTTGAAGGGCAAGCATTCGATTACCTCCTCACGAATCCTCCGTTCGGAGTCGAATGGAAAAAAGACAAAGAAGCCGTAGAACGCGAAGCCGAGCGTGGCTTTGCCGGACGTTTTGGTGCCGGACTGCCGAGAATTTCCGATGGGCAACTCTTGTTTTTACAACATCTCATCTCAAAAATGAAAAATCCGATTGATGGAGGTAGTCGTCTTGGTATTGTCATGAATGGTTCTCCCCTCTTTACCGGCAATGCTGGTGGTGGTGAAAGTGAAATCCGCCGGTGGGTGCTTGAAAACGACATGCTCGAGGCTATTATCGCGCTCCCTGATCAACTCTTTTACAACACCGGCATTTATACTTATGTTTGGCTACTGTCAAACAACAAATCAAAAGAACGAGAAGGAAAGGTACAACTCATCGACGCACGCACATTCTACAAAAAAATGCGCAAATCACTCGGCAACAAGCGCCATGAAATTTCTGATGAAGACAAAAACAAGATTCTCAAACTCTACGAAGCGTTTGAAGAAAATGAACACTGCAAAATCTTTCCAACAGAGCACTTTGGTTACCGACAAATTACTATCGACAGACCGCTTCGACTTAATTTTCAAGTTTCTCCTGAACGCATTGAAGCGCTCAAGCTTGAATCACAATTCACCAAACTCACAGAAAGTAAAAACGCCAAGAAAATTGAAGAAGGACAAGCGTTGCAACAATCTATCCTCGTTACACTCACTACGTTTGACAGTACGCTGTACAAAAATCGTGACGCGTTCATGAAAGTTTTTGATGAGAAGTTCAAAGCAATCAAGCTGTCCGTACCGCTCAAAAAAGCAATATTGAACGCGCTTTCTGAACAAGACGAGACGGCTGACATCTGCACCGACAGCAAAGGCAATCCAGAGGCAGATAGCAATTTGCGTGATACAGAAAATGTCCCACTTGGTGAAGACATCTATAAATACTTTGATCGTGAAGTGAAACCGTATGTGTCAGATGCATGGATTGATGAAAAGAAAAAAGATGCGAAAGATGGCAAGGTTGGTATTGTCGGGTATGAAATTCCACTGACGCGATATTTTTATACATATGAACCACCACGAGCGCTCGAGGAGATTGAAAGTGAGATTGAAGAGGTGGAGAATGAGTTGCTTACCCTGTTAAAAAGTCTATAAGCATATGAGTTTGAAATTAACCAAAACCTACACCCCCTACGACCGCTATACCGATAGTGGTGTTGCTTGGCTTGGGCAGGTGCCAGAGGGGTGGGAGGTTTTAAAGTTGAAATCAGTAGTTAACATTTTAAATGGTGCAACTCCAAAAAGTGACAGCCTCGAATATTGGGATGGGGATATCAATTGGGTTACTCCTGTAGATTTAAGTAAGCTGAAATCAAAATATATAACTGATACTCTTAGAAAGATCACAAAACAAGGATATTTATCCTGTGGAACAAAGATAATTCCGCAAGGTAATATTATAATGTCTTGCAGGGCCCCAATTGGTTTATTGGCAATAAACAGTGTAGACAGTACCACAAACCAAGGCTGTAAGGGGCTTGTGATAAGAAAAAAAACTAATACAGAATATTTGTACTATTTACTTTCTTCACTAATTCCAGTTATTCAGTTTCATGGCAATGGAAGTACTTTTTCAGAGATAAAAAATAATGATCTAGGATCAATTGTTATTTCGCTTCCACCCCTCCCTACCCAACAACGCATCGCCACCTATCTCGATGAAAAGACTGAAAAAATTGACAGGATTATTGATAGTAAAAAAAGGTTGGTGGAGTTATTGGAGGAGAAGAGAAAGAGTGTGATTAGTGAGGCGGTGGAAAGTGTTAGTGATGTGAAACGGGAGAAGTTGAAGTTTGTGTGTTCTATAAATATAGAAACGTTACCAGAAACTACTTATCCTGATTTATCTATTAATTACATTGATATAGGAAATGTAAATAATAAAGGTAAAATTATAGATAAAGAGATTGTCAACTTTTCAGATGCTCCTTCTCGTGCGAGACGTATTGTACAAAATGATGATGTTATTATCGCTACGGTACGTACATACCTAAAAGCAATAGCATATTTTGAAAATCCAGAAGATAATACTATCGTATCTACAGGTTTTGCTGTACTTACTCCCACAAAGAAAGTGCTTGGAAAATATCTTTACTACAAAATACTATCAAAAAGATTTGTTGACTTGGTTGTAGCTCATTCTACTGGCGTTAGTTATCCAGCAATCAATCCTACGCAATTGGGAAATTTGTTTTTAGAATATCCGTCCATTGAAAGACAGAAACAAATTGTTGCTGAAACTGATAAAAAAATTCAGGAAATAGAAAAGGTAATCAAAAAAGTAAAACAATCAATCAAATTATTAACAGAATATAAATCTTCTCTGATCTCGCATGTGGTGACGGGGAGGGTGAGGGTGTAGTATGAAATATATATTCATAGACAGCAATCAATATAGACATCTTTTTTCTATAAATCAACAGTTCTCAGATGACCTTGTTGAACTTTTATGTAAATTGGCTAATAACGAGCAAATCCAAATTTTGATGCCACAGCAAACAAAAGATGAAATTACAAGAAACCGCTGGTGTGATTGGCATTACTCAGAAATAAAAACTCTCGAATCTAAGATAAATGGCTACGAAAAAAAACTGGAGGATCTGCAAAAAAATTATCAAGAGTTTGAGTCAGATTATAAAAAACTTAAAAAAGCTATCCAATCGAGAAAGTCAGCTTTTGAAAAGGAAAAGTCTAAATTAAAAACAAAATTTCTCAGTAAGAGAAGTAGGCAGAATCAAAATTTGAAAAAACTGTTTGAAGCATGCACACACATTCCTGAAAATGAATCACTTTATGAAAAGGCTCGTTTAAGATTTGATAAAGGTAACCCTCCGTATGACAGTAAAATTGGCGACTCACTCATATGGGAGTCTATTTTGGAACATATAAATACTAACTCGACTAATAGACCGACCTTGCTTCTAATTGTGTCTAATGACAAAAAAGCATTTGGGGATGGCAGCATAGATCCGTGGCTAGAAGAAGAATTTAAGGACAAAACAAAAGGTAAAGACATTACGTTAGTACATAGGTTGTCTGATATACCTGAGTTTACAAAAGAAGAAAAAGATAAAATAGAACTTGAAGAGTTGGAGAGTATTAAAATGACTGCGGTTGAAGAATTTTGCAATAGTGAAAGTTTTGTATCTGCTGGTGATAATGCTAAACGTCTTTTAGATATACAAAATTTACTAACGACCGATGATTTTAAGAAAATATTAGAAGCCAGTACAACAAATCATGAAATTTATCGTTCTTTTTTTACATCTACACCACTATACATGCTACTGTTTGATGAAACAGGATATCTAAGAAAAGAAATACAAGAAATTGAACAAAGTCTCTGGGAGAATTTCTGTGAAAAATTTGGTTTTCAAATTAGTGAGAGACCCATAAAGTCTAAGATAGAAAATACGAACATAACAATTAATGATATACCATTTTAATATGCCAACAAACCTAAAAGAATCCGGCTTTGAAGAGTCAATCGAACAATACCTCGCCGAACAAAACGGCTACCGTACCCGCAAACCTGCAGAGTACGACAAACAGCTCTGCATGGACACCGAGCTCATGCTTGAGTTTATTAAATCTACCCAACCAAACGCTTGGGAAAAACTGGCAGAAAAACATGGCGATGCAGTAGATCAAAAAGTCCAGGCACGCATTGATGAAGAGATCAGCAGCCAAGGCGTGCTTGCGGTACTCCGAAACGGTGTCAAAGATCGTGGTATCAAACTCGACCTCGCCTACTTCCGCCCAGCTAGCAGCATGAACCCCGAAACACTCGAACTGTACAATAGCAATATCCTCAGCGTCATGCGCCAAGTCAAATATAGTGAGGACAATGAAAACAGTATTGATATGGTGCTGTTCCTGAATGGCCTTCCTATCTTTACGACTGAGCTCAAAAACCAGCTCACCGGACAAACAGTACAAAATGCGATTCGTCAGTATCGCAGCGATCGCGATGCAAAAGAAAAGCTCCTCAGCTTCAAACGATGCCTCGTGCATTTTGCGATTGATACCGACCTCGTCTACATGACGACGCGCCTTGCGGGCAATAGCACCTACTTCCTCCCCTTCAACCGCGGAGAACACGGATCCGCAGGAAACCCGACCAATCCGAATGGCTACAAGACCGCGTATATGTGGGAGCAGATCTGGAGCAAAGATACGGTGCTCGAGCTCATTGGAAACTTCATCTGCCTGACCGTAGAAGAAAAAGTAAACGCAAAGGGTAAAAAGTACAAAGAAGAAAAACTCATCTTCCCTCGCTATCACCAGCTCGATACCGTGCGTCGCATTGTTGCCGATGCAAAGGAAGTTGGGGCTGGGAAAAATTATCTTATTCAACACAGTGCCGGATCTGGAAAGTCTAATACTATTGCATGGATTGCGCATCATTTATCAAGTTTGCATGATGCTGACGATAAAAAGGTGTTTGATAGTGTGATTGTTGTAACCGATCGGCGTGTCCTGGATAAAATGTTGCAAGACATTATTAAGCAATTTGAAAAAACAAGGGGTGTTGTTAAGGCCATTGATGAAAATTCGCAACAGCTAAAGATAGCCTTGGAGAGTGGAGAAAAAATTATTATTACCACCATTCACAAATTTGGAGTAATTGATGAGGTTGTTGGTAGTCTTCCGGGTAAAAACTTTGCCGTGATTATCGACGAGGCGCACTCTTCTCAAAGCGGTGAAGCATCAAAGAGTCTGCGAGATGTACTGATGATAGATAGCAAAGATGAAGAAAAACAACTTGAAGAAGCAATAAAAGAAGACAAAGAAACAGAAGAGTCGCCGGAAGAATTTATCTTGCGACAAATGAAGGCGCGCAAAGCGAAGACAGATAACATTAGCTTCTTTGCCTTTACTGCAACACCAAAACAAAAAACACTCGAAGTATTTGGCACACAAAGTCCACTGGATGGAAAGTTCTATCCATTTTCGCTCTACTCCATGAAGCAGGCTATCGAAGAAAAGTTTATTCTCGATGTGCTAAAAAATTATACACCATACAAGGTACACTTTGCCTTGCTCAAAAAAGTGGAAGACGATCCGGAGTTCAAGAAAAAGAAAGCGCAACAGTTGTTACTCCAATATGTTGAACGCCACGAACATGCGATTGGGAAAAAAGTAGAAACCATGGTGGATCACTTTGATAAGTTCATTGCACAAAAATTAAATGGAAAGGCAAAAGCCATGATTGTAACCAAATCTCGCCTGCATGCGGTGCGGTACAAACAAGCATTTGATAGTTATTTGAAAGAAAAAGGCCTTGAGTACAAAGCAATGGTCGCTTTTTCTGGTACAGTAAAAGATGCAGGGGCAGAATACACTGAAGGGGGTATGAATGGTGTATCAGAAAAAAGTACGGCTGAAGAGTTTAAGAAAGATGCATATAAATTCATGATTGTAGCAGAGAAGTTTCAGACTGGTTTTGACCAGCCACTCCTCTCTGTGATGTATGTAGATAAAAAGTTGAGTGGTGTGAATGCAGTACAGACACTCAGCCGACTGAATAGAAGTGCATCAGGCAAAGAAGAAGTCTATGTACTTGACTTTGTAAATGATACGGATGATATTATCAAAGCGTTTCAACCATACTATACGACGACGGTTTTATCGGAAGAAACTGATCCAAATGTTCTGCATAACTTGGAACGAGATGTACTGAAATTTAAGTTGTTTGGTTCTGATGAAGTGGATCACTTTGTTGAGGCATTTTTTAAAAATGCCAAGCCGGATAGCTTAAATAGTATGATAGATGGGTATGTCAATCGGTTTTTACAAACAACCGAAGAAGAGCAGAATGATTTTCGTGAGGTCTTGACTGATTATATTCGTAAGTATGCCTTTATTTCACAGATTATCGATTTTGAAGATACCGATCTTGAGAAGTTGTATGTATTTGGAAAGTATTTGAAAAGGAAGTTACCAATCAGAAAAGAGTCGCTACCAACAGAAGTTCTTGAAAGTGTAGATATGGATTCTTATAAGTTGGTTAAAAAAGAGACCCAGGCACTGCTTCTTGAGGATGAAGATGGAACGATTGAACCGATCTCAAAAGGGTCTGCGGGAAATTTTGAAGATGAGTATGAGAATCTGTCGAGTATTATCAAAGATGTGAATGATAAATTTGGCACGGATTTTTCACAGGAAGATCGGGTTATATTGAATAGCTTGAGTCTGAGGTTGCTTGAAGATTCTTCTGTTGCTGGTGCAATTCAAAATAATACGCGAAGTGCAGCAAAAATTAAGTTTGATGATGTTTTCAATGATGAGCTGGTAAATATGGTCAATAATCATTTTGACTTATATAAGAAGTTGGATAAAAATAAAGATGCTAAAGAGTATGTGCGAAGTCGGATTTTTAACTTTTTGTTGCGGAAGGTGGGGAAGAAAGAAAAAGTTAAGTAGGTAGGTAGACTTTTATGAACACCTTTAAACAATCAGCAATTGAAATATTGAAAAAGACAGGAACGCCTTTGCATTATACCGAAATCACCCGGTTGGCTTTGGAATCAGGCATACTGGAAACCGAAGGCGCGACGCCGGAAGCAACGATGAGCGCCCAAATTGTAGTGGATATCAAGAACAAAGGCGAGGGCTCGAGTTTTGTGAGGACCGCGCCTGGAACTTTTGCGCTCAATCCAAACAAGAAAGAAATCAAAGAAACACCAAAAATTATTGAAGCAGAAAAAGAGGAAGAAGAAAAAATTGTTATTGCCGGAGGATTTACCGGAAAAGCCGGTGAGCATCTTGTTTGCTCGGAACTTCTTTTTCGTGGTTTCAACGCCAGTATCATGAGTGTAGATGTGGGGATGGACATTGTGGCGGTCAAAGAAAATCAATTGTTTGGTATACAGGTCAAAACTTCAAATCTCAATCGTTTTGATACGTATGTTTTTGATATTCGCAAAGTATCTTTTGAACGCCACAGTAACGGAAATATTTATTACATTTTTGTTTTGCACGGCGAGAAGAAAAACAATTTTTTGATTTTGCCATTTCACGAAGTTGAAAAGAAGGTTCACGAAAAAGCAATTTTGGAGGTTGGATATGGCAAACGCTATCGGGTAAATATAAAATTTAGAGATGAAAAGGTATATCTTGGAAATATGGAACACGAAATGGGCTATTTTCTGAATAATTGGGGTTTAATAAAATAATGTTCTCGTTTATAATAAGTGAAAGAGTGCTTGGCTACTGTACCATTCGTTAAAATATTTATGTGTAATATTTTTTGGTCATCAAGCATTAAGAAACATTTAAAAGGCCGTATGCCCCTCACCAACCCCCTCAAACTCACCATCACCATCCTCCTGTCCCTCTCCGCCGGGTTCATTGGTTCTTTTTTCACTGCTTCATCTGTTCGAAACTGGTACACAACGATTGAAAAACCGGCCCTCAATCCACCAAGCTGGGTCTTTGGTCCGGTGTGGACGATATTGTTTATTCTCATGGGGGTTGCGGCCTATTTGGTGTGGAAAGAAGGGTTGGAAAAGAAACGAGTCAAGGTTGCGTTGGGGATATTTCTTGGGCAACTCGTTTTGAACACGCTTTGGTCCATTCTCTTTTTTGGTTTACAAAATCCAGGGACAGCACTTATTGAAATCATCATTCTTTGGCTTGCTATCGTAGTGACAATGGTGGCTTTTTATCGAGTCTCCAAACTGGCGGCGTGGCTTCTCGTTCCTTACATTCTCTGGGTGAGTTTTGCGAGTTATCTGAATTATATGATTTGGGTGTTGAATTAATTGCATATGAATTCGCCTGTTTATGATTTAAACAAAATAAAGTTTAGTACCGACCCGGCAACGTATGAGCGAGCGGTGGGATTAATCCAAAATGGAAAGGTGCGAGATGTAAAAGAGAGCTTGAATGGGTTTCAAGCAACTGTTATTGGTACTGAACCGTATCGTGTGGTGGTTGGATATCGACAGTATGAGGATGGGGATTGTACGTGTTATCTCGGGGAGCGAGGTGAGGTGTGTAAACATATGGTAGCGTTGGCTCTGTACGTGGTGCTTCAGGGTGCGCCCGTGTCCGCTGAAGACATGCGGCAATATACAAAAGCAGTTTGCAGTAAAAAGATTGGTGAACTATCTAACAAAGAATTACTTGATGTAAAACAACAGATTACCGTGGCGCTCAAATATATCAAACCTTATGATGGTCCGTCACGTATTTGGTTCCGTTATCAATCATCGTTGTCAGAAGGGTGTGCACGTATAACAGCCCTCGCGTCAGAATTGCCGGTAAGTAAGCAGACAGCAAAAATATTGGTTGATCTTCTTATCCGAATGGAACGAAAACTTATGAATGGTGTTGATGATTCCGACGGGACTGTGGGAAGTTGTATGGAAGAGTTGGTTTTGGTGTTGAATGATTTTGCTATACTGTCTTCGGAATGCATAGAATGTTTTGGGGTTTTTTGCGGAATGCAAACGTCTTTTGGTTGGGAAGAGTCGTTGGTCCGCCTTTATACTACTTCTAACTGATATTATTTTTTTAGCCCGTTTTATATGAAGCAAAAGAAAACAAATGTAGCATCAAAAACAAGTAAAAGACAATCTAAAAAAAGTATTGATTTTTCAGCAGTAGACATGCCACAACTTATCGATTGGGCGCATGAGGGAACCAAAGATTCACTTGATAAACTGACTTCGTTTATCATAGAGACAAACAATACGGAGCTACGAGAATTTGCCAATATCGCTTATGGGGAAGCGGAATATTTTTACTATAGCCCAAAAAATAAACAAGAAGAACGTGATCTTGAATTGGCATTTTTAATTCATGAACGAGAAGAACATCTGATTAAATTGTTAGCAGAAGCTGATCGATTGAGTGTATTGATAAAAAAAGATAAGTTGGAACAAGAGATTTATGACAGTCTCATGAAAAAGCAAAACACCAAAAAGAAGGTAGAATGGCAATATCGATATATGGGTGATATACATGGTTGTCAGGCTCGTTTGCAGGAGGTGGAAGAGGACATAGAGTATGAGAGTGCTTGGCTCAAAGAAGCACTAGGTATGATGAAAACAAAGCGATACGAGAATCTACCTGAAAGTGTTTTTGAACATATGCGCCTCAGTGAAAGTGGCTCGTTTTGGATAGATGATATGGGTGGTTTTGCGGAGAATTGTTGTGACATCTCTTGTCCTCATTGCGGATCGCATAATACGGTTGAGATAGATGATCAGGTTCATCCAGTTGGAAATTTTCATAAGTCAGAGATCGAAGATATACCGTTTTAATCCGCCCACAGCCCCACCTCCACCTCCACCTCCACCTCCACCTTCACCCAAGGCGGATAAACAAGGCGGATAAACAAGACGGATAAACAAGACGGACAGGTAAGACGGACACGTGCGGCGGGGAAATTCATTAAAAAGTAGTTACTCATTAAAATATTGCATAAATTGGAAAGTATTGTAAAATACATAGTGACGATTGATGGGGTGAATTTGTTGTACAAATAAAAAAACTATGTCTTACAACTTTTATTCTTAACAAAAATTATATGAAAGGCTACATCACCAACATTGAACAAGCAACTATTGAAAACACCGATTATCGTAGAGTTCTCTATACGAGTAAACATAGTCAGTTGGTTCTCATGAGTCTCAAACCGGGAGATGAGGTTGGAGAAGAGGTGCATGACTTGGATCAGTTTATCCGCCTAGAGCAGGGGACAGCCAAAGTAACGCTCGATGGAGTGGAGCACACGTTACGTGCTGACGACGCAGTTGTTATTCCTGAAGGCACAAGACATAATGTGGTCAATATCGGGGAAGATGAGTTGAAGCTCTATAGTGTGTACTCTCCTCCGGAACATAAAGATGGTATTGTTCAACCTACCAAAGCGGATGAATTTGATGAACACTGGGATGGGGTGACGAGTGAGTGAGGGTAGTATTTAGTGTGATAGTTGTAAGGAGTTAGTAGCTAGTAGCTAGTTGCTTGTAATTAGTGAACGCAGTATGGCGGTAAGTATGTAATTACACATGCATGGGTAAATTATCTACCTCCTTTTTTCAGAGGTAAGTTCTAACAGTAGCACCGGAATTGATCGGTAAGGTGTTGGTTCGTCGTTTGCCGGATGGAACGTTGTCTCAATCTTTTATTACTGAAGTAGAAGCATACGATGGGGAACAAGATCTTGCGTGTCATGCGTCAAAAGGCAAAACACCTCGAACGGCAGTTATGTATGAACCGGGTGGAGTGTGGTATGTGTATTTGGTGTATGGTATGTATCATATGCTCAATATTGTGACACGAAGTGCCGGGTATCCGGCAGCAGTGCTGATTCGAGGCACTTCCGGTATTTCTGGTCCCGGAAGATTGACGAAACACCTTCAAATAGATCGAACGTTAACTGGGATGAAAGCGAAGAAAACAGTGGACTGTGGATTGAGGATCATGGTATTGCAGTTCCATCGAATGAGATTATTCAGACGCTGAGAATTGGAGTTGATTATGCTGGTCTGTGGGCGAAGAAAGAGTATCGGTTTGTGTGGTATAATAGTTGAGAAATAGAGTTTTAACATTTTATATATGCCAAATGATGGGTTAGGTAAAAGAAGAAGAAGATTGGTTCGGGATATTGAAGAAGAAAGGCGCTCTTCCGATGAACCAACAACTAAGGGTGAATCTTCTCCAAAAGTACCACCAGCAGAGAATAGTGGTACTAAAGGTGCTCGTATAGAAAAAAGGCAAAGAACTGCCACTAAAGAGCTACCAGAAAAAAAAGTTGTGCCTTCTGTAAAAGAACAGCTTGAAGAAGGAGTGCTACGTCTTTCTGAAGTCTCTGGAGACGAGACACTTTATTCTCACCAGGAAGCTATCATGGTTGATGTCGTAGATTATCTTCGTGAAATAATTAAGAGAAAAAAGAAACCATCTTTGGACACAGAATCATTCCATTACGCACGAATTGTAGCCGCACCAAGAACAGGTAAAACGCGTATTGCCGCTGAAATAGTTCGTCGTACTGGAGTAAGAATTGTATACTTAGTTCCTGCTCTGAATTTAGTAGAACAAGCAATAAAAGAGTTTCGAGACCATTTAGGGACACAGATAAACATTGCAGCTTATACAGGTAGAGATAAAAAAGATGTTTCGGGGGCTCATATTATCATTGGCACGTATCAAAAAGCACAAAAACAAGGAGAAATAGGTAAAGATCTTCCCGAAGAATTTCACCAAGCAGGTATTGTTTTTCTTGATGAGGGGCATACATCGACTACCGAACAGCGAACAGAAATGCTACGAAAAGCGTTTTCTCCCGAAGCTGTTAAAATAGCTTTAACCGGCACACCCGACTATAGTGAAGAGCGACTACTTGAAAGGTATTATCCTGTTTTAATACATGAACTTAGTATTCCAGAAGCGTATGAGTTAAATATGTACGCTCCTTTTCAATACAGTATTATCGAAATGGATCGAGATGCCTCGCATGTATCATCTGAGGGAGAGGATTTTAATTCAGAAGAACTAGGTGAAATATATACTCAAATTCCTGTACTAGAATTGGCATACCGTTTACGTAAGATAACCCAGACAATGGCTAATACTCCAGCTCTTATAACATGCGCCAGTGTAAAACAGGCTAATTTACTACAGCAGTACATGGAAGAAAAAGGTATTTTGTCTGAGCTCATTACTGGAACGATAGATAAAAATCATAGAAAAAAAATTCTTGATAAATTTGATAGAGGTGAAGTTGATACTCTTATTACTGTTAAAGTTTTAACACAAGGATGGGATTCTCCGCGATGTAAGTACCTTATTGATCTAGCACCAACTTTTTCACCTGTTTTGGCCCAACAAAAATATACACGACCACTCACTAAAACTGATAATAAACAGATAGCCACTATTGTTACGGTTGTCCCAAAAAACCTTCCGGTTGAACCGATTTTTCCAGGAGAGGTTTTTTCATTAGAGGAAGATATTGTTTTGCCACCTGGAAGAATCATGTCACCGGATAAAGAGATTCAGAAACCCCAAAACGAAGAATATCAATTACCTTCAATTGATAATCTTACGGTTCGATTAGTGGCTGATCTACAAGATTTTCACTTTATGGCAAGAAAAGAATTGGTAGCTTCACCCCACACTTTACGATCAATTTTGGAGACCGGATTAAGGCAATTTTCCAGAAATGCTAAAGAAAAAAAACTCATGCTTATTGCACTATTAGCGAGTCGTTTCAATTTTAATAGAACGCACTTTTCTCACGAGTCATTTGTTGGTAGCGGTCGAGTTTTGTTGAGGAGATTGGGATTTAAGAGTACTGATGAAGGGTATACGCAGTTTTTGTATGCTTTTTTTCCTGAGGAAGCAGCTACAATTTTTCTTTTTAAAGATCAACTACAAAACTATCGTTTTCTTTCTACTAATCGACTGATGCGATTATTAAGACAAGAAGAGAGTGTTAATTTGCGTTCTACTACAAGTGATTTGATGACTATTAATCGGGGATTACTGAGTGGTGATCAAAAAGTTAGAAATAATGCAGCAGCGGCAATGGAAATCCTTTCTCAGGGTGGTAACGAAACTCATTTGTATTCAAATCGTGCAGAAAGTTTACTTGATCCAGAACATCCTGCTGAGGATTTGTTTGTTCAACATACGCTTCTTCCAACGGTAGTTAATGATTTGGGTGAAAGGGATATGAAATATCTAAGAGAAAGGGTACTGTTAGGTAAAACATTAGATGAAACCGGAAAAGTACTGGATGTTTCACGTGAGAGAGTGAGACAGAGAGTTGCAACTCTTCTGTCTAGAATGAAACATAGGTTAGAGTTGATGATGAAAGCATCTTCTGAGATAAAAAGTGATCAGGTTGAAAGTTTCCAACTGAAAAAAACATGGTCCGAAAATTTTTTGTTTATAGGAAATTTTATGCTTGAAGCAGGTAGAGAATTGCATCATATTTTTAATGAACAGCTGCCTGATCATGAAGTTTTATTTTTCCATAATGAGTTTAGTAAGACTGTTAAAAATGTAATAATGTTTATGAATGAGATTGGTAGTTTATCACTTAAAATTGCCGAACTATATGAGAAAGAAAATATTTCTGATTATTATCAAGAATTAAGGGATAAACTATTTACTTTACAAAATTTGATGAGTGAAATGCAGAAACAAGAAGAGATATTACAAATAAAAGTGCAAAGTGTTATTCAGCAAAAAAACTATCCCTGGGTATTGGCTCTGCACGTAGAGATGCAGAAGTTTTTTTCTCAACAAAAAAAAATCAAAAATTTATTTCTGCAAGTTTGGTCTCGTTTATATGAAGCGCGTAACCTATAGTTATTCACATTTTTCTCGGTACTGAATAATTTTTGTGGTATACTTTGTAAGTCTAAAGCTCACTTTAGGCATATAACGTAAGATATTTGATTTATTATTTAACAACCCATATGCAGGAGGCACAATCCAAATCATTTTTTCGGTCCAGCTTGTTTTACTGGATTGTTTTGTTTCTCGTCGTCGTTCTCGTCGGCGGTTTTTTTTATTGGCAATATCAGAAAGAAGATCCGGTGCTGAAGAGTTTGAGCGCTGATTTGCAAGGTGATGTAGATAGTGTGGGAAATCCTTTGCCACCGGGGGTTGAGGTGATTGAGGAGGGGGGGAAGAAAAGGGTGAAAAATCATTTGGATGGTTATTCTTTGTTAACATCATTAAGTTCTAGTGTAGGTTATGAAAAAGGGGTTCTTACCATTAACGAAGAAATTAAAAAAAACGTAGAAATTGAAGGGGGTGCGGCTTTACCACAATATAAAATAGTTGTTTTATATGAAAAAAAGAATCTCGAGGATTGGGTTAAGGAATGGGTAGAAGAGCAAGAATATGGTTTGGAATATACTATTACAAGTCAAACCTACCCTAATCTTGGTGAAGTATTTTTAATAACTGTCCCGAGTTTTGGATATTTAGAAAGACATTTGGTTTTTAGGATAGAAGATAAAATTTATTTTATTGATTACTTTCTAAAGGATCCTGAAGAGATAATCTCAGGCTTAACTTTTAATTAATCTATTATGGGAGGGTATGTAAAAATCTTAATAACTATTTTGTTTTTTTTGTTTCATCCTAGTTTTGTTTTTAGTGTAGAGTTAAAGCCATTTGATTATCCTTTATATCAGAAATTGGTACAAACTGTTCGCTTAGGAGGTAGTTGGAGCAAGTATTACGGTCACTTAGGTGAAGATTATGGTGCTGATCCAGGTGATACAGTATATGCTGTAGCAGATGGTGTTGTAGAGTTGGTGAAAAATTGGCCTTTGTGTGATAAATTTGAAAAAGTTAATGGTGAGTTAAAGAAAGTTGATAGTGCAAGAGGTTGGGGAGGTGTTGTCATCATAAAACATGATTTAAAAGGGGAGGGCAATTTTTTTACGAAGGATCTATATCTTCCTAATTCTCCAGTAGAAGAAAATCCGGAGGTTGTTTTTAGTCAATATGGACACTTAACAAACTTAACTGTTACGAATGGGCAGGTTGTTAAAAAAGGAGAAAAAATAGGAGAAATTGGAAAAATGTGTAAGTGGATACCACATCTACATATTGAAATTAAAGATAAAAATGCTTTAGAGAACGAAATTTTAGACGGAGTTGGTAGTGGTTACTCTGGTAAACATGATCATGCCCCACATAGATACAAAATTTTAGCTTTTATAGAAAAAAATTCTTACTTGAGTCTTTCGGATGATCCCCAACAAAAACCTGCTTCAAACAACCTGGCAAGTCCCATCATTCTTTCTCCATTTACAAATCCACAATTCCTCTCCAACTTCTGGTCATCAAATAAGGAGACTGCCGTCTTTGCTGAGCAGTCTCCTTTTTTATTGGAAAATGTCATTGAGCAGATGAAGAAACCGAAACCAGATAATGATGTTCCGACAAAGGATGCTGGTGAGCCGAAGAATAATCTCGAAAAACCAAAAGAAGTCGTCGAGAACGGCACATATACCGCTACGCTGGTTGGTTCGCCAAAAGAAGTTCAGGTACTAAAAGGGACGAAGACGGTAGAATTGAAGCTCGAAGCAAAAAATAGCGGAACTGTAGCTTGGAAAAAGAAGGATATTTCGGTGAATGTCGTCGGAGGAAAAGCAAAAAATAGCAAGTACGTCACTGAAAGTTGGTTTACCAAATTGCGACCGGCTCTCCTTGATCAGGAACAGGTTTCTCCTGGTAGTATAGGAACATTTACGTTTGTCATTGCAATTCCTGAAGATGAAACTTCCATTACCTTACCGTTCATGATTGTACGACAAGACGTACAAAACAATTTTTATCAAGTGGGAAATCAGCAATACATATTTCAAATTAAACAAGTGGACAGTTTACCCCTCGTTCAAAATGAAGAACCAGCTGGAACCGGTGGTCCAACAGATATCGACGATCCAAACTTTTTTGCCGACATATACAACGAAACAAAACAGGTAGTCAAAAAAACAGTTAAGAAAACTACGGACACAGTGAAAGACATCACCTATGATACTATTGATGTTATTAAAAACATACCACAATACTTTTCCGGTGGTGGGGGATCTTCTATAAATGAGGGTCAATACGAAGATGATAATTCTGTTGATACAGGAAATGAAAACAATAATGACATTGATATCGATGCTAACATTGAAAGTCCAACCAGCACTCCTAAAGAAGATGAACAGGTAGAAGAAACCGAAGACGAGCAAGTAGAAGAGCAAATTTCCATTCTTGAACCGGATCACACGCCGTACATTACCAACGCAAATCCAATCATAATAGCAGGTGAACGAACGAGTGGGGTGGCAAGTGTTTCGTTGGTGGGAATGGACGCTGAGGTGGAATATCCTACAAGTACCGGTTGGCTTTTGCGGTTCAATCTATCGGAAGGTGAGCAGATGATTCAGGTGCAGGGGAAAAATGCCGCTGGAGCAGTGGTTGCGACTACAAGCGTTGGGTATGTATTTGACGTTACGCCACCAGATACTCCTGGTGTAACAATTACCCAAACCGGAACAGATCCGACGTATGTTTCGGTGTCGTGGATTTCTTCGGATACGTTGAGTGGAATAATGTCGTATGACGTAGAGCGAAAGTTGATGGGGAACGAAGCAAATGAGTGGGAACGTGTGCTTACAGATACGGCGGAAACAGAATATAATTTTGAAGCGTATCTTGGTGATATATATGCGATTCGAGTTCGCGCACGGGATCGGGCGTACAATATTTCGGAGTGGAGTGGTGGAGAAGAAGGGGAGACGTATTATGTTGATTATACAAAAGAACTAGTGATCAATGAAGTAAACTGGATGGGGACGATGAATAAGGCAACCGGTGGATGTCGAGATCATGAGTGGATTGAACTCTACAACCCAACAGAAAATCCGATCGACTTGACCGGTTGGACAGTGACGATTGAAAACAAATCCGGACAGATGAATACGCTTACACCGACCGGTTCTGTTTCTCCGCGGTCATATTACCTTTTGGCTCGAAAAGCATCAAGCCGTTCAGCTGTGATAGACCTTCCGATTGATCATGAATACCAGAATATTGTTTTGCCAAATGATGGCGCACGGTTAACGTTACGGAATAGCGTGGGTGAAATAGTCGACGAAGTGAATTTTGTTGACAAATGGCCGGCAGGTACACAAACTGGTGGACCAAGTAAAAATTTCTATCGTTCCATGGAACGGGTGAGTTCGTATTTGCCGGGAAGTTTGACTGACAATTGGCGGACGAATCAACATATTCCGGTTCTTGGGAGAACAAATAATTGTGGTGAATTATTTGGGTCACCGCGCCAACCAAACAACGGACACTGGTTGTTGCGTGCACCGGACTTTTATTATGCTGATGTGTTTGATGCTTCCGGTACGTTAACACTTTCAAACCGTTTCAGTCCATATGTATTGGACATTGGAACAATAATTCCGGCTGGAAAAACATTGGTGCTCGAGCCGGGGGTAGTGGTGCTTGGGAAGGGTAAAGAGAGTTATCTCGAAGTTTCAGGAACGCTGATGGTCAATGGAACAGCAGAGGCACCGGTTATCTTTACCTCAAGCCGAGATAGGGTAAACGCCGGATCGGTATACTGGGCAAACATCGGCGAACCGACAGCTGGAGATTGGTCGCGGATTCAAGTGGTAAAGGGTGGTATGGCAACAGTTAATAACGCAAAATTTTATTACGGTGGGTATCCAGACTCAAAAACATTGACTGTTTTCAATAATCTCGAAGCAGCCAATGTCATTCGAAATATTGACAGTACGCTTACAATTACCAATAGTGTATTTTCAAACACCTATCTCCCAGTGACAGACCAATCTTATGGAGCAGTGGTTTGGACGGAAAGTACTCCGGGAAAAACAGCTGAAACACATATTACCGGCTCCACATTCATCAATGGACGGTATGGGTATAAACAAAAAGGAACAGGGGTGGTGAGTAGTATTAAGAATTCTTCATTTCAACAGTTTGTAGGACCGGAAGGACCGATTGTATTGTGGAATGCCTGGAGTTTGTTGGGTCAAAACATACTGCAAAACAACAGGAGTAATGCAATTTCTTTGCGGAATATTTCTTTTGTATCAAGTACGACATTGACCGCTGAGCACCCGTACGTAGTTGACGGATTAACTGTGCAGCCGGGAGTAACAGTAACCGTTGATCCGGGTACGGAACTCAAGATGACCACCAACAGCGGTATTATCGTTGATGGAACATTTGAGGTTGGTGGGGTAGGTGGACAGCCGGTTATCATTCACGGATTGAATGGTGCTGCTTGGAATAGAATTGTCTTTAACAATTCTACATCTCGGATACAAAATACAACTATCTCCGGTGGAAATCATGGGGCACTCACATCACAAAAAGGCGGAATGATTTTATCTAATAATTCCGAACTTACGTTTGAAGACGTATCATTTTCTACCAGTAAGATGAGTGGAAATCTCATTGAAGGATATGGGTCAACTATTGCGGTTCGTGATAGTGTCCTTCGTTTTGATGAACTGCAAACCGATCCGAGCCACAAAACAGCTGGTATATATGTTGAAGGTGGAATGGTGACAGTGGAAAATACAACCTTTCAAAACATGGTGTATGGGGTGATGGCCAAGCTCGGGGCGGTGGTATCGTTTTTACGCATGGGTATTGAACATTTTATCAACACCATTGCTAGTTGGTGGCCGCTTGAACTGTTTACCTTTGAACCAGAACCGGTGGTGGAAGAAGTGGTGGAAGAGTTACCAGAGCCGGTAGAAGTGCTTGAAGTAAATAAGGAATTGATTGAAGAAACGCCTGTGATTGTTGAAGAGATAGCTGAAGAAGTGGTGGTACCGGAAGAGAATGAATCGTTAGATGAGAATGATACAGGGGAGGAGGTTTTTAAAATTAGTGAAGGTATATAGACCTTCGGATGAAACGGATTTAACCGATTAAAGCTGATTTTTTATGCTGAAACATGAAGCGCTAACAAATGAAATAATTCGTTGTTATTATGATGTGTACAATGAGCTGGGGTTTGGATTTTTGGAAAAAGTATATGAGAATGCCTATGTTATTCGTTTGCAAGAAAAAGGAATACATGGAAAACGTCAGGTTCCAATAAAAGTTTTCTATCATGAGCACGATGTAGGGTTATACTATGCTGATATTGTAGTAGAAGACGTGATTATTATTGAGATGAAAGCGGCTGAAAATTTATGTTTAGAACATGAGTTACAATTAAAAAATTATCTTCGTGCAACAGATAAAGAAATAGGATTCTTGTTTAACTTTGGTATCAAACCGGAATTTCGACGTCAGTATTTCGAAAACCAATACAAAAGATCAGTTCAAACTAGTTAAATCCGTTTTATCCGAAGATCTATCAATTATGTAGTGCATACTGGCTTGTCGCCTGGAGTCCAATATGATATTATCAAGCATATTCTATGCTCGATCTTCTCAAACACCACTTTGGCTACGATACCTTCCGCCCCATGCAGGAAGATATTATCAAGACAGTCCTGAACAAACAGGATTGTTTGGTTTTAATGCCGACCGGTGGAGGGAAATCGCTCTGTTATCAGCTTCCGGCACTAACGCTTGGCGGTATCACACTAGTCGTTTCTCCGCTTATCGCTCTTATGAAGGATCAGGTAGACGCACTGAGGACAAACGGCATAGCAGCGGCATATATCAATAGTAGTTTGTCATATGAAGAACACCGTCAGATTCAGGAGCAGGTAAAAAATAACCAGCTCAGCATTCTTTATATTGCTCCAGAACGATTTGCGATTCCTTCTTTCCAACAGTGGTTGAAACATTTACCGATTCAACTCATTGCCATTGATGAGGCCCATTGTATCTCGGAATGGGGACATGATTTTCGCCCGGACTATCGAAATTTAAAAGTATTACGCTCGGAATTTCCCACTGTTCCGGTGATTGCTCTCACTGCTACAGCTACGAAACAAGTGCGTGAGGATATAATAAATCAGCTATCTTTGCATGACGGAAAAATTTTTACCAGTGGCTTCAATCGACCAAACCTATCGTACATTGTTGAACCGAAAGGAGAAACGTTTTCTCGGCTCTGTTATTGGTTGAATAGATATAAAGGAGAGCCAACTATTATTTATGCCTTTTCTCGAAAAAACACCGAAGAGTTGGCGGCTGATCTGAATCGGGAAGGGTTTAATGCGCTGGCATATCATGCTGGTCTTGATCCTGAGACCAGACGGTATACCCAAGAACAATTTGTGCGGGACAAAGTTTCTATTATTGTCGCGACCATTGCTTTTGGTATGGGAATTGATAAGCCGGACGTGCGGTTGGTCATTCATGCTGATCTCCCAAAGTCAGTGGAAGGGTATTATCAAGAAACCGGACGTGCCGGACGTGATGGGTTGCCGAGTGACTGTGTTCTTTTTTACTCTCCGGGTGATATCCGTAAACATCGCTATTTTATTCAGCAAATCGAAGATGATGCCGAGCGGCAGCGTGCCTCAGAAAAATTGTCTGACATTGTGACGTACTGTGAGCGGGGAGCCTGTCGAAGAACGTTTTTACTGGAATACTTTGGTGATCAGTATCATGCCGATGAGTGTGGTAATTGTGATGCTTGTTTAACTCCGAAAGAAACATTTGACGCGACTGAAATAGCCCAAAAAATTATCTCAGCGATTCTAAAAAACCGGAGAAAAATATGGGGGTAGCTACATTGTTGAGGTGTTAAAAGGTTCTCGTATAAAAAGTGTACGTGAGCGAGGGCATCAAGATTTATCCGTATTTGGAATTGTCGGTCGAGAATATTCCAAGGAAGATTTGAAAGTACTTATTCGACAAATTGAACAAGCTGGATTAATCTTGAAACAAGATGGAGAATATCCTACATTGTACTTAACTCCGCAGGGGAGAGAATGGTTGATGCGACGTGATTCTTTAGAATTGGTCCGCCCGGCGAAAAGAAACGCTTCGACTGCTTCCGAACATGCTGAGCCGGTTGACGTTGATCATACTCTCTTTGAACGGTTACGCGATTTGCGTAAACAACTGGCTGATGAAGCTGGTGTTCCGCCGTTTGTAATTTTTGGAAATCAGTCACTTATGGAAATGGCAACTTATTTTCCTACTGATCTCGATCAGTTTTCCAAGATTACTGGGGTAGGAGATCAAAAGTTGGTGCAGTTTGGTGAATCGTTTACTTCACATATTAAAACATATTGCATTGAAACCGGTAAACAGGCAAAGCCAATTCCTCGTCGAATAAAAACATCCACTGAACGGCGAACCATCAAAACCGATTCGACGTACCAGATTACTAAAAGTCTTATTGAACAAGGAAGAACTATTGGAGAGGTCGCCAAAGAACGACGAATGGCAGAATCAACCGTTATGTCACATATTGAAAAACTGTTGCGTGCCGGAGAAACTGTATCGTTGAATCATATTGAGTTTAGGGCTGACCGCTTTCAAGTTATCAAACAGGCATTTCAGCGAGCGGGAGACAGCAAACTCACACCGGTTAAGGAACTGCTCGGAGATGAATACTCTTATGACGAGTTGCGGTTAGCACGATTACTGATAATTTCACATTCGAGTTTAGCTCATAGGTAAACAAATTTTTATCTTCCGTACATACGGAAGATTTTTTTCTCGTAAAACATATGCTATACTATGAGCGTTAATTCTTATTTACCGCTTTGCAATAATACCGGCAAAGTCGTAATAGTGTGTGTTTCGATATGAAAACAGTTCTTTTGTCATACGGGTCAGCGCTACTATCTCTATTGATTATCGATGGAGTTTGGTTAGGAATCGTTGCCAAGCGTTTTTATGCTTCGTCAATAGGACACCTTATGGCTGCGACACCAAATTGGTACGCTGCCGGACTATTTTATCTTCTTTATACCGCCGGGTTGGTATATGTAGTCATTTTTCCAGCCATAGAGCAGTCTCATTCAGTGGGACGCGTATTTTTTATGGGCGCTGTAGTTGGAGCTTTGGCATACGGGACATATGATCTGACAAATTTGGCAACGCTCAAAGATTGGCCAATTGCCATGACGGTGATCGATATGCTATGGGGAGCTTTATTGACCGGGCTGGTGTCGTATGCTGCGGTGACGATAACACGTATTGTTTTGTAATATGGAAATAAACATTTTTCAAACAATTGGAGTGAGTGCGCTGGCCATTTTTGGTTACATGACCGTATGGTTTTTCATTTCACTCCTACGGAAACGAAATGATAGTGCCGATGTTGCTTGGGGTATTGGGTTTGTGCTGGCGGCCATAGTCCCGCTTGTTTTTCATCAGCCGTTTAGTGATCGTGCATTATTGGTAACGGTCTTGGTTGCGATATGGGGAATTCGGCTGGCAAGTCATATCTATTTTCGACAACGTGGAAAGCCGGAGGATTATCGATATCAAAAGTGGCGTGAAGAATGGGGGAAATGGTTTGTTGTTCGTTCATACGTTCAAGTATATATATTGCAAGGTTTCTTGCTCCTTTTGATTGTTTCACCGGTTTTGGTGATAAACACGTATCAGGGGTTTCGTTTTTGGTGGCTTGATCTCTTTGGGGTGCTGGTTTGGTTGGTTGGATTTTTCTTTGAAGTGGTTGGTGATTGGCAGTTATCTCAGTTTTTAAAAGATCCAAACAATAAAGGGCACTTGATGCGAAACGGATTGTGGCGGTATAGTCGTCACCCAAACTATTTTGGAGAAGTAACTCAATGGTGGGGAATATGGATCATTGCTCTGTCTGTTCCCTTTGGATGGTTGACCGTTATCGGACCGATAACAATTACCGTACTTATTTTGTTTGTTTCCGGTGTACCACTACTTGAGAAAAAAATGAAGGAACATCCGGAGTTTGAGGCATATGCTCGGCAGACGAGTCGGTTTTTTCCATTACTTCCCAAAAAATAAAACATATGATCACAGCCATAAAACATGCAATTGTCAGTGCTGCTGACCCCAAACGGGCGGAAGTGTATAGGTGGTTTTTTAAAACCGGAAAAGGACAGTATGGTGAAGGTGATCAGTTTCTAGGGATTGTTGTTCCAAAGTGTCGAAGTATCGCAAAGGAGTATCATAATCTTTCTTTCAAAGAAATACAGACATTGTTGCACTCATCAATTCATGAAGAACGATTGATTGCGTTATTGATACTGGTGTCCCAGTTTCAAAAAGGAAATGAAAAAACAAAAGAAAAAATATTTCGCTTTTACCTTCGTTCCACCAAGTGGATCAATAACTGGGATTTGGTAGATCTTTCGGCTGATAAAATTGTAGGGGCGTATTTGTTACCGTGCAAACAGGAGCGATCGGTGTTGACGGAACTGGCCCGTTCATCCTCTCTTTGGAAACGGCGAATTGCTATTGTTTCCACGTTTGCGTTTATTCGGGAAAAACAATATACCGATACTATCAACATTGCCAAACTGTTGTTGCGCGATTCTCATGATTTGATTCATAAAGCCGTGGGCTGGATGCTCCGAGAAATGGGAAAGCGAGATATTGCAACCTTGGTACAGTTTCTTCAGCCGCGCTATAAAATAATGCCTCGTACCATGCTTCGATATGCCATTGAAAAATTTCCCGAAGAAGCGAGAAAGGCGTATTTACGAGGGGAGGTTTGAGTTGGCAAGTCGGCAAGTTAACAAGTTGGTAAGTTAACAAGTTGGTAAGTTAACAAGTTGGTAAGTTAATAAGTTGGTCAGTTGGTAGGTGTGTTGGTTATTTCGATGTGGGGTGACAAGTTTGCGCTCGAGTGTTTTTTAAGTGTTTAACTCACTTTTTGGTATGAAAAAACAATACTTTTTATATTTACTTTCTTTGTTCCTTCTTTTGGGTTCTGTTATTGCATGGGTAACAAATGTTCAGGGGTTTCGGGTATTTTATGATTTAGAGGGAACAATTTTTAAGTTTCAGGATTGCGTTATTACCAATCCATTTCTTACGCCATGTTTTTGGGGTGCGACAGCTTTTGTCGTGTTGTTTGTCTGGTCACTATTTCTTCTTCGTAAGTCTAATCAGAACAAACAACAAAAACATCTTTCGCTTCTTTTACCGATATTGTTTGGTTGTATGCTCTTTGGTTGGGGAAATGTAGTCATAGAGGCGGTGCGATTTTACGGCAATCCTCCGGGTGTAATAACTGGTTGTGGCGGGAAGCCACTTCTCAATCCATTTACCTCAAGCTGTTTTTTCGGCTCTATTTTATTTACTCTTTCTTTTTTTCTGGTGTTGTGGTTGAATAAAAAGAAGGGTTAATGTAACATCGATAATTATGGACAGAAGAAAATTTTTGGAGATGCTTACACTTGGCATGTTTACTGTAGTGACAGGTGAAGCATGTACCTCTTCATTGAGGGGTATGTCATATGAGGAATTAGACAATCTGCTACCAAGGCCAGAAGGTAGAGATGAAGACCCTCATGAATACACAAAACTGTTACAAGAAGGGGAATATGTGATCCCTGATGAGGTATTTGATATTTATTCTCAAACCATTGACCCAAGAATTAATGAATATAATCCTGCGCTTGGTGGATATATAGATAAAAACCGACTGAATTCACCAGAAAAAAGAAAAACCTTTCAACAAAGGATGAGGGGGATTGGAAAAACAGAGGAAGAAATTGAGAAATATTTTCGATTATTTGAGACAACCAATATCATTTTGTTTCGAAAAAAAGTTTTGCAAAGTGAACGGTTTCCAGAATTACTTGATCATGAGCGGGTACATCAAATCATTACGAATCTTCCGGTTGAGGTACAAAGACAAATGAGGGATGTGGCAAATAAAATGTTAGAAATGCGCGAGAATGGGGCGGAAGACAGAGAAGTTTTAAGAGAAAAAGGAAGGGATAAGATCGGGCGGGGCGGTCTGTTTCGTGCCAGTGTTGAAAGTAACTGGCAAGAATTTTATACGTATTTATTGCAAGGAAAATGGTCGGAAATCACCGTGAACGTTTTTAGGGATAATTTTCCGCAAGAATATGCAAGGGTACAGGAAATACAAAATGAGTTAATAGACAAAAAACAGCAGAAGAACTCAAAGTAAGTTATGCTATTACACACACTTTTACAAAGTAAACTCATACCAAAACGTATTTATCGACAGTAAACATACCAGCTTATAAACTTGCCAACTTAAACATGTGAACAACCTTACTCCCGAAGAACAATTCATCATCGAACAAAAAGGCACTGAGCCGCCATTTTCCGGTGAATATGATAATCATTTTGCGGATGGTATGTATGTTTGTCGTAAATGCAATACGCCACTGTATGACTCAAAAAGTAAATTTCATTCCGGTTGTGGCTGGCCGAGTTTTGATGAGGAAGTTCCGGGAGCGGTAAAGCGAGAGGTAGATGCGGATGGAATTCGAACTGAGATTATCTGTGCCAATTGCGGAGGGCATCTTGGGCATGTATTTATTGGTGAGCAGTTTACCGAAAAAAATACTCGACATTGTGTGAATTCATTGTCGATGAAGTTTATTCCGAGAAGTACCATTTAATAGATCATGTTTGCCCGCTTTGAGTGAGGATTTATCGGATGGAACGGATCTATACGGATCCGTACACATCCGTTTTATCTGTTTGATCTGTGGTCCATTTACTTATAATATATGAATAAAGTAACTGATGTCATTACGTTCGGTGGTGGTTGTTTCTGGTGTACAGAGGCGGCTTTTTCTCGTATACGCGGAGTTGTGTCGGTTGTTCCTGGGTACGCTGGAGGAGATACGCCAGATCCGACATATGAGCAAGTATGCGCCGGGACTACCGGACATGCGGAAGTGGTGCGGGTGGAATATGATCCAAATCAAATTTCACTATCAGCACTTCTTGATGTCTTCTTTACTGTTCATGATCCAACTACACTTGATCGTCAGGGAAATGACGTGGGTCCACAGTACCGATCAATTATTCTTTATTCTTCTGAAGATCAGCGACAAACAATTGAGCAATACATTAAGAATTTAACAAAAGAACAGGTCTTTCCTCATCCAATTGTTACTGTTGTGAAGCCGTTGCAGGTATTTTATTTAGCAGAGTCGGAGCACGTGAGATATTTTGAGCGAAATCCGGAGAAATTGTATTGTCAGTTGGTTATATACCCAAAGTTACTCAAGCTCAAAGAACGGTATAAACAGTTATTGCAGGAATAGTTATCCACAGATAAAATAGCTTAATATAGAAGAAAAAAAGGATTTTTGCTATACTAATTGTATCAAAGGTCGACTTATTCATTTATAACGTTTTTATCGTATGAAAATGAATTGGTTAAGTTGGCTCGCCTTCGTGCTCGTCGTGGTAGGCGCGCTCAACTGGGGACTCGTTGGAGTTTTCAAGTTTGACCTCGTAGCTGCTATTTTTGGCGACATGAGTGCCGTGTCTCGAGTGGTATATACCCTTGTCGGACTTGCTGCACTCTATATGTTGGCAATGGCTCCAAAAATGAACAAAGCATAAACACTGCTCAACAATTGTTTGGCAGTGTTTTTTAAGCACTGCCTAGAGAATTGTGGAGATTAATGATATATTGAGTTTCTTACATAGAGTATAGAGTTTATGGATGTTTTATCGCACGGACTTTGGGGAGGTGTGAGTTTTTTTCTAAAAAGCGAAAAGCGATTTTGGTTGGCTTTTGGTTTTGGTATGGCGCCGGATATTTTTTCTTTCGGTATATTCATGGGATTGTCAATTCTCGGGCTGGTCTCCGGTCCGGATTGGTCAATGGTCCCGCCGGATATTACACTGATACCAAATTATGTACATGTTTTATATAGTATTACCCATAGCTTGTTTGTGTTTGTTTTTGCGTTTGGTTTGGTATGGTTCTGGCGAAAAAAACCACTATATGAAATGCTAGCTTGGCCACTGCATATCTTTATGGATATCCCGACTCATTCAACGTCTTTTTTTGCAACGCCTTTTTTGTGGCCCATTTCATCTTATCGTCTGGACGGTATTCCGTGGTCACATCCGATTATCCTTTTTGGAAATGCTTTTCTTTTGTTGACTATTTATGGTGGATTGCTTTATAGAAGAAAGAAGAAAATGATTACCCGAAATACTAAGGATTTTGAAAGATAGATAAACAATTCTTTTTTGCAAAAAGGTAAACGTATGTCTGAAGGGTTACTATTACCCGAAATTTATACTTATGAAACGAAACACTATACAAATTTTTAGTATTTTGATTGCGATAATGGTTCTTTCTTTTTTATTTGTTCGTGGTGGATATTTTGATGAAGAAACCGGACGATATTATCCGGTATTTGGTTTTGAAACACAGTCGCCGGAAGAGTGTTATTACGGTGAATCATATGATCCGGTAGAGCAACTATGTTATATTCGATGTTCTTCCTATGAAGAATGTGAAGCAATGGAAGCGGATATTATCAGGCGAGCTGAGGAGCTTTATGAAGCGGAACAAGGTTTATTGGAACTTGATGCTAGTGAAGAGGAGTTGACCGAGTTCGCACGCTATGTTGTTACGTCTGGTAATGTACAGCCGGTAGAAACCACTACTGATACGGCGGATCAGGTCCTTCATGATACGGAAAAACATCTTGAGCTCTGGCGTCTGTTTCAAACCTTGTTTCCAAAAGTGTACAGTAAGCAAGTTGCTGAGTTATTAATTGTGTCTGACGGGCGAGCCAATACGTTGGCGGCTGTTGAGCCGGCTGACGAAGAAGGGGCATGGCGGCTCCTTATTGATATTGTTGACGCGTATCCGGACGGGGAGGTATTGGATCGAGACGGGGTTATTTATTCGTTGATACACGAATTTGCGCATCTCGTAAGTCTTGATTTACAGCAAGTGGAATGGATATCTCCGGTCTGGCAAGGTCGTTATGACTGTGGTGGTCGATATGCCGCTGAAGATGTTTGTGCCAATGAACATTCGTATCTCAACACATTTTATCAGCGATTTTGGGTAAACACATTTCCGGCGTATGATTTAGAAAATCCGGAAAGTCGCTATGCTTCGTATCCGGGTGAATTTGTTTCCGAATACGCGGCGACCAATCCGGAAGAAGATTTTGCGGAAAGTTTTACCGCCTTTGTTCTCACTGATCAACCAACCGGAGCGAGTGTAAGCGATAAAAAAATACTCTTTTTTTATGAGTATCCCGAATTAGTGCGCGTACGATTTGCGATTTTACAACAGATATGATGTTTTTTGTTTACGCTTCCGGAGTTTTTTCTACCGCCAGAATGACATCGTTGAGAGCTGATAACGCCGCCTCATTTTCTTCCAAACCAAACTGTTGCAATCGTTCCAGTGCTTGTATTATCGCTTCCCACCTCTCTTGAAAATGTTCAGGTACGTTACGGTACAACCTCTCAGCATGTTCTTTGGCAGTCATGAGTTGACGAAAATAATCTTCATATTCTTTTTCAACAGTAAATTGATTTCTCATTTGATGGAGAACGGAAAGAATTTCTTGTTTTTCTGTGATTGCCATAAGACATATAACTCATTATTGTAAAGAATAGTTTCACGTAAAATGCTTAGTAAACAAGCCGGATAGATAACAGTATGGATTCATAAGGTAGTCAAAAAAGAGGTATCTATCCGACTTCGTATTTACATAATATGGTCATAAACCAAATCTGAAAAATGGTAACTTGGCACATCTCTTAATACATCATTTTTCTTCTGTTTTGAATTTTACGATATGTGCTAATGCCGGCAAGAATCGCACCGACTCCGGCTAACAAGGAAACGGTTTTTCTTTTTTTTGCCGGATCCATTTTTGCTACTCGCTTTTTGATATCTTGCAATTGTCCTATAATTTCATCGGACATATGGGAAATTTTTTCCCGTGTTTCTTTTTTCATTGTTGGTTTGGTGGTTGTGGCCATACTCATAAACGTTAGATAAAGTAAAAGTGTTCTGAAAGAAAACGGGCAGGTTCCTGTTTTCTTTTAGATTGTGTTTTGTGTAAAACACGTACGTATATGTTTAGTATAAGAATCTTTTTTTCGATTTGTCAAATAGAGGAAAACACCGTCTTTTCTTTCTCATATTCATTTATTACTGAAAAAAAACTCATTCCATGCGGAAGAGTGTTACTTTTTTGCTTGTGCTACGTATTATATATGGATACGGTTTTCCAACAGTGGTAGTTTGTATTTTTATGAATATATGCTTATACTAATAAGAGAAATGCCTTAGATAATTTTCGCTTTTTTCTGGTTTATATGAATGAACAGTTATTTTTATCAATATTTGAGCAGTGGTGGATTGTCTTCGTGTTGGTATTGATTTGGTCGATTATCTGGAAAGGAATGGCACTGTGGCATTCTGCTCGGCGTCAGCAGATTGGGTGGTTTATAGTATTTCTCTTAGTGAATACAATTGGGATATTGGAAATAATGTACCTGTTCTATATAAAAATCACAAAACAAAGCAAAAAAGAATAAAGTCTAGCGTCACAAGACAGTCATTCTGTCGTTTTACTTGTATATTTTAACTTTTCTTTTATGAAAAAGAACCCGCTATTTTACGTAGTATTTGCCGGGGTGCTCATATTAGTTATCCTAGGTATTTGGTTTTTTACTCGAAATACTGACGATTCAAACGGAACCACCGTATCTTCCTTTGAGGAGTGTGTCGCAGCCGGGTATTCAGTAATGGAATCATATCCTCGACAGTGTCGTACTCCGGATGGACGGTTATTTACCGAAGAGATTGATGTTCCTACCACCACTCCGAATGGTGACATACCAGATGGAGATGGGGCTGTACAGGCTCCGATTAGTATTTCCAAGCCTTCTTCCGGGAGTACTATCTCATCACCACTTTCGGTAAGTGGAGAAGCACGCGGCACCTGGTACTTTGAAGGATCATTTCCGGTTCGGGTGGTAGATGCCAACGGTACGGAGCTTGGGGTTGCTCCGGTTCAAGCCGAAGGAGAATGGATGACCGAAGCATTTGTGCCATTTTCTGGTACGATTACTTTTTCCACGCCAACCACAAAAAACGGCTTTGTTGTGTTTGAAAAAGATAATCCGTCCGGATTACCAAGTCAGGGTGCGGAAGTGCGAGTGCCAGTAACCTTTGCAGTGGTTTCTGAGGAAAAGAAACCGATAAATGTGCAAGTGTATTTTTATAATTCAACCCTTCTTAATGATCAGCAAGATGAATGTACGACTGTGTTTGCTGTTACAAGAACCATCCCATATACTCAGGCCGTTGCGCGAGCGGCATTGGAAGAGCTTCTCAAAGATGCGACACCGGAAGAGCGGAGTCAGGGATATGGATCAGCTATCAATACCGGAGTCAAGATTCAGAAGTTGACGATTGAAAATGGTACTGCGTATGTTGATTTCAATGAACGTATTCAGGAGCAGGTGGGAGGGTCATGTAAGGTATCCTTGATACGTCGACAAATCACAGAAACATTAAACCAGTTTCCAACTGTTGATGAGGTGGTGATTTCGGTAAATGGAAATGTGGAAGAGGCCTTGCAACCATAATATTTTGAAGTGCTATGTTTAAACTCATGAAATCGATTCTGTTTGTATTGATAATAGGAATAGTGGTTATTTTTTCGCATGAGTTTTTTACAACTGATCCGGAGAAAGAAAACACTCAGTCCGTGGCCTCAAATTTTGCGGTAGGAAGTATTTCCGAAAGTATCAAAGAATTGTTTCAAAAGGATATCGCTGAAAAAATACATCAAAATATTGTTCAGGTCGAACCTTTGAAACGGTTTTTGGACGATCAATCTTCCTCGTCGGGTGAATTGACTATTGCCGGAACGGTGCAAGCAACCAATGCGGAACGGGTAAAGAGTGGGCTTTCACCGCTTGTCTACAACGCAAAACTAGAAGCTGCTGCTCAGGCTAAAGTCAATGACATGTTTACGCGACAATATTTTGCTCATGATGCGCCTACCGGGGAAGGACCGTCGGACTTGGCGACAGATGCCGGGTATGCATTTGTGATCGTGGGAGAAAATTTGGCCCTCGGGCATTTTGTGGACGATGTGGACTTGGTCACTGCTTGGATGAATAGTCCCGGACATCGGGAAAATATTATGAGTACATCATATACCGAAATAGGTGTGGCGGTAGGAAAAGGAATGTACGAAGGGCAAGAAGTGTGGTTGGCAGTTCAAGAATTTGGCACACCATTATCTGCCTGTAACGCGCCGGAAGATGGTACAAAAGCAGCACTTGATACGCAAAAAAAACAGCTAGACAACATGGATGCAGAATTGTCGAAGTTGAAAGCTGAAATTGAAGAACAAAAAAACGCGTTGCCACCGGAAGAATACAATAAAAAAGTGAATATCTATAATGCAAAAGTGGCGGAGTACAATATTCTTCTTGAACGGTCAAAAAAAGCTATGGCGGCGTATAATGTTGAGGTGACGGCGTTTAATGAGTGTGTGGGAAAGTATACGAAATAAAGGCTTCCAAGGCACTTGAGGCTTACGACGCTTACAAGGCTTTGCGTGTGATAGTTAAGTGATGAGTAACAGTTCGTCATGAGAGAAAACAAAATTTTTGTTATTGGAGAGTTTATATGTTTCATTTCTTAGAACGGGGCGGCAAGGTCAGGGGAGTTCCCTTGCCGTTCTCCTTGACGATTATTTCTCTCCCACCTCCTTCTTTGACCACTCCGCTTGTGTTGACGAGAACTTGATCGGATCACTAAAGCGAACCGTGCATGAGGGACACTCGAAGTAGTCCCAGAACATGTCACTGTCTTGTCCAATTGCAGACGGGCTGGGCTCACCTTTCACAGTGTCTTTGTGTTGACAGTAACGGCAGGTGAACCCAGGCAGTTTTATTTTATCGTACCACATTGTAGACCTCTTATTTCCCCTGCCTAAAAAATGAAAACAGTAGAGAGTCTAGCAAAGAGAGAGATTGCAAGGTCCAATGTGGATACTTAAAAAATTGTTCTTAATAGTGCCATGTGCTATAGTGTAAACAAACTTTCTAGTTCATATGTTCGTATTGCCTTCGGAGGTTTGTACGTATAGAACATGCTTGTGTCTCTAACTGTCGTATCACTATGCCAAAAGATAAATATTCTGCCGTCTGGGTATCACACACGTCAATTAGCGATTTTTTGAAGTGTCCTCGTGGCTATTATTTGAAAAATGTTTATAAAGATCCCAAAACCAATCACAAGATAAAATTGATGAGTCCGCCGTTGGCTCTGGGGCAAAGTGTTCATGAGGTTTTGGAATCATTATCCAAGCTGAGAAAAGAAGAACGTTTTTCCGAACCGCTGCCAGTGAAATTTGATCGGGCGTGGGAGAAGGTGAGTGGGAAAAAGGGTGGTTTTTTTGATACTGACTCTGAATATCGCTATAAACAGCGTGGGCTAGAAATGTTGAAGCGTGTCTGGAATAATCCCGGACCGATTAAACGTTCGGCCGTCAAGATTCAACAAGATTTGCCATACTATTGGATTTCAGAGGAAGAAAATATTATCTTGTGTGGAAAAGTGGATTGGTTGGAATATTTGGAAGCAACGGATAGTATTCATATTATTGACTTTAAAACCGGGAAAAATGAAGAGGAAGAAGGGTCGCTTCAGTTGCCAATTTATCATTTATTAGTTGCCAATACTCAGAAACGCCAAGTAACAAAGGCAAGTTATTGGTATCTCGATCATGATGATGAATTGACAGAAAAAACTCTTCCGTCACTCGAAGAAGCGCATGATCGAGTACTGGCGGTGGCTCAGCAAATGAAGTTGGCACGTCAGCTGGGTCGTTTTAAGTGTCCGGAGGGTGAACGAGGGTGTTTTCACTGTCTTCCGATGGAGGATGTTGTCAATGGAAAAGCGGAATTTGTTGGTCTTGATGATTATTCGGCCGATGTATATATTATGGATCGGACGAAATTGGTTGAAGAAGAAATGGCGGATAGTATCATTTTGTAGTTCTTATGCACGCGAGGTGAAATCAGAGGGTAGAATGGTAAGTTTGTTACATACTACAAAAAACATTCATTTTTGAAATATTGATTGGTATATTATTGTAGATGGTGATCCATACAATAAAATACTCTTAGCCAAAATTTTTTCTCAATGTATAGAAAGTACGGTATGACTGTACTTTTTTATTTCTTGTGGCATACTACAAAGGAAGTTAGAACTTTTTAAACGAAACAGCCTATGCGATCAACACTGAAAGTATTTTCTGTTGGGGCCGTACTGGGAATACTGGCGGCAGTTACTATTTATTATGTTGTAGAACCAAAACCAGAGGTTCCGCCAACTGAAGAAGAACGTGCTCCGGCAGTACTCCCGGAAACTGACGCGGTGCCAACGAGTTCGCCGGTTACGGATTCTTCTCCCCAGCCACCAATAATGGTGCCAACAACAAGTCAACAGGTACTGCCAGATTCTGAGGAAAAAGATACGCCAACACCACCATTAGTACGGGAATCAGAGCCTCCCACTACAACGCCGATTAAAAAAACTCCCCAACAAACCACTTCCTTGGTTCAGCTGGACGTGCCATTTCTTTCGCAAGCACCATTTCGAGAATGGAAAGACCCACGACAACAGGATGGATGCGAAGAAGCTTCCGTGATCATGGTCATGGCGTGGGTAAACGGTGAGTCTGAAATATCAAAGGAAGCTGGGAAACAGAAAATTTTAGCAATTTCGCACTATACTGAAGACACGTATGGTGAATATCGTGATACATCGATCAAAGATACGTTTGAATGGATATTGAGAGACTTCTATGCATATTCCGGTGAAGCGCACGTACTGGAAAACGTTACCGCGGCAGATATCAAAGCAGAGCTATATGAGGGAAATCCGGTTATTATTCCGGCCAATGGGCAAACACTTAATAACCCCTATTTTACCCCACCCGGACCGGTAGTACATATGTTGGTTATTATCGGCTACGATCCAAAAACAGATGAGTTTATTACCAATGACCCGGGAATAGGTCGAGGAGCTGGATATCGCTATCCGGTACAGACCATCATGAATTCCATTCGTGACTATGAGACCGGATATCATGTGCCAATTGATCATGTGGAGAAACGGGCGATAGTGGTGCGGAAGTAATATTGTTTTCATCAGCGGAAGAAACGGAAAACAAGCGGAGTAAAACGAAAAATATTTTCGTTACTTTCTGCTTGGTTTTCGTTTCCTCCGTTGACTCAAAAAAATACCATGTCTCCTCATCTCCCTTTCTCTTTTACGCTTAAAAAACACCCGCGCGCCAAACGACTTCGTATCGCTGTTTCTCGCGCGGGAAAAGTAACGGTTACCATGCCGCGCCGAGTTTCAGAAAAAACGGCGTTGGCTTTTTTGGCGAAATCAAAACCATGGGTGGAGCAACAGTTGAAACGGATAGAAGAGCAAAAAAGCATATTACCAAAAATTCCCACTGGACATCGTTACGAGATGTACAAAGCTCGCGCAAAGAGACGGATTATGGAGCGAGTGCGAGTAATCAATCTTCAGTATCGGTTTACTTACCATAAGGTAACGATAAAAAATACTTCCACCCGATGGGGAAGTTGTTCGACAAAAGGAAATTTGAATTTCGCGTATCAGCTGTATTTTCTACCGGAACATCTCATTGATTATGTGGTGGCACATGAACTGTGTCATTTGAAAGAAATGAATCACTCGACACGGTTTTGGAAATTGGTAGCGGAAGTTGTTCCGGATTATAAAGTGCGACGAGCCGAGATAAAAAAATATCATTTGTTGTAGCGTTGGGTCAGCAGAGTGAGCGGAATCCAGGTGGAAAACATTTCCGTTCAATTCTGCTTCATCTTTGTTTGTTCCGCTGAGTCAACCGATATTGTTATTTCATCTGAACTTCCTCCAATTCTCCGGTCAACGGCACATAAAAAAACCGAATTCTTCGTCCCGGGTAAGCTGCGGTTAAATGTTTCTTCAGTATTGGAAAGTACTCTTGGTGCTTCAGTTCATCATCAGCTCGATCAAGTCCTTTTGGAATCGTATTGTCAATTGTATACCCGTCACAATCTTGATGATCAACAAAAATGATCTCATGAGGATTATGGAGACGAATGGATAGTTCGAGTTGTTCTCCGGCGACAATTCCATCTTCTCGTTTTGCCGGACATACAAAATCTCTGGTCCCACCGGCGAGAGAAATGATATCGGAAAGATCGAGATAGTGATGTTTTTCAAGATAGGTATAAATTTTTTTTTGAAATCGAAAATCAACACACGTAATCACGCACGCCCGAGCTTTGACTTTTTTTGATACAGTATACATATAACAAGAGTGTCAAGTATAGCAAAATACAAACAAAAATACTACTTGTATCGGTATTCTTGCTTTGTAGGCAATTTGTCAATTGACGAATTATCTATTGGTAGGTATTATGATGGTGTTTATGAAAAAAACTGAGTTTTTTCAACATATAACACAAGTGCGTCGATCTGTTTTGAACTGGTACCGGAAGAACCGGCGAGATTTACCATGGCGACACACTCGTGATCCGTATTGTGTTTTAGTCAGTGAAATCATGCTGCAGCAGACGCAGGTGAGTCGGGTACTGATTAAATACCAAGAATTCTTGACTACTTTTCCATCGGTACAAGATTTAGCGGACGCAAAACCCTCAGAAGTTATCAAAGTTTGGGCCGGTTTGGGGTACAATCGACGGGCACTGTATCTACAGAAAACAGCCAAAGCGGTTGTTGCAACATATCATGGTATGTTTCCCTCTGATCTACAGCAACTCAAACAGTTGCCGGGTATTGGAGACTATACTGCTCGAGCGATTCTTTCGTTCGCGTTTGGTAAATCACTTCCGATGATGGATACCAATCATCGTCGGTTTTATCAGCGAGTACTATTTGGCATGAATAGCAAAAAAGATGCGGAACTTCTATTGGCGGCTGAACACGTGTTGCCAAGGAAACGGGCGTATGATTGGAATCAGGCACTTATGGATTTTGGGTCGTTGGTGTGTTTGACTGGAGAACCACGGTGTGAGGACTGTCCGCTGCAACGATATTGTAAGGCATATCCAAGCGTGTTAAAAATCAAAAAAACCAAAAAACCGCATACCAAAAAATCAATTCCTTTTCGCGAAACAGATCGATACATACGAGGAAGAATAATTGAACAATTGCGACAAGTGGATGTGTGTAGCTTGCTTGATTTGTTACAAATATTTCAGGAGTTTAATGATGTACGGGTACGTCGGATCATTGAAGATTTGGCTCGAGAAGAGTTACTCGTAAAACGTGGAAATAGGATACAATTACCATGATATGCGAAAAGAGTTTTTACAAATTGCTAAAGAATTAGAGGAGCATGATCTTTGGTTTCGGGATGTGTTATCAAAAAAAACTACCATTCCAACAGAACAAGAAAGTTGGTCAGTGAGACGAGACGTAGCTCTTAAGCTGTATAAATTGGTACAAACGCATCGACCGAAACACATTCTTGAAGTAGGAACATCACTTGGGTTTTCGACCATATGGATCGCCGAAGCGACACGGGAATATGGTGGAATTGTGGATACGATTGAAGTGGAAGAATCAAAAGTAAAAAAAGCGAAGGAAACATTTTTGCGATTGGGATATGAGAACGTGTGTACACATCTTGGCGATTCACTACAGATTCTTTCTCGTTGGCAAAGACCGATTGACCTTCTGTTTCTCGACGCAAGAAAACGAGACTATGTGCATCAGTTACGCTTGGCTGAACAGCACTTTTCCAAGGGTGCAATTATCGTCGCTGATGACGTGACAGAATGGCGGCGGAAATTGGATGAATTTTTTGATTATTTGGATGGGAATGGTGCGTATAGATATGAGGTTTTGGGACTAGGACATGGATTGTTGGTTGGGAGGTTTTTGGGTTGAAAAGTGAGCTGTTTATGATATACTTAGGATGTGGTATCGATAAATCATCTGCTAGATGTTATCCGTAGCAGTGTTAATACTATTTTTATGAAACTCCTCCTCCGCTGGTTCATCAGTGCTGCCACCCTCATGTTACTGGCTTTTTACTTGCCGGGAATTGGTGTGAGTGGTTGGTACGCGGCGTTTATTACCGCCCTCGTGTTGGGGTTGGTAAATGCCGTTATTCGCCCGGTTTTGGTGGTTTTGACCTTGCCGATAAATATTGTAACCTTGGGATTGTTTACGCTGGTGATCAATGGCTTACTGTTTTGGTTTGTGGGGAGTGTGGTAGATGGATTTGAGGTTGCTGGTTTCTGGCCGGCATTTTGGGGTGCCCTTATCATGTCAATTGTGAGTTGGATGGTGGGGAGTTGGTTGAAAAAAGACTAGCTTCCGAATTTATGAATTACTCGAATATGGCGAATACCTGGAACATTCGTGGATTCGTAAATTTGTAGATTGCTGCCTGTCGGTAGGTACAGCGGATAAATGTTTATAGATTCGGAGTCAAAATTTGTAGTATGAAAAAATATTCTTCCAATCGAGCGCAAAAAGGAAAAACAGCTTATCGTACACCGAGTCGATTTAAGGTACAACAGTCGTTGTATCAAAAAATGGAAAGTGTGCAAACGGGAAAAAAGAAGCAATTATCTTATTATTCACAAAAGCAAAAACAATCGTAATATCTTTTATTATTTATGGCACAACAATCAATAAAGATTTTATCAGTCGGAGGATCAATTATCATTCCCAAAACCGGTTTTGATATTCCATTTTTAAAACAATTTCGTACATTAATTTTGTCGGAAATAAAAAAAGGTCAGAAGTTTATTATTACTATTGGAGGAGGGGCAACTTGTCGACAGTATCAAGAGGCCGCTCGACAGGTAAATCAACCAAACAACGAAGATTTGGATTGGATTGGTATTCACTCAACGATATTCAACGCGCAATTTGTGCGTTTTTTGTTTAAAGATGTTGCGCATAAAGATATTATCACTGATCCGACCAAAAAAATTAAAACTAACAAATCTTTGATTATCGCCGCTGGTTGGAAACCGGGGTGCTCGACTGATAATGATGCGGTATTGCTCGCCAAAACCTATGGCGCGAAAGAATTGTATAATCTTTCCAATATCGAACGAGTTTACGATAAAGATCCAAATGTGTTTTCTGATGCTAAACCAATTGAGCAAATAGATTGGAAAACATTCCGAAAAGATATAGTAGGAAATGATTGGGATCCGGGAAAAAGCGCCCCATTTGATCCAATTGCTAGTAAAACTGCCGAAAAAATGAAGTTGCAGGTCAAAATTTTACAGGGGACAAATTTACCGGAAGTCCGAAAGGCTTTGGCTGGTAAAAAGTTTATTGGGACGATTATTGGTTAGAAATGATACCATATAGCTCAGGTCTTCAGGCCTGTGGTCTCATGGTAAGGTGAAAGTAAGTGTTCAGGCCTGAAGCCTTGAGCTGCGTGTTTCTTTATTACTTGATAATTTCATAGAACAGAGTTATAGTAACCCTATAACTCTTTTGTATGTCGGAATCTCGATATCAGTTGTATTCAAGTACCAAAGAGGCCTGGGAAGGTCTTTTTTCTGCTATCCAAAGTGCAAAAAAAAGCATCTATTGGGAGTTGTATATCTTTCTCGATGATGAGATTGGAACGAAATTTTTTGATGTTCTTGAAGAAAAATCTCGAGCAGGTGTTGATGTGAAATTAATCGTAGATTCACTGGGAAGCTTTTGGATCCCGAGAAAGCGCGTGCAGTCGTTGAAAGAAAGTGGTGTTGATATTCACTTTTTTTATGATCGAACGAAGCGGATTCGTAGTTGGTGGAAAAGAATCTGGCACCGAACCCATCGTAAGGTACTCATTGTTGATGAGCAGATAGGATTTATCGGTGGAGTAAATATAGATAAAAACATGGAAGACTGGCCGGACCTGCAAATTCGGATGGAAGGGCAGATAGTTCGTACGCTTCTTCGGTTTTTTGCCAAATCGTACATTATCTGCGGCGGACATCGAGAAAAAGTAGCACGGTTACTCAAGTACAAGTATCGGGTAAAACATGCTGCCGACGGAGTGGAGTTAGTTTTTGATAAAGCCGGGAGTAGACGCTCAAAAGCCAGACAGCTCTACACCAATGCGCTGTTGAAAGCGAGAGAACGAGTGATTCTTTTTTCACCGTACTATGTGCCGGACAGAAAATTTTTGTATGCACTGTGGCAGGCGAGAAAACGAGGGGTACGGGTGGATTTTCTTATTCCGTTTCGGAGTGATTTACGGATTGTGACCTACGCAGCCTATGGTTTTTTTTCTCTCATGCAACGATATGGCGTACATATACACTTATCTGATAAAATGATCCATGGAAAAGGGGTAGTGGTGGATGATGAATGGGCGATGATTGGGAGTAGTAATTTGGAATACACCAGCTTCAATGACAATTACGAGGCAAATGTGAAGCTGTCTGATAAGCAGTTGGTGAAACAGCTCAAAGAAAAAATTAGCGAATGGTTTCGCTATACTCGTCCGTTTGATCAAGAGAAGTGGAAAAAAAGAAGTTGGCTCCATCGCGTAAAAGAAGTGGTAGCGATGTGGCTGTACCGTTTGTGGCACTGGCGAGCGAAAGAGTGATGTGATGAACAGTGAACAGTGAAATTCTATTCAAGGTCTGGTAGGATGGAGAGGAAAAACTTTTTATCTTTTCGATGTGTCAAGAGGTCGGCAACATCTTCTTTTTTTACCCATCGAGCCTCAGGGTTATATGGATCGCGTGGTTGGAGCTCCATTTGGTTCGTCCGAAAGAGAAACATGGTAATTTTCTTTTTAGGGTGCTTCGTGTCATCGCCTCCGTCTAGTGCGGTTCCATATCGTTCATACTCACCCAGTTTTTTTATGAAATCCAGTTGTGAAACTCCTGTTTCTTCAAAAATTTCTCGTTTGGCTGCTTCGAGACTTTCTTCACCCGGATCAATACCTCCTTTGGGGAGTGACCAGCTAGTTCTTTTTTGATTTACTACAAGTACCTCTTGTTTTTCATTGAGTACCACCCCTCCTGCTGTCAGTCTTAATTCCATAGTTGTTACATTTTTTGAAGGGTAATCGTTCTTTCTTGTTCGGCGATGTGCTCAAAATATACGTTTATCACTTGTTTGTTTATAAGTAGCTCTTGTATTTTTTCCGGCCATTCAATGAAGCAAATCGTATCCTTTTTTCCTAGATAATCTTCAATCCCGATATCTATCAAATCTTCTTCGTTTTCTAATCGATATGTATCAACATGAATTATGTTTAGGATATCAGATTTAGGATTTTTGATTTCGTAAGCGTTCATGAGGGTGAAGGTGGGGCTGACAACATCATCTGTTATACCAAATGCTTCTGCAATGCCTTTCACAAACGTTGTTTTTCCGGCCCCAAGATCGCCATGAAGTAATACAATATCTCCACCGGTTAATGTGGAAGCAAATTCCTGGGCAATTTTTTTGGTTTGTTCGGGGGAATTGGTGGTGTGGGGCATATTTTATGATATTCTACTCGGCTTTAGTCGAGGTTTGGTTGACCTTTAGGTCATAAACTTTTAACAGCCAGCTCCTTAAAGCCCGTTGAACTATCTTGTTGACGGGAAAAAATGAAAGAATCTATTTCACCGATGACAATTTCCGCTGTTGTGTAAACAATGCAACCTCCTTTCATGTGACCACCAATTGTATTCCCTTTTTCATCAGATAACGAAACATGAAGATGACAACCCTCGGGCGAAAGTGTGCCAACGAGTGAGACTATTTCAAATTTTTGTTCAAAAGTCTTTGTGATATTTTCATCAGCCAGACGAAGTGTGGCTTTTGTAAGACTTCCGACGCAGGTGAGAATAACTCCAGCTTTAATACCATGTTCATTGACAAAGTGAACTATTGTTTCCTTCAAATCCTGCTCTGGCAAAAGACGGAAAGCGTGATACCTCATATTTTTTGATTAATTTTGACCTAAAGGTCAGTGAACCTCGGCTAAAGCAGAGTAGAATGATTATGATGGCAACAGAAATGAGCCACACATTTCCTTCACCTCTGCATGAATTGTGTTCAACGTCGTATCATCACCAACACTCTGTAACGCTCGATCAATAAAACCGGCAATTGTTTTCATTTCAGATTCCTTCATTCCACGAGTTGTTAGTGCCGGAGTGCCAAGCCGAATTCCTGATGGGTCAAAGGGTTTTCTGGGATCATGAGGAACGGTATTTTTGTTTACTGTTATACCGGCTTTTCCGAGTGCCAATTCAGCTTGGGTGCCAGTAATTTGTTTGTTGGTCAAATTTATCAGCATGAGATGTGTTTCTGTACCGCCGGTGACCAGGTTGTAGCCTTTTGTCATAAGTTCTTCTGCAAGTACTTTGGCATTGGTGACTACTTGCTCAGCATAAACTTTAAACTCTGGCTGCATAGCTTCTTTTAGAGCTACGGCAATAGCGGCTGTTTGGTGGTTGTGTGGACCACCTTGGATTCCAGGAATAATGGCTCGGTCTACCAGAGTCGGAATATTCTCTTTGGTGCGTTCTACTGACTGGAGTGGGGTAGATGGGTTACCATTGGCAAGAATAATCGCACCACGAGGCCCACGGAGTGTTTTGTGGGTCGTGGTAGTAACCACATCAGCAATACCAACCGGATTTGGATGAACTCCACCAGCCACTAGTCCGGCAACGTGGCTCATGTCAGCCAGTAAAAACGCACCAACTTCGTCGGCAATTTCTTTGTACTTTGCCCATTCATAAGTACGAGCATAGGCACTACCGCCGGCAACGATAAGTTTTGGCTTGTGTTCGAGAGCTAGTCGGCGCATTTCGTCGATATCAATATAACCATCTTCTCGACAGCCATATTGAATACTGTTAAAAAAGGTTCCAGAAAAATTGACCTTGAGTCCGTGGGTCATGTGTCCGCCGTGGTACAGTTTGAGTCCCATAAGAGTATCTCCCGGATTCAGTAGTGCAACATATACTGCAATATTTGCTGGACAACCCGAATGTGGTTGAACATTGGCGTGCGTTGCACCAAAAAGCTGTTTGGCCCGATCGCGCGCCAGGTTTTCTACTACGTCAACATTTTCGCAACCGCCATAGTAACGCATGCCCGGATAACCTTCGGAATATTTATCGGTTAGTCGTGAGCCAAGTGCTTCGAGTACTGCTTGGGACGTATGATTTTCGGAGGGGATCATTTCTAGTCCTTCGGATTGGCGAGTGATTTCTTTTTGGATGAGATTATATATTTCTGGATCTTTTTGTTGTAAATTCATATGGGTAAAATAAAATAGACCACGCCTGCCCGCCTTGGGAGGGGATTAAACGGATTGAACGAATCAAGACGGATCCGTTAGAATCCGTTTTATTCGTCTAATCCGAAGTCTATTTAAATTCTAAGGACTCGAAAATCATAAAGTATTTTTATATTCTTCAATAACCGCCTTCACATTCGGTGCTGAGTCTTCCGGTAAATTATCAATATCAAACCAATCCCATCCCATTCAACAATATTTGCACCCGGAGTCACTTCGCCAATTCTGTTCGCAAGGTAATGTATCAAAATTGCAATTTTGTCTGGTGTATCCGGTCTGTATACCAACATTGGTTTTAGTGGTCTCAAAATTTCTACCTCAAGTCCCATTTCTTCCATTACTTCGCGTTTGCAGGCTTCTTCAAGAGAAATATCAAACCGCTCAACCTCTCCACCAGGAAACAGCCAGGGTGTGATACCGTTTGGTTTTTGTTCTTTGTTGAGTAGAACTTTATTATTCTCAACAATAACCGGTCCGGAGGCGATGATGGAGTTTGGGGGGAGGATCATGTGTTGAAAGACAAAAGTTATAAGTCTAAAGTTCTGCAATTGTTACGGCTGACTTATGACTTTAGACTTTAGACTCAGTTTATTTACATCATTTCACACCCATGATACCATGGAACTATTCCTCTGACAAACAACTTATGAACAGTCTAAAATTAGCCAAAAATCACGTTCCTTTAGCCGATCGGATGCGACCGAGGAATTTTGCTGAATTTGTGGGGCAAGAAGAGATCGTGGGAGAAGGAAAATTGCTGCGGCGTTTGATTGAGCAGGGTACATTGCGTTCTGTTATCTTTTGGGGGCCTCCTGGAACAGGAAAGACAACTCTAGCCAATATTATTGCTCATGAAACTGAATCACAGTTTGTATCTTTGTCGGCGGTTACTGATGGCAAAAAAGACTTGTTGAGGGTTGTTAAAGATGCTGAAGAACTACTAAAAACAGGGGGTAAAAAAACTATCCTTTTTATTGACGAAATCCATCGCTGGAGCAAAGCTCAGCAAGATGCTCTATTACCTTACGTGGAAAAGGGGATTGTGACGCTGGTTGGGGCGACGACTGAGAATCCATCGTTTGAAATCATTGGAGCGTTGTTGTCTCGTTCACAAGTGTTTATTTTAAAGCATTTGGATGAAAAACATCTTACACAATTAATTCAGAACGCACTCGAAGATAAAGAACGAGGGGTAAAGAAAGATAGTGATATCAATATCGATATCAATACGGAGACTATTGAGTTGTTGGCTGGCCTGTCTGGTGGCGATGCTCGTCAGGCATTGAATGCGCTCGAGATTGCGGTGTTGTCAAAAGTGAATGTTCAGACAAAGAAGTCTATTTATATCGCTAAAGATGATATAAAAGAGGCATTACAAAGAACACATTTGGTGTTCGATAAAAAAGGGGAGGAATTTTATAATCTTATTTCGGCATTGCACAAATCCATGCGGGGGTCTGATGCAAGTGCATCATTGTACTGGCTTGCTCGGATGTTGGAAGGTGGGGCAGATCCGCTATATGTTGCTCGGCGGGTGCTTCGGTTTGCGAGTGAGGATATTGGTATGGCAAATAGTGAAGCAATGATTCAGGCCAACGCGGCGTATGATGCTTGTCATAAACTTGGGATGCCGGAGTGTGCTGTTCATCTTGCACAAGCCGTGGTTTATTGTGCAAAATCAAAAAAATCAAATGTGCTATACACTGCGTATGGAAAAGCTGCTCGGGATGCCAAGGAAACTTCGCACTTAGGTGTTCCGTTGCATCTGCGAAATGCACCGACAAAATTTATGAAGGATATTGGATATGGAAAGGACTATAAGTATAATCCGGATTTTAATGAGCCGGTGGAGCAGGATTATTTGCCGGAAGATTTAAAAGGTAAAGATTATTTGTCGTAGTATGAAAAAGTTCCTCCTTCACGTCTGTTGCGGACCGTGCAGTATCATTATTCTACAAGAACTTCAAAAACAGTATGATCTCACTGTTCATTTTTATAATCCCAACATTCACCCTCGAGAAGAATACGATATTCGCCGAGATGAGTTGGTTGCATTATGTGAAGAAATGAAGATCCCGGTGGTTGAGGAAGAATACAATGTTGATGAATGGTTTAGGAGGACGAAGGGCTTGGAAGAAGAGTCTGAAGGTGGAAAGCGTTGTCGAGTTTGTTTTCACATGCGTCTTGATCGGGTGGCTCGGTATGCCAAGGAACATGATTTTGATTTGTTTAGTACCAGCCTGACCATGGGGCGAAATAAAAAAGCGGAGGTCATCAATCCCCTTGGCATTGCTTTAGGAAAAGCACATGGGGTTGAATTTTATGTTGAAAACTGGAAGAAAAAGGGGAGAATCGATCTGGCGACTGCTATTACGAAAGAACGAGGGATGTATCGGCAGGAGTATTGTGGTTGTGTGTATTCAGATAAGTAGTACTACTCTTCTTCACCATATAACTCCCAACCTTCCGATACCCTAACTTCCGATAATACCCACGAACTCCCACTCCAGAAATAACGGCAACTTTCGAGAAGCCGTTTTTTTGCGCGATTTTTTCCGCTTCTGTCATAAGTTTTTTTCCATACCCTTTATGTTGAGTAGCCGTACTATCCTTGTCGCCTATTTTTACCAACTGACCATACACATGCAATTCCCGAATAAAGGCACAGTGTTTTATTTCAGGCATGAGTTTGAATAATTGTTTTCTTTGTTCTACCTGTTTGGGATCTTTGATAAGTGATAGGTTTGGAAGTCTCAATCGTAGGAAGCCATATACCGCAATTCGGTTTGGATCTTCAAGAGTAATAAAATACTCTATTCCGCCATCAGTTTCGTAGGTATCTACAAAAAGTTCTGGTTCAGTTTCTTGAGGAAGGTATTTTTCTTGTCTGGTAATTTCACGACAGCGCAAGCAAACACATTTTTTTCCTTGTTTTTTTAGTTCGTGCTCCAGAACCTCCCGTAAATTGGTCACGATATTGCCATCTTCAATTTCCGTAGCCGGAATATCTCTGATCAGACGAGAGATACGGCAGTAGCGTGGTGTAGCCAGTTTCATTTCAAGTAGAGCATGAAACAACGCTTCATCGCCGTATGATTTATACCGTCCATCGAGAAACCACTGATACAGCTCGGCTGATTTGATAACCGTGTTTGGGTATATCTTCACCATGTCCGGACGTAATCCAGGGTCTTCAAATAAAAATTTGTACATCTCCACATCATGTTCTGGTGTTGTTCCGGGTAGATCGGGCATGAAATGTAGGTCAACTTTAAAACCAGCTTCACGGAGCAGCCAAATGGCATCTTTAAATTGCTGAACCGTGTGTCCTCGTTTTACAAGATCGAGAATTTGATCATCTGGGGCTTGAAGTCCTAGTTCTACCCTGGTACAACCTTGTCTACGCATATGGTAAATGGTTCGCGGTGAAATTGCGTCTGGTCTAGTTTCTAGTGTGATACCAATAATGCGATGCTTGGCTGATTCATTGTAGCGCTGTTCTATTTCCACTGCTTGCTGTAGTTCTTCTATTTGTTTATTATTCCAATGTGATTCTTTGGTGGGAGGAGTAGGTTTTCGACGGGAAAAATTATTACACGCCTTGAATGATTCAAGAATGTACCAGTACTGGTATTTGAGTGGATAGGCGTTCCATGTACCACCTTTGGTGATGTACTCAATTTTGTCAGTGGGATGACCATTGGATTCAAGCATTTCGATTCGTTTTTGCATCAGAAGATATGGATCAAAATCCAGCCGAAGAGAACGAGCTGCTGCTGGTTCAGAGGCTATATAACTTTTCGGCATGCGTGTTTCGGTTGGACAGTAGATACACTTACCTGGACAGGTATACGGTTTTAGAAGGGAAGTAATTACAGCTATACCCGAAGTGCTACGAACGCCGGCTTTTCGGAGAAACATTTCCACAGCTTCGCTTTTTTTAACCCTTTTCATTTTCAGTAATTTCTGATAGGATTGCATGAGCTCTTTATTGGTTGGTTGAGAAATGCCGAGCTGACTACAAAATTTGTTCTTCAACCGTTCAAAAGCAGCCCGATCCTTTGGATTGTGCTCTATAATAAGAGAAATTATTTGATCAAAATTACTGTTCATACTAGTACATATAATCCAAATCTACACTTCTGAATCTACAAACATGTATCCGAATCTTCGAATTAACGAATCAACGAATCAACGAATGTTTACGGCATTTGTAACATTCGGAGATTTGTAGATTCGGATACAAATTCGTAAATTAGGATGATACTATGATCTCCCCAAGACAAATTATTGAACAAAACAGAAAGGTGTATAATGCCATTGCTGCCCATTTTTCGCAAACTCGGGAGTTTGTTTGGGCTGACCTGAAACCGCTCGCGAAGTATACCAGAGATGGGGATACTGTACTAGATCTGGGATGCGGGAATGGTCGATTATATCAAATTTTCGCAGATTTGCAAGTTCGGTACGTAGGAATCGATCAAAGTGAAGAACTGATTGCTCTTGCGAAGAAAAAATTTCCAGAAGCGCGTTTTTTGGTGGGAAACATGCTTGATACGAGAGTTACCGAACAGTCGGTCGATGTGGTATATTGTATTGCCGCGTTTCAGCACATTCCGACAACAGAACTTCGTCTACAAGTACTTCGAGAAATTAAGCGGGTGTTAAAACCAGGAGGAACGCTCATTATGACCAATTGGAATTTATACAGTGACTGGGCACGTAAAAAGTATACGGGAGATGAACAAGGAGATTATTATATTCCTTGGAAAACCTCATTTGGAAAAAATCTCGGGACACGGTATTATCATGGTTTTTTGTTGGAAGAACTCTTGGATTTGACTGAACAGACAGGTTTTGAGATGTGTGAACAGTATTATGTAAAACGGGGAGAAGTGGCAAGTATTGGAAATGGGAACAATATTATTTCTATTGCTAAGCCTGTGGAAAAGTCAGATTAGACGGATGTGTTTTCACGTGTTATGCTAAAAAAGGCGATATATATCAGCCTTTTTTATTTTTCTTTTTACTGCACCTACATTACTGTTTATTACAGGTAAAACGATATTAGGTATCTTTCCTATGTTTCTCGAGCTACTTGAAATGTATCGGTATCCAATTTTATTTATTGGAATGTTGTTTGGCGGCGAAACGTTTTTTGTACCGGCCATCTTTTTATCATTTACCAACGTATTATCGTTGCCGGCGGTCATCGGGATAGCACTTCTCGCAACAGTCATTTCTGATTCCGTTTGGTATTATATCGGTATGAAAATACCGGTTGACACAATGCAAACAAAAAAATGGTATCAAAAAAATCGTGAAGCGTTTGAAAAAGGGGGAAAATTATTCGATCATCATGGTCCGGTGGTTATTGTCGCTTCAAAATTTGTCTATGGCACCCGTATTGCTGCCCAAGTGCTAGCCGGAATGAGACGAATGGGATATTGGCGCTATTTATTCGTTAATATATTAGCCATATTGCTTTTGCAAGCGGTGATTGTTCTCATGGCGTATGTTGTAAAAGGTAGTGTTGAGCAGGTGGCTGATATCTGGAGAGCAACGGAACTTGCCTTTCTGGTTTTTGTGATTATTCTTGTACTATTACATCTATGGGTAAAGAAATATGTCGACAAGAGATGGTTTCGGCAATAGTGCCAGCCTGGAACGAGGCGGCATATATTGGCGCTGTATTATCGGTTCTCTGTTCTCATCCTCAGATAGATGAGGTGATTGTGGTAGATGATGGATCTACGGATGACACGGTAAGTCAAGCTCAGCGATTTCCGGTTCAACTTATTACATTGCAGAAAAATTACGGAAAAGCAAAAGCTATGGATGTGGGAATACGAACTGCTAAGAATAATATTGTTTTGTTTTGTGACGCGGATATTACAGGGTTACATGATAAGATTGTTTCCACCATGATCAATCCGGTGTTAGAAGGAAGTGTTGATATGTATATAGCCTTAATAGATCAGTGGAGCTATAGACTCAATCAGTGGTTTCATATCTTTCCCTTGATAGGCGGTGAGCGTGTTCTTCGAAAATCTGTTTGGTTTGATGTACCGGATCCATACAAAAAGAATTTTCAAATTGAAATTGCTCTCAACTATTTTAGTAAAATTCACGGAAGACGAATGAGTTTTTCTTTGGAAACATTATCTCATGTACGAAAAGAAAAAAAATACGGATGGGTTGTTGGTTCCATCCGGCGAATTGGTATGATGTATGATATCGTAGCGATTAGTGTTCGGCTATATGTATTGTATACACTGTATGAATATTTGCGATACAGTAGAACATTGTTTCAAGGAAGGTACAGTAAATACAAACTGTTGTTTAAGCGTGCAAAAACAAATATAGTCATCCCGTTTAAGGACCGGTAATTAATGCAACGATGACACCTTCCCAAGAATAGCCTTGTTGAACCGCTTTTTTTATTCCAGCTACCGACAGGGCACTGGTATATGAAATTGATAGTCCGGTCGTTTGTTTTACGAGTGTCTGAGCCGATTGTATTTCATCATTGGAAATAACCCAGCCACTACCATGCGTTTGCTCAATCGTTTGTATTACGGCTATTTTCCGGTGCGCGACATTGTCTACTATTGCTCCGGCTAGTGAGGTTTCCTCGGTGGTATAGTTTGGGTCAAAATGTTTGGCAATGGCATGACAAACTGTTGTCTGAACGATGTGAACTTGGATGTCTCTGTCTAATTCCTGAAACGTGTGAGCGAGTGCGAGAGCAGTGGTACCGGATGATGTAGGAATAAAAACTGCCGAGAGGTTGGGGAGTTTTGCAATCTCATTTCCTAGTTCTTTATATCCGATCAAGGCAAGATCATCGGTTGACTGTCGAAGGTTTACTACTCCTTCTTTTTTTTCTTCCAAAAAAGCTGCTTGTTTTGGTCGTTCGGTCTGAATAATGGTGATACTGGGATATTGTTTGGCTTTTTGGGTGAGATCTTGGTACTTATTAGGATCAATTCGACTGCCTATGTAAATCGTAAGTTGAATAGGGGCCTTCGCATTATTTTGATAATATTTCTCTACAAACGTAGCGGCTGCCCTGGCGGCGTTTCCGGATGAGGAGATAACAAAGTGATGGATACCTTGTTTGATGTATTCTTTCATCATAAGAGGGATTGACCGTCCTTTGTGCGAACCATAAGGGTGTAAGTCTTCCCGCTTGAGGTATAGTTCTTTTATACCAAGTGCTTCGGCTAGCTTTGGATATGGTTGTTGGGGGGTCTTCATAATTTCACAATAATGTATCATCCGAATTTACGAAGGTATTCGAGTCTACAAATCTACGAATATAACCAATACGCTATAGAATCTTCAGCCAATTCGTATTATTCGAAGATTTGTAGATTCGGATGTGCCTACTCTTGATTTATCTTATATGTTCTGATATCCTACTACAATCGTATTCTTAAATCAAGAACGTATGAAATTAGTATGTTTGGAATGTAAAAATGATATTGAGCTAAGAGAGGATCAAGCGAAGCCGGAGCAGGTGGTGGAATGTGCTATGTGTGGGATTACTTTGTTAATTACTGCGGTGGACAAAGAGGTTGTTGAAGCGGAAATTTTGGATGAAGGAAAGTAGTTGAAGTTAGTTTGATAAATTCGAATCGCATAGTCTGAATATGGCTATGCGTTTTTTTGTTTTTGAGTCCACCCCCACCCCCACCCAAGGCGGGTAAACAAGGCGGGTAAACAAGGCAGACAGGTAAGGCGGGCACGTGCGGCAGGGAAATTCATTGTGTTGAGGACAGCGGAAGAAGCGGAATCTAAACGGAATTGAACTGAAAAAGTATTACAACATCTCCGCCTGATTTTTGCTTTTTCTGCTGATTCAACTATCAATCTACGTGAAGAATGTTTTACTACTTTTTACATCGTTTCAGCTCGGAAAGTCTGGTTGGTTGAATTCCTTTTTGGGTATTTTCTTGGTTGGTGTAATATTCTGATGGTGAAAATGTATAACAACCAACTCTCAGCCAAGTTTGCCCGGCATCTTTTGTTTCATAGCGCACGAGAGCAGGTGGTTCTTTTTTGGGAAACTGTTCTTTGAGATCAATAAAAATCGATCCGGTTTCATCCGTATACATTCCCACCGGAATAAATGGCTTGGAGAGTTTTTTGGGAAGAGTTAGTTTGGAAGTGTCGAGAAATGGTTCCCATGATTTACCACGGGTAGTACTGAGATATACTGTGCTATTATTGTCTGTTGATGTAGAAAAAGCAAATAAAAACAAAGCTCGATTTAGTTCATAGGTTGAATCAACGTCTTGAGGTGGTACATTTTTTGGGTATAATCGCTCCGGAAAATTGACAAAATATTGAATTTGTTGTTTGAGTGGAGCGATGGTTTCAGGGGCGAGTGATTCTCGTTCTTTGGGGATTGGTTTTGTTGTTATTTTTGAGGATGATAAAGAACAGCCTGATATTAGGAGTAGGGATGTGATTAATATTACTAATTTTTTATGCATATTGTTAATAGACCGCGGATTTAACGGATGAAACGAATTTTTACTGATCTGTTATTATCCGTTCAATCGGTTTAATCCCCACCCAAGGCGGGCAGGCGTGTTCCTATTATCTTTTATATGTTATTCAAAAAGCATTTTCTTAAATCCCTCAAACTTTTCCGGAAACAAAAACCGCATGCGCAGTAACTCAAACGCAAATTGTTTTTCTACAAAATCATCGGATGCTGCAATATTAAGAAATTCATCAAACGTGAGTGCGAGAGGAACAATTTTTTCGCCGGAGTCTTGATTTGGCGCACTTACTTGTTGACAGTCTCTAGCAATATAGGTGTAGACGGTAAAATCCATTTTGTCAGATGGTTCGTACGTAGAAAAAAGCGTGAGAGATTGTGGAACAAAGCCGGTTTCTTCTTTGAGTTCACGAAGCGCGCATTCTTCTGGCGTTTCGTTTTCTTTATCTTGTCGGCCACCAAAAAATCCATAAAATTCTTTTGTTTTGACTCCAGATTGCTGCTCTTTTGCTATGATAATATTGTTTCCTTGTGTTGCTAGAACGCGAATGGAGTTTACGCGCTTCAACATTTCAAATGTTGCCGTCGAGCCGTCAAATAGTTCTTGCTCCCATTGGTAAGTATCATAAATGATTCCTTGAAAAACTCGTTTTGCATGGGGAGGGAGTTGCATATTATATCATTTTCTTTGGTAAAACAAGAATGTAAACAATGCTGAGTAGGCAGAGTGTTGCCATAACAAGAAACAATGTAGAAAAACCGGCGTTGGTGGCAATAAAACCGCCGATAAGGGCACCGACTGCCAGAGTAAAATAATTCATTGCTTCCCATGCCCCCCACTCTTTTCCTTCGCTGTGACCATCGAGATGTTTGGAGTATAATGCATCAAAAGCCGGAGAAGCAATCGCTTCACCAAGACCAATAAGTATCTGAACAAGTAGGAGTTGCCAGATAGAATCAACGAGCGTGTAGAGAAAAAATGATATACCGATAAACAGATACCCAACCACCAGAATATATGCCGGTCGTTTTACCTGATCAACTGCTCGTCCGGTGAGTAGGACCGTAATTCCGGCGACAATAGCGAGTGTGGCTCCAGCAAGACTTGCATCTAGCAGACTTCCGCCTACTTGTTCTACAAACAGGGCATAAATTGGTCCAAGCATGGCAGCGGAAAGACGAACAAGCGCGTTTGTCAAAAGTAACGTCTTGATGGCACGGTTGAAGTGCTTTTTTCGATGGAGGAGGAGCATAAAACGAAAACGTATAAAACTTCTAAAACGTATAAAATAGTGAAAAGAGAAATTTGAGAGTTATATCGATGCGAAAAATTGATTTGATCTTGGTATTGAACCTCATGACAAACTCGTCACCACGTCTTCAATCATTCCACGGAATCCGTGGGAACCTAAGAACACAATCACATCACCAACTTCAGCGCGAGACAGAAGGTGGTCGATGAGCTGTTCATCGTTTTCAATATGTGTGACAGCCGGATGAGTTTTGGCAATGACTTCTGCCAGCTCCGGACCTTGTACTGGTTGTTCCGGATCTTTCACGTCGATTTTTACTTGAGTCAAACGCGGAATGATGACTTCAGTAGCGTCAACAAAGGCTTTGTCATAGCCCGGAAATGAGGCCGGCTTTCGATTGCCGGTGTTTGGTTCAAAAACAGCTAAGATTTTTCCCTTGTACACCGAGCGAAGCGTTGAGAGAATCGATTTTACTTTTTCCGGAGAATGCGCAATGTCGTCAATGACGGTAATGTCTCCGGTAAAGCGTTTTTCCAAGCGTCGTTTTGTGCCTCTGAATGTTTGGATTGCTTGAATAATTGTTTCGGGATCAATGCCGGCTTCATGTGCAAGCGCAAAACATCCGGTAATATTTTTTGCATTATATTCTCCAAGCAATGATGTTTCAATGTGGTGTGTTTGGTCAAGATGAAAAATATCAAATGATGATCCATGTTCATGTGTGGAAAAATCACGATATTCATATTCATTATCAAAACCCGAGCCATAGTGAATAATTGGGCACTTGGCGGCTTTTTCAATATCAATTCCAATTGGAGAATCTGAAGGGATGTCGTCTGAGAGAACGAGAAGACCGTTTGTTGGAAGTGAGCCTACTAGGTCGATAAACGCCTGTTGATAGCTCTTCTCTGTTGGGTAGACATCGGCATGATCCCATTTGATGGCACTGAGGAGAAGGTGAGTGGGTTTGTAATGAAAAAATTTGGCTTTTGGGTCCCAGCGAGCGCTTTTGTATTCATCACCTTCTACGATTGATATGGTGGAGTCGGAAAGCGCTGCTGCCGGCAATCCATTTGCGCTGAGACCGCCAAACATATATGATGGGTCTTTTTTTGCTTGCGTAAAAATCCAACTGAGAAGCGTGGTGTTACTGGTTTTACCATAGGTTCCGGTACAGACGATGGATTGCTGTTTGATGAGGTATTGTTCTATGAGTTCGGGGTAGGAGACATACGGAAGTTTATTGACTTCTACATACTTCCACTCTGGATTTGTTGACCCGGCCACGTTTCCGACTACCACTACATCGGGTGCGCCACCCTCAATCATTTTTTCCGGATGCCAGCCGGGGTAGTAGTTTATGCCGGCTTCTTTGAGGTGAGTAGAAATTGGTGGATAAAACCCAACATCACTGCCGGTGACTCGCCAGCCTTTTTTGTGGAAAGCTATAGCAAGCGCGCTCATAGCGACACCACAGATGCCGATGAAGTGGATGTGTTTTGGTGGAATCATACATCTAAAATTCTAACTCCTAAATCTTAAATCTTCATTCAGAATATTATTTGCTATTGCCATATTTTTTAATTGTGACTACTAAAAGTATTACACCCCTGAAAAACCATTCAATTGGCTTTAGAAAAAAATAGCAGATTACGGCTCGAATCGGATGCTTGTTAATCTGACTAGCAATTTTTGGTCCAATGATGTCGTAGAGTCTGCGAAACTGAGTATGAGATCTCGGAAATGTATTTTTCCAAAGAAATTCAAAGGACTTCATATATAGGAGTTGGGTTGGAATTTTTTCATTGCTGTCTAGTAATTGCGTATGAGAAATATAACGTTGATTTGTACGACAGGTGGCAGTAACAATAAAGCAGTCTGATTTTTGTTCAGGCAACGAATTGTACATATTCTCTGCCCAAATAATCGCGGCCAGAACAAATGGTGCGTGGATAAGACTGTCTACTGTTAGTACTTTTTTTGTAGGTATTTCACTTTTGTTCAGCTTATTGGCACTATGTGCATACCAGGCAATAACAAGTCCGGGGGATATCATTGCAGCTATCATGAAAATAGAACCATTGATAAGAGCGATTATTTCAATGATATTATTTCCGCTATATGACACATATGCGAAATTACTAAATATAAGAATAAGAATTGTCGCAATAAAAATTAGGACGCCCAAAAAAATACTTACTTGAAGCCAGTTTATTCGAATTTTATCTTTTATACCAATTGTTTTATTATCTTGCCATCTAATTAATTGTCTTATGAAAAAGTATGGAAGAAGATTAAAGAGGCATACAAGAAAGATATACCAAACAGAGCCATTGTCAGGATTAGTTAGAAGGAAGAGAAGAGACATGCCTGCGGTAATGGCTCCAGCATAGAGGCCAAAGACACGAATTTTTTTGAATTTGTCTTCATGAATTACTACAACATTGGTAAAAAAGAAACTGATGGTTGCCCACAGCACAACAGGTATAAATACTAATTTCGTGTATAAAAGCAGAGAGAGCCAATTATAATCAGCAGCTTCTTTTGATTCTGGTGCTAAAGCTCCGGAAAAGCAAAAAACATAAACCGGTAATAATATCCCTGTGAAGAAAATAATAAATCTAACAGCAATTTTCTTTAGTAGTGGCTTGTTTGTACTTAATATGGGCATAATTTCCATTATTACGTTGACATAAAGTATGATTGAGGAATTACTGTCATCACTTCTGTGGTGTTTTTTTATATATATCCCTCAATTTTTCAACATCACCACTCCACCTCTCCCCATCAAACCACTCCAACCCAACAAACTGCAACTTATACACATCACTCGGTCGTTGAAATGAACCAAGGTAAATGTATTTTTTACTATGCTCTTTTGCATAGATAATCGCCCGAAGCATCATGCCCATACCAAAATTGGAAACATTGACAGAGAGATCGTAGAATGGGTAACTGTAATGAATGAGTTCGTTTGTTTCGAGTGTTATACAATAACCAACAACACAACTCCCAATTTCCAATTTCAAATTTCCAATTTCATTATGTTCATTCACCGCATACACAAATAACCGATTAAAGTTACCCTCTTCCGAAGTCAACAATTCCCGAACTTTATTCGCACTAAACGTCCCATCGCCAAATTTCTCAGTATAAAAATCTTTCGCCATTTTTCCGATTGACCAGTGATAATTATCATAAGGAAGGTTGGCTAGAGAAAATTGTATTTCATCGGTTTTGCGTAAAACTCTGCGATTTTCACTCGATAAATTAAATTTTGAGAGATCAATTCGCAAACTTCTCGTCTGGTTCATCAATCCTTTTTTGATACGAGTAAAAACATAGCCGTTGTGGTAGGCATGGTTAATTGTGTTGTCGGAAAAGTCGGAGATGGTTTGTTCGTTCCAGGATAAATAGCTCATAAGCAGAGTAAGCAGGTTAGGCAGAGTAAGCACGTGTTTCATTGCTTATTCTGCTTACTCTGCTTACAACCCTACTCTGCCAAATTAGTAGAGTGCCACCCAAATACCGAGCATCACAACGGCCGCGTGCATGATCCAAAAGCGCATCACAGTTTTTTCTTCACTCCAACCGCGGAGTTCAAAATGATGGTGTAATGGTGCCATGCGGAAAATTCTTCTTCCTAAAAAGGTTCTGCCAAACACTTGAATCAACACACTAGCGAGTTCAAGGTAAAAAATAAAACCAAGTAAAGGAAGAAGGAGCATGTTGTTCATCACGATCACGTTGATAGCGAGAAGTGCACCTAACCCAAGTGAGCCCACATCTCCCATTTGAAATCGGGCTGGTTTGACATTGAAATACGTATAGGTAATCAGTGCCCCTACGGTGGTTGCATTGAGAATGGTGATTTCGTGTAGTCCCTGCATCCAGCTGAGAAGTGTAAGTGCGGAAAACGTGATGATGAGAGAACCGCCGGCAAGCCCATCCATACCGTCGGCAATATTGACAGCGTTCGCGGTTGCCATGACAAACAGAATAATGAGTGGGATAATCCAAATGCCGATATTGATAAACCCATCAAATGGGATATGGATTTCACGCCATGATTCACCGAGTTTAAAATAGATCCAGTAGGCCGTGAGTGCTCCGGCTGCGAATTGTGTGAGTAATCGCTCATGAACATGCAGTCCCTTCCCAGGATGAGATCCAAGCCAGAGGGAAGACCTTTGAAATGCCGCCCAAGGCAGCGTAATGGTCAGCCAGACTCTCGTCCACCAGCTTTTGTGGACGCGAATAAGGCGAAGTACGTGGCTAAGATTACGAAGACGGCGTTTTTTACCGTAGACATTGTTCAGAATATCGTCAATACCGCCGAGGAGAGCCGCTAAAAGCATCACACCAATTGGGACCCAGGTAAACCGTCGTTCCCAGTTGAAAAGATAGGTAAGCACCGCGACTGTGAGGATAATGAGAAGTCCTCCCATGATTGGAACACCTCGTTTTTCTTTTCTTGCCCCCATGGCCAAGGTCGCGTCGTATTCTGAGCGGCGGGTAATGTTGAATTTGTATAGCAATTTGGTCAAGAGAGGTGCCCAAAGGAAGCTAAGAAGGCAAGAGAGGAGGGCAAATCCGATAGCATGACGGATGAGTTCTAGGGATTCTGGGGAGAGATTCATACGTGTGACAGGGATGAAAATGAAAATGATTTATTAGAAATTGTTTTCAAGAAACCAATAAAGGGTGGTAGAAGAGAATTATTTCTCTCAATGTAGGTAAATTTGTTGAAATGTCATGTCGGATTCTGTAGACAAAGAAGCGCTAGTATATTACGCCAAAATAACGAAAAAATCAAGCAACAGGAGCGTATTTGTGAATATCCCCATACGTACGTATCATGCCTTGACAAAAGTGAAAAAAATAGGTAGTATATGCGCACGTACTATTCAAGATTATTACCCAGAAATTTTAGACTTAAAACTTTAGACTTTAGACTTACCCCGTATGTCCCAAGATAACATGATCAAGCTCGAATGTACCGAGTGCAAAACGACCAATTACTTTTCAAAAAAGAACAAAAAGAAATTGAAAGATCGATTGGAAGTAAAAAAGTTCTGTCGTACGTGTTCCAAGCATACATTGCACAAGGAAACAAAATAAGCTACAATACACCCTGGATTATCCGGGGTTTTTCTTTGGCAATTGTCCTAACGCTTACATTGTCGCGTAGAGAGAGCGTGAACTTGTTTCTAATGTATTTTCCTATGTCATTTTTTTCAAACATCATACAAAGTACCTACAATGTCGCATGGTTGCGTTCCCAAAAAGATGAACTCAAAAAAGCGTGGATTTATTTTTTTCCGTTTATTTTTTTGATAGCCATGCTCAATGTCTTGCCATTGTTGTGGATCGTTCCTAGTAGTATCTCTTCCGCATCTGCTTGGATACGTGACAATACGGAAGATTTTACCGTCCAGTTTTCCAGTGGTGAACTCACTATTGAGGGGCTGGAGCAACCGTTTGAATATACTATAACTGATGAAAACGACACCACGACTCGTGTGTTTATTGATACCCGGGCTACCACAACGCCGTCTATAAAAGAGCGACTCAATCCAGAAACAGAAGAGGGGATACTTATTACACGAAATGCTATAGAACTATACGACTCATCACTTCAAACAACTGAGCGACAAGAATTTTCCAGTATTCCTGACGCGACTATTACGAAAGAAGGGTTGTTGCAAGCAGCTGAGCGAATTACCGGCGGTCTGAAGTATTGGGTGTTTGCGTTTTTTGCGCTTGGGGTATATCTCATGTATTTGATTGCAAAATTACTGTACGTTCTTTTTTACTCCCTAATCTTTTTGTTGGTTAGTAAGTTGACAAAACGAACTTGGGAGTTTCGACAAATATTTACCGTAAGTTTGTTTGCAGTAACACTGCCAAGTCTTGTTGCGTTGGTTTTGAAATATTTGGGAGTGTACATTCCGTATGTTCCAACACTGGCGTTTATATTGCTAGTTGGGATGATCTTGTTTCAACGTTTGAATTCTGATCCGTCTGCTACAATTGAAAAGAATGGTTTGGGGGAGAAAAATGATGATACAACCCCGACATCCATCGAAGATGGAAATAACGAAATAAAGAAATAGCGAAATCAGTCTCCGCTGCGCTACGCCTGACAAGTTGCGAAATAACGATACAGTGAAACAATTACATGTATTTGATCTTTTGGAAAAAATGATGAATACAAAAAACCGTCGGCTGAATGCTGACGGTTTTGTTTTTGTGTTATTTTTATTGTACTGGGAGTATGCGTACTTCAGGAAGTGGAGCTGGTTCAGTGGTGACAGTGTCATCGGTTTTTACATCATCCATGATGTAGACTGGACCATCTGGAATGTTTTTATGTTTTTCGAGAATATCTTTTACTAACGGTACTACGACGTGTGTGTTGAGATACGGTGCATCTTTTGGCGCATCAATGATTGGGAAGAGGAGTGCTGGAATAAACAGTTCGTTGGTTCGCATTCCGTCATAGTCACTGTACTGAAGAAGTACTTGTGAAGGCGTGCCTACAGAAACTTCTTTTACTGTCTGCTCTGTTCGAAGGTATGGCATATATCCATAGAGTCCACCGCGTTGTACTACATTCAAAATTTCATCTGCACTTGTGACACCGGTATAGTCGGATTTTTCAAACCGTTGTGGTATGAGATTCCAGAGACCCATTGCTGTGTTGTTGCGAATGTTCACATTTACTCTCAGACCACTTGGTCGACCACTCGGATCATATACGGTTTGTCCATCTACGGTAAATGGGAAGACAACAGTGAGTGCGTCCGGAAAATAGTATTCTGATTTATTTTCCATTTGTTCGTACCAGCGTTTCCAGTCATTTTCAACAATTGCTTGTCCGTAGTTTGAAGTATCGACTCCGTAGTCCCGAAGAAAATTAGTCGCGATTGCAATTACTTCTTCATCACTCGGCATATCGGAAAGCTGAATTCTAGGTAACTCAGGACAAATACCATTTTTACAGTTGTTTTGTTCTGCCCACCACCATTGGTTTGGGTTGACGGAAATCATTGATTCTTCCATATTCACGTCAATCATGTAGCCTTTTTTATCTGTATCAGCAAGTTGAAAATTGGTGAGTTTGGTGGAGCCAAATTTTTTGAGGTCTATCATGTCAGAACCAAGTCCGGCCAAGTATTGGCCAAGCTCTTGTTGTGTGGCAGTACCTTTGATGCGTTTGTAAACTGAGACGGTATCTGTAAGTCCACTTATTTCTTCTCCTTTATAGATGTATTTGTACGTTACTTCCGGAGCAACGATCATTTTGCTTGAGGCAGCTGTTCCACCGCCACCAAAACCGGCGGCTTGGTCGGCTCTATCACCGCCCATTCCCTGAGGACTAGACGCTGCTTCAGATGAGCCAGCTGGAACGTTGAGCTCACCAAAAGCCTGTTTTTTTACCGCGGTTATGCTTGGTGCGGCAAATAACGCGGCGATAGAATCACTTGATCCTCGAAGTTCTTTTGGAGTGTTGGTCGAAAGGAGTGGTACAAGTACCAAGCTCATAATAACCGCACCGCTGAGAAGTGCCGGTAATGAGCGGGTTGAAAAGAGCGAAGAAAAAAACGAGTTCTTAGACTGCTCGGCCTGTCTTTCCATAAGGAGTACTTTTAGTTTGGCAGCAAATTGTTCGTTGAATTCAGTATCCGGCTTATTGGCGATAAGCTCACGAAGAAGTTCTTTTAGTTTTGCTTCATGTTCTTGTAAGCTGGGATCAATGTTGTACAGTTCTTCAAGAAGAACGGTAAGGTCGGTTTGTTTGAGAGTCATATTGTTGATGTAAGTGGTGGGTAAATAAAATTGGAAAAATGTTTTTTGGTTACTTGTTATCTTATGAAGTAATTAAGAACCAAAGAAATAAAGTAAGCGGCATTACACGTCGTAGTTCTTTTATTCCTCGAGAAAATATCATTTTACAGTTGGCTTCACTTTTATCCATGATAGCGGCAATTTCTTGGTAGCTCAGTTCTTGCCAGACGCGCATCATGATGATATCGCGCTGTTCAGGAGTGAGTTGATTGAGGTGTGATCGGACTTGCTCCAAGCGAAGCACTGCGTCGGTGGCGGTGTGCATATCACTATGATCAGTTAGGGTGCGTTCTATTGTCTCGTCGTTAATATTCACGCTATGATGTTTATTTTTTCGGAAGAAATCAATCATGGTGTTGCGAGCAATTTGGTAGAGCCAGGTGGTAAATGATGCTTTGTGCGGTTTGTATGTTTGAATTTTGTCCAGTGCTTTCATGAAGATTTCACTGGTGAGATCTTCCGCAGTTTGACGATGCATGGTTTTGTAATATACAAAATCATATATTTTACGAACATGTTGATCATAGAGAACTCCAAAGGCGGTACTGTCACCCTTTTGAGACGCTATGACGAGTTGTGTTGTTTCCTCGGTGGAGGTTGTGGTCGACATACTCATATGAGAGTCAGGAGTAAGAATTCTTTCCTGCAATAATATACGATTTTGTTTGAAAAAGGTAACAAACAGCCGTAGTATAGGATAATTTTGTTTGCTTGACTAGGGGGTATATTTCGATTTGACGATCTCGGGTCATGTTTATATAGTAACTATACGGATATATCTTCATAAAAGGTATGTTCGTCCTGTTGTACGGTATTGAATTCTTAATTATATTCTTATGAACAAGCTACATTCTTTTTCATCGTCTTTATTACAACGGATCGGTATGGGTGTTGCTGCGATAGTATTGATTGGGGCGATCATCGGTGTTACCTCAATCGTTCGGGCACAGCAAGGTCAGAGTGTCAACGGTCAACAAGCTGGACAGTATAAGCATACATTCGAAACAAACCTTACCGGTCAAGCAGAGGTACCGGCGGTGCAAACAAACGCCCGTGGTTCCATGACACTTCAGGTTCCTCAAAATGAGGAAACACTCCGTTACACGTTGCGAGTGCAAAATGTATCGCAAGTGACCGCGGCTCATCTGCACTGTGGAAAGCGAGATCAAAACGGTCCGGCTATTGTCACGCTGTATTCTACCTCCCGACCACAAAATGTTTCCGGTGTATTATCGGAGGGTACTATAAACGCGGATGATATTATGGCGGCTGGAGAAAACTGTGAGCCTCGAATCGACACCATGGCACACTTGGTACAAGCTTTGCGTGAAGGTCGGATTTATGTTAATGTTCACAACCGCGCGCATCCAGATGGAGTCATTCGAGGGCAATTGACCTTTGGAGGTGATATGCGAGAGCGGCCACTAGATATTGACGGTGTCTTTGTACAAGAGCTGGCTGATTCTCCGGCTGGAACCAAGTCATATATAGTAACCATTGAAACTGAACTCTTGCGAGAATTGAGCACCCTTTTTGATCGTTGGTCGCGTGAGTTGAGATCCATAACTCAGTAAATGTAAAATATCGGTCTATGACCGATATTTTTTGTACTTTTAACAATTTTTTGGTAGAATAACACTACTATGGAACTCATACAGAGTTTCCTAAAAATACCCGTAAGTTTATCAACGCATAACCAAG
>DYFM01000027.1 GCA_020725175.1 Candidatus Paceibacter sp.
CCGCCAAATAAAAATCATCTCTTGTCAGATGATTTTTTGTTTGTTACAGTTATGTTGTTGCGAAAAAGGTATGATCCTAACTATGGTAAGAATTCCTAAAACTGATCTGAGATTTTCTTTTGCTCGTTCGTCTGGTGCCGGTGGGCAAAACGTCAATAAGACAGCTACAAAAGTTGTGCTTCACTGGTCGGTAGGTGCTTCACAGGACTTTACTGAAATACAAAAAGAACAAATTCGTAAAAAACTTGGAACGTATCTGAATAACAATGATGAGTTGGTGCTCAGTGCAGAACGGGAACGCTCACAAATGCAAAATAAAGAAGAAGTTGTGCGAAAACTTGAGCAATTGGTAACACAAGCGCTAAGAATACCTAAAAAGAGAGTTCCTACCAAGCCAACCAGAGCTTCAAAAGAAAAAAGACTAGAAACAAAACGACGACGTTCGCGAATAAAGAAAAACCGAAGAACGACCTTAAGTTAACTGAGTTTTCTCAGCAGGCTAAGTAGGCTAAGTAAGCTAAGTGTGCTGAGTATGCTGAGTATGCTCAGTCAACTCAGTGCACTTAGTCAACTTAGTCAACTTAGTAAATTCAGTACACTTAGTCTACTCAGTAAACTCAGTTAACTTAGTAAACTTAGAACACTTAGAAAACTCACTAACTCCTAATCCAAACTATATGTTCACCGGTATCGTCCAAGCATGTGTTCCTATTACGTCTTGTCAGGATAAACCTGGCCTAAAAACTTTTTCATTACATTTACCAGAAACACTAGATAAAAATGTCAAACTTGGTGCCAGTATTGCAATTGATGGTGTGTGTCTTACGGTTGCCAAAAAACAAGGCCAAAAAGTGATCTTTAATGCGATGCAAGAAACATTACAAAAAACGACAATTGGTTTACTAAAAAAAGGTCAAACAGTAAATCTGGAACGATCTGCACGATTTGGTGATGAAATTGGTGGGCATGTGGTTTCGGGACATGTTACTGGAATGGCTAAAATCATACACGTAGAAACTCCGGAAAATAATCAGATCGTCACATTTAAAGTTCCAAAAGCATGGATGAAATACATTTTACCAAAAGGGTTTATCGCGCTTGATGGATGTAGTTTGACAATTGTGGATGTAAAAAAGTCCGCTGGAACATTTACTGTTTGGTTTATTCCCGAGACATTAAAGCGAACTGTATTTGGAAGGAAGCAGGTGGGGGATATGGTGAATGTAGAAATTGATTCTCGAACCCAAGCGATTGTGGATACTGTGGAACAGTATATGAACGAAAAAAAATGAGTGTATACTCATTATTGCTTCCTGACATTTTTAAGAAGATATAATGGGTGAAGAATAAGATATGCTAGGAAATAGTGGAGTACTGCAATACACATAGCATAAAGAAATAGTCCTACAATAAAACCAAGGATGTACTGTAATTTTAGAATACTAGTAGTAGCGTCTATCCCGATTGACAAAAATAGGAGGTTGATGACAAGAAGGATCACTGTTACCCATGCCAGCCCACCCCACATGTTTTTTCGATCACGTTTACTTGGTGCCATGTGTGCGGCTACACAAAAAGAGATATATAAGAATACCCAAAAATTCCACGACGTAAGATTGCTTACTGAAAACAATCCCGATAGAGCTGTCATGAGTCCTTTTCCTAAAGAAAGAATAGAAGAGCTATCACTGGTCGCAAGTGGAGAAAGGATGGTATATCCATTTGGCAGTAAAAAAACCACAAACAAACTCAGGATGAGTAGTCCAAAAAGGAGTGGTGCGGCGCCAATAAAAAAATTTCCGATTCGTTGATAGAGGCTGAGAGGGTTGAAGGAATGCTCCACATGTCCGAGCGATCCTGTTTCTTTGTTTGGTTCAAACAGTGATACTGCCTCAATCTGGTGGCGGAATAGTTTGGCAAAAAAAACATGTCCAAGTTCATGGAACGGTGTTCCAAACCAGGCGGTAAATACTATTCCATTCCATCCAAACACACGTCGGTACAATTCGTGTGTTTTTGTTTGAAGATGAGAAAGTGCTAGGCCAAATGCAAAAAATAATCCAAACAGGGCTATCAGCTGAAGTATGGTAGTTTTTGTGACCAGCCATAGAAATGATTGCCAATTATCCATATAGAAGTGTTCCTGAAACGATAAGACTGTTAATTAGTAGCCACATGATATACATAACGATAATTGGCTTTTCCCGGTGGGTAATTCCATAGGTAATCATGATGGTATTGAGTAACATGTTTGAAGTGAACGTAACAAGTGAAATGCTGCTGGCATTATGATGCACCCAGATTTTTGTTACCTGTGGAATTGACATTAATGGTCCTACAATTCCGGCGATGTAGACAATGCGGTCAAGGTATCGTTTGAATTTGTTTGGATGGGGAAATTGTTCACTGTGCTTATGGAATCGTTTTCTCTTGTGTAGATGGTGTATGGCATCGGTCATATGTTGTTTAGGTTTGTACAGACCTTCGGATTAAACGGATAGAACAAGTTCAAACAGATTTCTCTTGTGCTACCCGCCAATCCGTTTTTATCAGTTGTATCTGTTCAATCCGAAGCTCTATGAATTATCTTCAATGTTCATAAAGTATAGCACAAAAAAACAAAAATCCCCATTACTGGGGATCATTGTTTATGCAATTGGGAGAATACTCACAAACTTTGTCAGTTTGAGGTGTCCGTCAAAGCGAGTGCGTTTCTTTTGGGTAAACTTCACTCGGCCTTTGATCACTGAAAATAGTGTATCATCAGCGCCACGTTTGACGTTTTTCCCAGGGTGGATTCGTGTACCGCGTTGTCGGACAAGCACTTGTCCGGCGTTTACCATTTGACCGTCGCCAACTTTTGTACCGAGGTACTTTGGATTGGAATCACGGCCCAGTCTGGTCGAACCACCCGCCTTTTTGGTAGCCATAGTGCACCAAGGGGATGTACAATGCCGATCGAAGACTATTCGACGCTAGCTTCTATCGGAGCTGCCCGGCCCTGCCTCACATCTCAGGTCCGTCGCTAACCATACGAAATATAACGGGCATAGTGTAGCAGAAGTGGTTTTTCTTGTCAAGAGAGGGAAAAAAGAGTATACTAGTTCGGAAAAGAAAATAGGAAATCTTTTGAAACGTCATTCATTTTTTCCCCGTTCGATATGTTGTTTAGAAATCACTACCCTTTAAAAATATATCTCTTATATAAGCCAACCTTTGTTCTTTTTGGTTTGTCTCTTCTCATGCAATTGGTCATGTGGATTTGGCTTCTTCGGACTATTGGTATCCATAGTAACACTGTTTTTTTGCACTATACTATTTTATATGGAGTAGATCTTACTGGTCCGGCATATCGGGTGTATGCACTGCCTCTGGTTGGTCTTGGAATACTATTAGTCAATGTGATTGTGGGTTGGATGTATTTTCGGAAAGATAAGTTTATCAGTATTGTCTTAAACAGTGTGGCGGTGATTTGTCAGGCGTTTCTTTTTATTGGTGCGGCACTTTTGGCTTTTTTAAACACCTAATATGCGCACGCTACGAGCGAAACACATTGATTATCAGCTTCTCGTGTATTTTGGAATACTTTTGATATTTGGATTGGTCATGTTGATTTCTGCCAGTAGCGGAGTACGGTTGAATGACCGGTACTTTTTTATCACGCGTCAACTATTGTTGGGAGTATTGCCCGGAATTGTGTTATTTTACTTTTTGTTAAAAATACGGATTGATATCTGGAAAAAATTTTTTTGGGGGGTGTACGGGATCATGGTGTTGGCACTCATACTGGTATTTATTCCGGGTATTGGTTCTGATTTGAATACGTTTGCGAACTCGTGGATTGTGATTGGAAATTTTTCCGTCCAGCCGGCAGAATTTGCCAAATTGGGAATGGTGATTTTTTTGGCAGCGTTTCTCGCCCAAAAAACCAAGTCAATTCAGGATACACAAACCGGTTTTTTACCAATAGTTTTGATTGCGCTTGTGCCTATTATTCTTATCGCGCTTGAGCCGGATACCGGTACTGTTTCCATTCTCTTTGCGATATTGTTTGGGATGTTGTTTTTGAGTGAGGCGAAGTTGTCCCACTTACTTGCACTTTTTCTAGTTGGTATCGTCGGGTTTGTGGCTATGATTATGGTGGCACCACATCGGGCAGAGCGACTAATGACGTTTTTTCATCCGGATCAAACACAGGATTTGGCAGCTGGGTACCAGATTTCTCAAGCGCATATCGCTATTGGGTCCGGCGGATGGTTTGGGAGAGGATATGGTCAGTCACGGCAAAAATTTCAATATCTACCTGAAGTGCATGCCGATAGTATTTACGCGGTGATTGCGGAAGAAATGGGATTTTTCTTCGCTCTTGGTTTGGTAGTCCTCTTTACTGCTATTTTTGTGCGTGGCGTGGTGTTGGTAAAAAAAATTGCAGAGCCATATACGCGTTTTCTGGTAATTGGAATTTTGATCTGGTTTGTTTCACAAGCTTTTTTAAATATGGGTGCTATTGTTGGGGTGTTGCCACTTACCGGAGTTCCACTTCCATTTGTAAGTCATGGTGGAACAGCGCTTATGACCATGATGGGGGCCGTGGGTTTACTTCTCAATGCGACCAGAGAGGCTTCATAACAATACAAGCAATATGAACATTATTTTTTCCGGCGGTGGAACACTTGGGCCGGTAACACCGCTGCTTGCAATTCACGAAACAATTAAAAAGTCTTATCCACATAGCAAGTTTCTTTGGGTTGGTACCGCAAGGGGGCCAGAGCGTACGTTGGTTGAAAAAGAGGGGGTTCGTTTTGTATCTCTTTCTGCTGGAAAATTTCGACGCTATGTTTCTTTGTGGAATATCACTGACTTGTTGCGAATTATTGTTGGATTTTTTCAATCACTTCGGTTACTTATCAAAGAATCTCCGGACCTGTGTATTTCGGCGGGTGGATTTGTTTCTGTGCCGGTTCACTGGGCAGCGTGGCTTCTAGGTATTCCAACCTGGATACATCAGCAAGATGTTCGACCTGGTTTAGCCAACAAGCTCATGGCACCAATGGCAACTGTTATCACTACAACTCTTGAGGAAAGCGTTTCTCTGTTTTCCGCAAACAAAACCCTTTGGTTAGGAAATCCGGTTCGTAAAGAGCTGTGTATGGGAGATATACGTCGAGCAAAAAAATTGTTCAATGTTTCTGGTGATCTGCCAATTGTGTTTGCTACCGGTGGCGGTACTGGTTCTATGCGAGTGAATCAATTGGTTGTTCAAGCGGTACAACATCTGTCCGGTACTTGTGAAGTGATTCACTTGTCCGGTAAGGAGCGTCCGCAAGAGTTGGTAGAAAGAGCGGTACAGCATTTTGATTATTATCAGGTACATCAGTTTTTTACTCATGAGATGAAAGATGCGTACGCCATTGCTTCTTTGGTTATTTCCCGTGGAGGATTTGGAACGCTGAGCGAGATAGCCGCGCTTGGAAAACCGGCAATTCTCATTCCAAAGCCAGGTCATCAAGAAGATAACGTACGTTTTTTAGCTGAGGCTGGAGCAGTGATACTGGTTGATGAAACATTAAGTGACGGAAATCGTCTGGCAAAAATCATTAAAGACGTACTGGCAGATTCTGAACGCATGATTCAGATGGGGCGACGCTTGCAAGAGAAACTGCCGATAGCGGATGAAGAACAAATTCAAACCATAGTTGACCGGTTACTGACACATAAAAAATGATACTGGAAACAGTATCATTTTTATACGTCTTCTGCCAGTGATTTATCCAATCATTGCTGTTGATTCTCTCGAGCTTTCTTTTTGATGTTTTTTTGCTTCCAAAACAACATTAATAATTTTTTTTGCCACTTGAACAGAGTGCCCTGGTGTACTACTGATACCGGTTTCTTTAGCCAGCATAATACCATCCGCTCCGTCTAGGACAATGTTGGTAAGATCTAGGACATCAGCTCGTGATGGAGTGTGGCAGGAAAGTAAACTTTCTAAAATTTGCGTAGACACTATGACCGGTTTGTTGAATTTTTTTCCTGAGGTGATGATCTTTTTTTGGTGAAGTCCAAGTTCCTCAATTGGACAGGTAAGGCCGAGGTCTCCTCGAGCAACTAATAGTATGTCAGACTCATTTGCAATTTCATCGATATGTTTAACTCCAAGCGCCGTTTCTACTTTTGATACGATTTTTGGTTGCCAATCTACTGTAAGATGTGGCGCTAAAAGTGACTTTGCTTCTCGAAGCATGTCTGAACTGTTTACAAAAGAAAATGCTACCCATTCTGGACAAATTTGCGATAGACTAGAAATATGTTCTTTAGTAAAAGGTGTTATGTGGTTTAAGGTGTCAACTTTTCTTCCTACATTAAACCCTTTTAAGTGTGGTATGCTCCGAGAGTTTTGAGCACGGGCAACTATAGTATCGGCATCTGGTGTGGATTCCACAATAAATGCTATTTCACCGTCTCCTATGGTTATTTCCTGATTTGGTTCTACAAGAGTGCCTATGTTTGGGTAATCAACTGGTATAAACTGAGTAGGATCTTTTGTTTCTTTCGCTGAAGCAAAAGTAATAATGTTACCTTTTTCAACAAAATGTTCGCCATTTGGAATATAGCCGAGTCGGATTTTGTTACCTGGTAGATCAGCAAGAATTCGTACGTGATGATCTAAATGAAGTGCTGTAATCACCTCTCTTGCTGTGGATATCTTTGTTTTCATTTCTTGTGGAGTACCGTGAGAGAAGTTGTATCGAAGCACTGTTGCCCCGGCCAAAAGTATTTCTTCGATTTTGTCTGCTCCAAAGGAATTTTTTGAGATGGTGGCTACTATTTCCATATAATTCCGTACATAAATATGTAAAAGATTTATTTGTATTTCATTGTTGAAATGGAATGTTTGTGCTACAATTACCCTACTATACTCTTGTTTTCGTGTTGGAGCAAGTATTGCTTGTGAATCCGTCCATATCCGCACCTGAGGCGGGTAAACAAGGGGGTGTATTGTAAGGCGGACGAGGGTTTAATTCTCCTGATTTGATCGGGAAAAACTACCTATAACGATACCCTGACACCCGATCAAATTCGGGGCGGTGAAATCTTTTTTGTATTACAAAGCAATCAATCATTTTTCTTTTTTTCTACTTTTTTATGCAAAATATATTGACTACTGCACCACTAATTCCGGTTTCCGTACAACAAATGAGTGAAACAGATGTTGCGGTGTTACAACAAAGATTGAAGACTGTTGGCAGGTTTGTAAAGATTTTTATTCCTTTTGTTCAACTACTGGCTGTTATAATAATTGCTAGCGTGTTTACCTCTATAGGCGTTTCTATTCAAATTACTGTCATGACAGTAGCAATTTTTGTATTAAGTTTTATATACGTTGCTTATGTTCAAAATAAAGAACTGAAGGCACTGAAAATAGACTTACTTGAAAAGCAGAAAAATATTTTTGAGTTTACGGTAAAAGAGTTAAAAGAGAATAATATATCAAAGATCTATCAGGTAATATTTGAAAATGGGAGAAGTGAAGTGGTAGACAAAAAAATATTTGATCAATTGAAAGTTGGACAAACAATAACTAGAGAATATGCGAAACATTCTGGGTTGTTGTTTACTCAGAGATTTTAATCCGCCCACAGCCCCCACCGATGCGGGTAAACAAGGCGGATAGGTAAGGCGGACATGTGCTGTGGGGAAAATCATTGTACAAAGGTGAGACACTTAAAACAGTTCGTACGGAACTGTTTTTATTTTTCATAGTTCCACAGATTAGGCAGGTACAATGTATTGGATGTGTGGTTCGTAATACTGAGCTTACTCTTAAGGGTGGGGTTTATTCACTTGTTGTAAATCTGCTCGAAAAAAAAGACAGTCATTCATGACTGTCTTTTGTGAACTACGGAGGGGGTGGTTGGAACCAATTACTTGAGTATTTTAGTGATTGGAGTAAAATAATGGTCTCATTATAAATACTTAAATGTTAGAATTACCAGCGTTATTTACAATTCTTGTGGATAAAAGTAATTGATGAGT
>DYFM01000028.1 GCA_020725175.1 Candidatus Paceibacter sp.
AACTCCTTATATCCCAACCTATTATTTTTTTACCTAAAATATGCTATGATTTTTATAGAAATTCGATCACAGGGTTGGGGTTTGTGACTTGTGAATTAGTATAGCAACATTATGGAAAAAAGCAACGTATTTACAGCATTAATTAGGGAATTGAAAATTCGAAATTACAGCAGAAGGACTATCAAATCCTATGTTCATTATAATGAAGAACTGCTTCGGTTTGCTCAAAAAGATCCTCGGCAAGTTACCACGGAAGATATAAAAGATTATCTGGATTATTTAGCAGACACGAAATCACCAAGTACTATATCAGTAGCATATGGGGCGTTACAATTTTATTATAAAGATGTGTGTGGACGATCTTTCTTCGTTCACGCCAAAAGACCAAAAAAAGAAAAGAACATTCCGACTGTACTTTCAAAAGAAGAGGTAAAGCGGATGATTGAAATGACTATAAATTTAAAACACAAAACAATGATTCAATTACTCTACGGTGCAGGTATGCGTGTCAGTGAACTCACGCATCTGAAAATGAGTGATATTGATTTTGATAGAAACATGATCCATGTTGTTCGAGGAAAAGGCGCAAAAGATCGAATGGTGCAATTGCCCAAAACAGTGATACCTGTTTTACAAGGTCAAAAAAAAGTCAAAAAAAGTACTGATTTTCTATTTACCAATGAGCTTCGAGGCGGAAAATTGACAGAAACAACAATTCAAAAGGTAGTAACAGAGGCAGCGGCAAGAGCTAATATTTCAAAAAAAGTTTCCCCACATACTCTTCGTCACAGTTTCGCCACCCACTTACTTGAAGCCGGTACGGATATTCGCTATATCCAAGCCTTGCTCGGACACGCCAAACTCGAAACCACCCAAATCTATACCCACGTAGCGGTTTCACATATCGCAGATATTGTCAGTCCGCTCGATAGTTGACGGAGTAATGTTTTCCCTATATACTTTTTGTCAGATAGCAGATAACAAATAGCAAATAACAAGTGATTTGTTGTTATCTGATATCTGTTATTTGCTATTTGTTACCTGTATTCAATATGAGCTCCCTCGACCGTCTCATCAATCTTGCCAAAAAAACTGGTGATCGGCTGATTGTTCATAATCCGATAGACAATCAGGATGTTGTTATCATGGATCTCGATAGTTATGAAGGCATGCTCTTTGGTCGTAGAGGAATACGTCCGCAATCGAGCACAGAGTTATTGGAAGAAATCAATCGCGATATTGCCAAGTGGCGTGCGGATCGGCAAGTGGAAGAAGAGTGGGAACAGGCCGGTCGTCTGGAAGAAGAGTATTGGGGAGAGGAAGGAATTCCGTTTGGGCCAGACTTGGATCACGAGCCAAATCATTGGTCATCGGCCGGAGAAATTTTATCAAACCGCTATCGAGATGTGTATAGTTCACTTATTGATCATGATGATCTTGATTTTGAGGATCAGGATATGAATGAGGACGATTGGGACTTGGGAGAAGATACAAAGTTTGATGAATCTTTTGATGATGATTCATACGAAGTGCCGGTAGATGATATTCCGTTTGGGTTTGACGATGAGGATGAACTTGGTGATGAAGAAGAGGAGGGGGTTGAAGAATTGCAATACCTTGAACCCGCGTCTGAAGTGAGTGGGTCAGTATCTCAACCACAAACCGGCGTGCATTTTTCCGCCAATGGTAAACCGACTCCGGTTGCGTACGTTGACCACCAAGAAGACGTACAACCAGAAGTGCCGTTGAAAAAAGACGAGGAAGAAGGGGATGGTCCGGTATTTTTGGAAGAACCGGTTTAGATTGAAAAATTCCTAATAGTTGTGTGATTATTACCTCTGAATCCCCCCTATAAGGGGGGTAGGGGGGTCTTTCAGTGGCACAAAGCGGACCTATCATCTAGCTATCTTTATGGAGGGAACACAAACCAAATCAATCGGTCACTACAGTAATAAAGGTTTTCTTAAAGAGCGAAGGAAAGAACTTCGACGAGACGCAACATTTGCCGAACGATTGCTATGGGTGAAATTAAAAGGAAAACAATTCGGAGTGAAATTTAGAAGGCAGTACAATATTGATTATTACATTGTTGATTTTTATTGTCATGAGTTGAAACTTATTATTGAACTTGATGGATGGGTACATGGAGAAGCAGAGCAACAAAGAAAAGATCAAATTCGACAACGGTATTTAGAACAAAAAGGGTATACCGTTATTAGATACAAAAATGAAGAACTGAAGAATGATTTAGATGGAGTGTTGCAGGATATTTGGAATAGAGTACAACGGATAAAACAATTGCAATAACAACCGAACAAAGCAACCAATTGATTTCCCCCTATCAGGGGGACGAAAGGGGGTCGTTCAGCGACAGGAAGAATGTAGTATATTGCACTCTATTCAAAAAGAAGACATTTTATTCGAAAACTATTTATTACACAATCGCCCTACCTCTAAAGGACCCCCCTGCCCCCCTAATAGGGGGGATTCTGTGTGTAAGTTTTTGCCTGGGGGTATATGGTTGTTAAGAGATACTATTTGGAAATTGTAATTTGTTATTTGGAATTAATTTATGGATATTGCATTAGACATGAGAAATTTCTTAAATTGATACATTGGTAAAGACTATCAACAAGTCCACAATTTTCCCTCTTGACGAACCAACAGAACCACGCTATAATACGCCCGCTTTCAAAAAAAGCCTTTTTTATATATATTTATTTTTCTCCGCTGGATCACAAATCTGCTACCGACCACTCGGGGAGCAGTGCGGAACAATCATTGTAACTCTATATGGCAGAGTTTCAACGTACAAAACCGCACGTTAACGTAGGTACTATCGGCCACGTTGACCACGGTAAAACCACCACTACCGCGGCTATCTTGAAGGTAGCAGCAGCACAAGGTCTCAACGCAGACTTGCAAGATGTCGACGCTCTTGATAAAGCGCCGGAATCAAAATCACGTGGAATTACCATTGCTACCGCTCATGTTGAGTATGAAACCGCAAATCGTCACTACGCACACGTTGACTGTCCAGGTCACGCTGACTATGTGAAGAACATGATTACCGGTGCCGCTCAGATGGATGGTGCTATCCTCGTCGTGTCAGCCGCTGATGGTCCGATGCCTCAGACTCGAGAACACATCCTTTTGGCTCGCCAGGTTGGTGTACCATACATTGTAGTGTTCTTGAACAAAGTTGATCAAGTATCTGATCCAGAATTGATCGACCTCGTAGAAGAAGAAATTCGTGATCTCTTGAAGAAGTACGAATTCCCTGGAGATACTACTCCTATCATTCGCGGTTCTGCGCTCAAGGCTCTTGAAAACCCAAGTGACGAGGCGGCAGCAAAGCCAATTCTTGACCTTTTGAAGACATTGGATGAATACATTCCAGAACCAACTCGTGATCTTGACAAGCCATTCCTCATGCCGATTGAAGATGTGTTCTCAATTGAAGGACGTGGTACCGTAGTAACCGGTCGTATCGAACGCGGTATGGTCAAAATTGGTGATGAAATCTCTATCGTTGGTATGAACGAAGAGCCAATGAAGACTACTGTTACCGGAGTAGAAATGTTTAACAAACAACTTCAACAAGGACAAGCTGGTGACAACGCCGGAATCTTGCTTCGTGGTACCAAAAAAGAAGAAGTAGAACGTGGTATGGTACTTGCACAAACTGGTACCATTACTCCACATACTGAATTTGAAGCGGAAGTATACGCGCTTACCAAAGAAGAAGGTGGACGACACAAGCCATTCTTCAAAGGATATAAACCACAGTTTTATATTCGAACTACTGACGTTACCGGTGAAGTATTCCTTCCAGAAGGAACTGAAATGGTGATGCCAGGTGATACCATCAACTTGAAGATCAAATTGATCGTTCCAGTTGCGATGGAAGAAAAAATGCGTTTCGCGATCCGTGAAGGTGGTCGAACCGTAGGAGCTGGCGTTGTAACAAAAATTATTGCGTAACTATTTACAACCCCCGCCCTTCTTGAAGGGCGGGGGGCTCTTTTTGTTCATTATTTATTTTTATGGCAGATACAAAAACGAAAACTCAAACTAAAAAACCGGTTGCGACAGACGCCGGACCAAAAGTTCGCATCAAGATTCGCGCGTACGACCATAAAGTGATTGATAAGGCAACGAAGACTATTATTGATACCGCAGAACGACACAATGCCACAGTTGTTGGGCCAGTACCATTGCCAACACAAGTACAAAAGTTTAGTGTTAATCGTTCTACCTTTGTACATAAGACTGCTTCTGAACAATACGAAATGCGAACCCATAAACGATTGATCGATATTTTCAACCTCAATCCAAAAGCAATTGACGCCCTCATGAACCTGAACTTGCCGGCTGGTGTAGATGTGGAGATTAAAATGTCATAGTAAAGGCTTGTAAGATCTACGAAGCTGAGATTGGTTCCAAAAAAGCAAAATAACGAAATAAAGAAATAACGAAATAACTCCGCCCTCACCCTAGGTGGGCAGGCAAGGCGACATGTCTGGGGCGGGGAAATAACGAAATAAAGAAATCGCGAAACATTTTCCCTCTCCCATTAGGAGAGGGAAGAGGTGAGGTTACAGAGAGTTAGCGTGTGGATAAACCATACATTTCTTCTCTTGACAGACTGAGAGAAGTCGTGTAGAATATCGCTATTCAAAATTTATATTAAAACAGATAAGATTGGATAGGAAAAGACCACCAAAAACATCTGATAGATTCCGAAGGTTTTTTCTTTTCGCTTATTGAAAAGAAGCCATTTTCAACAGAAAAAGGCTAGGAAAAAGACATCTAAACGTATTCGTGGATTAGACGAATAGCTGTAGAGACATCTTTTTTCTAGCTTTTTTGGCACAAAAAGATACTTAGTTAATAGGATAATTCGTTTATTAGTTTGTTTGATTCATGTTTCTACCTGAGCGATTCAGAGAAAAACCAATAAACTAGTAAACAATAAACGAATATATGAAATGCATTCTCGGTACAAAAGTTGGTATGACTCAGGTGTTTCGACCAGATGGAACAGTTGTTCCGGTAACCCGAGTAAAAGCCGGTCCGTGTATAGTGACTCAGGTAAAAACCAAAGCGAAAGATGGGATTGACGCAATACAGATTGGATTTGGAGAACAAAAAGTATTTCGAATGAACAAAGCGGAACAAGGACATCGCAGAGGCCTGTCCTTTGCCGGTAAGTCTACGCTGGTAAACGTATTGCGTGATGTTCGAACCGGTACTGATGCCCATGGACTAGAACGAGGAAACGTATTTACTGCAGCAATCTTTGCTCCGGGAGATACTGTCCAAGTGGTTGGTACCTCAAAAGGAAAAGGATTTCAGGGAGTTGTGAAACGTCATGGGTTTGCCGGAGGTCCTGCAAGTCATGGACACAAAGACAACCTTCGCATGCCGGGAAGTATTGGTGCCGGTGGTGTACAGCGGGTATTCAAAGGAATGCGCATGGCTGGACACATGGGTGATGAGCGAGTGACCGTGAAAAATTTGGAAATCGTAGAGGTACATCCGGAAGAACACGAACTTCTCATCAAAGGAGCAATTCCGGGAGCTCGCGGTGGACTCGTTATTATCTCTACTCCAGAAGGAAAGATTGAAATTGAACAAACAGTTGAAGAATCACCAGCCGAATCAGCTGCAACAGATGTTTCAGAACCGGCTCAGGAACCTACCGCAACTGAAGTGGCCGAAACTGAACCGGCACAATCATAGTAACAGACAGCAACGTATTGATTATCTATCGTCATTATGGCAAAAGCACCACTCTACAATACAGACGGACAAACAATCGGCGAGATTGAACTGAAAGAATCCATTTTTAATGTTGACCCAAAACCAGCGGTTGTGCATCAGGTATATCTTGCACTTGAAGCAAACGCACGAGAAGCTTGGGCTGACACCAAAGACAAAAGTGAGGTGCGCGGTGGTGGAAAGAAACCGTGGAAACAAAAAGGAACCGGACGCGCGCGTCATGGATCTATTCGCTCTCCAATTTGGAAAGGTGGTGGAGTTACCTTTGGTCCATTGACGATCCGAAACTATACGCAAAAATTGAACAAAAAAATGAAACAAGCAGCGGTGAAAATGTGTTTGACCGATAAAATCAGAAACGGACAACTTATTGTCTTGGAAGAATTGACTGCCAATGGAAAAACAAAGCCAATGGCGGAACTTCGACAAAAGCTGCCGGGAGCCGGAAAAAGTACCTTGTTGGTAGCTCCTGAATTGAATGACATGGTCAACCGCGCTACTCGTAATATTCAAAAATTGGACATGCAGCAAGCGGTAGATGTCAATGTCGTGGATCTCTTACATCATCAATATGTAATCACGACAAAAGCAGCTATTGATGTGCTTGAGAAACGATTTGCCTAACTAGAATTGTATGGGAATTTTATCAAAAATCAAAAAAGACGCGCCGAAGAGTGAAAAGAGTACGACCGAAAAGAAAGCTGCTTCTGCGAAGAAAAAAGAACCGACCGCTCCTCGAACTAATAAAAAAGATGTTATTGCGAGTCGTACACTCTTACGTCCGATTATTAGTGAAAAGGCATCTGATGCGGAACGACAGGGAAGCTATTCATTTGAAGTCTCTCTTGGGGCGACCAAGGTGGATGTGAAACGAGCCGTTCTTGAGGTGTATGGAGTTGCCCCGATCCGAGTAAATATGATGAATGTGCAAGGAAAAACAGTGCGACGGGGACGAGTGGAAGGAAAACGAAAAGATTGGAAAAAAGCAGTTGTTACCCTCCCAACCGGAAAAACGATTCATATTCACGAAGGAGTATAATCAACATCAACAAGACAGCACAGGAACACAACAACACAACCGTCTAGAAATAGTGAAATAACGTGTTGTAGAGTTCTGGTGATGAAATGATTAAGTGATACTTATGGCAGTAAAACTGTACAAACCAACAACCAATGGACGACGACAGGCAAGTGTGGAGGATTTTTCTGATGTGACCAAGACGAAACCGGAAAAGTCTTTAACCGTACGTCTCAAGAAGTTTAGTGGTCGCAACAACACCGGTCGAATTACCGTCCGACACCGTGGTGGTGGCGCGAGAAAAATCTACCGAGTGGTAGACTTCAAACGGGCAAAATTTGACGTTCCGGCAACTGTTACCGCTATTGAGTATGATCCAAATCGTGGTCCAAGAATCGCATTGATTGAATACGCTGATGGCGAAAAAGCCTACATTATTTGTCCGCAAGGATTGACTGTTGGCTCACAAATCATGTCTTCAGAGCAACTGATTGAACCAACCGTTGGAAATCGAATGCCACTCGCGAATATTCCTGTTGGTTTGTTTGTGCACAACATCGAACTTCAGCCGGGAAAAGGTGGGCAAGTAGTTCGTGGAGCCGGATCAGGAGCGCAATTGCAAGTGATTGAGGGTGACTACGCGCAGATAAAACTTCCATCCGGAGAAGTACGATTGTTCAAGAAAAACTGTATGGCAACGATTGGGATGGTGGGAAATTCTGACTACAAATTGGTTCGAAAAGGAAAAGCCGGACGTATGCGCCACAGTGGTTGGAAACCAACTGTTCGAGGTAAAGTAATGAATCCGGTTGACCATCCGCATGGTGGTGGTGAAGGACGAAACTCAATTGGTTTGAAAGGTGGTCCAAAAACTCCATGGGGTAAAAAAGCTTTGGGAGTGAAAACCAGACGTCCAGGCAAGTGGAGTGACAAGTTTATTGTCGCTAAGCGAGCAAAGAAAAAGAAATAATTCCTTTATCAAAAA
>DYFM01000008.1:0-1940 GCA_020725175.1 Candidatus Paceibacter sp.
GGTGCGGTCAAGTTTTAAATTATACTTGGACTGTGTCGTTTTCTTGTTGTATACTGTTTGTATGTGAAGCTCTTCGAAAATACCGAGCTGTGGCACTAGTATCGTATAGCATAAGCCATAAGCGCTAACTCAGTTTCTAACTTAATGCATATGAAAAAGACGTACGTACTGGCAAATTGGAAAATGTATCTTGACTTTGATGAATCAAATATTTTGATGAATCAATTGCTTTTGGAAGAAATTGATCATGAGCGATTGGAAATTGTCATATTTCCTTCTACATTGGCATTGTCCGAGGTGGAAAAAGCGGTTCGGGATACACCATTTTCCCTAGGTGCGCAAAACGTAGCTTGGGTACCGAAAGGTGCTTACACTGGGGCTGTTTCTGCGTTGCTTTTTAAAGAAGCTGGGGCGTCATATGCGTTGGTAGGACACTCAGAACGTCGCTATGTGTTTGGAGAGCGAGACAGTGATGTAAGGAAGAAATTTGAAGCTTGTCTTGAAGTGGGAATTACGCCAGTACTTTGCATTGGAGAAACCAAGGAGGACATGGATGAGGGAAAGCGTCAGTATCGCCTGAAAAAACAGTTGTTTTCGGTGTTTAATGAACTTGATCTTGGTGATACACCGTTTTTGATAGCCTATGAGCCAGTATGGGCAATTAGTGGGTCAGGCGAGGGGTTGGCGTGTACGCCGGCAGATGTGGAAGATGTGCACCTGTGGATAAAACAAGAAATGGCTCAATATAGCAAAAATAATGTTCCAGTACTCTATGGAGGTAGCGTAAATAGCGAAAATGTGGTATCGTATGTATCGCTTGGATCAGTTGATGGAGTGTTGGTGGGGAGTGCGTCTACTACCCTTACATCCTTTACTGCTTTGACCCAAGCAATTGTCGCCTAGTATCTCTATGTCTCTTTTACTTCCTCTCATTCTCATTGTTGTATCACTCATTGTGATGGGGGTTGTGATATCACGAAAGTATACCCAACTTACACTTCTTGATGTAGATAATTTACCTGAGGTAAAAGAGGAGAGAATGAAAACCGATCTGTGGCGAAAACGGGCGATAGAACGAGCAACGAGTATGACGGTTGAGGCATCAGGAAAATCATTTTCTTGGTTTGCTGCGTGGAGTAAAAAAATGAAACAGTGGTTGATCCAGTACATTAATACATTGGAGCAAAAAGTTCAGGAGCAAACCCAGAAAGTGTACCTGAAAAAAAATGCAATTGTATCTGAAGAAGATCAGGTAAGTGAAGCAAAGCGCTTGGTGCAGGAAGCAGCGCAATCATACGAACATGAGGAGTATGAAAAGGCTGAAGAAAAATATATTGCAGCCATTCGGCTTGATCAAAAAAATATTGATGCGTATCGAGGACTTGGTGATGTTTATTATGCGTTGAATCAGCAAAAAGAAGCTGAAGAGACGTATAAGTTTCTGTTACAGCTTGATCCTACCAATGATAAAACTATGTTGAAGCTGGCTGAGCTCGCAGAGGAGCGAGATGATTTGAAATCTGCAATTTATTACTACGAACAAGCAATTCTGATCAATGATAACATCTCTATTCGGTTTTTTAAATTGGGTGAATTGTTGGAAGAAGTGGAACAGCACGAGACATCTCTCGAGGCATTTCGCCAAGCAGCTGAACTTGAACCACAGAACCCAAAATATCTTGACAAATTGCTAGAAACGAGTATAATGGTGGGGCGTAAAGATTTGGCGGAAGAAGTCTATCAGCAACTTCGCATGGTAAATCCGGAAAATCAGAAGCTGGAGATCTTTAAAGATAAGATTGAAAAAATGGTTGTTGGGGAAATATCGAAATAGAGAAATAGCGAAATAGAGAAATAAGGAAACAGAGAAATATCGGGGGAATATTCAAGCCTTTGTTAGTAAGTTAGATGCTCAGGAAGAAGAACGTTTTTTAAAGTCA
>DYFM01000008.1:2040-52939 GCA_020725175.1 Candidatus Paceibacter sp.
CACCTTACAAGAAAACAACACGCCACCTTAGCTCAGCTGGTAGAGCAACGGTTTTTCCGCCCGAGGCGGACCCGCCTTGGGCGGGGTAAACCTCAATCTATGTTTTACGTGTACATTTTGTACAGTACCAAACTGAGAAAAAAGTATATCGGATATACCGAAGATCTTCGCAATCGAGTTGAGCAGCATAATTCAGGAAAAGTAACATTTACGGCAAAAGGTCGTCCTTGGCAACTCATTTACTATCAAGCCTTTGTTAGTAAGTTAGATGCTCAGGAAGAAGAACGTTTTTTAAAGTCAGGTAAAGGAAGAGAGCGGCTGAAAATCTTACTGAAGCACACCTTACAAGAAAACAACACGCCACCTTAGCTCAGCTGGTAGAGCAACGGTTTTGTAAACCGTGGGTCGTCGGTTCGAATCCGACAGGTGGCTCAATGGGTCGGTTCCAGAGCGGTCAAATGGGGCGGACTGTAAATCCGCTGGCTCAGCCTTCGCAGGTTCGAATCCTGCCCGGCCCACACAGAGTACCTATTAATATACATAGGTACTTTTTATTTCTATTCAAATTTAAATAGGTTCTCCACCTAAGGCGGATTCATCTGGGACAGAGAACCCTGCTGGTCTGCAAATAGCACTTGTCAAATATGATAGGTGCTTTTTATATCCAGTATTTTTCCACATATTGACGCTCTATACGTACAGGCGTACACTATAGGAAACTTTATTCCTAATATACACGTAGTATGGTAAGCCCATTTGACAATGCCATGAAACAGCTCGAGAAGGCAGCGAGCACGATGAATTTGAATCGTGATATTTATGCGGTACTACAGCAACCGAAACGAGTATTAACCGTATCAATCCCGGTACAGATGGATGATGGATCAATTCGTGTTTTTACCGGTTTTAGAAGTCAATACAATGATGTTCTTGGACCATTTAAGGGAGGGATTCGATATCATCATGATGTGTCACTGGATGAGGTAAAAGCACTTTCTTTTTGGATGACGATGAAATGTGCAACGGTAGGCTTGCCGCTCGGTGGTGGAAAAGGAGGAATTATAGTAAATCCAAAGGAATTATCAGAAGGGGAGCTTGAACGATTGTCACGGGGATATGTTCGGCAGCTGTACAAATATCTTGGACCTACGCAAGATGTACCGGCGCCAGATGTATACACTACGCCGCAGATTATGGCTTGGATGCTTGATGAATACGAAACATTGGTTGGAGAAAAAGCCCCGGGAATGATAACCGGGAAACCGTTGGTGGTAGGTGGGTCAGCCGGACGAGGGTTTTCCACGGCACAGGGAGGGGTGTATTGTCTCCGAGAAGCGGCGGCGAAGCTTGGTCTTGTACCGGAGCATACAACTATCGCGGTGCAAGGATTTGGAAATGCGGGTAGTTTTATGGCTAAAATTTTATCGAAAGCTGGATATAAGATTGTGGCTGTCTCAGATTCAAAAGGGGCGATCGTCTCTGAGACAATGTCTGGACTTGATCTTACGCGTGTGGAAGAGCATAAAACATTCAATGGGTCGGTTCTCAATTTTCCTGGAACAAAACAAATCTCCAACGAAGAACTTCTTGAGTTGGGTGTAGATATTCTTATTCCAGCAGCACTTGAAAATGTGATTACTGAACAAAATGCTCCAAATATTCAAGCAAAACTGATTGTAGAATTGGCCAATGGTCCGGTAACTCCTGAAGCTGATGTAATTCTGCATGAAAAAGGAATTCTTTTTGTTCCAGATATTTTAGCAAATGCCGGTGGTGTTACAGTGAGTTATTTTGAGCAAGTGCAAAATGCAATGAATTATTATTGGACAGAAGAAGAAGTGCTCGAAAAATTGGAAAAAATTATCGTGACCGCATTTCATGAAATTTGGGAGATAAAAGAAAGGTATGCTACCGATATGCGGACCGCAGCTTTTGTTCATGCGCTAGAACGAGTGGGGGAAGGAGTAAAGGCACGAGGAATTGTGTAATATCTTTTTTATTTCTAAGTTGTTTTTATGAAAAAAATAGTTAGTATAAGTTTTGCAATGGTTTTTTTGGCAGGTTGTTCATTCACAGATAGCTTGCCAAATAATACACCCACTATTACACCACCATCGGTAGAACAGTCGGCTACTTTAGAAGAACAGGGATTGGAGAAAGTTCAGGAAGCAAATGAAGAGGCTCAGGTTGAAAAAGAAAAGACGGCTATGGCGGATACTGTAGTAAGTACTTCGGAATTATCGGTAATGCAACGACTTTTGTCTGATTATGATTTTCGAACACAGGAATATGACATGAGTCGCCTATCTGTTGATATGGAATGTTTTAATCCGTGTGATCCGGGATGTGAAACGGAAAAAAGTGCGCCACTAATAGATTCCAGACTTTCTCCAAAAGTCTCAACTCTATACACGTTTCTCTTAGAACAAAAGTACGACTTGGCTGCCAATATGCTTTTAGAACAACCTGAACTAACAGCGGTTTTTGCCTACTGTTCCGCGTTTCACAATTTTCACGTATTTCTTCCGCATGAAAAAGGTGTAATTGTATTTACCAGTGGAGGAAATGGTTTGCCTACAATTCCAAATGAAACGTATTCGCTTGGACTTATACAAGCAAAAGAGGGGAAACTTGTTCTTTACGAAACCTTCCTTCAAACATTTTACGATGGAACAAATTACGGCGAGTTGGTGATGAATAATGATTGGGAAAAAGCGGAGCAGGTGGGGAATCAGCGAGTAGAAGAGATTGTAGAAGGAATGAAGACCGGTATATTTGTGAACAAAAATATTGAAGCGGAATATACGTGGTTTGTAAATCTATTGAATAACTTCTAAATAAATGCGCATCTCAAAAACACCATCTTATAGATGGTGTTTTGTTATCACGCAATTTCAGTTTCTTCTGTCGTGTTATCGAAGTAAACATACCGTATACAGTTGTCAAGTTCTCCGATCAGAGGAATGGTACCGTCTAATGCATCAAGAGGCGAAATCCAGCGATATTCTTTGTGCTCTTTTGGATTAATGAGAATTTTGGGTAGGTTTGGAAGTGAGAGATGGAAGATGTGATAGATAAACTCATATGTCGGATAAGACACGAACAGTTTTGTAATGTACGACGGTGGTTCCACTAGCGTTATGCCAGTTTCCTCCTGTAGCTCACGGATGATTGCGTCTGACAAGTTTTCCTGAGGCTCAGCTTTTCCCGCCGGAACTCCCCACGTATTACTTTCCGGTTTATTATCTTGGCGGTGTAATAAAAGAATTGTCCCATTGTATTCTACGAAACAACTTACTATCGTAAAGCGAGGAGAAAAATTAGATGGTTGTTGTGCATATATCATATTACTTTACAACACTATTTGTTCAGAACGCTCTACTATCGGTAAAAGAGAGAGAAGTTGTTCAACACTCTGAGGAATGGTTTCAATTTTTGGTTCAAATTGTGGAAGCTCATCTATTGGTACCCATCGATATTCAGAATATTCATCACTCAGAACAATATCACCTCCTTGATGAACGGCTAGATAATGGGGAAGAATCATGCTGTTGCCGTCTTTTTTTCTGAAAAGAAGGTTGGTGGAGAATGATGGATAGAGACCGATCTTGCAAGTTGTACCGATTTCCTCGTTCTTCTCGCGCTGCAAACCGGCAATGATCGATTCGTCAGTCGTTTCCATTTTTCCGCCGATAAACGAAAATACTTCATCATAATCTGCTTCTCCTTTTCGCTTGGCGAGGAGGACTTTGGTTTTATCTTGAGATAGGACAACTATCTTTTGACAGTATTGAAAGAGGGTGGAGGACATATTTATTCACAGTAATAGGACACAGATATTCCCGGATGACCAGGATAATCCATGATTATGGTTGTTTAGTTTTCAGTACGATGTTTCAGCGCGCTTCCAAGAGTAATCTCATCCGCATACTGTAAATCACTTCCCATAGGTAACCCTCTGGCGAGGCGGGTGATTTTTATGTTTGGGTTAGTTTCTTTGATTTTTCGTTCGAGATACATCATGGTGGTTTCGCCTGGGAGGTCGGGATTGAGTGCAAGAATTACTTCTTGTATCTTTAAAGAGGAAGCGCGTTCTAATAGTTCGGGAATTTTGAGATACTTGAGTGACGCCTCATCTTCTGCTTTTATGACACCGCGCAAAATATGGTACACACCGTGGTACACACCGGTCCTTTCCAGTGCTTGAATATCTTGTGATTCTTGAATCACGCAGATGGTGCTGTGATCACGCTTGGGGTCGGCACAGATGGCACAAGGGCTCTTGTCCCAAAAATCCCAACAAATCTCACAGCTTTTTACTGTTTCCATGAGCTGTTTGAGCGCCAGTGTCAGCTCGGCAACATCTTTTTTTCCGGATTTGAGCAAATAAAAAACAAACCGTTCTGAAGTGCGAGTTCCAACCGAGGGGAGTTTATTAAACGCTCGAATGAGTTGTTGGATGGGTTTTGGGTACATAGATTAACAAAATAACAGATACCAAGCATGGGAGTATCTGTTATCTATTCTAGCACACGGACTAGGGTATTGCTAACTGAGGCCAGGGATGTTTGGAAATCCACCCATTTCTTTCATTTTGGTAGCCATGACTTGTTGTACTTTCTTGACGGCTTTGTTGTACGCGTCTTTTAATCCTTTTTGGAGTTTTTCTTTGTTTGTTGGAGATAAAAGTTCGTCGTCAATTGCCAGGCCGGTCACTTCCATGTTTCCATTCATGGTAAGAACAATTTTGTTACTTAGTTCGTCTACAGTAACCGATTCTTCCGCCAGCATACTTTGCATTTGCTTGGCAGTATCACGAAGGTCTTTGAATTGCTTGAGTTTGTTGAACATAAACTGTGTTTTAGTAATTAGTAATAAGTAATAAGTAGTAAGTTGTTAGTAACAAGTAACTAGCTACTTACTACTTGGTACTAGCTACTAAAATGATGGTACCCCTGGGCGACCTGTTTTGACCGGTTCCGGTGGGGCACTGTGGCCGACAATATGTGTTTCCAAATTTCGGTAGCTGGCTCGTTCGGCATCGAAAAATACGCGAACCATGCCGGTTGGACCATTTCTATGCTTAGCAATATGAATTTCACCGATATTACGTTCATCCGGCGGAATTTCCTCCAGACGGTAGTTTCTATCAGCCGCTTTTCGGTATAAAAAGATCACAATATCAGCATCTTGTTCAATACTACCAGATTCACGCAAATGTGCAAGTTTTGGAATCGCTGGTTTGGTTTGCTCTACCGCCCGAGAGAGCTGGGAAAGGGCTAAAACAGGCACGTTGAGTTCACGCGCTAAACCTTTCAGCCCACGACTCATTTCTGCTACTTCTTGTACGCGGTTGTCACTACCCTTTTTACTCACGGATTCCATGAGTTGCAGATAGTCAATGATAACAAGACCTAGTCCGTGTTCTGCCTGCAAACGGCGGGCTTTGGTGCGGATTTGCATGACATTGGCGCCGGGAAAATCATCGATAAAAATCGGTGCTTCAGAGAGTACGCCCATGGCTTGACCGATGCGGGGAAAATCCATGCTATTAGGACCATCTGATAAGTTACCGGTACGCATTTTCCAGAGGTCAACTCCAGCCTCTGCACAAAGCATACGATCAACGAGCTGTTCCTTACTCATTTCAAGAGAAAATAGAGCAACTGGCACTTTTCCTCGTACAGCAGCATTGCGAGCCAAGTCAAGTGCAAAAGAAGTTTTTCCGACTGCTGGACGGGCGGCTAGGATAATTAGGTCTGACTTTTGAAGACCGGCAAGAAGATTGTCTAAATCTTTAAATCCGGTTGGAATGCCGCGGAGCTTTCCTTTGTCTCGGTGCAGCTCATCGATTCGCTCAAAAGCATCGCTCAAGACACTGCGAATGGGGGTAAAGGTTTGCTTGAGGTGTTTTTCTGTTACTTGAAACAATTCCTGTTGTGCTTGATCAAGAACCAGATCTACATCTTCTTCATCTTCTTTATACCCAAGACTGGTGATTTCGTGGGCGGCTTTGAGAAGTTTTCGAAGCGTTGATTTCTTGCGGATAATATGAGCGTACTGCACGATGTGCGCGGCAGTAGGAACAATATTGGTCAGTCCTACCAGGTAACTACGACCACCAACTTTTTCTATTTCACCTTTTTCTTCCAATCGATTTCCCAGGGTCAACAAATCAATCGGTTCATTTTTGTTGTATAGTTCCTGCATGGATTCAAAAATTCGCCGATGACCATCTTTGTAAAAATCATCAATATCAACAATATCCGCGATTTTCAGCATCGCTTCTTTGTCAAGCAAAATAGCACCAAGAAGAGATTGTTCAGCTTCCAGATTTTGCGGCGGAATTTTTTCCAGTTGGGTGATATCCATACAATTGGGAAGCTCCAAGTGATAATTTTTAATTTCCAAGTGACAATTTCCAACTAAATCTCAAATAAAATCAGTATTAAATTTGGAACTTGAAAATTGAATTTTGGGATTTTCTGTGTAGCTATGGTATACAATTTTTCCTATCACATCAACTGTCATATGGGGGTAGATTGTGGATGAGGGGTGGATGGTTGCTTTTTTGCTTCTTTTTTGCTAAATTTGATGTAACTAAGTAGACCGCGGATTAAACGAATAGGACGAATATTAACGGATCCGTTTTTAATCCGTCAAATCCGTTTGATTCGCGGTCTATTTTACTCTATGAAAATTTGTATTATCAACAATTTATTTCCGCCGGATGGGGGAGGGGCTGAGCGAGTTGTGCTGCGGCAGATAGAGGAAGAAAAAAAGCACGGGAATGAGGTGGTGTTGATTACTACCAGCAATGCTGATAGCTTTTCTGATACGTTGAAAAATGTGCGGGTATATCAGCTGCGTCCTTACAATCTGTTTCATTATCGCCAACTATCTCAGCATGGGGTTCTTGTCAAACTGCTTTGGCATGGTGTTGACATGCTGAACATCGGATCGGCACGGAGAATAAAACAGATTTTGAAAAAAGAACAGCCCGAAGTAGTTCATACCCACAATCTCATGGGGATTGGTTTTTTGGTTCCAAGAGTTATTCAGAGTTTGAAAATAACACATATCCACACTATTCATGATATACAGTTGGTGGAGCCGAGTGGAGTGTTGTTATGGAATCATTCTAGTGATTCATTTTTGCAGAAAATTTATTCTCGGATAATGAAATGGTTGCTGAAGTCCGTGGATGTGGTTGTTTCACCGTCTCGGTTTTTGCAAGAGTTTTATACAAAGCGGGGTTTTTTTAGGGGAAGCGAGTTTATTCTCAATCAAAAAACAAAGCACATAAAACATACATCAATTGTTGGTGTTAAACCTGTAAAATGTCTTTTTGTTGGTTCTTTGTCAAGACATAAGGGTATAGAAATTTTAATGAGAGCTTGGGACTTGATAGATAAGGATGTGGATGCTGAGGTTCATGTTGTTGGTTCCGGTGCACTTGAGTCTGTGGTGAGGGAATGGGCAAAGAATGATGCACGGATTTTTGTTCATGGTCAACTTGGTAGGGTTGATTTGCAGAAAGTGTATGAAGAATGTCAGGTGCTTATTTTTCCTTCTATTTGCTTGGAAAACCGACCGACAGTGCTGGAGGAGGCGATGGAAAAGGGATTGTTTATTGTGGCATCTGATACTGGTGGTGTGAGAGAAGTGGTGGAGGGATATGACGGGGCTGTGTTGGTGGAGCCGGGGAATGTGCATAATCTTGTTTCTGAAATAAAGATGTTGATTGATAGAGCTTCGGATCAAACGGATTAGGCGGATGAGGACGAATTTTTGATGATAAAAAATCCCTGCCGAATTGGCAGGGTATAATCAAATCTCTCTCAATGTCAATGCTTCTTGTGGATGAAAACTTTGTATAAAAAAACTACCAATACGTGTTTGGTAGTCTAGTAAAAGAGTGGGCCGGCCGTGCTGAGGTGTGCTGTGGGACCGCACGGCCGGGAGAAATATCCGTCAACTAGTTAGCCTCCTTTGTTACTAGTTGACGAGTTTCTCAGTACAAAAATACTGTAAAAAATTACTTTCGTCAATAGGCTAGGAAAGGTTTTGTGAAGAATTGATAAATATTGCTCTTGCTTATATTTTATATTCAAATACCCACGCCTGCTCCGGATTTTCCCCAATAGCCCACCAATCATCTGCTTCTGTTTTGGCCGCATCTCGAAGTTCTGCGGCGGGATACCAATAGTTGGTGTGGATGAAATACGCGCGGTCAACTCCGGCAAAGTCCATAGCCTCCAGCATCCATTGTTTTTTGGGATATTCATATACCATCTGGCGGAAAAACTGATACAGGGGGCCGCCCGTTGGGATGGAATAGAAGTATTGTTCGCCCTCTTTGGTATCATGATATTTGGCAAAACCAAATTCTCGCAAGGCTGCGGCTGATACGGTTTGGTTGGTGAGCACGATATAGTTGAAATTTTCATCGTTTCTGTCTTGAATTGAATGAACCGCCGCAATATCGGCAGCGCGAACACTATAGCCGGTAAAGCGAGACACCGGATCTCGTGTTGGATAAGTAAAGTACCAGGAAACGGTGATAAGCACGGCAAACAAGATTGTCAAGGGTATTTGTGTATATCTTTTGCAGGAAAGAAAAAGAAACAGTTCTCGAAGCGATATAATGAAGAAAGGGAGAAGGGTGAGAAGGGCGAGATCGGTAATTCTCTCTGCGTATACGCCTTGTTCATACGAAATGACATTTGGAAAACGAAGCGTGGTTACTATGAATCCGGCAAGAAGATAAAGACCGATAGAAGTGAGAAGCCAAAAGCTCGGGTACGTGCTTCGATACTTTTTATATGAGAAGTATAGTCCTATAGCAAACACAATAAGGAGAATGCCTGGTATACTCAGTTTGAACCAGTACAGTATATCCCATGCTAATGGAGCGGGGGTGATCCAGTACCAGTGTGGGATGGTAAAAAACGTTTTTAGGTTGTTAAGATGTAAAAATGGATTTTGCAGTAAAACTTGTTCACCGGTACGTAAACCATTGAGATAAAATACTATTGGTAGACTGGCTGCTAATACAAATGGGTATACAATGCTCAGGATTGTGCTTGTAACAGATTTTTGTTGTATTTGTTTCATGAATATTTTTTGATAGAGAAAAAAAGCGGCAAACAATATCGCAAGGGGAATGCCAATAAAGGCGTGAATAGCTGTTGTGAGGGCAACGAGAGAACCGCTTATCACATATAGACGTAGTCCATGATATTTTGTCTGATACCAAAGAGCAAAGATGGATGTTAATGCGGTCAATAGGGCAAGGTTGTTTGGGGTGGTGAGGGTAAAAAAAGATAATGGGATGAGAAACAGTGAAAGAATCGCCGGGAGAAGTCTGTTTTGAAAACCTAGGCGGGTGAACGAATAGTAGGCTGAGAGTGGAATCAAAATTGTGGCTGCAAGCGGAACAAGTAGTTTATCAAGTAGGTGAATAGAGAGATGAGTGGTAAAGTGCCCAACCAGTACCAACATGTACTGTCCGATATAGTACGGTTGCTTCGGGGTGATAGCACCGTGGTTGAGTATCCATTGTTCAGCTGCTTGGTGGATAAACGGATCAAAGCCGTACCCGTATACAAACGCAATGAGACTCACTGTGAAGAGAAGTGTAAAATGAGGAATGAGCACAAGAAGGCGATAGGTACTCGAGCTTTTTTGGGTATACCAAAAAAGCAGTATACTCGTAACAACAAAGAGCAGGAAAAAGTTTGGGCCAACAAGAGTCCAGGGGGAAATAAGTGTATCGGTGGAACGTCTTGTGAATAAAATTGCCAGGAGCAGAATATCACCGATTATGATAATCAGCGGTAAAAAAAAATTGAAAAAGAGCTGGTGTGTGTTTTGCCGATTGGCGATAAAAGTTTGGATATTTTTTCTCATGTAAACACCCCAATCTTTTTGAGATAAGGAGAAAAAAGTTTCGCTTTCAATTTTTAGAAAAGAAAGAGTAACTGGAACCAAAAGTAATATAACGGACAGCACGAGCTTGTTTATTTCATACAACAAGTAGACTCCAGAGAGAATGGAGATACAAAGAGCAACGGTGGTAAGTGATCCCCAGAATAGTTGCCATGGTTTTGTCTCTTTTGGAAGAAGGTGTTGTCCAGCGATACTACCAAAAAAAGACACGTACAATATAAGTGAGAGAATACCGAAAAGTGCTGAAGGTACAAACCAAATACTGACAAAGAGAAGTATTGCAAAAATAGCGGAAAAAATGATATACTGCCGTTGATTGAAAAGCATTTTTTGCATAAATTCAGGGATAATTTCTTGACGCGTATTATAGCGCACCATTTCCAGTAAAACAATATGCGGGTATTTGATCGTTTTAAGAAAAACAATCCGGATTTATTTGAATATCAAGAAGCTACGGAAGTATATCCGCATGACCAGTTTGTGGCACGATGGGTATTGAAATATCTACCGGAACAAGTAACGCCAAATAGCCTTACCTTATTTCGGATTGCTTTTACGCCGGTCATTTTTTTTATTGTGTTGTACCAGCACTATATTACCGGAGCAATTTTGTTTATCCTCACGGCGTTTACCGATGTTATGGATGGATCTTTGGCGCGAACGAAGCATAAAATTACCAAGTTTGGTATGTTGTTTGATCCGATGGCCGATAAACTACTTATTGGTTCATTGGTTTTTTTGTTGGTATTTAAGATTGATTATATGTTGGCAGTGGCAGTACTGGGGGTTGAAATTATGATTATTACCAGTGCGTTGGTGGCAAAAGTAAAGTTTAAAACAGTTCGGATGGCCAACCGATGGGGGAAAGCGAAAATGTTGCTTCAGGTGATTGCTACCTGCTTGACCATGATCGCGCTGATTGTCGACTATCCGGCATTTATGAGCGCGGCAGCCTGGTTGTTTGGTATTGCGATCGGGTTTGCGGTGTTGAGTTTGTATAAACATGGGATTTAAGTTTCGTTTCTTGGGTTATTGTGTTGATTCAGCGGAGAGAGCGGAATTAACGTGGAAAAAGCGGAGGCATGTTTTTGTTGGCGTGTAAGAGGGGGTTTGCAAGTATATTGTGGTATGAATTTTGTTTTTTTACTATCCTTGGTTTCAATACTGGGAATGTATGCGAACGTGATGTTTTTAGAAAGCGTTTGGCTTGGGATACTCATTTTTTTTGTGTATCTTTTGTCGACATCGCTTATTTGGCGGGTAGTATATAAAAAAGTATTTGGGTTTAAACGAAACAATTTCATACGTGCCATGTACTCGGTGTTTACCGTGTTTTTTTTGCTTAGCACTTTTAGCGCGATTTGTGTTTGGTCATACAAGTTGACCGCCGAGGGGGTAGTTGCTGTTTTTGTTGGCACTTCGTTGGTTTCTTGGTTAGCCTGGGTTTGGGCTAGAACGAGTAAGGGGGCGCGGAGAAAAAATATTATTGATGTACAAATAAAAAATAATGATGGTGAAAACGTATTGTATCCTGCACGGTTTATTCTCATATTACTATACTCTTTTTTGTGGATTATAACGATTATTTTGTTTATTCGCTCTGGTGGCGATCAGTCGGTTTTACAAACACCGTGGCAAATCCTCAGTCCATACATATTACCACTCATGTTTGTGCTCACGATTCTTTTGGGTGTGATGCTTTTGTCTCGGTTTAAAACCCGCGGATTGTTGGTTCTGCTTATTACACAAACATTTTTACTTCATTTGTATATTCCTATCTCTCATCAACTTCCGTGGGGAGGGGATGTGTGGCGACATATTGCTGTTGAAAAACGATTGGTTGAAGATGAGTCAATTTTGCCGGTTTTACTTGGTCCGGAGGCGGTTTGGAAAGAGGTAATAGGAGTAGATATTCCGCAAGTATTGGTTCATCCGCAAAAATATTCTTACGGGCAACTATGGGGGGTGACTGTATTATTGACACGAGTGCTGCACGTGGATTTGCTTACGCTCAACATATGGCTCTTACCAATACTTTGGTCACTGTTTTTTCCGATTCTTCTCTTCCAAATTGGAACAACCCTTTTTCACTCAAAGCGTATCGGACTGTGGTTGGTGTGGCTATCGTTGGTGCCGTTTTCTCTGCAGGCGGTAGGGTCGCTTACCTTACCGGTCAGCTTGGGTTTGCTGGGGTTTTTGTTCGTCCTGAGTTTGTGGCTCATGTATATCAAAACTGGAAACAGAGCACAAAAACAATGGACACTGCTCTTGAGTTTCTTTTTGTTGTTTACGTATCCGCTGTATGTTCTTCTCATGTGGTTGGCTATTCTTGTAACCGGTGTAGTTCGACGTATCGAAAGGGTTAAGAATAAAGCATTATCGGTATCGATACTGATAATTCTATTAATATTCAGTATTCCGATTTTCGAACTCCTTTTCAACACAAGCGTCTTTCCTCAACAGTGGTCATTTATTTCTTCTACCAAACAATTCATCGGTCAATTAACTGGTTGGTATTATGCTACCGGTATTCGACTGCACGATGTATTGAGTGGGAATATCTTTTACAATCATACTCCTACTTGGTCTTTTGTTGCTTCGCCGTTTACCATGTGGCGTTGGTATGTTATGCCGTTGATGTTGGTACTCTGGGGAACAATGCTATATGGAGTATATCGAGCGTTGTGGGTTGAGAAACAACTTGTTCTAAAAGTTTTTGGGAGTTTGTTCGTTACAGTACTTGGCGGATATATCATTGGGTGGTATATTTTAGAAGGGGATAGATTGTTAGTGCGACGGCTGGATCCTACGCTGGCAGTACTCATGATCATCTTTCTTGTGTATGGGTGTATGCAGTTGGTAGGGAGAATAGATCAGGTGCCACAAAATAGAAAAATTCTTTTGATCATTTCTTCCATAATTCTGATAAGTTTTTTTGCTACTAGTAATTATGCTTCCGGTCCGGATATGCGGGTGGTGAGTGTTGATGAATACCGAGTCGCAGAATTTGTTTGGAATCGCACTGATCGCCTGGCTGATCGCCACTGTGTGTTGGCAGATACGTGGACATTACTCGCTCTCGAAGCAGTTTCCGGAAGAACTATTGTGGGCGGTGGATTTCCGATTGATTATCAGTATGGTCAGGTGGAGCGGGAGAGTTTGTTGCAAGAGCTTCGGGATGATAGGGAATTAGCCAGTAATGAGATGATAAAAGAATTGCAAGAAAAGACGGGTGCGAAACATTGTTTTATTGTATATGATGGACTCGGGCGAGGCGATGAGTTGTTTGGAGACAATAGCGGCACGTTTGGGAAGCTTGAGGTTTGGGTGGTTGGTTTGAATTAAATTATTTTTTGATATACTGTAATCATACTATTAATTAACATTATTATGGATACGTATGCACCGGACTTGGCTATTCAATATATAGAAAATAGAGATTCTTACAGTGAAACAGATAAAAATCTTTTTGATGAACTCACAACAGTTGGTGTAAAGGATAAGTTTGTAGTTGATGTTGGTTGTGGGGGAGGTAAACATGCCAGTATAATTTTGCAGATGGGAGCGGCAGAGGTGTTGGGGGTAGATATAAACGAAACTATGATTGCGGAGGCCAAAAAAAGGGAGAAAGATACGAAGAAAAGTCTTCGTTTTGAGGTAGCGGATGGGAGAAAATTGCCAGTTGCCGATTCTTCTGTCGATATAATTTTTTCAAATTTTGTCATTCATTATTTTGAAAAAACAGAAGAGGTATTTTCTGAAATTGCACGCGTCTTAAAGCCTGGTGGAATGTTTGTGGGTACCTTTAACATGTCTGATGTTTCTTTTGGATTTGAAAAACTTTATAACACCGCTATGCCAATACGCTTGGGATCAGGAAACCATTCTCTGGTTGTGTTAAATTTAATTAAATCAAGAGACGAGATTGTGGATGCAATAGAAGTTGCTGGTTTGGACATTGTGAAAATGAAAGAATTAGATCACTCTACCGCAGCAATTGATAGTGAGTATGAATACAAAGATCAAGTACAAAAGCATGCTATGAAACTTGTTTTAAAAAAGAAGTTGTCAGCATCTGTGTAATCAAAAATAAATCTGCGTAATCAATGTTAATTAACAACAATATGCAAGACTGTATTTTCTGTAAAATCATCAATAAAGAAATTCCCAACTATACGGTATATGAAGACAGTCATGTGTTGGCGTTTCTTGATATCACGCCACGAGCAAAAGGGCATACGCTGGTTATTCCAAAAGTGCACGCGGAAACACTCCTTGATTTAAATGAAGAAATAGCCAAAGAGCTTTTACCGGCAGTACAGAAGGTGATGAATCGTATGGAGGCTGTCTTGAAGCCTGATGGGTACAATGTTGGATGGAATCACGCAGAAGCAGGTGGACAAGTTGTACCGCATGTACATATTCACGTACTTCCACGCTGGAATGGTGATGGTGGGGGAAATATGCACTCGATTGTTGATAGTGCAAGTGATGTGGATGTAGCGGAGGTAGCGAGGTTGTTTGGATAGTGTTCATTTCTCAAGCCAAAGACGAGTTTGTTGTACATAGTCATTCTTTACCAAAAACAATAAAATAATTTTTGATTTATGATTTAGGATTTTTGATTTTATTCTATGAAACGCCTCAAAAAACTTTCTGAAGAAACCGTTCATGAAAATCCGTGGTGGAAGTATAAACATGATACGCTTGAGAGAATGAGCGGAGAAATGGGTGATTATTATTATGCGGAGACAAATGGTGCGGTGATGATTGTTCCACGTTTGCCCGATGGACGGATTGCTATGGTACTGCAGTATCGATATTTATCTGATAAGCAAAGTATTGAATTTCCCGGTGGGGGAATAGAGATTGGGGTGGAGGTGGAACAGGCTGCTCGAATTGAACTACACGAAGAAACCGGTTGGGTAGCGGATGAAGTAGTAAAAATTGGTGTGTTTGAGCCGGCAAATGGTTTTGTAAAAGATCTCACGCATGTTTTTTTGGCTGAGGTAACTGAACAGGGAAAACAAGAGCTTGATTTTACCGAGGATATTGAGGTATTATATCGACGACCCGATGAAATACGGGAAATGGTCCAACGCAATGAAATATGGGACGGACAAACCCTTGCTGCCTGGGCGCTAGTCGAGCAGCATTTGGTACGTGAACGATAGGATACGAAAAGGTACCGAAAAAACTTCAAAACATCTATGGGAAAACGCACTGAAGAATTTATTCGTCTTTTTTCATTTGAAGACGATAAGACAAAGGCAGGGAGAATAATTTCCACAGCTAAAATTGGTGATGTATACATGTCGCGGGTAACAATAGATCCGGGGGTAACGATTGGAAATTACTATAATAAAAAAACCAACACCATGTTTTATGTGGAGTCTGGAGAAGTGGAAGCGGTATTTGAACAAGTGAAGACAAAAGAGCGTTTACAGAAAAAAATTCCAGCCGGGAGAAAGGCAATCCATATTCCGGTATACGTATCTCGAGCGATCAAAAATATTGGAAAAGAAAAAGCGATTTTAGTGTTTTTTAGTAATCATAGGATACGTTCGGGAGATGATTTTGAGTATCCTTTGGAGATGAAGTAACTATGAAATTATTGGTTACCGGAGGTGCCGGATTTATCGGCTCCAACTTTGTACGTTATTGGCTCAAAAACTATCCAATGGATGTGGTTGTTACTGTTGATGCGTTGACTTATGCCGGAAACTTGGAAAACCTTTCCGATGTTTCTGATAATCCACAATACAAGTTTGTACGAGGAGATATTTGTGATCGAGAACTCATTTTTTCTTTGGTAAAAGATGTGGATGTGGTGGTGCATTTTGCGGCGGAAAGTCATGTCGATCGTTCAATTCTTGATCCAGGGGCTTTTGTGCGAACAAATGTTATGGGAACGCAAATGCTACTTGACGCGGTAAAAGAATATGGAAAGCGATTCCACCATATTTCTACTGATGAAGTGTTTGGTGCATTGTCACCAACTGATCCATCATTTACCGAAACGACGAAGTATGATCCGCGAAGTCCATATTCGGCCTCGAAAGCGGCGTCTGACCACTTGGTTCGCGCGTATTTTCATACTTACCGTACAGCAGTCACTATTTCAAACTGTTCAAACAATTACGGTCCATATCACTTTCCGGAAAAAATTATTCCATTGTTTATAACCAACTTATTGGAGGGTAAAAAGGTTCCAGTCTATGGTGATGGTCAACAAGTGCGGGATTGGATCCATGTAGAAGATCACTGTCGGGGAATTGATTTTATTTTACACAAGGGAAGAATAGGCGAAACCTATTGTCTGGGGGGTGATAATGAAATTACCAATTTGGATCTGACTAAAAAGTTGATTAGTCTGCTTGGCAAAGATGAGTCATTTATTGAATACGTTGCTGACCGACCTGGACATGATCGAAGATATGCAATTGATTTTACTAAAGCAAGACAGGATCTGGAATGGGAACCGCTCATTACTCTTGACGAAGGTTTAGAGAAAACTGTTCAGTGGTATATTGAGCATCAAGAATGGGTGAATCGGTGTAAGAGTGGGGAATATAAGGAATTTTATGCTCAGCAGTATGGAAGATGAGTTGGACGTGGTTTATAAGCAGAGTAAGCAGAGTAAGTCATTGTATTGACACAATATTTCAAATGCATATTCTGCTTAATCTGCATATTCTGCCTACAAGCCCTAATTTGCTTTGAGTGTCTTTACTGTGATAAATCTAATAATAGAACAACGTATTTAATCTCACTATGTCTATATGAAAATTCTCATTTTTGGAAAGGGATATATCGCCAATCGCTGCAAAGAATCGTGGGGTGACGAAGCGGTTATTTCTGAGAAAAAAGTTTTTTCAGTTGAAGACGCACTCGCGGAAATTCAGTATCATGCGCCGGATGTCGTGTTTAATGCTGCCGGAGTGACTGGAAAACCAAATGTAGACTGGTGTGAGGATCATCCGAGGGAATCGATGCTTGGAAATACGCTTATGCCGATTGCCCTCGCAGAGGCGTGTCAGCGGGAAGGAAAGTATCTCCTTCATCTTGGATCGGGTTGTATCTATTACGGCGATTCTCTGCACGCAGATAAGGCTTGGCGAGAAAGTGACTTTGGTAATCCAAGCGCGACGTATTCTCGCCACAAATGGGCGGCAGACTTGGCACTTTCTACTCTTCCAAATGTTGGTATCGCCCGGATTCGTATGCCGATAGACAGTATTCCTTCTCCGAGAAATTTAATTGACAAGTTGGCGATGTATCCAAAAATTATTGATGTAGAAAATAGTGTTACGATTGTAGATGATATGATTGAGGTGCTGTATCAACTTTTGAGTAAAAAAGCGAGTGGTGTGTTTCATGTCGTAAACCCAGGGTACATGAAACATCGTCAATTGATTGATTTGTATAAAACGTATGTTGATCCGGAACATACCAATGAGTGGATTACGGAAGATGAACTAGTGACAGTTGGGCTGGCAACAAAAAAACGATCCAATAATTTTTTACACTCTGAACGGTTGCAACAAATTGGCATCACCATCCGACCGATTGATGTGGCACTAGAGGACACGATGAAAAAATACGCTGAACATAAGAAAGCCGGTGTAGTATCGGTGGAGATTTTAACGTGTTGAGTATGGTTCATGAGAGTACAGATAGTGCTGTTGGTAAAGTAGTTGATTTGAATAGTTGGAAAGCAGAAAAAGAGATGCTAGAAGCAAGAAAGATATGGAATGATGTTGTGGTTTATTGTGATATGTTGATACATGAATTACGTGAGAAAAAGAGACAAAGAAAGTCTGTTGGCACAAAAACACAGTTTGCGGAATGGGATGAGGTAACAGGATTAGGAAGTCCGGGAGAAGTATCACCCTGGAGAATTGTGCGATATCTTGAACAAATTATACATACCCCTACTTTACAGGTTGAAAAGGGAAATTTTGAGCCAAACAGTAACGACTTAGAGCAGATGAGGAAAAAACTGGGGGGGTGAAATTTGACGCATCTTCAAAGGAGCGAGAAATGTTGAATGTGGTTTTGGGTAGACTGGGGAAGCTAGAACTGAAAAAAGAATAGAAACAATAATCCAGATTATACTATCCACAGAACATAACCTATAACCCTTGCAAAGAGAGAGAGAGTTTGATAGTCTACCCCGTTTTCCGGACCTACCGGAAACGGGGTTTTTTGATTTTCCGATCTTCTACCCTGCAGTACGCGAAATGAAGATCGGCCGTCCCAGGCTGGGGGCGGAGAAGGAGGAGTGTGACTCAGAGTCTCCTCCTCCTCTCTGAAGCGATTGCGCTGGGGTTTGCGCCCCAGTGGATTGCCTCAGTAGAGGGGGACGTCCTCCTTTCCCGAACTGGTCGAGGAGAGATCCTTCGTGTGGTGGTTGCACGCGATGGAAAACCTCTATATGACCAGTGGGTCGCTGTCGAGCCGATCGGAGCAGCTACTGCTCCGATTGACAAAAACGGACGGCTCGGCCTGGTCCAGGTTTGGAGGCCAGTTGCTTCGGCAACTGATCCGGTCATTCCTTGGCAGGTCGACGTTCGAATGCTCGGCCGTCTTTGTTGGGAAATCCCTCGGGGTTTCCCTGAAGTCGGTGAGCAAGGCTCGGAGACGGCTCTTCGGGAGGGGGGCGAGGAGATGGGGCGACATCTCTCCGGACCGGTGTGCCTTGGTAGGTACAACGCGAATTCGACGTTCTTCGTGAACTCGATTCCGTTGTGGACGGCCAGGGTTGCTGGTAGCGGAGAGGTGGTCGCAGGGGATCCGAACGAAAGGATCCTTCGGGCAAGCTTTTTCACGACTGAGAAAGTCGGAAGAATGCTTGACTCGGGGGATCTGGAGGACGGATTCACTCTGGCCGCGTTGACCTATCTTGGTCGACGCGGATTGTTCCGTCTCTAAGCTCCTCGAAGGAGGCAGGTGCGGGTGCTCTCGACCCGACCGCGCCTAAAACCCGAAATCTGAACCATTGCGCGATGGGTGGTTTGGAAAGTACGGCAGAGTTGGAGGGAGATGTATAGGTCGGAAATCCCTCCTATTCGATCGCAAGATCGGAGAAACCGGTGAGAGGTTGCCACCGGAGTTCCACTGGAAGTGGGACACTCTGAAACTAAGAGAGGCCGGCGGAGGCAGACAAAAAGAGCGGGGCAGCCAGCCCGTTTGAGTATGAATGCTCCTCCCGGCAGTAACCAAGGAGGATACCCGAGTGCGCGCAAGCAACCTCGGGACAATCCAAAAGCTCTTCAGAAAACTGGAGGGTTTTTTGTTTGAACCACCCCTTGCCCCCTCCTTGTTGAAGGAGGGGAGATTGGGTTACTATTACTTGCTTTTTTGCTCTTTTTTTTGTAAACTAAAGCCAAACAAATGATGTTATCTGATATCTGCTATCTGTTATTTGAAAACAATATGGATCTTTCCATCATCACTGTCACCTGGAATTCAGCTTCACTCATCCGAGAACAAATCCGCTCGGTTGTTTCCGGTTGCAAAAATATCACCTGTGAAGAAATTGTTGTCGATAATTCATCAACCGATCAAACAGTTGAGATTGTAAAAAATGAATTTCCGGAGGTTACTCTTATAGCCAATAAAGAAAACAAAGGTTTTGGTGCGGCAAATAATCAGGGGGTGATAGTTGCAAAAGGTGAGTATCTGTTGTTTTTAAATCCAGACATGCGAGTAGAACCGGGTAGTCTAGATATTATTCTTCAGTGGATGAGAGAGCATCCGGATGTGGGAATTGTGTCTCCAAAGTTGGTAGATGAACATGGAAATCTCAATTGGGACGCAACACCACGGCGGTTTCCTCGTTTGTGGGAACAAATTGCATTAATCTTGAAACTACCTCATCTTTTTCCGCATCTGCTTGATACATATCACATGAAAGAGGCTGATTTTGATAAAGAACAAGAAGTGGATAGTGTGCGGGGATCATTCTTTTTCATGCGAAGAGAAATAGTTGACAAACTAGGCTGGGCGTTTGATCCGCGATACTTTATTTGGTATGAAGAAGTAGATGCCTGTCGAGAAGCGAAACGGTTGGGTTATAAAGTAGTGTATTCACCTGTCATTACTTGTGTTGACTATATTGGACAAAGCTTCAAGCAACGAAGTACACTCTGGAAACAAAAGCAATTTACGGCCAGTATGTTGGTGTATTTTAAAAAATGGGAACCTTGGTGGAAATGGATGTGGATTGCGTTTTTTCGGCCGGTGGGGATATGTATGGCATGGGTAAATGATAGGCTGCAAAAATAAAATTGATACGAATGATGCAAATCATAATGCGAATGTTGCAAATTATGCGAATAGTCATTGGTATGTAATTAAGTATTTGCATAATTTGCAACATTCGGGTAAATATTCGCGTCATTCGTATTTAAAAAGGTTATGAAACTCTCAGTCCATCTCGTCACGTGGAACGGGGCAAAGTATGTGCCTTTTCTTTTTGAATCCTTAAGAAAACAAACTTTTACCGATTGGCATTTATATATTCTTGACAACAATTCAGCCGATGGTACCGTGGCAGCAATAGAAAAAGAACTCGTAGATTTTCCGATATCGCATACTTTTTACAAACTATCAGAAAATACCGGTTTTGCCGGAGGTCATAATCGATTGTATAAAGAGACAAAGAGTAAATACTTTTTACCCCTCAATCAAGACATGTATCTTGAGCCGGACTGTCTTCTGAAATTGATTGATTTCATGGAAAATCATCAAGATGTTGGGTCATTGTCTCCCCGTCTCATGAGATGGAATTTTGCACAGGTAGAAGAAGGAAACTTGTCAAACAGTTTTACCGATCAGGTGGATACATTGGGGCTTAGGGTTTATCGTAATCGACGAGTGGTTGATCAATATGGATTGCAGGCTTGGGGTAAGCTAAAGGAACAATTTTCCGAAGATTCACTCGAAGTGTTTGGAAATTCCGGAGCCTTGCCACTATTTCGAAAAAAAGCGATTGATGCGGTGGCTTTTTCCGATAGAACATTTTTTGATGAGTCATATCATTCGTATAAAGAAGATGTTGACCTGGCATACCGTTTGCGATCAGCCGGATTTCAGTCATTTGTTCTCCTTTCGGCGGTTACGTATCATGATCGTTCAGCCGCTGGGCCGGAAGGCGGTATGTCGGATATGGCAGCCAGTAAAAATAAGAAGCAACAGTCGAGTTGGGTGAAGTATCATAGTTACAAAAATCATCTGATGACTTTATATAAAAATGAATATTGGCAGAATATATTGCTTGATTTTCCGTGGATTTTATGGTATGAATTGAGGAAGTTGATCTGGTTTTTATTATTTGATCGGTCGGTACTAAAAGGGCTTGGGGAGATGTGGAGGTTGCGAAAAGCAATAAGAGATAGGAAATTGGAAATTCGGCGGAAGAGGGTTGTAGGGTGGAGGGAGATGCGGGTGTGGTGGCGATAGTGTTTGTACATTAAGTAGAATAGTTTGAATAAGCAGGTTACGTAGAGTATGCTTCTAAGTTTCTACATATGAATGCATCTGAAGTGAACAAACCTAAAAGAGGGGGCGGGACAGGTGAGTTTCATTCTGATCAGTCTGAATTGGAACGTAATTCGGAGAAGGTTCGGCAGTATGTTCAGCTACTCGAAAAGGCACTTGGTCACGGGTTTCGTGTTGTAGGGATACTAGAAATTGGTTCATTTGCAAAGGATGAGGCAGTACCGTCTTCAGACATTGATACGAGAATATATGTCAGTTCAGAGACAGGGTACGCTCGGCAGACAGATGGGAGTAGATATAAAGATCGTAAAATAGATGTACATGGGGAACGGTATAAACAGTTTACTGCTGAACACGATAAAAAACCGTGGATAGACTACAATTGGTATGAGTTTAATGAACCGGTATCCCAAGAATGTACTAATGCGCTCCAGTGTAATGTAGAGTTTGGTCTGGTTGACGTACGGTATGCAAAATATGAACTTGAACGACTTGAGAGTGAACCGGTACGGGAGCATGCACTTGTCTTACAAAGTAACGTTATATATGATCCGGATGGTTTTTTACAAAACAAGAGAAGAGAATTAGAAGGAAAAATAATTCCGGCAATGGTTCAGTACTATGAAAAACAATTTTTATCAGGTATTCCATTTGATGTGATGGAACATGTTAAGCCGCATGCATCAGATAGGTACAAAGCAGAAAAAAATGGCCAAATTCAGTGGGTGAATCGAGCGGTGAAATATTTGCGAAACCTTGTGGCAGTTTCTACGTACAGAGTGTCTGGAGAGTTTACCTATAAAAAAACTGATGTATTAGGATTTTATAAAAAATATCTTCCGGAAGAATTTGATTTTGTGCAATTGTTGTATAATTGGAAATGTGATCCGGTAATAAGAAAAGATATGGTTGAAGATTTTTTGCATAATCCAGATCCTTTTTTTGAAGAGTTTCAGAGGCTTACTACGGACCTCAATAGAGTAGGAAAAAAAGTTTCAGCAGTAGTGTTATAAATTTTATGAAAGATATTCATATAGTATTTGTCAACTTAAACATGCGAGATGATATATTGCGTGCGATAGAAACTATCTATCAAGATATCAAAAAATGCCCGTATGATGTTCAAATAACGGTTGTTGATAATACAGAAAATGTTGATGGGATCAAAGAATCGCTACAGCAAAAGTTTTCTGATGTTCTTTATATAGACGCGGGAGGGAATGTTGGGTTTGGAAAAGGGAATGTAATCGGGTTTCAGGCTGTTCCCGCACGCTATTATTTTGCTCTCAATCGTGATACTATTATTCCTGAACAATCAATGACCATTGAGCGAATCGTGCGATTTATGAACGAAAATCCAAAAATTGGATGTATTGGAACAAAACTTTTAAACTTAGATGGGACATTGCAATATTCATGTTATCGATTTGATTTACCTTCTATTTTAATTAAACCGTTAAAACAGATCAACTGGGATAAGAAGTATCCGTGGGTACGTAAGTATACGGATAGACTTCTCATGAAAGATTTTGATCATAATGAGACCCGACCGGTTGATTGGGTGTTGGGGGCGGCAATGATTGTTCGTCAAGAAGTGGTGAACGATGTGGGTTGGTTTGACGAGCGTTACTTTGCATACCTTGAGGATGCAGACTGGTGTCACACGATGTGGGAAGCGGGCTGGCCGGTCTACTATGTTCATGATATTGTGATCAAACATATGCATGCTCGAGAATCGGCCAAAGTACCGGGAATTATTAATGCGTTGGTAAAAAATAAAACTGCTCGAATTCATCTCGCAAGTTGGTTTAAATATTTAATAAAATGGCGAGGTAAACATCATTTTTATGCCCATAAACTATCCTAAAATTGCAATTGTCTATCTTTCGTTTCATTGTGAGCCATACATGGATGATGTTGTTTCAGCATTGAAAAATATCACCTATCCAAAAGATAAGTTGGAGTTTATTATCGTAGACAACCCACATCCGGAATACGGACCGTCGGTTTCGTACATTGAAGAAAACGTGATGCCAATGTCTGGAAAAGAACTACCGCATACCACGTTGCTAGCACAATCGGAAAACTTGGGTTTTGCTGGAGGAAACAATAAAGGGGTAGATTGGGCGCTTGAACATGGATTTGATTATGTGTTTTTTCACAATAACGATGGATTTGTAGCGGCAAATGCCTTTGAGCCGGTCATCGAAATCATGGAAAAAGATAAAAATGTGGCAATCGTTCAGTCTTTGATGTTGCTTCATCCAGATACTGAGTTGGTAAATACCAGTGGAAACCTTATGCATTATCTTGGTTTTGGGTTCATGAATAATTATCGTACACCGTACAAGGAATTAAAACTTGCCGAAACTGAAGAAATTCCGTATGCCAGTGGTGCTGCATTTATGATCTCTACCGATCTCATCCGCAAATACGGCGCTTGGGATGAAGATTTTTTCTTGTATCATGAGGATTTGGAATGGTCATTTCGTTTACGTGCTGCTGGGTATAACGTATTGGTTGCAAAAGATTCCATCTTTTATCACAAATATCAATTTGCCAGAAGTATCACAAAGTTTTATTGGATGGAGCGCAATCGACATGGTGTCATGTTGATGTTTTTCAAATGGCCAACTCTTCTTATTTTACTGCCTATGGCTTTGGTTTTAGAGGTTGGTTTATGGATATTTGCCTGGAAAAATAAATACGCCGATAAACGGGCTGAGGTATATAAATATTGGCTGAAAGCTTCAAACTGGAAGTTGTGGTTGAAAAAAAGAAAGAAGATTCAATCTTGGCGAATTGTAAATGATAGAACGTTATTGTCATACACAGTGCCAGACATTGTTTTTCAAGAAGAGGTGATGCGAAATCCACTACTTACGTATATTGGAAACCCGGTAATGAAAATATATTATTGGATAGTGGTAAAGGGATTAATCTGGTGGTAAAGAACATGATATTTTCTTATGAAAATTCGAAAAGCCATTCTTACCGGGGGTGGAAGAGCGACTCGCTTACATCCTATCACTACGACAATCAACAAACATTTACTACCACTCGCGAACAAGCCGATGATTTTTCATGCTATCGATAAGGCGGTTGAGGCTGGAATAAAAGAAATTTACATCAATACTAATCCCGGTGAAACAGAGCTTCAAAAGTACATTGGGGATGGCGGACACTGGGGTATCTCAATTAAATTTTTTGAACAAACCGGCGGACCCCAAGGTATTGCACATGTTGTGAATGAGGCGCGGCAATTTATCGGTGATGAGCCGTTTATGTTTTACCTGTCCGATAATATTTTGTTGGGTAGTTTGAAAGAAATGGTAGATGAGTTTTCTCGTGGTAAAAATGATTGTATGCTCACACTTTCCGAAGTACCGGATCCGGAGCGGTTTGGTGTACCGGTGTTTGATAGTGCAGGGAATTTGGTGGATGTGCTCGAAAAACCAACGGCACCACCAAATAATTTTGCTGTAACAGGAATTTATCTCTATGGCCCAAGAATTTTCTTTGATACCTATAAAAAAATAAACCCGAGTCCGCGGGGAGAATATGAAATTTCTGATATTCATTCTGTTTTGTTAAAAGAAGGGAAAACCGTGGGGTATAAAGAGGTTACTGGTTGGTGGAAAGATACCGGAAAGCCAGATGATTTGTTGTTGGCAAACCAATTGCTTCTTGATCAACTGCACGAAGGAAATTTTCCAAATCATGGTATGGTAGAAGATGATGTGGTCATTGAGGGAAAGGTGCAGATTGGTATAGGAACGAAGATACATAGTGGTGTTACATTGATTGGGCCGGTTATTATCGGTGAAAATTGTGTCCTATCAAACTGTACGATAGGTCCACATGTGACAATTGGTCCTGGGACAACCATTGTAAACGCCACCATAAAAAATTCTATGATTCTTGATGGTGCTGAAGTGAGCACACGTGCTACGGTTGCCAACAGTATGATCGGAAAAAAAGCGATTATTCGAGAAAAGACCGAGCAGCCTCATCACTATTACATTGTGGGAGACAAGACGGTGGTTGAATTTTAAGGTTTATGAGTTACTTATAAAAAACAGTTCCTAAGCATGTAAAAAGACTGTTGAACAGTCTTTTTTAGTACGGGAGTATGTGAATACCATTTACACCCTTTACTGTTCCTGTTACGATGATGTATTTTCTTTCTTGATCAACCGCAAGATCTCGGACATGTGAAAGATCGCTGAGAATAGTTTGGACTGAGGTATACCCGGGATGAAATGTCATGAGCTGTTCACTGGTTGAGAAAAGCAGTAATCCGGTTTGGTCCAGCGTTCGTACCGACTCAATTGGTTCAGAACTTCGGTTTAAAATCAGGTATGTTCCATCGGCATACAGACCCCAAAGTTCATTTTCCGACCAAGCATACCATTCGTTTAGGGTTGAATCGTAATAGGTGTTGGTGGTGGGAATATTTGAAAGAGTGTGAGTGCGGTCATTGTTGAATGCGAGGTGAATAATCGAATCGTTTGTGCTGGCGATCAAGCGACGATTATTGATGTCAAGAATATCGGTAAGTGGTGTTTCTATAACAATTGATAGTGGGAGGTTATCTTCAGAATTGTACCATAATCGTTTTTCTTTTGTATCATACCACCAGAGATTTCCATCATCATCAACATGCCAAACCGATGATTGAACAGGTGAGATAGTGTGTTGGCTTCCTCCGGCGATACGGTAGATGGTGTTTGATGCTTGGATATAGATTGTTGGAGTGTTACCGATCCTGGTCCATTGAACAGGGGAAATAGGAGAGTTTGAAAATGTTTGATTGATCTTTCTTTGTTCAGGATTTCGGGCGTCAACTACCTCAACTTTTGCTCCGGAATTGGTTGCTGTGTGGATGAGGAGAAAAGGGTGATACGGTGACCAGGAAAGAGAGGGGGCGGTTTTCAGTTGTTCAGAAAAAAGAGGATGCTCTACTTTTTCACGAATGTCATAAAGAACAACCGTGTAAACACTATTGTTCTCACTAAGAATTGCTAAGTACCGGCCATCCTCGGACGCGACCACTTCTTTGCTTGATGAAATATCAAGCGGTAATGTGCCTGGTTGTGTTTTTTTTATGAGAGTCACATCCCGGATATACGTGGTTTCATTACTTCTGATGACAATGGATTTTTCCCACGGATAATACCCATCTTTATTCAGTGTTACCCAGTAGGTACCTGGAGCGCGATTTGATAGACGTAGTGGTAAACGCTTTCCATTGTCAATAACAACACCGTTAATTGTCACTACTGCGTCTCGTGGTTTGGCGTTAATACTCAAAACACCAGTCTGTTGGATTTTGTGCCGTTCAAAGTCATATCGATATCCGGCTGTATAGAAGATAATAATTGGTGAAATGATAAAAAAAGTCAGTATCAGGAACACTAAAATAGTACGTCGGACTGGTTTGGTTAAGAGTGTGTTTTCAGGATAAGACATAGAAACATGTGGTTCGAATCAGGTAGAGTAAGCAGTTCGTTTTATTGCCTTTTTGTGTATTTTCTTATATACTAGTCATTCGAAAGAATACAACATTTTTTTGTTTTTCACAAGAGAACTCCTGTTGTGAGAGTGGTCGGAATTATAACATATCAAATGCGAAAACTCTGAACATACGAAAGCGTAAAGGTAAAAGGGGGTACTGTATACATGAGAGATTTCTGTTTCATAAATGTTGTGTCTATTACAAATGATAATTCTTACATTTTAACTCACATAACAAAATGTATTTCATACTTTCGTAGTTTTCGTATTTGGTATGTACAAATTGTATAAAGATTATAACAGAACAGCCTTTCATCTACTTATCTCTAAATAATCACTATGCCAAAATTCATTATTGAAGGTGGGCGCCCGTTGACCGGAGAAATTGAACCGGTAGGAAATAAAAATGCGGTTCTTAAAATGATTGCCGCAACACTGTTGACTTCAGAGCCGGTGACACTGACCAATGTACCGGCAATAAGTGATGTGCGAGTCATGCTTAGGATTTTGGAACAGATGGGTACGGAAGTACAATATGAACAACGCGGGCAAACAGTGACCCTTACAACAAAAACACTAAAGACAACCGTAGTTCCCTACGAAGATGCCAAAAAACTGCGCGCCTCCAACGTTCTACTTGGACCTATCTTGGCACGAGCTGGTAAGGTGACGGGAGTAATTCCCGGTGGAGATAAAATTGGTCCACGAGAAATGAACGCCCATTTTGATGGCTTGACACAACTCGGAGCAGTACTCGGTCAAACTCATGGCGATGTCTTTACGCTCAAAGGAACGCTCCGGGGGGCAACCGTCTTTTTGTACGAACCGAGTGTGACCGCAACCGAAAACGTTATTATGGCGGCAGTGTTGGCAAAAGGAAAGACTACTATTGAAAATGCCGCTTCAGAACCGCACGTTCAAGAACTGTGCCGTATGCTGGTTTCTATGGGTGCTTCAATTGACGGAATTGGAACAAATCGTCTTCTAATCACAGGCGTAATAAAACTACATGGAACGACCCATCGTGTTCCACCGGATTTTATCTATATTGGGACCATGATTGTTCTGACGGCTATTACCAAAGGAGAATTGCTTATAAAAAATGTGGTGCACGAAGATTTGCGAACGATTTTGTATTTCTTCTCGAAGCTGGGAGTGGTAACCAAAAAACAGGGGAAGCATATTCTTGTTCCAAAAAAGCAAACGCTGAGTATGTCAGATCAGGTATGGGGAAGAATAAAAGGAATTTATTCTCAGCCTTGGCCTTGTTTTCCGACCGATATGATGAGTTTGGCTATTGTCCTTGCGACGCAAGTCAAAGGATCTACGTTATTTTTTGAAAAAATGTATTCTGGTCGCATGTTTTTTGCGGATTATCTCAATGGCATGGGTGCGCATATCACTGTCGCTGATCCATACCGGGTAATTGTCAACGGGAAAACCGTGCTGAAAGGAAGAACGTTGCAGTCTCCGGATCTGCGTGCCGGCATGGCCTATGTTGCTGCCGGGCTTTGTGCCAAAGGAATCACGGTGGTCGAGGGTATTGAGCATATTGATCGGGGATATCCAAATATCGAGGAGGTCCTTCGTTCACTTGGTGCCAAGATAGAACGCGCGGAATAGGTTGCCAATGTTTTACAGGTGTGTCACACTACCTATAGTTATTATTATTCTATGTCAATGTATCAGTCTACAACAAAAAAATGGAAAATTACTCTCGCTCTAGGTATCGTGTTTCTTTTAGGAGTTGGGGCAGGAAATTTTTGGAGCGCAACCAAGGCTATTACCAATGAAGATGGGGAAGTGGAAATACAAAAAGTAATTGATTTGTATAGCAAAACTCGTTCTTCAGAAGTACGTTTTGATCAATTTTGGAATGTTTGGGATACGGTCAAGAAAAAACATGTTTCACAACCGGTTGATGATGTATCTTTGTTTTATGGAGCAATAGAAGGAATGGTGGAAAGCTTGAATGATCCGTACTCGGTGTACTTTTCGCCCCAGCAGGCGGAAGAATTTGCCGAGGAGATATCAGGAGAGTTTGAGGGAATTGGCGCAGAAATCGGATTTGAAAAGGAGCAATTGATTATCGTCGCTCCGCTTCCTGGTTCTCCGGCAGAGCGTGCCGGTTTACGCCCGGGTGATAGAGTATTAAAAATTGATGAACAAGAAGCATATGGATTGACATTGGATGAGGCAGTTTCTCAGATTCGTGGTGAGGGGGGAACAACTGTCACGTTGTTAGTAAGTCCGAAGCAGTCGGTTGAAGTAAAAGAGGTAAAAATTGTGCGTGAGAAAATTAATATACCAACGGTAGTGAGTGAAATGAAAGATGGGGATATTGCGTATATCCGAATCAATCATTTTAATGCCAATACGACCCGCGAATTTGATACTGCGGTGCAAAAAGCAATACAAACATCCGCAAAGGCAGTGATTCTCGATATGCGTAGCAATCCGGGGGGGTATCTTGATGAATCGGTAAATGTAGCGAGTGAATGGATAGAAAAAGGTGTTGTCGCCTCTGAACGATATAATGATGGGCGAGTGGTGGAATATACTGCCACAGGAAAACATCGGTTTGTTGGTACGCCAACAGTGGTATTGGTGGATGGCGGTACTGCGTCCGGTGCCGAAATTGTGGCGGGAGCGTTGAAAGATTTGGGCCTGGCAACTATTGTCGGAGAACAAACCTTTGGAAAAGGGTCGGTGCAAGAGTTTGAAATATTACCGGATGGTTCGGCATTAAAACTAACGGTGGCTGAATGGTTGACCCCAAAAGGCAATAATATTAATGAAGAAGGAATTATGCCGGATGTAATTCTTGAAGAAATGGTAACTACCACACCATCGGGAGTTGAAGGCGAAACGACGGTGAAGGATCTGGGGATAGAAAAGGCGATTGAAATGTTGAGGAAATAACTCCGCCCGAGGTCGCTTGTCCGCCTTGTTTACCCGCCTCGGGTGGGGGTGGGGATAAAACGAAATAAGGAAATAAAGAAATAAGCAATTAATGAAAAACAAAAGAGTTCATTGTTTTATTCTTCAAAATCAGGAAACTCTACTATCAATTCTGAATTCTTAATTTTTAATTTTATTCTCAATTCTAAATTCTTATCTCAATCTTAATCTCAATCTTAATCTTAATCTTAATCTTAATCTTAATCTCAATCTTAATCTTAATCTTAATATCAATCTTAGTCTTAATCTTATTCTTATTCTTATTCTTATTCTTAATCAAATTAATATGGGAAACTTCAAAAAAGGTATGGTACTTGGCGGTTTGCTTGGTGCCGGGGTTATGTGGTTGTCTGCCACAAAAGAAGGGAAAGAAATGCGCGCGCAGTTATTGGATCATTCTGTGCAGGCATATGAAAAAATTCGTTTAAAAGTATTAAATAGTAAAACGTGGGACAAACTAAGTAAAAGTGAGTACGTAAAAACAGTGCAACAGATGGTGGATAAATATGGCAAAGAGTTTGGCTTGAACCCTCACACAAAGGAAATTTTGAAGGGAATTTTGTTGACCCAATGGGAGAAACTTCAAGGGGAAATTCAAGAGAAAAAAGCAGAAATGAAACAGACAGTCAAGAGAACTGCAAAAAAAGCCGCGAAACGAACTCGTTCTTAGTATGCAGCAACGTTTCTTTGTGGCGAATAAAGCCATTATTGTTAATGATAAGGGGAACATACTTATACTCCGTGAGAGTGATGATGAAATTCGCGCTCAAACCGGAAAATGGGGTCTCCCGGGTGGAAGAATGGAGTTTGGGGAACATCCTCAGGACGCTTTGAAACGTGAGGTAAAAGAGGAAACCGGTCTTGATGTGGATCCTGTCCGGCCGGTACATGTTGACGAATGGCAACCAAAAGTAGTACCGGATGAGGCCTGGCAAATTGTTGGGATATTTTATTTGTGTACAGTGAATTCAGTGTCTGAGGTATCTATAAATGAAGAGTTTGATGCGTACTCTTGGGTTGATGCGACAACAGTAAAGGAATATGTGTTGATGGAAGCTGATAAAAAGGCAATTTTACAATACGTACGTAATAAGTAAACCAATAAACCAATAAACATTAATCTTCTATGCCTACCATCGCATCATATTTTACTGAAGTCATGAAAGCGCAGGCTTCTGACTTACATCTGGTTGTGGGGGAAGCTCCAACTCTTCGAATTCAGGGGGAACTAACGCCTCTGAAAGAAGAGACTGTTGGAGAAAAGTCTTTGGAAACATTTATCGGTTCCCTACTGAATGTTGAGCAAAAGAAGAAATTTAATGAGGAAATGGAAATGGATGTGAGTTATGAGGCGGATGGCGCGCGGTTTCGTATCAATCTTCATCGGCAGGAAGGAAAACTGGGACTAGCGGCACGCTTGATTCCAAAAAATATTCCAACTCCGGAGCAGCTTCGGTTTGAGCCGATTTTGACTGATTTTACCAATCTGCTTGATGGACTGGTGCTGGTGGTTGGGCCAACCGGCCAAGGAAAATCGACGACACTGGCATCGATGATCGAAGAGGTGAATAAGAACCGTAAAACCCACATTGTTACTATTGAAGATCCGATTGAATTTTTATTTGAAGAAAAAAAGAGTTTAATTGAGCAGCGCGAAGTGGGAATTGATACTCTGTCGTTTGCGGCGGCGTTGAAACATGTGTTGCGTCAGGATCCAAACGTTATTCTTGTCGGAGAAATGCGTGATCCGGAAACGATTGCTACTGTATTGACCGCAGCAGAGACCGGGCACTTGGTATTTTCTACTCTCCACGCGTCTACCGCAGCCGAAGCGGTTGAACGTATTGTGGATGTGTTTGAAGGACCCAAGCAACGTCAGGTTCTTATTCAGTTATCAGCGGTATTACGAGGTGTGGTAGCTCAGCAGTTGATTCCAACACCAGATGGAAAACGAGTAGCGGCTCGAGAAATTTTGGTAAATAATACGGCAGTGGCCAACTTAATTCGTGAGAACAACATCGCGCAAATTCAAAGTGCTATTCAAACCGGAGCAAAAGATGGAATGATTTCTATGGAAAATTCTCTGAAGCAGTTGGTCAAGGAAGGATTAGTCGATAAAGAAACTGCCGAACGAAGAATGGGGAGACAGCGGAGAGTTTGATTTTTCTTTATTACTACATCACTACTCCACTTCACCACTTCATCAGTACATCACTTCATTATTTTATCTTTTCTAAAAGCGTATGTTTGATAATAGCTGTGACTAAGATGATCGAAAAAAAGTGTTTTTGTTTGAAATAAACCGAAGACTCCGGTATGTCAAAAGTGTATTCTTCATCATTGTTAAAACATCATACCAATAAGTCAGAAAGCGGGAATTTTGATTCCCGTCTTCGATTTGTGGTGGTTGCAGTGTATATTATTGCGTTATTGATAGGCGTGAGACTTTTTTTCCTTATGGTGTACCAGCATGAGTTTTATTTGTCGTTGGCGAGTGGTACGCAAGAAGTGGTGGCAGAGTTGACGCCGGAGCGCGGACAGGTATTTATTCAAGATACTCGGACGAGTGAAGAATTTCCTTTGGCTATCAACCGTGATTACTACTCGATTGTGGCTGATACAAAGACTGAAAGCGCGCGTATTCCGGATCAAGAAACCGCCAAGCATATCGCGGAAACATTGGCGCAAATATTACAATATGATGACATAAAAAAAGATGAACTGATCGCAAAGTTGTCTCAGGAAAACAAAGTGTATATATTGATTGAAAAAAAAATAGATCAAAAAACTCGTGACACAATTGCAGCTCATAATTTTCCTGGGCTACATTTGATTCCAAAACCATATCGGTACTATCCGGAGGGAAAAACCGGTGCGCACGTCATTGGATTTCTCGGGTATGATGAAGAAAAGGGGGAGGTTGGTCGCTACGGCATTGAAGGGTACTGGCAAAATGAGCTGGCTGGTAGTCCGGGAGAAATTTCCACTGTTCAGAGTGCGATTGGAAGAATTTTACCGTTGGCCGGCCGAACCGTAAAACCGGCTGAAGATGGTTCTGATTTGCTTCTCACGATTGATCGAACACTTCAGTATTTTGCCTGCGACCGACTGGAGCGGGCGGTAGTGGAATATGAAGCGGTGAGCGGATCTTTGATTATTATGGATCCAAAAACCGGCGCAATACGCTCCATGTGTTCAGTGCCTACGTTTGATCCAAATGACTATGGAAAAGTGACCAGTATAGATGTGTACAATAATACTGCTATTTTTACCCCCTATGAAATTGGTTCTATTTTCAAACCAATTACCATGGCAGCGGCTATCAATGAAGAGGTGGTAAAGCCGGATACGTATTTCTATGATTCCGGCAGTAAGGACGGTGTTTGCCAACACCCGATTACCAATGCCGGGAAAGTGGTTTTTAAAGATACTACCATGACTGGAGTATTGGAAAAATCTATCAATACCGGCATGGTACAGGTGGTTACGCTTCTCGGAAAACATCCGTTCCGAGATTATTTGGAACGTTTTGGATTTGGGGTGAAAGAGGGATTGGAGCTCGACAGTGAACAGACCGGTGTTATTTCTTCGTTGTATATAAATAAAAAAGATCAGATAGATTGTTATACAGCGACCGCGTCTTTTGGTCAGGGAATTACCGCTACACCGCTTCAAATGGCGGTAGCGTATAGTGCTATTGCGAATGGTGGAATACTTATGAAGCCGTATATTGTTGAAGAAGTCCGAAAACCAAGCGGTAAGGTGGAGAAAACCAAGCCTACGGAAGTACGACGCGTACTGAGTGGAAAAGCGTCGGCATTGGTAGGGGCGATGCTTGTGAGTGTGGTAGATAATGGGTACGATGGAGCAGCCCACATTGATGGATATTTTGTGGCCGGAAAAACCGGTACGGCTCAAATTGCAGGGCGTGGTGGATACACCAGTGAAACAAACCATTCGTTTGCCGGTTTTGCGCCGGTAGATGATCCCAAGTTTACAATGGTTATTAAGCTTGAAAAGCCAAAACGTCAGTATGCCTCATACACGGTTGCGCCGGTTTTTGGAGAAATTGCCAAATTTGCACTCGATTATTATCAGATTCCGCCGTCTCGGTGAAAGAGTATTGGTGCTACGTCACTACATCACTACACTACTGCACCACTACACCGCGACATCAGTCTTGTACACAACAATACAGCAATTTATCAATGTAACAATACAACAATATACCAACTTGCCAACTTGCAAACTTGTCAACTTGCAAACTTACCAACTTACCAACTCAACAACAAGCTACGCAGGGTTGACAGCAGTTTTGAAATCCTCTATACTATTGCCGACATCTTTATATCAGGGTACCATCGTCTCGTGGCTAGTCCCGATTCTCGTGGCCCCATCGTCTAGTGGCTAGGACACGTGGTTCTCATCCACGAAAGAGGGGTTCGATCCCCCTTGGGGCTACAAGAATCGGGATCATCCTGGAAACAGGAGTTCGATTCTCCTACGGGCTACAAAGGGGTTCTGGGTCCAAGGCCCATCCGCCTCGGGCGGAGATTCTCCTACGGGCTAGAACCGCTGAGGCGGTAAATTCTAACATTACAAGAGACAGGTTCCAAATAAACTGATTTTGGAAATTGTTTCTTGAAAATTGGAATTTTTTCCAATAAAACGTCAGGGTAGCTCAGCCGGCTAGAGCACAGGATTCATAACCCTGAGGTCGGGAGTTCGAGTCTCCCCCCTGACACGAGGTCTGTCAACGCACAGGCTGTCGGTGTGTTTCCGTCATGTTCGGCACTGCGGTTTTTCCGTTCAGGACTAGCTGAAAAGATAGGATACAACCAATTACAAAAATCCCTCCGTTACTGGAGGGATTTTGATTGATTTCAGCTTTAAGCTCCGCTATCTTCTTACATTTGCGAAATATACTTCAACGTATCTTTTCGGAGCTGTTCAAAAGAGGGGATAATGAAATACTGTCCCAAATCACTCGCACTAGGATGGTCGAGGTCGAGAATGTGGAGGATGTTGTTTGGGTTTCTTGATGCTGTAGAGTGCATGTGATTCTACATGAGAAATGTTAACGATTACTATTTATACTACTTTCTAATTCCCTCATGCCGTTTTCAGAAAGCAATTGCATCGCTTCTTCTATGTCACGACTGCTTTTACCTTGAAGCAGGTGAATAAAATCACTTGATGCAGAACAAAGAGTACTTATGGCTGCAATATAGAGAGGGGGATTTTTTTCCTTATAATTTTCTAAAAATGGCACAAATACAATTCGAGCATTCGGTTTGTGTGAAATTCTTAAATCTTTTAACGATCCTAAAATAAGTTGAGCCAGTTGCTGTTGAGTGAGACAAAAAGTGCTAGCATCTTGTAATATTTGTCTTGTTTTACTTTCTTTATCTTCTGTTGACATATCTAATAATTGATTTGACCACATTTCTTTAACCACTTTCACAAGATTACTTATAGCTGAATTTATGCGCGAAAAAATATGGTCTCGATCTCGCTTATATTTTTCAAAAAGTTCAACTATTTCTTGTGCCTGTTTGAGAAATTCTTCCTTCTTTAGTAAATTATCGCGTGTGAAAAACTGTACTACTTTCTCATCCTCAGAAAATTGTTCTATAGTATGAGGGTGAAGCATATTTTGTAGTACAGAGAGTTCATGTGAATACTCATCTTTTAGAACTTCCAATGCTTTAATAGAAGGTACCAGTACTTTCATGTCTTGTTTTTCATATATAGTAGGATTTAAGTAGCTTACCATGTCAGATGCCAATTGGTGTAACATGTTACGAATTTGAGCACCTCTGTTTCTAATATCTTCTTTCATATACTCCAAGGCACATTCTCTTAATACATGTAGGTTAATATCAACATTTTTTTCAATTGCTACACTCCTTTTTTCAGTTAATTTTACAACACCCCCTTCATTGTTTTTAGGTTCTTTATCTGGTGGTAGGGGTTCTGGTTTTTTTGTGAAGATATTAATCACTTGTCCTCCTTCTCCTAAGCCATTACGATTGTCGGTATCATTTGTCATAATATGACTGTCTATTAATGATGGTAAAATGTAATGTAAATAGCGTTGTTTTTCTCAAAATTTTTTGTTAGTATGAAGGTATTATACCTTTTATGATGTTTCAGATGAAAAACGATTCTTTTCTCCCCACCACCCCCGGCATCTATCTCTTCTACAATCAGCAAAGAGAATTGATTTATGTCGGAAAGGCTACCTCGCTTCGAGATAGGGTGCGGAGTTATTTTAGCGGAAAAAAGACCAGCCGTCCAATCGAGGAGATGATTCATGAGGTGGCAGACATACAATACAAGCAAACCGACACGGTACTTGAGGCGGTGATTTTGGAATCCCTTTACATCAAAAAGTACCAGCCGCGGTACAATGTTCTCGGAAAAGACAATAAAAGTTGGAATTATATTGTTATTACCAAAGATGAATATCCACGGATAGAAACACTACGGGAGCATGAACATCGACAACTTTCAGAAGGAGATGTGAAGAAGCAGTATGTTCGGGTATTTGGGCCGTATCCGGGATTAAATACCAAGGCAGCCTTAAAACTGTTACGTCGGCTGTTTCGTTTTTCTACTTGCCAACGAACTAAAACAAGTTCGAATAATGCAAAAAAACCAATTAACAAGAAAACAAACAGCAGTCAGCGACCATGCTTGTATTATCAAATGGGACAGTGTTTGGGGGTGTGCACCAAAGAGATCACTCCAAAGGAATATAAAGAGAAAGTTATTCGCCCACTGACGTTATTTTTATCCGGCAGAAAAAAACAGCTCATCAAAAATCTGGAGCAGCAGATGAAAACTGCCGCCAAGGAACATCAGTATGAAGATGCTGCCTTGTATCGCGATCAGTTGAAATCACTGTATCGCATTCATGATGTCGTGCTGTTGAACAAAAGTTTTTTTACAGATACTGAAGAAGAGTCTGCTCAAACATACATGAAACGTATTGAGGGGTATGATATTTCCAATCTTGGAGCCAGTGGAAAAGTGGGGAGTATGGTGGTATTTGAAGAGGGTGAACCAAATAAACAAGAATATCGACGGTTTAAAATACGTACAGTAGCCGGGCAAAGTGATGTGGATTGTTTGGAAGAGGTGCTGCGACGACGATTTTTACATCCGGAGTGGTCAATGCCGTCGGTAATTCTCATTGACGGCGGTCTTCCTCAAGTCAACCGAGCAAAACGGGTGCTTGAGGAATTGGATATTCGTATTCCGATAGTGGGAATCGCAAAAGGATCGGAGCGAAAAAGAAATGACTTGATCCTGGGTACGCAAAAACGTGAGATTGTACGGTGGGTTGATGAGCACAAACAGACGTTGATTCGCGTGCGAGATGAGGCGCATCGATTTGCTCTTCGGTATCAGCAAAACATCCGTTCAATTACGCCAAATAGGTAATTCACGATCTTCTTATTTAGACAACTAAGAGGTTTCATGAAGAATAGACATTTATGTTGAGGTACCAGCTCCTATATCTTCTTCTCTTGCGCTTCAATTGTTTTTTTGTTAGACTAACAGTTCATCTTCTGTATGAATACTTTCTATTCAACACTCAAAACATACGGACGTGTTCGTACCAACGAACCGCTTGCCAAACATACGACGTTTAAAATTGGTGGGCCGGCAGACTATTTTGTTTCAGTTGATTCGATCGTCACATTGGTTCAGCTGTTGCGTTTTTTAGAAGCGGAGGGTATCCCTTTTTTTCTTCTCGGTGGTGGCAGTAACATGCTCGCTTCCGATGAGCGGTATGAAGGAGTAGTAATTCATGTTACTGATTCTACCTTGAACATTCATGATACATTGGTTGAAGCGCATGCCGGGTGTGTGACGGTAACTATCGCGCATGAAACTGTGAAAGCCGGACTTACCGGTTTTGAATGGGGGGTAGGAGTTCCGGGAACAATAGGTGGGGCGGTACGAGGAAATGCCGGTGCCATGGGATCAAGCATGATGGACAATGTAGAAAAAGTAGAAGCGTATGTGGATGGTGAAGTGATTGAACTTGACCGGGCGGCTTGTGAATTTGGCTATCGGTCAAGTCGGTTTAAAACAAATGGAGGAGTGGTGCTCAAAGTTTTTCTTCGACTTCAACCCACCGCTGATAAAGAAGGTATGAAACAGGCAATTCAGTATCTACAGTATCGCAATACCACTCAACCGCAAGGATACGCTTCTACCGGTTGCATATTCAAAAATGTTGATGTAACAGATTCTGACGCGGGGAAAAAGAACCGAGAACTCCTGCTTCGTCACTCACGTGAAGAGGATGAGAAGATTCAACAGTTTTTGCGAGTCGGAAAAATTTCAGCCGGATGGTTGATTGAGCGGGTAGGGATGAAGGGTTTTCAGGTAGGTAAGGCAAAAATTAGTGATGTTCATGGAAATTTTATCATAAATCTCGGTACTGCGACGGCCGAAGATGTGCACAGTTTGGTTGATAAAATAAAAGAGCGGGTGTATAGTACCTATGGAATAGAACTCGAAGAAGAGATCGCACTGTTGTAAGCATCTTTTCAGAGTGTTTTACCGTTATCATTTTGTTCGTTCAATTTTAATTCCACGCCATATGATTCTCAATATCAACGCTACGGGAATTGATCTTACTGACGCGATTCGACAGACAGTAGAAGAAAAATTTTACGGATTAGAGAAATATTTTGATAATATTGTTCAGATTGATGCTGATGTTGGAAAAAAGACCGGTAATCATCATCGAAAGGGAGATATTTATTACGCAGAAGTGACGATTCATGTACCTGGTGAGACATTGTTTGTGGAGAAGAGTGAAGATGATTTGTATAAGGCAATCAATAAAGTCAAGGATCATTGTAAATATGTGCTTGATGATTATAAAGAAAAAATGCGACAAGTAGACAGAAAACATATTCGTTCTGTGAAAGCGTATACCATAGAAAAGCCAGATGAAGATTGATTACTACTATTCTGTATGTCAGCTCTAAAAAATCCACCACAATCAAGCCAAGACGATCAGAATCGTCGCACAGGCAACGACCTAAAACCACAGATAATTGGAGTACCAAATGAGGCATTTTTGAAGATGTATGTTGATGTGAATCAAAGTATGCCGGTACATGTAAAACAGTTTGTTCGAGATCATATCGATGGTAAAACCGGTTTTTGGAACCGAAAGCCTGAGGAACCAAACGCGGTTCGAAATGTTGTGTTTGACCCGATTGAGAATGTCGTCATTATTACACTCGGGGATAATATGCATGTGCGGTGGAGTGTATAGGAAGTTGATAGAGTAATCAGAAAAAATCTGTGTAAGCGAATATGTTGTAGCGGTAGGGTGTTTGTAATAACTATATTGTTGTATTATTCTACTGTTAGACTGTTTTATAAAACTGTCCATATGGACAGTTTTTTGTTATAAATGAGAGATTAATAGGCGGTGGATCCGATTAATTGAACGGATCAAATAGAATTCGTTATAATTCGTTTAGTCCGTTTTATCCGAGGTCCATTACGTAATAAAACAAATAAAACAAAAAGGTTGATTTTTATATCTAAAGGTGATAGAATGTCAGTATTTCGTGAGTTAGCGCAACGTACCACCTCTCATCCTCCACCCCCCCACCCCCCACCTAAGGCGGGTAAACAAGACGGGCAGGTAAGGGGGTAGGCAGGTGGATAAACAGGGCACACTGGTTAGGCGGGCAAGCACTCCTGATCTGTTTAAAAGAGGGTGATACCGAGGGGTCAACTTTCCTAATTCCGTGATTATATTGTTTTTTTTAAAAAAAAGAAGATAAAATATATTTGTGTAATCAATTTCATTCTGTGTAATCAATGTTATGAACTTCATCAACAAACTTTTCGGAGACCAAAACAAAAAACACCTCAAGAAAATCCAACCAATTGTGGAACAGATCAATAGTTTGGAGTCTGAGTTCGAGCAGCTCAGTAATGAAGCGTTGCAGGCGAAAACACAAGAGTTTAAGGAACGGTTGAAAAACGGCGCGACACTCGACGATATTCTTCCGGAAGCCTTTGCGACGGTTCGTGAAGCATCCAAGCGAACGACCGGCATGCGTCATTTTGATGTGCAGCTTATTGGTGGATACGCGCTTCATACCGGAAAAATTGCCGAAATGCGTACCGGTGAAGGAAAGACACTCGTTGCAACGTTACCAACGTACTTGAACGCACTTGAAGGAAAAGGTGTGCACGTGGTTACCGTCAATGATTATCTGGCAAAACGTGATGCGACGTGGATGGCGCAGATTTATGATTTTCTCGGTTTAACTGTGGGAATAGTACAAAATCAACGAGTCTCTTACTTATATGACGCGTCATTTAAGGGTGGACAAGAAGGGGAGCCTCTCGATGAAGAGCGCGATCAGCTTGGGAGTTTCAAAGTAGAAGATGAATTTTTACGCCCATGTTCACGGCAAGAAGCATATCGCGCCGATATTACGTACGGAACAAACAATGAATTTGGGTTCGATTATTTACGTGACAACATGGTGCAGGATATTACCGAGATGGTGATGCGACCGGGGAGTGAAATGCATTATGCGATTATCGATGAAATTGATTCTATTTTGATTGATGAGGCTCGTACGCCACTTATTATTTCCGCGCCAGCTGAACAGGCAACCGATCAGTATTATCAATTTGCTCGCCTGGTAAAACAACTTGATGAAAAAACTGATTACAATGTCGATGAAAAAATGCGCAGTGCTACCTTGACGGAACAGGGAATTGGAAAATTTGAACAGTGGCTCGGAGTTGATAATTTGTATGTCCAAGGCGGAATTCGGATGCTCCATCATATTGAACAAGCCCTGAAAGCTGAAGTTCTCTTTAAACGTGACAAAGAATATGTGGTTGATAATGGTGAAATCGTTATTATCGATGAATTTACCGGTCGAAAAATGCCGGGCCGACGGTACTCTGAGGGGTTGCATCAGGCAATCGAGGCGAAAGAAGGGGTCGAGATTCAGCGAGAAAGTCAGACGCTGGCGACAATTACCTTTCAAAACTTGTTTCGCATGTACGACAAGTTGAGTGGTATGACCGGTACAGCAAAAACAGAAGAAGAAGAATTTTTCAAAATTTACGGTCTTGAAGTATTGGTGGTGCCAACAAATCGTCCTGATCAAAGAAAAGACAATCCGGATCGAATTTATCGCACAGAAAAAGCCAAGTTTGCCGCGGTGGTAGAAAAAATTAAAGAATGTCAGAAAAAAGGTCAGCCGATTTTGGTTGGTACGATTTCAGTGGAAAAAAATGAAGAACTGAGTCTGCATTTGACTGCTGAAGGAATACAACACGAAACACTCAATGCCAAGAACCATGAACGTGAAGGTGAAATTATTGCTCAAGCCGGTCGTCCGGGAGCCGTGACGCTTGCAACCAACATGGCGGGTCGTGGAGTAGACATTAAACTTGGTGGTGTTCCGGTGAATCCGGAAGAGCAGCAAAAAGTGTTGGCGGCCGGAGGATTATTTGTTCTTGGTACGGAACGACATGAATCACGTCGAATTGATAATCAGTTGCGAGGTCGTTCCGCGCGTCAGGGTGATCCGGGTGAAACACAATTTTTTGTTTCGACTGAAGATGATTTGATGCGTGTGTTTGCCGGAGACAGATTGAAAGCGGTCATGACCAGACTCAATGTACCGGAAAACATGCCGATTGAGCAGCCAATGATTAGTAAAATGCTTGAAAGCGCGCAAAAGAAAGTGGAAGGGTTTCACTTTGACTCTCGAAAACACGTGTTGCAGTATGATGATGTATTGAATCGTCATCGAAATGTGATTTACAAAAAGCGTCGACAAATTTTGGAACTGGCTGCCAAGCAAGAAGGAAAGTTGGCTCCGGAGATGCAGCTTGTGTTACCTGAGGAAGGAGAGAAACAATACGGAACGTTAAAAGAAGTGTTGCTAGATAATATTGAGCAAGAAATTGAATTTGTTGTCAGTTTTCATACCACCAAAGTTGAGGAAACAGTAGAATCTGAGTCCGGTGAAGAAAAAAGTACCGGTTGGAACATGAAAGAAATAGTAGAAACGGTGAAAACAATATTTCCGCTTCAGCCAAGTGAGATGGAAACACTTATGACCATGGGTAAAGAAGGGGAAAGTAAGTTGGATGATGTACAAGCACGACATGAGATTGTGGAATACTTGCTCACGATAGCAAGACGTGAGTATGAAAAAGTGGAAGAGCAAGTAAAAGGAGCAGTGCAAGGAAATGAAGAAGAGGCAAAAAAACTGCAAAGCGCGGTTGAAAAAAATGTATTACTTCGTTCATACGATGCACTTTGGGTGGAACATTTGATTTCGGTTGATTATTTGCGTACCGGAATTGGTCTTCGTGGGTATGGTCAGCGTGATCCGTTGGTGGAATATAAAAAAGAAGCGTACCACTTATTCAATGAACTCTTGGCCAACATTCAAAAAGAAGTGGTGTACACATTTTATAAAGTGAGTGTTGGTATACAGCTCGCCCCAACCATTATGGCGGAAGACAAGATGGTGCTTCAGGGAGCAAAAAAATCAGAAGCTGAATCAAACAGTACTCCTCCAAAGCCTCGTACTGAATCGGGTGATAAGATTGGACGGAATGATCCGTGTTATTGCGGAGCGACCAAAGAAGATGGTGTTCCAAAAAAATATAAGCATTGTCATGGGAGACAATAGATTTGATCTCGTGTTGTAGAGCGAAGTCAGCCTTGGGCTGATGGTCGTGGCAAAAAGTATCAGAAGTGTCATGGGGCTGGGTGATCTGAGGCTAGATATGTAGCTCAGGTCTTCAGGCCTGGTAGTATAGGAAGTGTTTCGTTGTTACATTGCTATATTGTTATATTGTTTTTGTTTGAGTATTGCTTATAGTAGTCAGATGTGTGTATGAGTCATGTTGATGTGTAAACAGAGAATGTATTGGATGCGTTGCGGTTGCTAAATTATCATTTAAAAAATTCTTGCTCTGTAAGTTTTATTCATTTATGTCAGTCATAAGAAAAAAAAATTGTTGCCCCATATTTTGATGCTGTTGTCTCTGGTAAGAAGAAATATGAATTACGTCTTAATGATTTTGATGTTCAAGAAGGCGATACATTGATTTTAGAGGAATGGGATGCGTTGTTGCAAAAATATACCGGACGTTCAATTGAAAAGAAGGTAACATACGTTGGAAAATTTAGTATAGACAAATTATTTTGGCCAAAAGAAGAAATTTTGGAAAAAGGAATTCAAGTTATTTCGTTGGAGTAGAATCGTTTGAGAAAGAACAATCTTTTCAAACAGATCGATATTTAGCAGTTTTCTTGATTGCCTCTGTTTTATATATTTGGTAGCTTTATTACTTACCATATGAACTCTACGTGCCCAGAAACACCTTGACGAAAAAGGGGAAATACGCTACACTATGCCCATTCTGATATTTTTCTTATGAATAAGCCAAATCACACACAGTCTCAACTTCGATCAAAAATTCGCTGGGGGGTATTTAGTCTGATTGCACTTTTGATTATTGCAATCTTTTTTATTCTCCCACGACCAGTGAATCAGGTCATCAATAAGGTGAACAGCGCGACCGGTATTGGGTTTCCAACCCTTCCGACTGAAGATTTTCGTCTTGGCCTTGATTTGAAAGGCGGAGCGCATCTTGTGTACCAAGCAGACACCACCCAATTTTCAGAAGCAGAAAAAGGCGAGGCAATTGAAGGAGTACGCGAGGTAATCGAGCGACGGGTCAATGGGTTTGGTGTGGGAGAGGCAAATGTACAGAGCACCAAAGTTGGTGTTGATTATCGATTGATAGTTGAATTGCCGGGTATTCAAGATGTAAACGCGGCTATTAAGATGATTGGTGGTACGCCAATTCTTGAGTTTAAAGAAGAGAATGATATTCCACCACGAGACTTGACACCGGAAGAACAAAAAAGTATCGACGAGTACAATAAAGACGCGGAACAGCGAGCCAAAGAGCTTTTGAAAAAAATCAAAGATGGCGCATCATTTGAAGAAGTCGCACGAGAATCTTCAGAAGATACCGGAACAAAAGAAAAAGATGGTTATTTGGGATTTATTCCTGAAAGTGCCATGCTACCAAGTTTTCAAACCTGGGTAGAAAAAGCTGAGCCGGGTGATGTGTCTAAAACATTGGTGACTTCAACCCAGGGGTACCATATTTTGAAATTGGGTGAAACAAGAGAGGGTGAGCCACAGGTAACTGCCAGTCATATTCTCATATGTTATTTGGGCGCGCAACGATGTGACAACGCTCAATACACCAAACAAGAAGCGGAAGCAAAAGCGAAAGAAATTTTTGAACAAGCAACCGCAAAAAACTTTGCTGATTTGGCAAAAGAATTTTCCACTGAGCCGGGTGCAGATACGAGTGGGGGAGATCTGGGAACGTTTGGTAGAGGAAGAATGACACCGGCGTTTGAAGAGGCGGTGTTTAATGCTGAGGCTGGACAAATTATCGGACCGGTGGAAACGGAATTTGGGTATCATGTGATTTATAAAAAAGATGAACAGCCGTCAAAAGAGTATGAACTCTCCCATATTTTTGTGCGAACACAGTCGGCAACTGATATCTTACCTCCGCAGGATCCGTGGAAAACCACAGGTTTAACAGGTAAACAACTTGATAAAGCGGAAGTAGTGACTGATCCGCAAACCGGCGCGATTCAAATTGCTCTCCAGTTTGATAGTGAAGGAAAAGAACTTTTTCGAGATATTACCACGAGAAACGTTGGGAAACCTATCGCTATTTTTCTTGACGGAGAACTTTCCGGCGCTCCACCGGTAGTGCAGACACCTATTACCGATGGGCAGGCCGTTATTACTGGAAACTTTACTTTGATGGAAGCTCGTCAACGGGTGCGTGACTTGAATACCGGAGCGTTGCCAGTACCAATTGAACTGGTTTCTCAGCAAACGATTGGTGCAAGTTTGGGTGCTGAATCACTACAAAAAAGTCTCTACGCCGGAATTGTCGGGGTAATTATTGTCATGATATACATGTTGCTCTACTACCGGTTGCCGGGATTGATTTCAGTGGTGGCTCTTATTATTTATATCTCTTTATCGCTCGCACTGTTCAAATTGATCGGTGTGACGCTTACCCTCGCAGGTATTGCTGGATTTATACTTTCTATAGGTATGGCGGTCGACGCAAATGTCCTTATTTTTGAACGATTGAAGGAAGAACTTACATCTGGAAAATCTTTGAAGCTTGCAGTGGAAGAAGGGTTTATTCGAGCGTGGTCATCAATTCGTGATGGTAACATTTCCACGCTGATTACCTGTCTCATGTTGATTTGGCTTGGAACCAGTTTTGTAAAAGCGTTTGCGATTACGCTTTCCATTGGTATTTTGGTGAGTATGTTTACGGCTATTACCGCAAGTCGCTTATTCCTTCGTTTGGTTGTCCCATGGATAAAAGACCGAGGCGGAGTATTATTCTTAGGTGGCCGGAAAGCTGAATAACTTTTGTTGATTATTATTCTGTATGAAAGAATTTAATATCATTGGTACTCGAAAATACTGGTTTATTGTTTCTGGTATTCTATTTGCGACCGCAGTGGTACTCTTGGCTATCTTTGGGTTAAAACCGGGAATTGATTTTACCGGCGGAAGTCTCATGGAAATTCGCTTTACCGGTGAACGGCCAACGGTAGAGTCTGTTCAAAATGTGCTCGCTGATAACAACCTAGGTTCGGTCACTATCCAATCTACCGCCGACAATGGATATCTTCTTCGCATGCGTTATATTACTGAAGATGAGCATCAGCAAATAATTGGTGAGATTCGAAATGCTTTTCAAACGGAAACGGAACCGATACCAAATGTCACTGTAGAGGAACAGGAAGGTGCGGCAGTGGAAATTGTTGCGGCAGATACTGAGGAAACCAGTACTGTGGCTGCGGTGGGAAATCGCGTGATTGAGGAACGAGTAGAGACCATTGGTCCGGCAATTAGTGAGACGTTACGAACACGATCGGTTCAAGCGGTGGTTGGTGTTGTGATTGCGATAGTCTTGTTTATCGCGTATGCGTTTCGAAAAGTCTCCAAGCCGGTCGCGTCATGGAAATATGGTGTTGTCGCGGTGGTGGCGTTGCTCCATGATATCGTGATTACCATGGGTATTTTCGCTTTTTTAGGATGGTGGAGAGGTGTAGAAATTGATATTCCATTTGTGGTAGCACTCCTTACAATTCTTGGTTACTCAGTCAACGATACTATTATCGTATTTGATCGGGTTCGAGAAATGTTGATCAAGCGCGGGTCAAGTAAATTTGCGGAAACAGTGAACATTGGTTTGAATCAAACTTTACCTCGTTCGTTAAATACCTCATTTACCACATTATTGGTACTTCTCGCCCTTTTCATGTTCGGTGGCGACACTATTCATAATTTCTCTCTCGCGCTTATCGTGGGAATTATTTTGGGAGCATATTCATCTATCTTTGTAGCAAGTCCTTTATTGGTAGAATGGTCGGGACAGAAGGAGGCGTAGAATGTTGCACTACACCACTACACCGAATAAACGAGTAAATTATATATTACTTTATAGGTGTTACGGGTTAGCGACGGTTTCTCGTTTTTGTTGGTAATAATGAATGTTATGCACAAGGAAAAAACCTGAACTTTCGGGTTTTTTCTTTTTGTGCTATACTACTCTCGTTCATTTACCAGTGCATTCAGGTGGTTTTACACTTGAGTGCCTTAGTGCTATCGTGTTGTAATACTATAGTGCTATAGTGAAAATCATGTGACAGAAAAATTTATTCGTCATTTTGTTTCTGCGATTGGAATGCTTATTTGCCTCCTGGCTTTTTTGGCCGGGTATCGGGCCGGACAAATGGGGTGGTGGTTTGCCGGGATTATGGTTATCGTGGTCTACATTGGAATCTACAAACTCATGGAGATGTAGGTTTTTTTGATATTGGTATTTCTCTATGGATTTTTCAGCTGTTTTCTCATATTTATCCACACTGTTTTCGCGTCCGGCTTCAGTGATAGTTTTTGACCTGTTCGCGTTGTTTGGTTGGTCGATTTTGGCGTACATGTTGTTGGTCGCGATGGTGAGTTTGTGGGAGGTGTATAAAAATATGCGTTACACCAAGGATTGGAAGTATGTGTTGCTTGCGGTTGATATTCCACCACTCAATGTTCAGACACCAAAAGCAGTTGAGCAGTTGTTTACGCACATTTTTAGTGTGATGGAACCGCCGTCGATTGGATATAAGTTTCGTCGAGGGTTTCAGCAGTACAGTTTTAGTTTTGAAATCGTCAGTATTGAAGGGTATATTCAGTTTCTCATTCGTACACTTGATAAATACCGTGATGTGGTAGAAGCGGCTGTATACGCACAGTATCCGGAAGCGGAAATTACCGAAGTGGAAGATTATACGGCCGATATTCCAAGCAATTATCCTAATGACACGCACAATGTTTGGGCGGCGGATTTTTTGTTAACACAACATTTTTCACAACCTATTCGCATGTATCAGGAATTTGAACACAGTATTTCCAAAGATACAGTGTTAAAAGATCCAATGGGGACATTTTTGGAAAGTTTTAGTCGTATTGGACCGGGGGAACAAATGTGGTATCAGTTGTTGATTGAGCCGGTGGAAGAAAAAAAATGGAAACCGGAGTGTATCAAAAAAATTAAAGAAATGATTGGAGAAAAGGCCAAAGGCGGCGGAAGTAAAATCGCTGATACGTTGACTACCGTGCCAATTAAAACTCTTGAGATGCTGGGTGATGAAATTTTTGGTCGCGAGGCATCTTCCGGTGGTGATAAAGGTGGGGGAGAACCACCAAATACAATTTTGTACATGACTCCAGGGCAAAAGAAGTTGCTCGAAGCCATGGAAGCCAAAATTTCCAAAATTGGATTCAAGACCATGATTCGAGCAATTTATGTGGCCAGAAAGGAAGTGTTCAATCCTTCTCGTGGAGTAAATTCATTGGTCGGAGCGATGAATCAGTTTAATGATCCAAGTTCGAATTCACTACTTCCAAAATATCTGACGTCAGCTCAGTATCTGCATGCTGCCAAACGAAAGGATAGACGACGCACAATTCTTATGAAGGCGTATAAAGATCGCAATATGTATGCGGCGAAAGATCCGTATGTATTGAATGTGGAGGAGTTGGCGACGATTTGGCACTTCCCTATGTCGCATGTGAAGACGCCGATGGTACAAAAAGCACAAGGCAAGCGATCTGAACCACCGGCTGGACTTCCGGTTGAACCATTTGTCTCTCCTCAAGAATTGCCGTCGTCTGATCAAAAAGCACTTCCACCACACAAAACTCCATACTACACTGATTCCGGTGATGTGGGGTATGGTGATAATGAAGTGAAGCTGGGGTGATTTTTTGTAGATGTGTAGGTAAGTCAGTACGCAGAGTAAGCAGATTAGGCAGAGTACGCTCACTCTTTATCAAACTTCATTCCGCCCACAGACTTAGGCGTGCATAGCAAGGCGGACGAGGGTCTTATTCCCCGTCGCTTCCGCCATATATAGTGAGGGCGGACAAGTGCTGCGGATTTTCCTATAGTGATACCCCCGTCTACTTTCAGCGGGGAAATTCATTATGCAGTAGAAGCTTAATCTGCCTAATCTGCTTACTCTGCCTATTCTGCTTACTTGCCGACTCTGTATAATCTGTCCCTACTGCACTATCCACAGCCCATACTGATAATTCTTGCAATTTTCTCCTTAGTGGGGTACACTAAATCACGATTTATTTATTCATTCTCATAAGCATTATTTTTATGCCAACCAAGAAAGTAAATCCAGCCCTCATGAAGCCATACAATGTTTCTGCAGAGCTCCAAGCAGTCGTCGGAAAAGGCCCAATGCCTCGATCTGAAGTTGTAAAGAAATTGTGGGCGTATATCAAGAAAAACGACCTTCAAGATCAACAAAACAAGCGAAACATCAATGCTGACGCAGCGCTACAAGCTGTGTTTGGTGGAAAAAAGCAAGTCAACATGTTTGAAATGACCAAATTGGTAAGTGCACATTTGACACCGGCTGAATAATCTTGTCGAAATAAACAAACCTCGCAAAATTCATGCGAGGTTTTTATTTTCTTGTGGACAAAGCAACGTGGATAAAATAAGAAAAATAGTGTATACTATCGATAGTTTTTCTCAGATGGATCTCGTGCTGTTTTAGGAGAATTAATATTGCGATTGTCCTCACAGAACATGACCTATCTGATTCAGCAAACAACCAACATGATCCGACGCTATCGATTTGGGGCAGCTATTTCTGTGGTGCTCTTTTTTGTATTACTAAGTATCACTGTTGGGGTAAAATATTTTTCTCCGTTTATGAGTCAGGTGCAAGCGGCGGCTGTAACCTACACCGGTGCCAGTGGCGGAGACTGGTGTCTTGGGACAAATTGGTCCGGTGGGAGTATTCCAACCAGTGTAGATGATGTGACGATTGATATTGCCGGCACGGTTGATACATCGGACTGTGCGAATGGACAGGTGCAGTTTAATACCCTTACGATTGGTGGCACAAACGCGGCAACATTCAAAATTGATAAAACGCTCGGGACAGCCGGCTCGGTTACGGTAGCGAACCTGGGTGTATTTGAACAGAATACCACTAGTCAGTTGGTGATTTCCGGTACTTTTACCGTCCAGTCAGGTGGAACGTTGAAGCATAGTGACAATTCGACGACGCAAGCGTATGAAGTAGATATTAGTGCAGCAAATATTGATATTCAGTCGGGAGGTTCGGTGAATGTGGATGGGTTGGGATATGATGGCGGAACATCTCAAACCGCCGGCTCTGGTCCGGGTGGTGGATCAGGGACAAATCAAAATAGTCAGGGCGGTGGCGGTGGAGCTCATGGTGGAAATGGAGGTTTGGGTACCGGCTCAATTGCCGGAGGTACTGCATACTGTACCATTGCCAACCCGTCTACGATTGGTTCTGGTGGTGGAGCTACAAATGGATATATTGGCGGAAACGGTGGAGGACTTATTATCCTTACAGCAAGTGACACAGTCACGATTAATGGTATAGTTACCGCAGACGGAGGTCTTGGAACTACTGGCTCAGGAAGAGGTGGCGGTGGTGGTGCGGGAGGAGGAATCAACATAACGGCTGCTACAATTGCCGGAACCCCTGCAAGCTTCACTGCAACCGGTGGTGCCGGTGCTGGTACAACGTACCAAGGTGGTGGAGGTGGGGGTGGGTGTGTTTTACTTTCTTACACCTCTACAAATTCTATTTCTTCAACACAAGTGACAATGAGTGGTGGAGATGGTGATGGAAGTGCGACCAGTCAGTGGGGAGGTGCTGGGCAATTATTGATAAAACAAGGTGCTGCTAATGGTGATTTGTATTTAGAGAATGCTAATGTTGCCGGCGCAGTTTCTCCTCAAAGTGATTCATCATTAACGGTTAACTCAATTACCTTAAAGGGAGAGGCAGAATATACTGTGGGCTCTGGAAAAACTTTGGTTCTCCCAACTGCCAATCCGTTTTCTTCGGGTGACGGAACCGGTGTGCTTCGCATATCCGGAACAGCTACATTTACTCCTACTTCAACGACAAGTTTTACTATCGCAAGTACAACGCTGGAATTATCCAGTACCGCAACCTTAACTGCTTCATCTTCACTTGACTTTATTATTGGTCCATCTGAAAGTGGAAAATCATATCTTGATCTGCGTAATTATACTACTAGTTCAGCACTAACCATTGATTCTCTTGTTGTAAAATCCGGAGGAACAGTAACGCACGGTGATAATTCTACCGCACAGACCCATGTGGTTAATATTCAGGCCAGCACCATAGAGGTACAGTCCGGTGGATTTTTTAATGTGGACGAAAAAGGATATGATGGCGGAACATCTCAAACCGCCGGCTCTGGTCCGGGTGGTGGATCAG
>DYFM01000008.1:53039-61003 GCA_020725175.1 Candidatus Paceibacter sp.
GGATATGATGGCGGAACATCTCAAACCGCCGGCTCTGGTCCGGGTGGTGGATCAGGGACAAATCAAAATAGTCAGGGCGGTGGCGGTGGAGCTCATGGTGGAAATGGAGGTTTGGGTACCGGCTCAATTGCCGGAGGTACTGCATACTGTACCATTGCCAACCCGTCTACGATTGGTTCTGGTGGTGGAGCTACAAATGGATATATTGGCGGAAACGGTGGAGGACTTATTATCCTTACAGCAAGTGACACAGTCACGATTAATGGTATAGTTACCGCAGACGGAGGTCTTGGAACTACTGGCTCAGGAAGAGGTGGCGGTGGTGGTGCGGGAGGAGGAATCAACATAACGGCTGCTACAATTGCCGGAACCCCTGCAAGCTTCACTGCAACCGGTGGTGCCGGTGCTGGTACAACGTACCAAGGTGGTGGAGGTGGGGGTGGGTGTGTTTATGTAGGATATAGAGTAAGCAGTAGTATTTCATCTGGAAATATCACGAGCACGGGCGGTACCGCTGGAGGAGGTACGTCTACCAGTGGCTCTGACACTACGGCAACTGTCGAGGCACTGACACCTAGTGACCCAACAACTTTATATACTCATTCAAGTAACGCTAGTTCTGGAGATGTCAACCCTACGAATTTGAGCAGTCTTACTCCGGTATTTTCCGCGTTATGTAATACTCCAAGCGGTTCATGTATTTCTGCAGAAGTAGAGGTGGATGATAACAGTGATTTTAGTTCACCAGTCTGGCAGTCAGGTGCCGTTGATATTGCTGATATAGCAGATAGTGTAAGAAGTGGAAATATCGCGTACGCAGGATCTCAATTGAATTACAATACGACTTATTATTGGAGAATAAGGTTTACAAATGATATTGGTACCGGATTATGGTCTACCGAGACGGCAACCTTTTATGTTCCACGGGCAATTGAACTGTATACATTTAATTACGGTGGATCAGTTCAGTCAGGTGAAACGGTCGATATTCTTTGGGGATCAAGTGCTGGTGAATCAGATGAAACGGTCAAAATCGAATACTCTACCAATGATTTTTCTTCCGCTACAACAATAGTTGCCAGCACCTCATCGCTTCCGGCAACATCAACACCACACTCCTATTCTTGGCTAATTCCAGACGCGAATACGGTTTGCGGATTAACAACATGTAGTAGTGTAAAGATAAGAATTTCTTCAAATAATGATGGTAACTCATACGCGGTCACGAGCGCCCAATCGTTCACTATTCAAGATTCAAGCGCAACCGGAATATATTTCGGGGCAGACTTTGCATCAACAAATTTTTATACAGTAAGCTCAACCAGTGGATTTACTATGGGTGGTTCAGCAACACTTACTGCGGGATATGCACGAAAGAAAGCGATTACCGTTACAAATAATGTAGCTTCTGAGTTGAGTAATTTTCAGGTTAAGATCCAGGTGGCATACGATGCTGACATGCAGGGGGACTTTGATGATATTCGTTTTTACGCGTCAGATGAGACAACTGAACTCGATTATTGGTTGGAAACAAAAACAGATTCCACATCAGCAACTTTTTGGGTAGAGGTTCCTACAATACCCGCTTCTTCGGCTACAACAATTTATATGTTTTATGGAAATTCAAGTGTATCCTCTTCAAGTAATGGTGAAGCGGTGTTTCCTTTTTTTGACACTTTTGATTCTGACCCAACATATAGTAGGGTCGGACCTGGAAACGGTACATACACTGTTTCTGGTGGAACTCTCACATTGACACAAACATCAAAAAGGACAGGGATGGATCATGGGTATAAGTTGGATTCAGTTTCTTTTAGTTCCGGAGAGTACAAATTTAGAGCTCGCTTTCGTCCGGTTGTATCAAAAGAATTGCATGGTCTGTATTTTTGCGGGAATTCAGTGGGGTATGGTAGTGAAACATATTTTTATAAATTTGCCGGATCCCAAACGTATGGCCAAACCCCAGAGCAAGTTTACAGCGGATCAGGTCTTCAAGAGGTGTATGGTATTCTCAATGATTTTTCTTGTACCGGGGACATTTCCGTAATGCATGACGATGATTCAACAGCATCAGCTTCATCTGAATACGATTGGGTTTTTTTACATAAACACGTTGCTTCTGACCCAGGTATTTCTTTTGGTTCAGAGGTAAACATTCCTTTCGAAGCTCAGGTCACAGGGTTGGTTGATCATTCGTTTACATCTCTTAGTTCATTTACTGCTTCTTCTACCGGTTCAGGAACGGTAAAATTCCAGATTTCGGGAGATGCTGGAAGTACATGGTACTATTGTGTCGGAAATACCTTAACTTCAGCAAGCTATACAATAAGTAATGCTAGTGCTGCTGAAGAAATTACCGATGCGTGTTTATCCTCATTGAACGCGGGAAATTTTTTAGTAAGAGCTTTTTTACTTGCTGATGTAGGACAAAGCATCTCTCTTCAAAGTTATTCATTTCTGCCATCAAATGAACTTCCAAACACCGCACCTGCCGTCACCATCGGTACCCCTTCTCAACAATCAGGAACTACTGTTACTGTTACCTCAACCCTTACAGACGCTGATAGTGACACTACCTCATTGATAGTTGAATATTCAACCGATGGGACGACGTGGACATCCTCAACCTTGGGGTCAATTACCGTTGATACCGGTTCGGTTACTACTTCTACTGGACAAATTTCTAGTATCGATACTTTTGTCGATGGGTCAGTAGATCTTACGATCGAATGGAACATTGGCGCGGATTTACCAAATACCGATGATACAACTGTGTATCTCCGACTTATTCCAAATGATGGTACGGAAAATGGTTCTACGGTTACGTCAACTGCTTTTGCTGTTGATACACTTGATCCGACTGCACCCGGAGATTTGAGTGTTTATACGGTAACATCATCAACGATTCAACTAACATTTCCGGTAACAAACGCCAGTGATACCAATTTTTCGGAATATAAAATCTTCTACGCCAGCTCAACTCCAATTTCAGAAAGTTCCAGTGTTTTTACCTCTACGACTGATGCAAATTTGGCTGATGTTGATTTCAATGCCGCGACTCAGAGTGTGGCTTTTTCCGGTTTTTCTGCTAGTACCACGTATTATTTCAAACTGTATGCCTATGATACTTGGGGCAATAGTACGTCGTCGGCAGAAATCAGTACCACAACACTTCCGGCCGAGCCTACCGCACCAACAATTACGTCGTTTACAAACGTGACCAGCTCATCACTTACTATCAACTGGCAAGATAATTCCTCCGGTAATACACAGGAGACCGGCTTTACTGTTCGGTATGGGACGTCTATTGGAAATTATACGGTTGGTTCCAGTTCAGTAGATGCCGATGTTACTACTGTCAATATCTCCGGTTTAACTGCGAGTACCACCTACTATTTTGTGGTTGAGGCGACAAATAGTGGTGGAACAAGTACCTCATCCTATTCATCTACTACAACTGTAAAAGGTTCTCCGGCCGCACCAACGAGCCTCACATTTTCATCTGTTTCTACAACAACATTGACTATCTTTTGGACAGACACCTCCTTTGGTTCTGCAACTGCTGCAGCAGAAACTTTTACGGTTAAATATAATACTGATGGAAGTGGGACCTATGGCTCTACAGCCGGTACAACTAACTCCGGAACAAATTCTCTTGACGTAACACTTTCCACACCAAATTCCACGTACTATTTTGTTGTCATTGCGTCAAACAATGGTGGTACGAGTACTTCATCGCTAGCATCGACTACCACCTTGGCAAATGTTCCAACAAGTGTCAGTGCGTCGGCTGCTTCTACCAGCTCAATTTCTGTTTCCTGGAATGCCAATAGTAATCCGGCCGGAACTGTATATCAGGTGTACAATGTGACAAATTCATCTGTAGTTGCTACTACCACAGATACATCCCTCACGGTTTCAAGTTTAAGCCCAAATGTTGCGTATCAATTTAAGGTTCGCGCTGAAAATAGTGGGGCACTTGGAACTTATTCTGCTTACTCAGATACCAGTTCAGCGGTGTATACCTTGGCAAGTTCCGCTGGCCAACCAACCGCCAGTAATGCAACAACGTCAACTATTGATCTAGTTATTAATACAAATGGTAATTCAGCTAGTACCACCTATGCGATTTACAATGAAACCAGTGGAAACTATATTGCTGCCAACGGTAGTGCGACAGCGAGCGCGGTCTATCAAGAAAATGGAACCTGGGGAACAGTTACGGTGAGTGGCTTATCATTGAATACCAGTTATCAATTTTCTGTAATAGCCAGAAACGGTGACGGTGTGAACGCAGCTACTTCTACTGCTTCGACGGCTGTCTATACCTTGGTAAACACACCCGGTGCACCAACCGTAAATACTCCAAGTGTCTCAACACTCAATGTAACGCTTGATACCAATAGTAATCCAGCTTCGGCAACCTATGCGATTTACAATGAAACCAGTGGAAATTATATTGACGCGAGCGGAGTGGCTACTTCTACCGCCGTGTACCAATCAAATGCCACTTGGGGAACCGTAACGGTAAGCGGATTGTCAAAAAATGTAGCCTATCAATTTTCTGCTTTGGCTCAAAACTCTGCCGGTGTTTCTACGGCAACTTCAACCGCCTCTATGGCAGTGTATACGTTGGCCGCAAAACCTCTCAATCCAACGGTTGACAATCCTCAACCCACCAGTCTTGATGTGACAATTACAGGCTCGGAAAATGGAAATAGTAGTAGTACTGAATATGCGATTTATTCCGTTACCTTTGATGCATACATAACAGCGCTTGGTGCAACATCTACCGAGGCTGTCTGGCAAACCACAAGTACCTGGGGCACAGTCACGGTTTCAAATTTATCAGAAAACACTAGTTACTCATTTAAAATCAAAGCCCGAAATGGAGCTGGAACTGAAACCTTACTCTCTGATCCAACCGCTGCGTATACTGGAGTAGGGGATCCGGACAATTTTCAGGCGATTATTATCAATACCTCTACAATCACTTTTACGGTAAGTTCATTTGCCAACGATGATCAGCCTAATTCTGGGTATTGTTTTTATCAGACAACCTGTGCTGAAGGATCGGGGTGGATGGGAACAAACACCTGGGAAGCAACCGGTCTGACAGCAAACACACAATATAGTTTTTATGTAAAATACCGTAATGGCGATAGTATTGAATCAAATACTACTACCTTACAACTCTATACTGCTGCTACTCCACCGGGAGCACCAACACTGACCGCTGATTCATCCACAAGTTTTTCGGTTGAAATGAATACGAATGGTAATCCGGCGGATACCACCTATGCTTTGTATAATGTAACCAGTGATACCTATTATGATTCAAATGGCGCACTCTCTGCTACCGCTCAATATTATACGAGTAGTACTTGGGCAGGCGTAACCCTTGGTACTGGTTTTTCAGTCAATACTCCCTACACGTTTCAAGCGTACGCGCGAAATGGAAATAATATTGTGTCAGACGCGAGTGCTACAAGCACGGCCTACACTCTATCAGCCACTCCTTCGGTTCCAACGCTTTCTTCTATTACCTCGTCATCACTGCAAATTGCGCTTGGAGCTGATTCCAATCCTGTCGCGACTGAATATGCTATTCGCATCGCTACATCAACCTCACAATATGTTCAAGCCAATGGTAGTCTGGGGGCAAATGCGGTGTGGCAAGCTGCCGCAACTTGGGGCACGGTCACGGTTTCCGGACTTTCGGCGAGTACAACCTATACAGTAGATGTTAAAGCAAAAAATGGTCCGGCCGACGGGACCTTGGATGGTAGTGATACCGAAACAAGTTTTGGAACAAGTGCCTCGGCTACAACGCTCAAAGCCATTCCTCCTGCGCCCACCGGATTGAGCTTTACCGATGTCACCGATACTACGCTTACCATTTCTTGGACAGATAACGCCAATGGAACTGACAACGAAGAAGATTCGTTTGTCGTGCGCTACGGATTGATTTCCGGAACCTATACCAGTTCGACGTCAGTTGGAAATGATGTTACTAGTACAGCTGTTAGTAATCTCTCACCAAATCAGGCCTATTATTTTGTCGTCGAAGCAAGTAACAATGGTGGAACAAGTACTTCGACAGAAAGTTCAACCACAACCCTTCGAGCGGCTCCAGCAGCACCAAGCTTTAGTAGCTTTTCGGCCATTACCAGTTCAACCTTGACGATCAATTGGACGAATAATACCACAGCAAATGATCTGGAAGATTCTTTTGTGATCAATTACGGCACTGCTGCTGGTGTATATAGTGCGTCGACTACTGCAAATCAGGGAGCGACCAGTGTCACGCTAACCGGTTTAAGTGTTAATACAACATATTACCTACAAGTGGTAGCGATTAATGTCAGTGGTGAGGGATCAATGACGGAACAAAGTACCAGTACTCTCATGCGAATTTCGGACGCACCAACCGGATTATCCTTTAGTAATGTTACAAATGACGCTATCACGCTTTCCTGGACTGATAATGGTTCAGTAGTTGATAATGATGAGGAAGATAGCTTTACTGTACGGTATGGTACGGCGCTTGGGGTATATGATACCAGTGTCAATCTGTCAGCCAATACCACATCCACCATAATTAGCGTCTTAAGCGGAAATGATGAATACTTTTTTGTTGTGGATGCGGTCAATGGTAGTGGTACTTCTACATCCGCGGCAGCTTCTACCACCACACTTCATGACGCGCCGGCAGCACCTTCCGCTCCAACGTTTACCAACATCACCAGTTCAAGCCTCACGATCAACTGGGTCAACAACACAACGGATGCTGATCGTGAAAGTAGTTTGGTGGTGTACTATAGTACCTCAACCGACAACTGGACCGCGAGTTCAACACTTGGGGCAGGGGAAACATCGCTTGCTGTGACCGGACTTGATGCAAGTACCACCTATTATGCCAAAGTACAAGCGATCAATGAATCCGGTAGCAGTGAATCAGCTTCCGCGTCCACTACAACGCTATCCGCAGTTCCAAGCGCGCCAATGACGCTTGAATTTAGCTCAGTGGCCAGTTCATCTGTGCATATTTCTTGGGTTGATACCTCATCTGGTACGAGTGCGGCGACTTCGTTTCGTATTTCATATGGTATCTTGAGTGGAGATTATTCACAGGGTTCAACGACTGTTGTTTCTCCTACTACATCTACTACGGTAACTGGACTTCTGGCAAATCAGGTCTACTATTTTGTCGTAACGGCTGTGAATAACGGTGGAGAAGCCACTTCAACGGAAGCTTCTGTTATTACCTTGCGTGAAGTGTCGCCAGCACCAACAATTTCGTCTATTAGTAATAACAGTAGCTCTGGTTTTACCGTAAACTGGGCAGACAACTCTACATCTAATCGTGACAATGAACAGTCTTTTGTAGTCCGATACGGTACAGTTGAGGGTGATTATAGTGGGGGTGCTACAACTACCGTTGCCGATACAAACAGCGCAGTAATATCCGGACTATCACCAAATACCACCTACTATCTTGTTGTTGAAGCAGTAAACAATGGCGGTACAAGTACCTCAACTGCGACGTCAACAGTGACGCTTGCCAATACTCCTGGTGCTCCGACCTTTGGATCATTTTCAGATGTGACATGCTCGGCGATTAGTTTGAATTGGACAAATAATACAACGAGTTCAACGCTTGAAGACAATGTGATTGTATATTATGGGCTGGCTGATGATGTGTATACAGCTTCATCAACCTTAGACCAGGGCTCAACTACTACGACAATCTCGAGTTTGAATCCGGGAACTGCATATTATTTTCAAATTAGTGCAGTCAATGGTACGGGTGAGGCTTCAACATCTGAAACTCTCACCAATACAACACTATATTGTACACCTGACGCACCGACAAATGTGAATCTTTCATCCATCACCTCAGAATCCATTGTCATTTCATGGGATGATAATGGATCAACAGGCGATGGTGATCAAGAGGATTC
>DYFM01000029.1:0-3781 GCA_020725175.1 Candidatus Paceibacter sp.
GGGCAAGTTCGATTGAGTTGTCCCCCCGACCACAGCCAAGATCAAGGACTACAGCTTTTTTATTTTTGGGTAGTGCGGACTTGTTAAGAATGGTAGTCTGGTAATCTCTTACTGGATCAAACATATGTTTTGTTGATTGCTAATGAAAAAATATTGTTCCAATCAAATTTTGCTTTCAGATTTGAAACATTTTGCCGAAATTTTGAGTAATGAGTTAAAACCTGTTCAATACCCATAAGCATTTGCTCTGGTTCGGTAGATTTTACAACTACACCGTACTGTTTTTGCTCAATTATTTTATGAATAGGAGGAATCGGAGTTGTGATAACAGGAAGACCACAGGCTAGATAATCTTTAATACGTGACGGATCCGCGTATTTTGAAATTGTCGAATTTGAGGCAGGATATGGAGCTAGACCAATACCATACTTGCCAAGATTTTTTAGAACTTTTTCGTGACCTAGTATTCCTAAATTTTCTGTGTTCGGAAGCTCGGCAATTAATTTTTCATAGTTTGTTTTAATTGACGAAGGAGTCTTACCAATAAAAACGAGTTTGGTGTCTGGAAATTTTTGATGAATTAATGGCCAAGCCGTAAGCAGACTATCGATTCCTTTTGACTTTTCAAATGCTCCAAGTAAAACCAAACTCCATTTGTTATATTTTCGGAAGGTCTTAATTTCACTTGGATAAACCCCAACTGGAACATGAACTATGTTTTTGCGAGGATATTTAAGTTTCCTGATCTTGAAGATCTCAGTTGAAATGCACCAAATAGCATCAGAGTTGTTGGCAACGAGGTGGTCGAGTAAATAATATAATTTGTTAAGTAGTCTGTTATTAAATCTTCTATCGGTCCAATCAATTGTATATAAGACTAACTTATCTATGCGCTTTAGTTTCTTAAATATTACGCCGACAATACCCATTAAAGGATCGCAAGCAAGAAACAAATCGATTTTCTCCTTTAAAGAAAATGTTTCTTTGAAAGTAACAAAGAAGTCAATAAGCCAACTGACTATGGCATTGGGGTGATAGTTTGGTGGAAAAGATTCGTCTATCATTTTTCTTGAGACGTAGTGTGAAACTGAGCGTTTTTTTTCGGTGCAATACTCGAGGGGATTGAAGATGATAGTCAAATCGTGACTATTTTTAGCTAGATATTTGGCCAATGCTTCACTTGGTCCGGTTAGATCGGAGATATGAGATGCGAGGACAACTTTTTGATTTTGAAGAGGTTTTTTCATTTACTTGCTTGGACTACTAAAAAACTGGATAAATTAGGGAAACCTAACTTTACTAAAATAAAATTTCCTCGTAGACCGGCAGGAAGATAAAAGTTTTTTTTGAAACCAGCCTCATTGAGTAAATGATTGAGCTTGGGTTGTGTAAACCAATGAAGGTGTTCGATTTCATCTCCGTATTTGCTCCAATGAAGAATGTCAATCGGATCTCCGTAGATCATTCTGATTCGGTTTTGGAGACGGGCGAAGTTTGGGACAGCGATAATTATTTTCCCATGTTGTTTAAGCAGGCGTCTTGCTTCAGCTAAGAAAGCTATGGGGTTGAAAAGGTGTTCAATAACATCGGTGGCAATGACATAATCGTAGGAGCTCGGCTTTAAAGGGTACGGGGTCTGATTTAAATCGTGCTTGATAGTTGTGGTTAAGCCGTTTTTTTTTGCTTGCTTTAAGGCGTGACTAGAAATATCTATACCGGTAACTTCTCCTTTTTGAAGATAAATTTGACTTACAGAGCCATCGCCGCATCCCAAATCGAGGATTTTCGAGTTGGGTCTGATCGCCGAGAGTATAGCACCATAATATGTGTATTGCTTAAGAGCCTCCGGGACATCTGGGATCGGATTGTGTCCAAATCCCCTTGTCTGCCAATATAAATTATAGTAATTGGTAAGTTTAAGCATATTTGGTGATAAGGCTATTGCTTGAATATTTCCTATTACGCTCTGTGGGTTTGACTGAAGCCATCATCGCCTTCCCAAGTCCAACGTAGTCATCCGGTTTGGTGAGATAACCACATTGATATTTTTTAATGAAGTATCTCACGTCACCAACAGCATTTGAGATAAGAGGTCGTCCGGAGGTGAGATACTCACCAAAACGCATCGGGAAGCGGGCTTTTTCAATAGGGCTATTATCCATGGGAAGGATTAAACTATCAGCTGCGGATAAATAAAGGTGTACTTGTTGATATGGCACGGTTCCAACGACAGTGATGTTGGATTTAAATCGGTTAAATAAGGTCTGAAATTTTTCAGGAATGACCAGATTGCCGACAAAAACAAGGTTTAGATTTGGATTCTGGCTTATCGCTTTGGAAAATGCTTTGAGCATCAACCTGAGACTATCAGTATAAGTATTACCTAGAGAGAGAATCAACTTCTTGTCAAGAGGTAATTTTGTTTGTTTACGAGAATTTTTTTTTGAGCTTTGCTTTTGATCTTTGGGGTGTGCACCGTTGGGAACATAAGTCATTGGAATGTTTAAGCCTAACCGCTTAATTTCATTCCCGAGAAATCTTGAGGCATAAGTTAGGTGGTCGGCGTATTTGGGTGTATGACTCTCAAAAAAAGTAAGTATTTTGGCAACGAAACTGTGATGAGCCTGGGCGAAGCCACCACCCCATAGATCATCCCAGTCTATAATCAGTGGCCTCTTTAAAATTTTTTTCGAGAGGATCGCCGGGATGGCAATTTGGGGTTGGGCGACGGTAAAAGCATATGCAACGTCGTAATCAGCGAAAAAGATATAGGGGAGAGTAAAAAGTAGCCTAAGGATTTGTCCAGTGAAGTATTGAGAGTATTTAATGCGTGGTAGTGTAATGATGGAAAAACTGGCCGAACTTTTGTGGTGTCTAATTTTTAGGTCGAAATTTTTACCACTAGCACAAATCATGGTTACTCTATGCCCGTGTTTTGTTAGCTCTTCGGCGATGAATTTACAACGGAAATATGTACCAAAACGTTCATGATTGTGGTTTAAAATTAAAATATTCACTGGTTTAAAATTGGTTTCAGCTGTTTTTGGTCTGATTTGAGCCAACTAAAAATATCTTTAACTGTTTGGGTAGGGGTAATCTTAGGTTTCCATCCTGACATCCTGTGGAATTTAGAGTAATCGGTGATATAGAGAGGGATATCGTCTCGGCGATTGCTTTTTTCTCTTTTAATCTTGATTGTTTTCCCGGTGACTTTTTGTACAATCGTAGTTAGTTCGAATAAGGAGATGGCATTTTCCGGGCCACCGCCAAGATTGAATACATTCGATCTAACTTTGGAGAGGTTCGCGATTTGCCATTTGAGTGCATTGTAAAGATCTGAAACATGAAGAACATCACGAACTTGCTTACCTGATCCGTTAAACCCTATATAAGTAATCTCTTTTCCCCAAAGATGCTTGATGATCCAATGCGTGACGACTCCCTGATCGGTTTTTCCCATTTGTCTCGGACCTGCAACTAGACCACAACGGTTGATGACGACTGATAAACCATACAGTTGAGCGTATTCATTGATTAGAAACTCTGAAGCTAACTTCGAAGTTCCGTATAGAGAGCGGTAGCCTTCGAGAGGAAAACTTTCAGAGATACCTTTTTCGGTGACTCCAGCGATTGCTTGTTTTTTGTCTAGATTGAAGCGTGTTTCCGCTTGGGAATACTTTATTGTCGAGAGTAAACGGACAGGGTAGACTCTACTGGTGGATAGAAAAATAAATGCTGCTTTATGTTTTCTCGCCAGCTCAAGGCAGTTAATTGTGCCAAG
>DYFM01000029.1:3791-5724 GCA_020725175.1 Candidatus Paceibacter sp.
TATTTGGGATTGTCATGACCAGCCAAAACTGATGGTTCGGCCGAACACTCAATAATGAGGTCTATTTTTCCTTTGAACTGAAGGTCCTCATCATTTCTAATATCGCCGTGAAAAAACCGTATATTTGACCATTTTCGAAATTCTTGAAGGCTTGTTTCTGAACCTCTTCGTTTTAAGTTGTCAAGAGAAATAATGGTTATATTGGGATTCTCTTTCGCCAGGTTTATTGCTAAATTTGATCCAATAAAACCAGCTCCTCCGGTTACGAGAATAGTTTTTGCCTTCATTTTTAGTCGAAGTGGCCATTCCTGACAATGTCTTCCAGAATCATATCAATATCGTATTTATATTCCCATTTAGGAAAATGATTTTGGAATTTGGAAACATCAGAGATATACCAAATGTGATCCCCTTCTCTGTTCTGGTCGGAATATTTAATTTTTGCTTTTTTGTTGGTAAGCTTTTCAAGCTTGTAAATTGCTTCTTTCATGGAAACGTTAGAATGTCTTGATCCGCCAATGTTATAAACTTCAGCTACTCGTGGTTTTTTATAAAATTCATAAAATGCGGTGATTAGGTCGTAGGAATGGATGTTGTCGCGAACTTGTTTACCTTTGTAGCCAAAAATTGTATATTGTTTGCCGGTGGCAATACATTTTGCCAAATAGGCAAGGAAGCCATGCAGCTGGGTACCGCTGTGGTCTGGGCCTGTCAGACATCCTCCGCGGAAAATCCCAGTTTTTAGATTGAAATAACGTCCGTACTCTTGAACTAAAATGTCGGCGGCGAGTTTTGAGGCACCAAAAAGACTGTGCTTGCTTTGATCAGTCGACATTTTTTCGTCAATGCCGTGTTTGGCATAGGGGTGGCTTGGGTCAATTTCATAACGAGTTTCTTTTTCAATCAGGGGAAGAAAGTTTGGCATATCTCCATAAACTTTATTCGTAGAAGTGAAAATAAAAACTGCGTCTGGCGAGTATTTTCTAAAGTTTTCGAGGATGGTTAAAGTACCATTGGCATTTACAGAAAAGTCGGTAAATGGCTCTTTAGCGGCCCAATCATGCGATGGTTGAGCTGCTGTATGAATGATCAAGTCAAACTTATTTTCCTGAAACAATTTTTCGATTCTTTGGTTGTTTCTGATATCGAGGGGGTGGTGGACATATTTATCCTTAAAACTTGATTTTAACTTTCGGATATTCCAATCGGTACTGGCTTCATTGCCAAAAAAGTATGCTCGCATATTGTTATCGATCCCGTGGACGGTAAATCCTTTCTCTATGAAGAACTTAACTGCTTGAGATCCAATTAATCCACCAGAACCAGTGATAAGTGCTACACGACTAGATTGTGACGTTCCCATGAGGAAAATTCTACACTATTAACTTTCGGAGTAAATAGGTCGACCCCACTAGAAATCTCAGAACGAACACTCCGATGGTGATTTGTAATTCATCAATCAATTTTTTCCATTTACCGTCTTCGACGAACACCAAAAAAAAACGATAGTATGGGCTGAACTGTTTCTTAACATCAGGATCGTCTTTACCCCATTTCTTAATATATTTGTTAAAACTTTTTGAATAGTAACTTTTTTTAGCCAGATACTTCCTTAGGTTAAACTCAGCTTCATTGTGATAGATAGGCTGTTTTATTAAATCAACTTTCCCGAGTTGACGAATTTTTTTGTCTAAGTCCCAGTCTTCTGGACCGGTTAGCCGCTCATCAAAACCTTTTACTTTTACAAAAGCAGACTTCTTAATAAACCTGACGCAGTCTATAACCGTACCCTCATAGAAACTACGTTCAAAACGCCTGACCTTACTCCAGTAGCTGTCCCCAGTAACTATCTCTCGAATATACAAACCAATGATGTCAGGATTTTTAGTAACTTTGGAAACACATGAAGATATAACTTTTTTACTTAACTCCA
>DYFM01000029.1:5734-7252 GCA_020725175.1 Candidatus Paceibacter sp.
CATAGTTTCTCTGAGCTGATCTTTCTGGACCTTTGGTAAAAACATTTTCGGTGTACTTCTTGGCTAGTTTGACTGTTGCATCGGTGGAGTGGTTGTCAACCACAATGATTTCAATTTTCTTCTGAGGATAGTCTTGATTCTTGATGGACTTTAGGCATGAGACAATATGCTTTTCTTCATTCTTGGTGGTAATAACTACAGAGACTAATGGAAGCGCGGATTTCATAAAGACCATTTTAGCTCATATATGGTACAAGAATGAGACCAATTGAGACGAGGGTGATAGAATGCAAAAGTATGCAAACAATAGAGTACGGCAGACAACAAGGAACTCATAAGGTATTGGGTATAAGACATTTGACTGATTCAGCTTTTGTACTCCAGATTGAGAAGAAAAACTTTAAATTCATTCCCGGCCAATGTGTCAACATTGGTTTGGTAAATGAAGCGATTAACCGTGAGTACTCCAGCTACTCATCCCCCAATGATGACAAACTCGAGTTCTTGATCAAAACAGTCGAGGGTGGTGCAGTAACTCCAAGGCTTTCTAAACTTAAACCAGGAAATAAGGTGTCTCTTGATGGAGCATATGGCCTGTTTACCTTAGATGAGAAGAAGTTAAATCAAAAACATGTCCTGATTGCTACTGGAACGGGAATAGCTCCATTCCACTCCTTTGTTAAGACATACCCTAAACTTGATTACCAGATCATCCATGGAATCAGATATGCAAACGAGCAGTATGACCGCAAGGACTATGCCAAAAACCGATATGTAGCCTGTGTGTCAAGAGAAAAGGGTGGAGACTTTAGCGGCAGAGTAACGGAGTATCTAAGGTCAAACAAGATCGATAAGGGGGCCCGATACTACTTATGTGGCAACAGTGAGATGATCAACGACGTCTATGATATCTTAAGTGAGGCTGGAATTAATGGAAGTAATATAGTAACGGAGGTATTTTTCTAAATACATGGCTAGAAAAAAGAAACTAAAAATCGCCATCTCGTATCCCCCAATTGTTAACAAGCTGGGGCAGAAGGCAATGGTGTCTCAGAATCGCAACGTGCAGTATTTCAAGACCCCGACTTACCTACTGCCGGTTGTGCAAGCCCAGGCAGCAACCTGGCTTAGGGACATGGGATATAACGTGAGATGGGATGATGGCAATGCACAGTTAAAGACCTATGAGAAATGGTTTAGAGACTTGGTTAGATGGCAACCAGATGTGGTGGTGTTTGAGAGCACGACTCCAGTAATGAAGTTTTACTGGAAGACAATAAATGAGCTTAACAAAAAGCTACCCAAAACCATCTTTATCATGTCAGGCTATCACTCAATGAGAAAACCCGAGGAGACGCTAGATAACAGCAAGACTGATATTGTGCTTAAGAGCAACCATATTGATTTTGCATTACATCGGCTAATCCCCTACTTGGAGAGTAATAAGGACTGGAGAAGATCCTGCAAGATCGAAGGGTTAACCATTAGAGTAAGAGGGAGTAAGTATCGGGATACGGG
>DYFM01000030.1 GCA_020725175.1 Candidatus Paceibacter sp.
GCGGTTGCGCTCGGTCGTGTTTAGCGCTATTACGTTTGCTTTTGCCGTGTTATCAAAAGAATCGGCGATTGCGTTTTTTCCTGTTTTTGTCGGAATTGTGTGGTATGTGGCTCATAGAGAACACCGACACTTTGCAATGATTTCTTGGATTAGTATTTCTTTGCTGCTCATTTCATTTTATCCGTTGTTCGCGCTTCTCAAAGGTGAATTGTTTCCGAGTGGGACACTCTTTAGTGCGGGTGGAGAGCATGTAAGTTTAATTGAGGCACTGCGATTTCATGCTAACCGTGACAGTTTATTTTTTCTCGATCCAAACAGTTCATTTCAGTCAGCGTTGCGTGATACCTGGTTGCGCTACGGTCCATTTTTTATTGTCATGGCTGGTATCTCTACACTGGTTCACGTGCTTGGTTTTCGGCGAAAACAAAAGTGGCCGTTTTTTATTGCCGGTTTAAGTGGAATATACTTCTTGTTTATTATCGGGCGACAGTTACTTGATTGGTACATTGTTCCGCTTATTCCACTGTTTGCCATTTCTATTGCACTGTTTGGTATGGAGGTGGTTTCTCTCGTCAAGCGATTTCTTCCGCGAATTTCATCTCGGTGGTTGGGGTATGGTCTTTCTGTGTTGGTAGTCGGGGCGATAGGTGTAGAGCTTGTGCAACATGGATATATTTTTACTTTGCAGCAGACGGAAAACCAACGAGATGCGGTAGTATGGGCCAAAGAGCATTTACAAGATAGTGGAGTAGTCTTGATTGATAATTACGCTTTCGTTGATTTAAATCCGAAATTGAAGGATATTACAAAAACTCCATTTCACTATTACTGGAAAGTAGATACTGACCCGCAGATTCGTTATGATGTGCTTGACAATGATTGGAACAATATTCGCTATTTATTTTTTACTCCTGCTGTTCCTCTTTCGATCAATCGAGATGATCTGACGATGGTGCGAGAAGCGTATGAGCGATCATATGTCGTAAAGCGATTCAGCAAACACGATGTACTTGGTGAAGGGTATCCGGTAGAAATTCGAGAAGTGAACAATGCCAATGGCACTCTTGCAAAGAGTTGGATGTGGTACAAAGAAACATTTATCCGGTCCGATGGACAAGTGATTGATCCGAGGGCCAACAATCAAACAACATCTGAAGGACAATCATACGCTTTATTGCGCGCAGTATGGGAAGAAGATCCGGAAACGTTTGCGAGTGTGTTGCAGTGGACACTTGATCACTTGAAACTTACCGATCGATACCTCTTTGCTTGGTTGGCGGAAGGTGATGAAGGGGTAACGCCGGAGGTGTTGGATTCGGTAACTGCGGCAGATGCTGACGAAGATATTGCGTTGGCATTACTCTTTGCGGCTGACCACTGGGATGTGCCGGAGTATGAAGAGCTGGCAAAACAGATCATACAAGACATTTGGAAACATGAAGTGGTGGAAGTGCTCGGACACTACTATTTGACAGCGGGAAGTGGGATCAATCTTGAGTCTGGTTACTTGATAAATCCGTCGTATGTCTCGCCAGCTTGGTACCGTATTTTTGCTGAGGTTGATCCGGAGCATCCCTGGGATAAACTGGCTGATGATAGTTACTACCTGCTCGATAGAATGAGTCGATTGAATGAAGGACAAACCAGCTCCACTTTTTCCTTGGTTCCAAACTGGCTATTGATTGATGACGGCGGGGCATATGAAGTAGCTCCGGATACGATGGTCCGTCAAGGTTCGGTGTATGGGTATGATGCGTTTCGGTTGTACTGGCGAATTGCTCTTGACTATGAATGGTATAATTCCAATGAGGCACTGGAGTACCTCGAGCTCGTCGCGCCATTTTTCGAAGCGGAGTGGCGACAGCGCCAGTCCATACCGGCACTATACGCGCTCGACGGTACTCCTGTGGCACAGTATGATGATGTGAGTACCAACACTGGTCCTCTGGCAATATTTTCTGTGACTAATCCGCTTTTGGCTATTGATTTTTTCTCTGAAACATTTTGGCAAGAGTTTCATCGTGATGGATACTGGCGAGACCCGGAGGATTATTACGATCAAAATTGGGGGTGGTTTGCGACCGCCCTGTATGCAAAAAATACGCCGAATCTGTGGAATGGTGGTGAGGCAGTAGTGAGGCGGTAATCGATTGAATTCGTCCCCACCCCCCGCCAAAGGCGGACAGGAAGGTGGGTAAGACAAGGCGGACAAGGGCTGCGGGGAGGTTTATTACCTGTAGGTTATAACGTATAAAAACCCCTCTTCTTATAGAAGAGGGGTGAGGAGTGAGCTGTTACCATTTTGCACGAGATGCCAATCCAAGTGCGTAATCACTCCACCATTGTCCGGCAGCCGGACCGCCATTGCACCAGCCGTCAGATTCTCCAGGGGTTTTTATCCAGAGATATCCGTCGATCAGAGAATTTCCGGTGTTGAGGGTTGGTTTTTCTCCCAAGGCTCGGCCGGAGGGGTTGCACCATTCCCCGTTTGAACCGTTCCCATTGCGAGAAGTATCAATGATAAACGGTTTGTGGTTTACGAGTTTCGAGAGTTCAGTTCCGTAGGTTTTATTTTCTTCTGTGGTGTAGAAGTTTGAAACATTCAGTGCAAATCCAGTTGCATTGGTAATACCGGCTTTTTTCAAGCGACTAGCCATTTCAGTAGGGCTTAACCATTTTCCATGTCCGGCATCAATATATACGCGAACATTTGGCTTTGCTTCGAGTGTGTTTACCGCATAACTCAACAGTTGAAAGCGGAGTTCCTTATCATTCCAAGATAAACAGTCCATAAGAGCGGTTGCGTCTGGTTCAAGAATGATAAGAGCGTTTCGGTTTCCAATGGCATTGGCCATAGATGTGATCCACGTTTTGTACGTTTCCGGATTGTTGGATCCACCAGCTGAATGTCCGCCACAGTCTCGCTGAGGAATGTTGTAGGCGACAAGTACCGGAGTAGCATTCACGGCTGCGGCCTGGTCAACATACGTTTTTACATCTTGATATAGGTTGGTGTTCCAGCCACCAAACCACCGCGCGCTTGGTTGTTCACCGATTTTTTTCATGAGTGCGGCGTCAGTTGGTCGCGTACTTTCCCATTGTTTTGCTTGGGCAAGAGCTGGAGAAAGTGGATTGACATACAGTCCGGAAACAGATGGGCTTGTAAGTACCGGTTCAGTGGTAGCTGGTACAGTGATGCTTGGTTCGGGCGAGGATACAGGTGTCGGCTCATTGGTTTTGGTTGGTGGTAATAGTAGCGATGAAAAGGGAGTTGACCCAACCGCAATACGAACATGTTGTTTCGCAATTTCTTTTCCGTTCATGTCTTTGGCTACAAACGTGATGGTGTAGGGTCCGGCACCACGCCAGTTCCATCCATCGACGTTTACCCAGGTTTCTTTATGAGGACCATCGGTATAACTGGTATACATATTGTTGAGCTGACCATTGTCAACTTGCCAATACATTTGGTAGTTCCCAATTGGGAGAGATTCGATGGCTGCTTTAAACGGTTGATTACCACTAATGTTTACTCCATCTTTTGGCCACCACACATTGATACTGTTGGCTCCGATAACACTGGTGGTTGGCTGAGTCGCAAGCGTAGGGGAAGTGGCGGTTGTGGTTTGGTTGGTTGTTGCTGATGATGACTGTTCTGTGGTGGTTTGTGTGGTCGGTAGAGAAGTAAGAACAGTTATCTTCCCTGCTTCATCGGTCCAATAATGGAGCGGTGACCAGTGTGCGCCAAACACACCTACTTTGACAATAAATGTTTCGGCAGTTTTTGGTGTCCAGTTGAACGTGTACGTTTTGGTACTGAGTTGTGACAAGTATTGCCACTCAAAAAATTTTTGGTACACTCGTTCACCATTGGTACGATAAACTTCTACGTCAATTATCGCGTTTGTAATCGTTGCTTTGGGATTTTTTACTACTACGGTCACAGTGTTTGGAGTGTTGACGACAGCAGGATGATTTGCCGATGCGACCGCACAGATTGAAGAGGTGGTGTCGCACGGTGCCGCAATTGCTGTTGCCGGTATGAGAGCCGCAGAAAGCGGTGAGAAAAGAAGTGTGAATAAAACAATAAGACGGTTATGAATACGAGAGAATGGGTTTTTCATGAGGATGAAACGTTTATGTACTTCCACCAGAGACAATTACCGGCATTGCGATTCTTATGTGGAGGCAAGAAAAGCACGGGGTAAATGCAATCGTGGAAATACGTTTGTGGAGGCCATCGGTAGAAAAGGGAGGCATGTTTTCTACTCGACGAAGTGAGTATAGGATGCACAGTTGTTTTGGGCAATAGTATGATACCTGTAGTATTTGGCTAAAATTAGGAAAAAGGGCGAAATTTGATGTGAAAAAAATGTGGAAAAAGAGTGGATTTGTGCACTTTGTTATGTTGCTATTTTTATCCAGTGATTTTTTTATCCGGATTGCTATATATTAAATCTATTATGGATTATGGTATTGATAAAATTGTGAAACGTTTAAAAAATATGTAGCTCAGGCCTTCAGGCCTGAAAATAATGAGTATGATTGTATGCACCCCCTGCTCCCTCGATAAGGGGATTAGGAAGAATCTCCCCTCCTTTAACAAGGAGGGGTAGGGGGTGGTTAACGAATTGCACTCAAGCCTAAAGGCATGAGTTACATACTGTTCGATAACAAAACAACCTCAAACGTATCGAGGTTGTTATTTGTAAAGCCATTTAAGCTTTTCTAGCTTCCTAAGCCTTTTTTTAGTTATGCTCCAGCTCTCGTTTGTAATAGTGATCATACATGCTGACCACGGCTAAAAACAGTGCTGCGAGTACCGGACCAATCACGAAACCGGAAACACCAAACACCCAGATTCCACCGAGAGTGGTAAAGAAAACAATGAGCGGATGCATTTGGATATCCCGACCAACCAATGGTGGGCGTAGGAGATTGTCAATTACACTTACCACCCCGGCTCCGGCCAAAATGACAATTCCTTGCCAGACATTTCCTAGTGCCAGCATAATGATACCGGCCGGAACAAGTACAATTGGAGTGCCAATAGCCGGAATAATTGCGATAACCGTCATGATGACTGCCCAGACAAAGGCGCCTTCGATACCGGTAATAAAAAATAGTAATCCGCTAAAGATACCTTGGATACCTCCCACAATTAAGGTACCTTTTAATGTCGCGCGAGTGGTAGAGGTGAAGCGTTCGTAGAGCAGTGTTTCATAATCATCGCCGAGTGGGGACAAGTGCATGAGACGAGAGAGCATTCTTCGGCCGTCTTTCAAAAAATAGTACAAGGTGTAGAACATGACAAAGAGCATGAAGATAAAGCGTAAAGAATTTTGCGTAACAGCTGAAATACCGCCAAATACTTTATCGCTTATTTTTTGTGCACTGTTGCTAAGATATTCTGGCCACTGTTCACGAACATCATCCACATATGGAGCAAGTGGTGTAGTCTCCAACCATTCCGTTGTTTCTTTTACGACGGTGCGGATTTGCTCTACTGAGATGGATTTGTAAATATCAACTGATTCCTTTACTACCAATCCGGTAATAATTGCCAAGGGTAAAAGGAGAATAATCACAACACTGAGTAGAGTAAATGTGATACTGATCCATTGATAGTGAAAGACTCGACACCCCCATTTATAGAGTGGGTGAAACAAGATGGCTATGACCGCGGCCCAGAAAATGGGATAGAGAAATGTCTTGAAAACATACAGCATGGCAATTCCTAGGACCACCAGCAGTCCAAAAAAGAAGACGGCTTTGGTGCGGGTAAAACTGATTTTGGTGTTGTTCATATGGTTTTTATCAAGTCTAAAGTCAAGTATTAAGATGTTTTTCGTAAGAATCATCTCCTTGAACCCCCTATTAGGGGGGGCAGGGGGGGTCCTTTAGAGGTAGGACGATTGTGTAATAAATAGTTTTCGAATACAATGTCTTCGTTTTGAATAGAATGCAATATACTACATTCTTCCTGCCACGGAAAGACCCCCCTGCCCTCCTTATAGGGGGAATTCAGTGACTAACCTTAGACTTACAACCTTATCAGCCCGAGGCTGATCCGCCTTGGGCGGAGACTTAGGACTTTTCCATCTTTTCACTAAAAATCTTCCGAATCACCTCATCAACATCCACTTCATTGATAAGAATATCATCCACCGGTAATTTCAACAACATCTCAGCTGCTACTTGTTTTACTTTGATTTTTGGAACTTCGAGCACCACGCGTTTGATGGTGCGCTCTTTGATATTGCCGTACTGTTTGAGATCTTCGGTTTTTACTTTTTCGGTAAATGTTACTTCAAGTAACTTGTGATTGATATATTGATCAATGAGTTTTTGTAGTCCTCCGTCATACATGATTTGCCCGTGGTTGATAATCACGACTCGTTTACAAAGTGCCTCGACATCTTCCATGTAGTGTGAAGTAAGGATGATGGTAATCTTTTTCTCTTTATTATATTTTTTCAAAAATTCTCGGATATTATTTTGGGAAACCACATCAAGACCAATGGTTGGTTCGTCAAGAAATAGTACTTTGGGAGAATGTAGTAGGGCGGCGACCAGTTCGCACTTCATTCTTTGTCCAAGGGAAAGTTTGCGTACTTGAACATCGAGAATGTCTTTGATATCGAGAAGCTCAGTCAGTTCGTCAAGCGTCTGTTTGAATTGATCATCCGGTACTTCGTAAATTTCTTTATTCAAAATAAAACTCTCCATAGCGGGAAGATCCCACCAGAGTTGATTTTTTTGTCCCATGACGAGCGCGAATTGTTTTTGGAAGGCTGCTTGACGTTTCCAAGGAGTATAGCCGAGTACGGTTGCTTCACCACCGGTTGGGTAGATGATTCCGGAAAGCATTTTGAGCGTGGTGGTTTTACCGGCGCCATTTGGTCCGAGAAATCCGACCATTTCGCCTTCTTCAATGCTAAAATTCACTGCTTTCACCGCTTCGGTATACAGTTTTTCGCGTTTAAAAAGACTCTTCAATGAATTCATGAGGCCGGGTTGTTTTTTGTAGTATTCGTAGGTTTTGGAGAGGTTTTGGACGTTGATTGCTGCCATAATGTTATTCAGATAACAGATAACAAATATCAGATAGCATGTGTTGATATTGTTATTTGCTATCTGTTATCTGATATCTATTTGATAACTCATTTAGTGTTTTTCACACAAATGTGCTAAAATTAGTGTAGTATATC
>DYFM01000031.1 GCA_020725175.1 Candidatus Paceibacter sp.
CATGATTTGCAGTACAACACGATTGAATGCTTTGGTTGTTCTGTTTTTGTATCGAAATAGCGGACGAAGAATGAATAAGATGCCGATAGTGAGTAGAAATACAGAAACTACCAGAAGTGCGGTAATGATCGGAAGACTGGTATCACCTGAAGAGGGAACGGAAGTGTTTGGGTTTACGAGAAATTGAAATACAAAAAACATACGGGTTAGTCGTACTTACGATCATGACGGTGTTTGAGATGAAGAATTTTGTCGGCTTTGATTTTTGCTTCTTGTTGAAGAAAAAAACGACTGACACCTGGCAACAGCTGCAACCATTCAAACAAGAGTTGGAAGATTTTTTTTACTTTTATGTGTGTCTTAAAAAGGAGTTGACGGATTTTTCCGGCAGTTTCTTCTCCTTTCAGTTTGAATTCTTGTTGCTGAACCGGAGTGAGTTCTTTAAACGCATCCTTTAGACCTTCCTCCATGATATGTTCGATTTGTACAGTGAGTTCATCCTTTTTTTGCGGTACCGGAAGAATGACATGTTTTCGTGAGGGTATTTTAAACCGTTTTCTACTGTCTTCTGTATGTTGAATGGGTTGGTTTTGCTCTACACCATTCACTTCACTTTCTTTTGTGGGTACGTGTTCAGGTGTAGATTCTGATGAAGCGGTGGAAGATGTTTCTCCGTAAGCAACAGTGCTATTTCTGGATTCTAACAATGCCTCATGATTAGATTCAGGCTGTAATGAATTGTTTTGATCAAAGGCCGTTTGTTCTACTTTTAGGTCAGGTGTTTGGCGCGATGAATCTTGTTGTTCATTTTTTTTAATAGCCGTATTCATAACGGTTCCGTAGGTTCAAGAATATATTTTTCGGTAGTATAACAGATTTTGCTTGTATTTACCACAACATGGGGATAACGTTGACAGTGTGCTGGTATCTTCATATAGTAGATATATAGGAATATGCGAAAAAAAAGATTTATTTTAACTTCTAACTGTGTTGCATATGTACTTGTACTTTGATATCGGCGGTGCAACAACACGTATCGGATTGTCGAAAGGTGGTGAAACCGTTGAACAAACTATCTCGTTTTCCACACCCTTTTCACCTCGTGATATTGTACCGTTATGGCGAAAAAACGTAGAACCTATACTCAAACATCAGCCGGTTGATGCGGTCATTGGGGGTGTGGCCGGGCTTCTTTCAAAAGACAAAACAGTTTTGCTTCGTTCACCATCTCTGCCGGAATGGGATGGTACTCCGTTGTCAACAATACTCTCTGATCTGTTTACCGCACCGGTGTATCTGGAAAATGACGCTGCTCTAGTTGGACTTGGTGAAGCGGTGTTCGGGGCGGGGGTTGGAGAAAAAATTGTTGCGTTTCTTAGTGTTAGTACCGGCTTGGGAGGGGTTCGGATTGTGGATCAATATGTTGATATTTCAGCAAGCGGATTTGAGCCGGGGCAGCAATTACTTCTTATTCAGGATGACAAGATCGTTTCTCTTGAACAATTGGTGGCCGGAAAGGGAATTGAGACGCGAACCGGAAAAAAGCCGGAAACAATTCAGGATACTCATTTTTGGGATGAGGTGATGAAATACTTGACTGTTGGTATCTACAATACCATCGTGCACTGGTCACCGCATGTTGTGGTACTTGGTGGTTCAATTGTACGGTATCGAGTCGATATTGCGCGGGTGGTGGCGTACATGAAAGAAATGAATATGCTTTTGCCGGAGTTACCATTGATTGTTAAGGCGGAATTGAATGATCTTGGCGGTCTCTACGGAGCACTCGTGTTTGGAAAAACAAAGTTACGTTTTGCTGAGGCATCGTCTATTGTGTTTGATTTATAGATAGGTTCATTTTTTGATGGTCTAAAACAATAAACGTTTTTGCCAAACTTTATTACTATAAAAAAATATGTGTATTATTGATTACCAACGATATGGTAGATATAAAAGAATTAGAAAAAAAACGAGAGCGGTTTTTGGAATCTATGAAACGAAAGGGTGAGGCGTTTCATGATCAAATTGAACGTATAGAAGAAAAAGTCGAGACTCTCTCGGAAAACAAACAATCAATTTGGAAACGGCAACGGCGAGACTTTGATCGACGGTATGATCTTTTTTTGAAGGATTTGGATAAAGTAACAAAAGCCTCTGCGGAGGAGTGGGAAAAAAAAGTTTGGCACGTGAAATCTACGTACGGCTTTTTGCGTCAGAAAGTAATGGACATGATTGCAACCGCGAGATAAATTTGCTATTACAGGGAACACAATACATCCCCGGTGGAATACCGGGGATGATGTATGTATCATCAGGATAGTAAGAAAACAATGAAATTATTGTTCCTTTTTGTTGTTGCGAACATCTCTTGCTAGTACTTCGAGTAGTTCTCGGGCTACTTCTTTTCCACCAAGTCCGAACGCAAGACCGCCAGCCAAAGCTATCATAAAAACGAAACCGGCTAAAACAGTATTAATGAGAGACGGCGCAATTCGAAGTTGGACTAAAGCGATCAAAAATGAAAATATCACAATTGCCCATTTGGCAAGCAGGCCGAGAAATGTGGCAGACTGAGATCGAATGGTTGTGGTAGATTTTACGATCACATTTTCTACAAAGTTTGCGGCTGCGATACCAAGAAGGAGAATGATGACAGCGGCGAAAACATTTGGAATGTACAAAAGAACACTATTGATGAAGGCGGTAATTTGCTCAAGCCCAAGTGCTTCAGCGGCAGCAACGATGACAACAAATATCAGAAACCATTTGACTAACCAAGCGAGGATTCCGGCTGTGCTGAGATGCACGTCAAACCGTCGTAAAAAAGGATTGACCCGTAAAGAATCCATCAATCGATCAAATTTCATGAGAACCAATACTTTTTTTACCAAGCGCCCTAGTGCGGCGGCAATGAGAACACCAATGACAAGAATAAGAATTGCCGCCAACAAGTTTGGGAGAAAGACGATGACGGTATTCCAGGCATTTTGAAACGAGGTTGAAATTGTTTCCGACCAAGTGGTGGTATCCATAAGAAATTAATTAAGAGTAAATACTACGTATACTATAGGATGTTTTTTGTTTTGTGTCAAAAGTCTTTTTCTTTTTTAGAAATTATGCTATACTCAAAATACATTATTTTTCTTCATTCGTATGGGTCTTTTTTCAAAGCCAGACGTATCATACCTCGGAGTCGATATCGGTGCTCGAGGAATCAAACTAGTTGAGCTCAGAAAAAATAAAGGACGACCACAACTGTGGACGTACGGTATTCTTGATGAGCCGCTCCAAATTCACGCGACTGATGTATCTATAGATACATCAGCATCTGGGGTGTCACAAACAGAATTTTTGGGTATTACTACTGACTCAGGCAAAAAAAAGAAGTCAAGTGATATCGATCGACTGTTGACGAGTGAGCAAAAAGAGCAAGCCGTTGAGTATGGGCGACTCCTAAAAACTCTTGCGGAAAAAAGTCGTGTAACGACGCATCGTGCAACAGCTAGTCTTCCGGTTTCTGCTATTTTTCATGCGGTACTTACCTTTCCGGTGGTGCCAGAAAAAGAAGTGCCAATTATTGTGGAAGCGGAAGTAAAGAAATTATCCAATCGTCCGGTTGAGGAGCTGCAAATTGTTCATCAAGTTATTCCTGCTCCAGCCGGTGATACCAATTATATGCGTGTGTTGGTTACCGCCGCACCGAGAACGTTGGTTGCGTTTTATACCAGCCTATTTCACCATGCCGGATTGCAACTTCAAGAGCTTGAGACCGAGGCTTTTGCTCTAGAGCGTTCATTGGTGGGACGAGATACCACCACCGCGATGATAGTGGATGTTGGAGCAGAGCGAACCAATTTTTTCATTATAGATGGCGGATTACCAATGACACATCGAAGCGTACAATTTGGTGGTGCAAACATTGACGCGGTGTTAGAAAGTATACTATCAATTGATGGAAAAAAAATTGACCAAGTAAAAGCGGATCTCGGACATGTCGCAAACGGTGTACTAGACCATGCTCCCTTTATGGATATTCTTGATGTGATTGCCAAAGAGATTCAATATAGTTTTGACTTGTTTTTGAATCAAATGGGTAATCAAGAGAAACGGCCAGAAAAAATTATTCTCACGGGTGGAGCGGCACTGTTTCCGGTCATAAAAGAAGAGTTGGAGCGACGTTTTGCGATGAAAGTGTTTATCGGTGATCCGTGGGCGCGGGTTGTCTATCAACAAGAGTTAAAACCATTGTTGTCAGATATTGGTCCACGGATGTCCGCAAGTATTGGTCTTGCGCTTCGCAATATTGTCAGTTAAATTTCTCTGTGGTATACTGGAGGTGTCTTTGTTCTTCAACATATTTATGATTATGCAGAAACGATCAGGCAGCATTCGAGTCCTTTTGGTTGAAGAAGATGTGTTCTTGGCACAAATCTACAAACAAAAGTTTGAAGCTGAGGGATGGAAGGTGGGAATAGTACAGCATGGAGGGGATGCGTATGATGAGATAAAAAAGAAACGTCCGCAGGTGGTATTGTTAGACATTCTGTTGTCTCAGATAGATGGGTTTTCAATCTTAGAAAAAGTGAAATCAGATCCGAGTCTCAAGAACATACCTGTGTTTATTCTTACCAATTTAGGACAAAAGTCTGACATAGAAAAAGGCTTTGCCCTTGGGGCAACGGATTATCTGATAAAGGCACATTTTCGACCGTCAGAAACCATTGAAAAAATAAAAAAACATCTGAGTGAATAACCAGAATGACTGTATGTATAGAAAAATATCTGAATACAGAGAGGGGGTGAAAACATGAACAAGAAAGGTTTTACCCTTATTGAGTTGTTGGTAGTTATCGCAATTATCGGTTTACTTTCAACATTGGCGGTTATCGCGCTTGGTTCTGCTCGAGAAAAATCTCGAGACGCAAAGCGTGTCGCTGATTTGAAACAAGTACAAACAGCACTTGAATTGTACTATACAGAAAATGGCGAATATCCAACGGCTGCACAAGCAGTAACTCTCGGTTCTGGGCAATATGCATGTCTCGATGCAAGTGGTTTTGCGGCTTCCTGTGCGGCAGACGCGTATCTTGGACAAGTTCCTGCGGATCCTGGTAGCTCTGCGTACTCGTATACTTCAGCAGATGGAACTACGTACTCTATTACCGTAACTCTTGAAAGTACCGTGAACAACATGAACGGAGAAATCACCGTTTCACCTTCAGGATTCTCTGACACTAGTACTTCAACGTAAACATTTGACGTACGTCAAAAAGAAAAAGCTCCCGCCTGGGAGTTTTTTCTGTACAGCTGGTATTTTTTTTGCTACACTAATGCCAGTATGCTACTTCTACTTTTTGTCATTATGGGAGCTGTGGTCGGCAGTTTTATTCATGCCTTTGTGTCACGGCGTTTAATGAAGCAATCGATTGTTCATGGTCGTTCTATTTGTTTTCATTGTAAGAAACAATTGTGTTGGTATGAGAATATTCCGATCGTAAGTTTTCTCTTTCAACTTGGTAGATGTCGTAACTGTCAGACCACTATTCCATCGCATTATGTATTTGTCGAGCTGGTCGGCGCACTATTTGGTGGCTTTATTGCTGTGGGATATTCGTTACAATTATTACCAGATGTTCGTTTGGTAGTAACCATTCTAGCAGCCTTGGTTCTTCTTGGTGTTTTTGCGTATGATATTATTGCCATGCAAATTCCCGATGAATTTTCTTTATGGCCAGCGGTTGTTTTCTTTGTCATTGGTTTTTTGACGCATAATACAATAGTCGGTATGCTACTAGGTGTCATCTTGATTAGCGGATTTTTTTTCTTTCAATTTGTTATTTCACGTGGACGTTGGATTGGTGGTGGTGATGTACGTTTGGGTGTTTTGATGGGAGTTCTTTTGGGATGGAAACTTGGGTTGGTAGCACTCTTTTTGGCCTATACAGTCGGTGCTATCATAAGTATAGGGTTTGTCATTGCCAAGAAAAAGAAGCTGGCAAGTGAGGTACCATTTGGGACATATCTTTCGGTGGCAACAGTAGCATCGATGATATTTGGCGATTGGTTGATGGAGTGGTATGTTGGGTTGGTTGTGTTATAAAAGTGAAAAAGTAATAGAGGGTTACTGGGATTAAATCCGCCCACAGCCCGAGGCGTGCAAAGCAAGGCGGACGAGGGTTTTATTCTCTCCCGATTT
>DYFM01000032.1 GCA_020725175.1 Candidatus Paceibacter sp.
ACGGATCGGAAAACACAATACATTCACAATACGGGCCGTTAGCTCAGTTGGTAGATCCGTCAGCTGACGGACTCTTAAGCAAACGGATCGGAAAACACAATACATTCACAATACGGGCCGTTAGCTCAGTTGGTAGATCCGTCAGCTGACGGACTCTTAAGCAAACGGATCGGAAAACACAATACATTCACAATACGGGCCGTTAGCTCAGTTGGTAGATCCGTCAGCTGACGGACTCTTAAGCAAACGGATCGGAAAACACAATACATTCACAATACGGGCCGTTAGCTCAGTTGGTAGAGCAGTTGCCTCTTAAGCAAACGGTCGCAGGTTCGAATCCTGCACGGCCCACTATGTTCTATACCTACATCATTACAAATGAATTAGGAAAAATATATATAGGACAAACAGAAGATGTTAAAAAACGTTTAGAACGACACAATTTAGAAAATAAAAGTAAAAGCAGCTCATATACACACAAAAATAAGGCTGGTGAATGGAAAATAATCCATGCAGAAGAATTTTCCACTCGATCAGAAGCTATAAAACGAGAAAAAGAGCTAAAAAGTTCACGTGGTAGAAATTGGATAAGAGAAACGTATTTCAAGCAAGAAACAGTTGGTAGATCCGTCAGCTGACGGACTCTTAAGCAAACGGTCGCAGGTTCGAATCCTGCACGGCCCACCATTCTCCGCTTCGCTACGCCTGGTAAACCAAGTTTTACCACCAATACACAAACCAGCTTGCCTGGCGCAACGAAGTGGAGCAAGGCTCCTGTAGTTTAATGGATAAAACAACGGTCTTCGGAACCGTGGATGGGGGTTCGATTCCCTCCGGGAGCACTACGATTTACATTTCAAGAAAATAAAACACAATTTCCAAAACAACTCTCCGGGTGGAGAGTTGTTTTGTTACAAGTAGTCAACTGGCGCCACAACCACTTTATCCCCCTTACCTGCTTCCACGCCATATCAAATAATAGTGCGGTAATTTTGGTAATTCTTTCCTTTCCAAATGAACAACCCAACCCCCTCCACAAAAAACACACTCCCTGCCGGTCGTGTGTTATTCCTTTGAAGGATACATCACTGTTCACTGTTCAACAAAAAAATTGGAACTTGGAAATTGCCATTTGAAATTTCTATTGCGCCAGCAGCAGCACTTCATCCCCAATCTCCACAATTTTCTCCCCCGTCACCGTATCAATAGCTGTAATTTCTACTTTAGAAGTTAAATTTTTCTGCGTTGGATTTTTCTTCTGGATCACCACCGGAAATTGAAGCGCAAGGACATCAACCGTAAGCGGCATAGTATCTATCTTCCAAGTCAATTTCTTTTCTTCTTTATTATACACCACATTTCCTGCTGGTGCCGTGATATTATCTTCGTCTAAACTCACATCACCAAAGAGCTCAGCCGTCAGTTGTACGTCTTTCAATTCATGAAAGGTATTTGAGAGAAGCCAGGTAATCCTATGCACTTCTTTTCCGTCTTTTTCTTCCATTTCATCTTGCACTTCAAGCGCAATATCTGAATTGAAAATAAGCTTGATCGGAGCACTCGCAAAATGTTTCTTTTCTCCATCTTTTCCATAAGTAATTTCTAAAAACGCTTGCCCATTACTTTTTTCAAATGCAGTCAAATCAGTTTGTTCACCACCTTTTACCGGCAACACCACATCGATCACGGCGTCATCGCCTGGTTTGAACGACTTTAATGCATTCACTTGCCCACTCTTCCAAGTAATTGTTCCACGCCGCATTCCTTCTTCCATGGGAGTACCAACAATCGAACCATCGGCATCATCAACCAAATTGTTCCAGTCAAAAATACTATTTCTTCCATCGGCCGGCGCTTCAAACGTCAAAGCAGCCTCTATATTTGACAACGTCACCGAGCCGGTATTTTTTATCGTAAGACTTGCATTCACTTTTTCACCTGGCTGTAACGATACGGTCCCTTGTGAACCGTTGACAATAAGTTCTGCGGAAAGATCTGTCTTTTTTATATGCAGTGTTTTTGTCTCTTCTGCATAAACATATCCGTTTCCACTTCGTTCTGATGATGGCCAACCAAGAACTCGAACTCGTACCGTCTGCTCCGTATCGGCAACCACATCAGAAAACACACCCCGAATCACAATATCGATTCCGGCCGTCAGCTCGTCTATATTCCAACTGAGCGGTCCGGTTTCGCTACTTTCGGGTGTACTTTCTTTCTTGATAAATTCCTGACCTGCATCTACCTCAAGCCGAAGATGTTCAAGCACACCAGCTTCTTCCGGTTCAAGACTCATGACCAGTTCTCCGGTTGCTCCTGCCGCCAACTCCTTTGGCATCTCAAGTAACAGAGAAAAAGGAGGCTTGGTAACAACGGTTGTTACGTTGGCGGTTTTTTGAAACTCGGAACTAAAATTACTTGGTTGATAACGCAAAAATGCCCGCAGCGACTGTTCTTCTCCGGCATTACCATACAAACGACCTCGGATGTCAATACTCTCACCCTCATTCTCAGCCACAGTTCCAATTTCCCAAACATTGGTGGTACTTGCCACTGGTGGTAGTGTTGCCTCTTCAAAAATAAAACCGGTCGGGTAATGTATTTCTACTTTGGCTTTTTGTAGGGTTGCTTTTTGGGCATTTTTAACTCGAATACGATAATGAACTTCTTGACCAACGTTTACCGATTCATCAGCCTGTACAGTAAACAGTACATCTTCTTCAAAAAATTCACTGTTCGGAGCTAAGAACATCGAATACGCATACGTTCCAAATACAGTCAACACTCCCAACACTATCAGCGTGATCAAGGCTCGTACAAGTCCACTGTGACGTCGAGATTTAAACGCTGCCATATCAGGCATACTGCCATCCGGATTTTCATAAATCTCTGTCAACTGTTTCATGATCCGCGCCTCTTTTTCTTCTGAAACCGGTATAGCATCATTTTCATTAGCTATCTCTTCTACAGGGTGGTCTGTGGTATTTTTTTTCTCAACTTTTTTCTTCTTCAGTTTCTTTCGAACGGTTTTTTTTGTATCAATAGAAATTGGTGCTACAGCATGATCCTCACTTGATAACTTTTTTTCTACAAACTCATGCACACCCTCATCGTCTCGAAGCGGTTTTTTTTTATCAACTGTATTTTCGTGAACTCTTTTTTTCTTCATATTGTTTCAGTATACCAGGTTTTCCTTTCAAAATCTATTTTATTGTTACGCCATTTTTTTCTGAAATCTATTTTCCTACCAAGAGCACCGTATCCTAACAAACACTTTCAATGTCCTCCTATTTCGTTATTTCTTTATTTCCTTGACCCAGACGGGTCCGCCTTGCTTGCCCGCCAGGGGTGGGGGCGGAGTTATTTCGCAATTTTCTCCATCACCACCCCCACCACTTCATCATCCACATCTACTCGATCCACCTGAAATCCATTGAGTAACAATGTCACCGTATCGTCCGTTTTCCAAACTGGTCGCCAATGTTCAGGGTACGTTACTATAGAAGTAAAACGACTGTGTGCCCCTGACTGTTTTTGCGTAATGAGACTATATCGAGAAGCTTCTGTCTGACCGGCTTCAAAAAACACAGTTTTCCATTTTTGAAACGAAGTATCTGGTGTCGGATCAGCTGCCACTCGCGCAACCCGGAACGGAAGAACATAGGTAAAAACAACCACTCGCTTTTCTCCTGGAGGAATAATCGTCCAGGTACCAAAAACGGTTTTTCCAAACTCCGTAGTAATTCTGGTACCACTTTTTCTGTCTATTCGCTCGTTTGCTTCTAGCGCAACCAAATCCGGATCATCCACATACCATTTTTCCGGAACTTTAAACAGGTCCTCCGGCGGAAAACTAAATCCCTCCACTTCGATAAGTTCCGCCCCTTCCGGTACATAGAGTCGCATATAGGAAACATTGTTCACCCCATACAATGGATCTCCGGGCTCCCCCTGGTGCTGTCGTTCCACCCGAACCGTAACGGTAACACGCCCATCTTCACGCACCTGAGCCTCATGATGTATAGCTTGCTGAATCTTTGCGTCGGTTTTGGCACCCTGTACATTGGTGTTTACCACCATAAGATAATCCTGACCCGGTCGTGATCCTACGAGCTCACCGGTCCAACCAAACGAACGGAGTTTTTCTTGAGTGCTCTGGTCTCGCATATACACCTGTATTTCTTTTTCTTCCATCGCTTCATGAAGTTCTCCCAGCATCCGTACTAGTGAGGCATTATCCACCTCGGTTATGCCGGTCAATAATTGGGATAATAATTCTGAAATAATTGCTTTTGGTCGATTTTGTTTTTTCTCCTCACCAAATTCCACTTCTTCTTGAATGCTGGTCAAAGCCGTTTCCGCATCCAAAACCAAATGATACTTTTCGTTTTCTACCGGTCCCATAACTCGTAACAAACGCTCGAGAACCGTTGCGTTAACGGCAATAACTCCATCAACCGTAGTTTTTCGTCCGCGTTCATAAAACCACGCCGATTTTTCAGCCGAAGCTGCAAAATCGGGAAACCAGTTGGCGTCCTGAAATTCCCACCGTTTATTGCTCAGTTGTAGTGGTAGTGGGGGCTTCAAGTACACATCCACCTGCCCCTTGATATCATATGTTCCACCGGCCGGTACATCAATATTGAGAATTTTTCCTTTTTGTACATCCACCACTGCAAAACTTCCCATAAACCCCCCTGTAGGTCTTAGTTCATGATGATTTTGAAACAACACCAAATAACGTTTAAATTCATGTGATCCAAACATGGTCGCGATAGTATCCGTCAAATCTTTTAAGTCCTTCATGTCATCAATAAAGACCGCATAAAGAAGTTTAAACTCTTCAAATGATGCCTGATATTCACTTGGGAGCGCCCGCACATCGATAGCCGCCAAATCTATCAGCGCTGCTTCATATTGCACTACCGCGCTTCGTAAATGGGTTCCAAGAATGGTAAGTCGATCGGTAAATTGAGCCGTTGCATCGGTACTTACGGTATCAATGCCTTTTACCAAGTAAGTATTTCCAAGCGCCAGATGCTGACCGGCCCGAAGTAAGTGTTGCCGACTACTCACTTGTTTTCCAACCACCGGCAACATTCCGGCCACGTACGCAAGTAACTTATGATCTCGTTCCACGATTCCCTCGGCGGCAGCAAACGATTGAAGTGCATTGTTGAGATCTGACTTTGCCTGTCCAAGATTTGACTGCAAGGCAGCAATAGTAGATGACTGCAGTGATAAAAATGCATTCGTACTTTCATCCACTACCCGCGCACTGTCGGCAGAGATTTGTTCATAATAACTCACCGCCGGAAACGGTAATCCTATTACCAACAATAACGACAACACAGCATACGCCAATCTTGGAAGAGAAAATGATTGGTAAAGACTCATGTAAAAACGTTTTGCACCACCCTTACATTGAGACAATAGACTACTCCTGACTACGTTCACATGATCAAGAACCGAAGCTACTATTTTTTTTGACTGTTTGGTGGTCTTTTCTTTAGTAGAAAACATTGAAGTTGACATGGCTATCTCCGGCAACGCTGGCTGACGCCAAAAAAACAAAGAACGAAAATATTTCGCAAGCGTTGTCGGTTCTTTTACACGCTTTTTCTTTTCAGACACTGTTACAGATGTAAGTTCATGCGACTTCTTTGAAGATTTTTTTTCAATCATTCCATGAGAAAAGAAACCCTTACCCTTCTTCTCTTTCTTACTCGTTGTTACAGGCGGTTTTAAATCAATAGCCAACGAAGAAGGCTTTGCCGATGTTTCTCCGATAACGCGAATCGTTCGTTTGCTATTGGCCGAGCGAACCAGATCTGCCAAGTTGACTGCTACTCGAAGTGGAGCAGGTGCGTACGTGTCTTTATGGACTGGCATGACACCAACCGTAGTTGAGTTTTTTTCCGGAGCACGGAGACGCACAACATGAGGAGAATGATCATTTTTATCAATGCGAACAACCACCGCAGCGGATCGCTTGGTGGTCTTTTTTTGTCGCTCCCCCTCAGCTGTTTGTTTCATCCCCAAACACGTTCGCTTGGTATGCCCGGGCAGACGACACTGTGTACATCGACGCGCGTTTTTTTGAGACATGGAAATACTATCAATGAAAGTAGTATAGCATAAAAAAAAGAAACCACATAGTGATTTCTGTGAATAGCAAACTATATGTA
>DYFM01000009.1 GCA_020725175.1 Candidatus Paceibacter sp.
CTAGTTTCTTTTTAGGCATAAAATATAGTACCGTTCGTATGGTATCACAAAAAGTAAATAGAATGAAGAAGATCTTAAGCGGAGTTATTTCTCTATTTCTCTATTTCTCTATTTCGCTATTTCCCCATCATTTTGTAATCCCCGCACATACTCCATCACCCGCCGATCGGTCCATATATGCCGCCGTTCGATTGGTTGCTTGAGAACAATCCCTTCGAGCGAGGTGCAGCGGGATAGGGCGACATAGAGCTGTCCGGGAGAAAAAGTACCGGAACCAATATCAAGCAGCACACGGTCAAAAGTCTTGCCTTGTGACTTGTGAATAGTCACAGCCCAGGCGAGTTTGAGAGGGTACTGGATAAACGAGCCGGCAATATCGGAGTCAATCTGTTTAGTTTCCTTGTCATAGGTATACGTAAACATTTCCCAACGCGCCGGTAACACATCAACCTCAGTTCCATCATGCAACTCGACCACTACCACGTCCTTTTTCTCCTCTTCATCAAAATGAAACGCAGTAACGCGACCAATAGTACCATTGATCCAGCGACCATACGGGTCATTATTGAGCATCATGACTTGCGCGCCAATTTTGAGCGTCAAAAGTTCATCCGTCGGCAAGGCGTTTTTTTCAAACTCACCGGTAATGCGACCAAAAAACGTCCGCTCTTCCGTCTCGAGTTGTCGAAGGCTTTGTTCATTTATCCTTCCGGCGATCGCATTTGTTGTCGTGAGATACATGACTAAATCATCCGGATCAAACTCATGGTCAGAATCATGGCGACGATTGAGCAGTGTCAAATGATGATCATTGGCGGTATTATTTCTAATAGCATTCAAAAGTTCAATAAAACGAGTATCATCTTGACGATAGATATGGGTTAACTCGATACATTCAAGCGCTACCGATCGCGCGTCAACCAATAGTTGCCGTTGACTCGTAAACACATGCGCGGAAAAAAAGTATGGACTATCGTAATGCGCGGAAAAAATTTCTCGGTCCGCATTTGTCACGATTGGCGGGAGCTGATACAAATCTCCGATAAACACCATCTGCACCCCTCCAAACGGAACATCTCGCTCCCGACCATTGAGACGCAAAAACTTATCAATGCAGTCAATAAGATCAGCACGCACCATGGAAATCTCATCAATCACAATCGTGTCAAGCGTTTGATACAGTTTTCTTTCTCCGGCTGAATCCAACCGATGCACCCGTTTCAAATTGACATCCGGTTTGAATCCGAAAAAAGAGTGAATTGTTTGCCCTTTTACATTGACCGCCGCGACACCGGTCGGAGCCAGCACTGCCAAGTTTTTCCTCGTTGTTTCTCGGACATAGTTCAATAAGGTCGATTTTCCGGTACCGGCTTTTCCGGTGATAAAGAGGTGTTTAGTCGTCTTTTCTATAAGATTAATAGCCTCTGTGAATTGTGGATTCAGATCTAGTTTCATATTTCAGATAACAGATAACAGATAGCAGATAACACACAACAAATAACACTGTACCAAAAAATGAAAATATTTCTCAAACATGAGTAACAATGAGAAACATCGAAGAGGTTATGTTATTTGTTATCCAAACAAGTATACTAAAAATAGACAAGAAAAACCACCCTCGGATAAAAGGGCGGCTCTTCATGTGTCGGTTTGTTAATGAATGACCGTAATTGTCTCGGTGTCAATGACAACATCTGAAAGATTTTTGGCTTGGAATTCGAGATCATACATATTGTCTGCTTCCCAATTCCAACCACTAAAATCTATATAGTTGTGTTTGTAGTCTCCAGAAGGATCGTCTATGAGAGACGTATACGGACCACTCCCATTGACGCGCCAACCGAGGGTGTAATCGGACAAATCTCGTCCTTCCACATACGCTCGTACTTCTACCACACCCGAAACAGTACTTCCGTCAGTCGGTTGCAATACTACAATATCATCCGGTTCGACTGAAACATCTGTCCACGAAAGTTCTGCCACTGCTCCGCCGCCGTTTTCATAATACTCTACCTCAACAAGATGTACGCCGGCAGAAAGCTCTGCGGTAAAGATGTGTGTGGTTGGGGGTTGGTCGTAAAATTTATCCAAGACCACGTCACCATCGATTTTTACCCGCATTCCATCATCGGTCCTTGCGGTAAACTGATGCGTTCCGCTCGAGAACATAAAGTTACCGGCCCATGCAACAGAAAATGTATCCGGAGCAATGGACGCATCCGGTGAACCACCGCCCCAATCAAAATCAATCATTGGATCATTGCGAACCACTTTAAGGTCTGTGAAGTTTTGGTTGTCGTAGTAGCAGCCGGTAAATGTTTCACTTCCCGGAACTCCACAGCTTGGCACCACCCCGGCTTTTTCCCAGGACAGTTTGGCAACCGCATCACCACCATGTTCATAATATTTCACTTCGATCATATGTGTTCCACTCGTCATTGTTTCATTGAACGTATACGTTGTAGCTGATTGATCAAAGTATTTATCCAGTACCAAGACTCCATCAATCCATATTTGCATTCCATCATCCGTTACAGCGGTAAATGTATATTCCGCGGCATCAAACGTGAAGTTTCCTTTCCAATGCGCCGAGAATGTATCCGGTTGAACTGCCGGATCTGGTGAACCACCGCCCCAATCATTGTTAATCGTCGGATCGGTGCGAACAACGGCTAGATTGGTAAAGTCTTGATTGTCGTAATAACACGCGGTAAACGCTCCACTCGCCGCCGGACCACAAACCAGCCCACCGCTACTTGAGACCGTAAAAGTTGTCCCAACATTATCCCAATGATACAGGGCGGACCAATCGCTCGCAAACACACCAAGTTTCACCTGATATTCTCCCGGAGTTATGGGCGCACTGAGATTCCACACCACTTCTTTGGCAACTCCGGCCAACAAATCAGCAGGCACAATCTGCTGGTCCACCATCACATCGGAACTATTGTAGAGCTCAAGATCAATGTTGGCGTTCAAGAGCGTTTGATTCGATGTAATCATAGCCGTAACTTCGACCGGATCACCAGCTGTATAACTAGCCGCGTCTGAGGTGATCGTATCATCAATCATGAGATCCCCCATCATTTCCCATGACAATTGCGCCACCGCATCACCTTCATTTTCGTAATACTTCACCTCAATCAAGTGTTCTCCGGCCAAATCCTCCGTAAACTCATACACAGTTTCCGGTTGGTCAAAATACTTATCGAGTAGGAGGACGCCGTCAATGTATACTTGCATTCCGTCATCTGTTATAGCGGTAAATTTGTACGTTCCGGTTGCAAAAGTAAAGATTCCTTTCCACACAACCGAAAACGTATCCGGTTCCACTGACGAATCCGGAGAACCCATACCGACATCCATGTTTACGGCTGGTTCTGTTTGAACTACTTGAAGATCAGTAACATCCATGTTGTTGTAATAGCACGCGGTAAATGCTTCTGTACCAGGAGCCCCACACAGCGGACCAACCGGTGGTTCAAGTTCCCAAGAAAGTTTTGCTACCGACTTACCGAGATTTTCATAATACTTTACTTCAATTAGATGTTCTCCCGCAGTCATTTCATACGGAAACTGGTACTCCGTCTCTGCTTGATTGAAATACTTATCAAGAACCATTACCCCATCAACATATACCTGCATTCCGTCATCGGTTACTGCGGTAAAATTGTACGTTCCACTACTAAAGGTAAATTCACCTTTCCAAACGACAGAAAATGTATTTGGATCAATAGCCGGATCAGGTGAACCGGTCGCAAAGTTGAAGTTAATTTCACTATCAGTTCTTACTACAACCAAATCAGTGTGATCTGAATTGTTGTAATAACAACCGGTAAACGCGTTTGTTGCCGGACCAGAACATACCAATGGTAATGGAATGACAGGTTCTGGTACCTCTGGCACCACGTTGGTAGGTATTTCCTCCTCACTCTCTTCATTCCCCTCCTCTTCTTGTTGAGTTGTATCTTCACACACAAGTTCTGTCTTTACCCAGTTCATACTCGCCACGGAAAGATGCAATTGACTTTTTCCGGTTTTTGGCAAAAGAAACAAAATGTGTTGCAATGATTCAGCGGTAAACGCTGGTGAAGAAAAATGGCTCAATGGTACTGTGACTACCACATCAGTATCACTGATGATAGAGGCATCTACCGGAACAATCACCGAAGCGCCGGCAGTCCATTCATTATCATAAAACTGCAACGATACTGGGGCTTCTCCCAAATCTCCTTGCAGCACCTCACCGTGTAATGTGAGTTCCAATGAATGATACATGGAAATATCCATTGATGAATCAAAAGTAAATCGAACATACCCTTGATCATTTGCATCCCACGCACCTAATGTCGCGGTAAATGACCCAACATCAGCCTGGGTAACAGTTGATGTAGTTAAACCATTTTGCACCACAGTTTCCGGCAATTGAACCGGAGTTTTAACCTCAGAGGCAACCGGATTTTCACATCCCGGCTCTTCCACCGCTTGTACTGTCTGGGGTGGATTAAACAGAAACGTTTGCGCAAGGACCATAGCGCTTGCGACAAAGAAAAACAATGTTTTTCTGGTAACTTCGTATACCATAGGCGTATAGTTAATGATACACGACCGTCTGAATGTTGAGATGGATAATCACCACACTGGTGATTGGTGGATTGCATATGTATTGCTACCACCTGTATGTACTATAACCATCTCAGCAATTAATGCAAGTACCAATCTACAACGCCCGAAACAGTTGCTTTGTTTACCCAAAACTTCGCACCGATCGCTTTTCCTGATGAAGCCAGTGCACAATGTCCGATAACTGAATCATTCCAAGAATTCCCCGCGTATCAACCACCGGCAACTGCTGCAATTGTCTTTGAGAGAGTTTTCGATATGCTGTCACAACCCGGTCTCCCGGAGCCACTCGTTCAACATGCTCTATCGGCTTCATTATATCGGCGGCAACATGCTTTTGTCGCTCTTTTGTATCCATTCCAACAATGTCTTGATATCGTATACACCCGACCGTTTCTCCCTTTTCAAGCACCATAAACAGCTCCGTTTGATTGTGCTTCAAATGCAATTCGTAGAGTTCCTGCACAGACACTTGCGCGCCCACCGATACATACCCTGCACGCATCACATCTTCTACCCGAAGTCCGCTGAGAAGCGAATCAATGACAGTATCACGATAGCTGGCTCTAGCGATAACATATAAAAACCATCCGATAAAAATAAGCCATAGCCCGGAAAAAATTCCGGTTCCTAACACTGGAAATACAAAACCCACCGCCATCAAAAAACCGATTGCCATAAAACTGATCGCCACCCCTCGACCGAGCCAAGAAGCGTACACAGTAGCGCGCTGAATATTTCCGGTCAATGCCCATAAGAATGACCGGACAATTCTTCCGCCATCAAGTGGAAACCCCGGCACCAGATTAAAAATTCCCACAAATATATTGACAGTTCCAAGCCACATCAACGTCAACGCCAACGGACTGAGAAATTGGAGTACGATCAATGGATCTTGAACTCCAGCTGGAAAGGTTCCCGGAAGATACCCGGCAAACAGCAAACACACCACCCCAATGACCAAACTGGTCAATGGTCCGGCCGCGGCCATAAAAAACTCTGTCCGGGGAGTCGGTGGTTCATGTTCCATGTTGGCAACTCCCCCAAATAAAAATAGCGTAATTCGATCAATAGCAATTCCTTTTTTCTTGGCCACCAAAGAGTGCGCGAGCTCATGTGCTAATATGGATACAAAAAATAAGATCGCTGCGACTCCGGCCAATACCCAGGTAAAGAGAGCTGACCATTCCGGATGAAGAGATGGGAATACACCCAACGCCAAATCAAGTGTCACCAAAAAGAAAATCAGAAACCAGCTCATGTGTAAATACAGTGAAATACCAAAAAGTTTTCCTATATACCAAGAAGATTTCCACATATATCAAACATTACAAGTACTCTTTTTTAGTATGACCCTCTGATGTCATTCTGTCAAAAGAAATAAAAAACATGTATCAGAAAAACATGTTTTGGTGCCACCCCTATACCTTTCTTTCAGTATGGTACTAAAAAACTAACCGAATACATTATTGGTTGAAGAAAGAAAATGTTTCGAGCATTGTCTCCACCACGGTAGCATATCCTCGATTCTCCGGATCGGGTGCTACATATGAAATATGAAGCGTAGAAGTAGGTGAAAGAAACACGTATCGATGATGACTTACCCCCAACGTATCCGCCGAATACTCATACGCTCTTCTCCCAGCAAACGTTGTTGTAGAAACCGGATTGATTAATTCCCCAATTGCCTGCACGTCAGTTATTTGTTCTCGTACATACGCGTTGAGAGATTCATAATCAGTCGTATCTACTACAGCAATTGTAAGAGATATCCCGTCAAAAAACTCCGTATTTGGATCTTGGGTTGGTCCGGAATACGTAAAAGCAACCGACCCGTCCACTGGATTCTTTACCATGAGAGCATTTGGGTATAATAAAGAAAACCCAATTTCAGTATTGGTATACTCTTGCCACTGAGATACCGGAGAAAAACCGTTTGGAAATGATCCATTGTTCACTGATCCATCTGGACTATCAGGTGCGTTGGTTACAGTAAAGGTACATGTATAGGCACAAACCTCTGCACAAATTTCCGCGCCCGGTTCACAGACTGTCCCACAAGCATCAAAATTTCCACCTCGTTCTTCACAGTGCTGCCGGTAAGGTATCTCATTTTCAGACGTGTCTGTCGTATATACGATTTTATTGGTATACTCTGACAGAATGTCTACCGTACTGGTAGTTGGTTGCCCTGTATTTGGAGTTTCCTCCGGCCCTCCGGAATACCGATTTACATAGGTAAACACTACAGCCAAAACCACAGCCAAAACAATAATCCCAACCAACAAATACAAGATTGTTTTTTTATTCATAAAAAAAATTGTACTATATCGTCTCTATGTACCATAGCAAGCATGATGTATAGCGTCAAGTGTGACATTATCTACTGCTCGTGTAATATCTTAGAACTCCAAATGAATGAATTTTACCGCCGCACGTGTCCGCCTTGCTTGTCCGCCTTGTTTACCCGCCTCGGGTGGAGGTGGGGGCTGTGGGTTGATTTACAACAAAAATTTCGAATCGTTTGTGATTTTTTGCTAATCCTCAAAGAAAAAACCTACCAACAAAGGTGATAGGTTTTTGGATTATTTCAAGACAAAGCTGTGTAAAGTACACTTCACTTTCTATTTTTTTTCGTTGCTGATGATAATTTTTTTTCTTTGGCCAATTTTTTCTTTTCCTTCTCCTTATCTTCTTTTTTTGCCAGCCGACTCACATAGATGGACACAGTAACAACAACCAGAGAAATGAGTAACGCATAGACAAACTTGGCTTTCACGGTATTTTCTTGTTGCGGAAAATAAGCTTCGATCAAGGCTTTTATCGCGTCATTCCAAGCCAACCCGGCCACAAGTCCGAGCGCGGCCACAATATACCCAACAATTTTTGCAGTTACTTCAGTTCGTAACGAGCGAGTTTCTTCTCGAAATCGCTCAAGCTGTGGCGGAAAAGGAAGTCCATCTGGAGACATAACACTATGTTTTCTTTAATAAGTAAAAAATCAATACGACACCCACCAACACTCCCAAGATACCTAAGAATAGCATACCAAACAATAGCATAGAAGTTACGGAAAAAAAGGTAAGTACCGAACCGGCTACCATCGGATCAAAGATCAAAAGAAAACTAGGAACTATAAACAATGGGGCGAGAGTAAAAACTAACACAATGAGTAACACCCCTAGCCATCGTCGCTTTTCCGCTGTTTCAAGAAGCCGATACGCCGGCGGCGGACACACTTCTGTTGGATCCACTTTGGTACTTCTAAGTTCGCTTTCATGCTGTTCCGGTGTCACAGTATCTTGCTCTGGTTTTTCGGGAGTAATAATTGCCAAAGCAATATACACGATTACTCCTACCCCACCAAAGAAAATACTCAAGACAAACAATAGCCGCACAATAACCGGATCAATATCTAGATATTCAGCGACACCCCCTCCTATCCCAGCCAGCATTCGATCCGTCTTTGACCGATACAAACGTTTCATAAAAGATTTGTAACAATTGTAGTATAAGTGTATTGGAGGTATTGATGAATTTATACGAACAAACCGCACAGAATCACGACAGAATTCCCTAACAATTCGTTCTATTCGTCAATGTATATTCCATCAAAAAAAATTATTTTTTCGCCACCACCACCGGAGTCTTTCCAATTACTTCAACCGGCACACCCACCCCAATATGCTCATACAAAAATTTTGCGTCCGCTTCTTTCATGTTTACACAACCATGCGACATAGGACGCACCCCAAATTGATTGTGCCAGTAGGCGGTATGGATAAAATAGCGCGGAATAAACTGCATGTTCCATTTTACATTTGGGATATCATAGTCAAATGCTCGATAGCGCGCGACCGGAATTTTTCGTTGCACCGCAAATGTACCGGTTGGAGTTGGGGTTGACAGTTTTCCGGTTGATACGGGAAAGTGTTTTACCGCAATCTCATTCACATGATATGCAAGTTGCTGTTCATTCAAGTTGACAATCAACTTTTGACTGAGTCGTGCATCTGCTTTCGGAATAAGTGGACTGTACCCGTGCATCACTTCGGTATAGTCGGAAAAACTGTCTCCGTCTGTATCATAATTAGTTGGGTCAGTCTGAAATAAATGTTCCAACCAATCATTCAACCCATCAGTATCTGTGTCCACAAGTCGAGCCTCCGCCTCCACAATAGGAGGAGACAATGGATCTGTCCCTCGCAACACCTCTATCCCATCCTCAATACCATCTCCATCCGTATCTGTTTTGGTGGGATCTGTACCGTACTTGATTTCAAGATCATATGGTAATAAGTCAAAATCATCATCATTATCAATGGCTCCAACCGGAAGAGAAAAAGAAAGAAGTATTAAAAAAACCAAAGAAGAGGCAAAAAAAGCAATTCGTTTCATACGTAATACATTAACAAGTTACAGTGATAGCCTATCATGCTTTTCTCAATCTGTAAAATACACATTTATCAGAACAAAACTCCGATTATTGTTCTTCAGATCCAAAATCTTCATCTCTCTGGCGTCTTCCGGCTGCCATAGCCAATCCTAGAAGCGCTGCTCCAAAACCAAGTACGAGCCAAGTTCGGACGCGGCTGAATGTTGGTAGTAAACTCTTTTCCAAGGGGTTATTATCCTGTTTATCATTTCGATCATCACCATCAGTATCCATTTTCAATGGATCCGTGCCAAGTGTTCGTTCTTCTTTGTCCGTCAAACCATCCCCGTCAGTATCTTTACTTTGCGGATCTGTTCCCAGTGCCCGCTCTTCTTCGTCACTCAGTCCATCATTATCATCATCCGGATCCGCTTCATTTCCTGTTCCATCAAGGTCCGTATCTGCCCATTCTTTTGGATCAAGGGGAAATAAATCTAAAAAGTCATCAAATCCGTCGCCATCGGTATCTTTTTTTAATGGACTAATACCTTGAATAACTTCACTACCATCTTCCACCCCATCGTCATCAGTATCAGCTTTGGATGGATCTGTTCCACGGGTCTGCTCTTCCGTATCGGTCAAACCATCATCATCAGAATCAGTTTTTCCGGGTTGCAACCCCAGTCGCACTTCTTCCGCATCTGATATTCCGTCTCCATCGGAATCAGCTTTTCTTGGATCACTGCCATATTGATATTCTTCGGCATCAGTAAGTCCGTCTCCATCAGTATCTGAATTCAACGGATCACTCCCAAACACAACTTCATCACTATCCGGAAGCCCATCATTATCATCATCCGGATCACTTGCATCTCCTATTCCATCATTGTCCGCATCCGACCAATTGTGAGGATCTAGCGGAAACAAATCTCGATCATCAGCGTACCCATCGCCATCAGTATCTTTTTTTAATGGATCAGTTTTTTTCTGCTGCTCCTCAATATCACTCACACCATCACCATCATCATCTTCATCAGTACTATTTCCAATCCCATCTGCATCCGTATCTTGCTCAATGGATATTGTTCTTTCAGTAACATACCCACCGGCATCTTTTGGAAGTACAGTAGGTTTCAAAGCATTATCGGCCGCACTCGGGTTTTTGATTTCAGCGCGAAACACCTGCTCACCCTCGGGCAACGTAAACTCAACCCATACTTGCCGAGCTTGTTCATAGCCCAAATTTTTTACTACTGCTTTTCCTATTTCTTTATCATGATTATAAAACACCACGTCAGCGGAAAAAAACGGCACCTCATTATTGACAACCACCGTATACACTTTCACCGTCTCTCCGGCAAACGCATGTGAATTTGATAACCAAATTCCATCAGATACCACAAAAGCATGTGCTTGTGCTGGAAGAAAAAGAATGGTAAAGATGGTACTAAGAAAAAGGAGTGATTTGCGCATGATAAGATGAAAAGTTTGCAAGTTGGCAGGTTGGCAAGTTGGCAAGTTCGCAAGTTGGCAAGTTGACAAGTTGGCTAGTTATTGTTTCTAAGAATAAAATCTATAAACGGAAAGCAATATAACAATTCAGCAATATAACAACAAACCCTAATTTCCAATTCCTAATTTCCAATTTCATATACCAACTTACAAGTACCACCATTTCTCTATTTCGTTATTTCGCTATTTCGTTATTTCGCTATTTCGTTGTTTCGTTATTTCGCTATTTCGTTATTTCCCCGCCCAAGGCGGGTCCGCCTTGCTTGCCGGCCTAGGGTGGGGGCGGAGTTATTTCGCAACTTGTCAGGCGCAGCGAAGCGGAGACTGATTTCCCTATTTCTCAATTTCTTTATTTCAAAGTTTCAACATCCAATTCTTCGCCATCTGTCTTCACTAGTATATCACCTTGTGTGTCTGTGCGCCACACCTCACTTCCGACCCGTTCGACACGGCGAATGACGCGCAATGACGGATGACCAAACTTATTCCCCAAACCGGCCGAAAATATCGTATGCAGTGGCGTTGTTTTTTCTATCATTTCAGGAATTGATGAACCGGCACTTCCATGATGTCCGGCTTTTAGCACTTCTACATCTAGGATATCCGGATATGATTCGACCAAGTATTCCTCTAACTCTGCTTCCGAATCAGCGAGAAGTAATGTGTCAACATTTCCGTAAGTTAACTTTAGGATAATTGAACTATTATTGGAGCCGGTATCTTTTTCATGCCCCGGAACATTCGGATTCCGAGCAATTGAGTGGTCCGGATAAAGAAAATGTACAGTCGTACTGGCAATTTCCCATGTTTCCGGTTGAGCTAATTCATAATACGCGTTTCCTTCCGCATGTGCCGCTTCCCAAAACGTTTGCCACATATCACTTTGATCTTTCATATACCCATTGTAGATAATGTTTCCAATCTCAAACCGCTTGATGACATCAACACAGCCACCATAATGATCAAGATCTGGATGCGTCACTACTAAATAATCAAGTGTTCGATCATAATACGGCATCACCCGACCCAACGCTTCCAAAATCCGTGCATCAATCGCGCAGTCAACCAACATTTGTCGACCATCCGGAAAGACAATAAATGTTGCGTCCCCTTGTCCGATATCAAGAAACGTCATTTGTAGCGTTCCGGTAGTTGTTTCTAAAGAAGAATCAAGTGGTTGCGATTCATTTTGTTCTTTACTTTCGAGAATAAAAAGAAGTACGATTATCACGAATAAAAGGGAAAGAAGAATGAGAAACAGTTTTTTCATAGCTTAAAAGTAATAGGAACACGGATTGAACGGATATAACGAATACTAACGGATCCGTTTTAATCTGTTTCATCCGTCAAATCCGTGTTTCTATCAAATCAATACTCGACCCCCTTATCTTCGACCGCATCACTTACACTCACTCCTGTCATATATATCGGCACTGGAACACCTTTTTTCTTCACCCCTTTCTGATACTGCCAAATCCAGTATCCAAGCAGTCCATATAATCCCATCATTCCCCACACCGGCACCGTCAAATCAATCGCCGCAAAGGACAAATCTGAAAACCATCGCACCACTGTCACAATATACGCCATTCCCGCCCAAGCCACCCACGCAATAAGCTGACCGAGTGGTTGAAGTATGGCCGAGATTATCACGGCAAAAAACCCAATTCCCATGATAAATGGCAAAGCCCAAAGAATAAGCACATTGACCATGGGCGCAACAGTGGACAGACGACCAAACTGAAACAAAATTAACGGTAACGTAGAGAGTATCGCGGCAAAGGTCGAAATCAAGGTTTCACGCATTCCCAATACCTCCGGTACACGGACAAACCACCGCCGAATCAGCGGCGCAACATAAACTAATCCAAGGGTAGATAAAAATGATAGCTGAAATCCGGCGTCATATATCAACACAAATGGATTGTGAAGTGTCATCAAAACCGCTGTCAAAACAAGTACATTACCAACCCGAGATAAGCGACCAATTTGTCGAGTCAACAACACAATGATACCCATGATTCCGGCCCGCACCACCGATGCGCTTGCTCCGGCAAATATTACAAACAGTACTATTCCGGTCACAACAACCCAAAACGCTTTTCTTCTTGGGATATACAAATTTACGCAAATACCAATAAAAATAGTCGCAATCAAGGTAATATTATATCCGGATATCGCCACAATATGCGTTACCCCGGTTCGACTAAATTGTTCATTCAGGCTTCCAAGTCCACCTCGGTACCCATACAAAAGTCCGGCCATAAAGCTCGCATACGGTTCATGCCACAAAAGATTGATCTTCAAAGCAAACCAGTCTTTTAATCCCAAAATTCCTCGCATAAACACCGATCCTTCTCCTTCCCCCACTTTTACCATGCTCATTGGCTCACAAATACTAAACACTCCAAACCGTGCCAAATATTTATCATATTGAAAATCCTCAATCGGCCCCGGCTGTTTCAAATTACAATTCATTTCCAAAACATCCCCATATGCATACCGCGGATACAAACCTCCTTTAATGTATACGCTGCCGTTCAAATCAAAGTCGTCATTTTTTATGTTTTGTTTGTTTTGAATGTTTTTAATATTTACAATATACCTCACCCCATCCATTCGCACATCCGGCTCTGCTCGAACATAGCCCACTAGAGACACTTTCTGTCCGTTATAATAAGAAACGTGTCGAGAAGAATCTGTCGGGTAAGCCAGGACATATCGAACAAGCCCGAGAAAAAAACAAAACAGTAAGACAACGATAAAACGACTCTTTGGTTCTTTCCAAAAAATTATAAACAATGTAATGAACAAGAAAAGTGAAAAATAAAGATGGTGATAAGAAATCTGGATATCAACTATAGAAATTGTTCCGACGCCAAGTAAAAAAGAAAAACAAAACGCGAGAAACGTTTTGCTTTTAAATTGTATGATCCCCCTGAGCATACAGAATAGACCGCGAATTAAACGGATGTAACGAATAAAAACGGATCTTTTGAAAGTGACTTTTTCAGCTTATTTTCATACACCCTTCTCCGAAACTCTGGTTTTAATCCAAAATTAAACAAAAGACCAACTTCCATGGAAGTGGCCTTTAAATAGTTTAAGAGCTGTGCTTCATGTTCTAAGCACAAAGATTCAGCAGCTTTAAGTTCAATTATTATCCTCTCCTCAACGACAATATCAGCAAAATACTCACCAACTTTTATTCCCAAGTCAAACACTTGAATTGGCACCTGCCTTCTACCATGAATATTCATTCTCTGCAATTCATATATCAAAGAGTTTTCATACACTTTCTCCAAAAAACCATACCCAAGTCTATTGTATACATTGTAATACGCACGTATAATTTTACCACTAAGCTCCTCCTCTAGCATAGAAATAAAGTTATAAAACTAATTCGTTATTATTCGTTACATCCGTTTAATTCGCGGTCTATTATACCATCAAATCCTTCAAATCACAATCGACACCAACTTTCCTTTCACATAAATCACCTTCTTCGGTTCCTTCCCTTCCAACCACTTCGCTACATTTTCCTGCTTGAGTGCCAACTGTTTCACTTCTTCTTCATCAACATCAACGGCAACATCAATCGTCCCTCGCAATTTTCCATTTACCTGAATGGCAATTGTTACATTGTCAATTGTAAGGTACTGTTCATCACACATCGGCCAACCGGAACGAGCGATAGATTGCCCATACCCAAGCTGCTGCCACAGTTCCTCTGCAATATGTGGCGCAAATGGTGCCAAAAGCTGAATCAGTGATGCGTATGCTGATTTAGAAATAGTCTCCGCTTTCATCCACTCATTGGTCAATTCCATCATTTTAGCAATTGCCGTGTTAAACCGCATTTCATCAATATCTTCACTAACTTTTTTTATGGTTTGATGTAATGTCTGTAAAACCTTCTTTTCGTTTTCAGCACCTTCTTTTACTTTTCCTTGCAAATTCCATACCCGATCCAAAAACCGTCGTACCCCAATCAACCCGTTGATATCCCATTCCACTGCCTGATCAAATGGACCCATAAACATAATATATGTCCGCAAAGTATCAGCACCAAATTGCTCTACCATTTCATCCGGATTCACCACATTTCCTTTACTCTTACTCATCTTTTCTCCACCTTTTGCAAGAATCATGCCATGACTGGTTCGTTTGTTGTATGGTTCCTTAAACGGCACCACACCGATGTCGTACAAAAATTGATTCCAAAAACGGGAGTACAATAAATGTAAAACAACGTGCTCCATACCACCATTGTACCAATCTACCGGTCCCCAATATTTCATTGCTTCAGGAGATGCCAAGGCCTCAGAATTATTCGGATCCATGTAGCGTAAAAAGTACCAACTTGATCCGGCCCAGTTTGGCATAGTGTCAGTTTCTCGCCGCGCTTCTCCGCCACATTTCGGACAAGTCGTCTTTACCCAGTCTTCCATCGCAGCCAGCGGTGATTCCCCTGTATCTGTTGGTTGATATTTTTCTACTTGCGGCAAGGTTAATGGCAATTGATCTTCTGGAAGCGGAATCCAGCCTGTTGGTTCAACATTTTTTTGAACAATAGGTTCATTTGTTGAACAAAAATGACTTACCTCAGGCTCAGCAATAATAATATTTGCCCCCAACTTCGTATGAAAAATTTTCTCTTGACCTTGGGGGACAACCGGATGGTCTTTATCGACTATTACGACCCACTCTTTTGCCAATGAACGAATATCATCAAAACTAAATTTCCAATCACAGCTTTTTTCAACCGGCTCACGGCGTTTATCGTTAAAAGTAGGCTCTGTAAAACAGTCTACCAACACTACTTTTTCTACTGACTCCTGAAGATTTACTTGTTCTAAAAGTTTCATGACTACTGCCCCACCTAAACTATGAGCAACAACAATAGTGTTTTTGTCTAACACACACTTCTGTTTCAAATATGCAACCTGTTCTTCAATATTTGGTGCGTCTGAATTTGGAAGAGATGGGTAAGAAACCTCATGCCCTTTATCTTCCAGACTCTTCTTAAGTTCAATAAAAAAATCTTCTCGTGCAGTCGGATTGAAACCATGAACAAATACGTATTTATACTTTTTATTTTCACACTGATCGCACTTAACCAACGGAATCGGCTCCCCCCAATATCTTTGTCGAGAAAATACCCAATCTCGGAGCTTGAACTGTACTTTTCGTTTTCCCACACCTTTTTCTTCAAGCCACTGAATCATGGTTTCCTTTGCTTGGGGTGTTTTTAGATCATTTAGAAATTCTGAATTGATGGTAATACCTTCGTCAGAAAAACAATCATTCTTCATGGATAATTGTCGCCAAACATATTTGAAATTCGGTAAATTTAAAAACTCAACCATACTATCTTTTTCTATCCAAACAGCTGTATGATTTTTTATTTCTTCCTCATTGGGTTTTTCATACTCACCATCTATCAACTCAAAATATAATCCATGACCAATTGCATATCGATTTTCATCTTTATGACGTGCAAAAAAAACATTATGGTTTTCTCCACCGACAGATCGCACAAATTTAATATTCTTATATCCTGTTTCTTCACGAATTTCACGCATTGCCGCTTCCACAATATCCTCACCCTTCTCTACTCCACCAATAATACCAGTGTGCCAACCAAATTTCTCCCAATCAAGACATAAATATGTATCATCTTGCCAATGTTTTACTATCGCATTAATAGTGTGCCTTTTTAACACCGGTTTATCAGGTCGATACGCATCATCAACTGTATCATTAGCATGAAAAAAGGCCACCACTTGTTTAATTGGAATATTATATTTTTTAGCAAACTCATAATCCCTCTCATCATGCGCCGGCACCGCCATAATCGCTCCGGTTCCATACGTAGCCAGCACATAATCAGCCACAAAAATTGGAATTTCTTCCTCTGTCGCCGGATTGATCGCTTTCAAGCCTTTCAATTCAACCCCGGTCTTTTCTTTCTGCAATTCCGTCCGCTCCAAATCAGACTTTAACCTTGCCTTCTCAACATAGGTATGTACTTCGTCAACATTTTTAATTGTTCCTTGTTCCTTGTTCCTTGTTCCTTCGAGGAGCTGTGCGACGAGTTCATGTTCCGGCGCCACAACCATGTACGTCACCCCAAACAAGGTATCTGGACGAGTCGTAAAAACTTCAAGCTCACCAATTTCGCCTTTATTTGAACTTAAAACTTTAAACTTTATACTTGCTCCCGAAGAGCGCCCTATCCAATTTTCCTGCTGTGTCCGTGCCATAGGGATATAATCCACTTCATTCAATCCATCAAGTAAACTATCGGCGTATTTGGTAATGGCGAGCATCCACTGTTCTTTATCGCGTTTTTCTACCGGACCACCACAGCGTTCACACGTTCCATCGACCACTTCTTCATTAGCGAGACCAATCTTACAGTTCAAGCACCAATTAATCGGCATGTTTTTCTTGTAGGCTAACCCATGTTTGTAGAGTTGCAAAAAAATCCACTGCGTCCATTTGTAGTACGCCGGATCAGTCGTATCCACCATGCGTGACCAGTCAAACCCAAAACCGAGCGACTTGAGTTGGCGGGTAAAATTGGCAATATTTTCAGCCGTCACCTCAGCCGGAGGTCGTCCGGTTTTAATCGCGTAATTTTCTGTCGGAAGTCCAAACGCGTCAAACCCGATCGGATAGAGAACATTTTTTCCTTCCATTCTTTTTTTACGAGAAATCACATCCATGGCAGTAAATGGCCGCGGATGCCCAACATGAAGTCCTGCTCCCGATGGATACGGAAACTCAATCAGCGCGTAAAATTTTTCTTTACTTTCATCAAGATCAGCACGATACGTTTGCTGTTCATCCCAATGCTTTTGCCATTTTGGCTCTATTTCTTTTGGGTTATAAGGTTGCATAATAAACTAACAAATTAATTTCATACACGCTATTTTTGCACTTTACACAACATCATTAATTTTATGCGGAGAGTTTTCTCTCCCAGATTCTTCTACACGTCGATATGCTTTATCAGCTTTTTTTCTAGTCTGTTGCGTAGCATCTAACCCTTCTTGTTGAGTAGGGATAGATTTTTCTGCTGCTTGCGCTATAGCAGGCACACCCTCTTGTTTTTTCACCGCTGGCGATTTAATTAATCTTGCACCCTTAGGTCTAAGCACTCTCCCAACCCTAATCATTACTGCACCATGACTATTATACAATACACCATCAAGTTCTATGAGACCACCTTCTCTTGAGACTGTCGATCCTAAATTTTTTATCGGAAATTTTTCCTTCATAAAATACAGATTAATTCCTACCCATCTTACCCCACCATCTTAAAAAAATCAAGACAAAAAATCCGCCTCTTCAGCGGATTTTGATAGTGTTGTATTACGCAACCTTTTTCACTTTTACTTTGGTAAAGTGTTGGCGGTGACCATAGACTTTATGGTAGCGTACTTTTCGCTTATACTTGACCACACGAATTTTTTTCGCACGGCCTTGCTGCTCCACATCAACAGTTACTGTCGCGCCTTCGATATATGGAGTTCCAACTTTTACTTTGGTTCCATCATCTTCAGCCAACAAGAGCACTTTGTCAAACGTAAATTCAGTACCGGCATCTACTGGAAGTTTTTCAATTTTAAGGGCTTTTCCCGGTTCTACCAGGTATTGTTTACCACCGGTTTCAATAACGGCAATCATACAGAAGAAATTTTAGATAATTACTAGACTTGATAATTTGGCTACTAGGAGCCATTCTACCCTTTGTACCGAGGGGAGAAGAATGGCACTAGTATACACCCTTTTTTCGATTTCGTCAAGTACCGTCAATATTCACCAAGAAGTTTCATACCAATTGGTGAATTTTCCCCAAATGGCCACCACTCATCGACTTTTCGCACTTTACTACTAAAAACTCGAACCGGTACACCTCCGGACAAGGGAGATACCACAATATCCTCATTCTCATCGTCATCATATCGCCCGACAATCACATCAAGCCCACCACGGTAACTTGGGTCGTACGCCCAAAAATGACGCTTTATTTTTCCGCTGAGCTCATAATAGAGTAAAAATGGCTCTTCACCTTTTCCGGCAGCCACGACCAGTTCCGATTCGTTGTCACCATCAATATCCCCCACTGCAATGGTTCCTCGAAATTGAATATAATCAATCGGACTGGTTTGCTCCAGTGTTCCGATACCAGAAAAACGTTGCATCATTAGTTGATCACCATTGTGAGAAAGCGTGATCAGTTTATCCTTTTCTTCACCCTGTCCTTTTTCAACAGCCAATGATACGCCTTTATGCGCTTTACTATGTTCATACCGACCAAGCTCTTTCCCTTGTAAAGAAAATAGTCGAAACACCGTCTTTTCTCCGATATCAGATGCAAGCACCACTTCCACCGTCTCGTCACCCGTCATATCCGCCAGAACCAGCTCTTGCTTACCCGGAACCGCTACCGCCCAAGATGCCAAAGGAAACCACTTACTGGTATATACCTGCACTTCGGCTTTACCATTAACTGTTTTTACCATTGAAAACAAAACATCTGTTTTTGTGGTATATGTGTATACATCATCACGATCAATGAGCGCAGTAAGAGTAGAAAGTGAAATATTGTCGGTAGTAAGATTCTTTTTTCTTGTTTCCCCGGTCACCGGATTATATGTGGAAATATAAGAAAAAGTATTGGCATTCCCTATCTTTGGGGATGTTTTTTGCGATGAGGCATAGGCAATGACTTTATCCACTTGCAACAACCCTTTCCCAAACAAGTTCGCATATTCCTTTTCGTCTTGCGGTGGCGTTTTGTGTGTATTGGTCAAGATTGCATTGGTAATTTCTTTTGCCCCCCAATTTGGATGCAGACTTTTTATCAACGCGGCCGTACCACTCACGAGCGGTGTTGCGAATGATGTTCCGTTCCAGCCATCCGCGAACGTTTCTGACAATCCATTGACCGGAGAATACAAGACTGTACTTCCGAGTTGCACTCCGGGAGCTGTGATATCAATACAGTTTGACCCGCTATTTGAAAACTGAGCAATTTGATGTGTTTTTTGTATGGCACTTACTCCAATTACCCACTGCTCGATGCGCCCTTCATCGGCACAAATTGGATACAATGGAGAACGATTAAGATCCGTCATATCGTTTCCCGCGGCTGCCACCACCACAACCCCTTTTTTATAAGCTCGCTCAATAGCAGTCGATAAATCATCAGTTTTCTGACCCACCATGCTAATATTTATAATGTCAGCACCATTATCAACCGCATAGTCAATCGCTTTTGCCACCGGCGTAATGGAACCAGAACCGTTGTTGCCAAGTACTTTGATATTCATGAGGCGTACTTGCCAATTGACTCCCACCCCATCAAGCGCGTTGTTCCCAACTGCACCAATCAGTCCGGCAACGACTGTTCCATGATGAAATACACCCTCTTTTTTTTGCGCGGCCGTGACATCAGAAACATCGGGAACTGGATTATTGTTATTGTCTAAAAAATTCCATCCGTATACATCGTCTACATACCCATTATTGTCATCATCTTTGTTGTTGTTGGCAATTTCTTTGGAATTTTTCCAAACATTGGCCTTGAGATCAGGATGATGAATATCAAATCCATTATCAATCACGGCCACCACGACATTTCTTGAACCGGTCGTATACTGCCAAGCATCATACAGCTTAATATCCGTGTACGCCCATTGCGACGCGTTCGGATCGTTTGCTGTTTTAGCAAGCGCGAAAGATAAAGGAAAAAACATCATGATCACCATCATGATGTTTAGAAATTGTGAAAAACGTTTTGTATGCATGTGTCTATGTGTTTTACTATTTATAACGGAATAATATGAGATTGTTTTTTCACTGTAGGCACTTGAATTTCATCGGAATTTGAAGAAATGCTCTTTTTTTCTCCCACACCCAGATCTATTCCATATGGTGTAACCGCGACAAATGCCGGAGGGAATGCAAAAGAACTCAAACTTTTTTCAGAAACCGAACTGGCTACCGGATACACTTTTTTACTACTCGACATATAGTATACTTTTTTCTTTTCTTTTTGCCACACAAATGAACCGGATGGATACACATAGGTTTGTTCAGTCAGGTCTTTGATAGCACCTACACCAACCGGCGAAAACCCGCCGGCAATTTCTTGTCCATCTTGGTAGCCATCTCCATCGGTATCAGGGTTCATTGGATCACTGAGCCAGTAATATATTTCTTCATAATCACTGACCGCGTCATTATCAGAATCACGTTTACTTTCCGATGTGCCATAAAGTTGTTCTGTTTCTTTATCTACCCCATCACCATCCTTATCAGTGCCAGATTTGGCTTTTAAACTTTTCACACTGTAGTAGGTCTGCAGTGACGTTGGAAGCTGAATCACCCGTTTATGCCATGTAGGTCCATAGAGAATATATGCCTCTGCGTCTGAACGGAGCGGACGCAACACACACCCCGGCTCTACTGCGTAATACTGCCCAAATGATTCAAACTGCACGAGCCAAGTACCCGGACGCACACACACCGGTATTCCAATTTGATACTTCCCAATAAGTGCGTTACTCACCGTTTTTACCCCAACAAAATCTTCAAACCAAGAATGAAACACCGCCAAATGCCCAAACGGATGCAATCGTCCATCGAACCCAACATAATATAGCCCATCTTGTGGACTCTTGACCACCGTTCCTTCCGGAATATAATCTTTTGGTTGTTGATAAACAATAGTATCACTAACAACCAGCGTTTTTCCGTCAACATCAGTAAAACGCGCATAGACCGTTTTGGTTCCGGCTCCAGGTGAGACTACCCACGAAAGACTGTCTTCAATCGGATACGTCTCTGACGTTTCAAAGTTGCTGGTATTACTGAGTTCCACTTCTTCCACACCATTCGAATACGCAAAATAGAGAGTCACATAGCGTGAAGTGGTCTCAGTTTTTTTCTTATTTATATCAACACTTCCAGCCAATGTTCCGGGGCTTGCCAACACAATCGTGTCTTTGTATATTTCCGTTTGGCTTCCGTTTTTCAGTTTAAAACGAACATAGACTGTTTTTGTCCCACTACCATAACTGACGTTCCAGGCTGTTTCTTTTTGTACCGGCTTCCATGATACATCCGACAAATCAGACAGATTGGAAACTTTCATACTCACGGCTTTTTTGGGAGGCGTGACCGAAAGCGTCACCGCACGCGTCTTCGTCTGTGAAGCATTGTTATTTATCACAACGCCCGGCGTTACTTCGGCAGCCAGACTTCCCGACCAAAGAATCATAGCTCCCAAGATTCCAATGAAGACTCCAAGCCGAATGACTTGATTTTTGGACATATATTTGATACTATTCGAGTAAAATAAGAGAAATTTTTATCTCTCATATAGTATACACTATTTTCTCTTCATCCACAATAACTTCAGTATGCTCCACAGTCGGTACCGACTCAAACAACTCACCTTAGCTATCGGAGACGTATTGGCTTGTTACATCGCTCTTATTATTGCGCTGTCGTTGCGTCAACTCTCCCCGGTCGATATACACGAAGTACTTCGAGTGGCCCCGGCGTTTACTTTGGCTTTTTTTGGTTGGATCATGATCAATTTTATCAATGGTCTCTATGATATAGGTGCGCAAACAAAAACATGGCAGTTTTTACGCCGCCTCGGAGAAGCCGGCACCATGGCGTTTGTCGTGACCGTCTTTTTCTTTTATCTCAATCCATCTTCTATTACCCCAAAAACCATATTAGCGCTCACCGTTCTTATCTCGTACCTTCTCATGTGGAGCTGGAGAAGTCTCACGGCCGGACTTTTAACTTCAGCAAAACGATTGCAAACTCGAGTGGCCTTTGTGGGATACATGGAAGAAGTTCAGGAACTGGTCACTATTTGCAACAATTTTCCAGGTCGCGGGTATTTGCCGGTACTCTGTATTGATCCAAACCTACCACTGCAAAAATTGCTTTCAAAAAACATTGCTACTTCAAATGATATAAATAATTTACCCGCGTTGATTCATGAATATCATGTTGACGTGGTGGTCATAGCCCCGCATCTCGAGCAACAAAAAGACATGTTGCAAAAACTATATACCCTGCTTTTTTCTCCAGCCACAGTTACTGATCTGACCAGTTTTTACGAATTGGTAACCGGCAGAATTCCACCGTTTACCTTTTCCGAAGGTTGGTTTTTGCGTCATCTCAAATATCGTCAACCCACGTACGAAAAACTCCGCTCTTTAGTAGACATTATGGTTGGAATACTACTACTTTTTCTCATGGCAGTCCTTTTTGTGCCAGTAGCAGTGCTGATCAAAACCACCTCAAAAGGACCCGTGTTTATTTCTCAACGCCGTGTTGGAAAAGATGGAAAAATTTTTACCTTGTATAAATTTCGTTCCATGTATGCCTTGGCTCCAGATGGGAGTGCGGAGGTAAATGGCGTGCTATTGGCGCAGCAAGGTGATAAACGGATTACTCCGATCGGAAACATTCTCCGCAAACTTCGCATTGATGAACTGCCGCAGTGTATCAATCTTTTGAAGCGTGATATTACTCTCATCGGTCCTCGTCCGGAACGTCCGGAAATCGTGGCAGAGCTGGAGCAACAAATGCCCTACTACCGCCTTCGCCATGTCGTCCTCCCCGGTCTCACCGGCTGGGCAGTACTGCACCAACACTATGCTGATACCCTGGAAAAAAATCTCCAAAAACTCCAGTACGATCTTTACTATATCAAAAACAGATCCCTATTGCTGGACCTATCAATTGTACTCAAAACCGTCAATGTAATTGTGCGAATGCTGGGACAATAACGGAAGAAGTTCCAAGGGTAAATTTCCAAGTTCCAAATAACGTCTTATATGTGTTTTTTTTTTATTTTTTCGTTAGCTGAACTACACTTACGTATACACGTGGTTTTGTATTATACTACTGATATAGACCATTTTTACTATATGAACATAATGAAAAAAACCACAATCCAACAGCTATATCAAGAGATTGCCACTACGATTTTTCAACATGTAGATCCACGAACACATCGTGTGTTTATATTTGGTTCCCGGGCCAGAGGAGATAACTCAGAACGATCTGATATTGATATTGGAATTGAAGGTCCCACAAAAATCCCAGGATACACCATGACAAATATACGAGAAGCACTTGACCTACTTCCAACACTTCTTTCCTTTGATGTCATAGATTTCTATTCCGCCTCAGATAAATTTAAAAAAGAAGCCTACACCACAATCAAACCACTTTCTCATTATTAACCTCTTTCCATGGAACCTACTTTTCTCGATTTTCAAAAAGCTGTGCAACGTTTACAAGAATAACTTTTGCTTACTAAAACAGATATCACAAGAGATTCTGCCATCAAACGATTTGAGTTATGTTTTGACCTTTCCTGGAAACTTCTCAAACACTATGCAGCTCATGAAAGTATCATCTGCAATTCTCCTCGTGCTTGCATGAAAGCAGGTTTTCAGTTTCACCTCATAGATGATGATCTAGGATGGCTTAATATGATAGAAGATAGAAATAAAAGTGTACATATTTACGACGAAGCATTGGCAGAAGAAGTGTTCCAGACCCTTTCTAACCATCTAGAACGTTTTCAAAAACTTATTTCTCAATATCAAAAATCTGTATCGGAAATATAAAACCAAAAAACAAGAAAGTAAAAAGACACCGAACATGAATGATCGGTGTTTTTTACCTCACAAGGAGTGATATTTCTAATTTCTAATTTCTAATATCAAAGACCAAACTCTTTTTTCAACTCCGAAACCCCTTCTTCTATCGCAATCGTCGGTTCCCAGCCCAATAATTCTTTCGCCTTTGTGTTGTCCGCTTCCATATAGCGAATGTCTCCCTGACGCGGTTCAATATTAATGTGTGGCCCACCAATTAAAGATACGAGATCGTTGACTGATTGTGGTTTGCCGTTTCCGATATTAATTCTTTCTCCTTTTCCAACCGTATCTTTTGTCATAGCCAAAATGTTCGCCCGAACAGCGTCAGCGACATGAGTAAAATCTCGATAATATTCTCCGTCACCACAGACCGTCATTGGTTCACCGTTTTTCAGTTGATTCATAAACTTTCCAATAACCAGCGCGTACGGTCCTTCCGGATCAAAATATGGTCCATAGATATTGAAATAAATCAAACTCCCCGTCTCAAGACCATAAATTTCAGAAAATACCCGACAATACTCTTCCCCAATCAATTTATGCAGCGCGTACGGAGCAATCGGTTTTTTAATTCGATCATCTTCGGTCACCGGAAATACTTCTTGATCTCCATAGGTTGACGATGAGGAGGAAAAGACCACGCGTTTTACTCCGGCATCACGAGCTGCCAAGAGCACATTCACGGTTCCGTTTACATTGACATCGTGCGTTTCTTGCGGGTGTTGAATAGAGTATGGTACTCGAGGAAGTGCGGCCATGTGAAATACTCCATCGACGCCCTGCATCGCTCTAAGGAGTGTGTCAAAGTCCCGAATATCCCCCTCTATATATTCCGCGCCAGCTTGAATGCGCTCCGGCTTTCGCCCAGCAGAATAATTATCAATAACCCGAACTGTGTGTCCGTCAGCAAGCAATTGTTTGGTAAGATTGGTACCGATAAATCCGGCGCCACCGGTGACGAGATAATGCATATATATGTTAGTTAGCAGGTTTATAAGATTACAAGTTGATAAATGAGGATTAGGCAGATTACGCTTATATACAAAACAAATTTTGATTGGGTTAGTATGTATAGTAAAACTTAATCTGCTTAATCTGCCTATTCTACTTACCCTATTCCTCCACTTGCCATTGTTCAATGTATTGTTGAAACTTCTGTATTCGAAGAGCATCTCGTTCGTGGAATAAAAATGGCTGAACATCACGGACCATTTCATTGAAGTCAACTTCTTGGCAACGCTTTAACAGGGCAACCTTGAGATCCACAAGAGACGTAATCTGAAACTTATGTGCCAAATATCCAACATGAGGCTTGGTAATTCCATCGAGAAAGATAAAATCATAGAAGTCACGTCCTTTAGCAGTTTTTCTACCCAGAATTGCGCCGGCTTTTTGGGCCATGAGAATATCCTTTGGATTTACTGCAATTTCTTCCACAATGCCATAGCGATTGAAAAACTTTTTTTCCGGCTCGATCGGAAAATCTTGTACAACAGTGTCTATCTTCACTAATATTTTTTCGTCAGCGTAAGGTGATAATTTATGCTGATACAGTAAGTTCCCAAACCGCACATAACAATGAAAGGCTCCTTTGATTTTAATTACTGCATCCACCTGAAATCCTTGTAACAATAAATCACGCACTACCAACTCAATAGTCGCTTCAAATTCATCAACAGCCAAACCAAAATTATCAAAATCAAGGTCTTCAGAAAACCGAGAGATGTTATAAAAAAAACGCAAACTGGTTCCACCGATAAAGCTTATTTTTCCACTTGGCACATGCTGAAATAATGACTGCAACATAATGCACTGTAGATACTCCGCCAAGGCTTGCTTTTCTCTACCAGCTGGAAAATTATGTTCTTTTGACAAGGCCACTATTTGTTCTAATGTCAACATAGATGATGACTGATAAACAGTTTAAACTGAAGAAAGATATGACTTTAGCGAGTCAACTCGTTTGGCTAAAGATTTATTATTATACAGCTTTACCAAATTGTAAACACCACGCCAATCGAGTTTGGTACGCATATCTTCTTCATGAAATCGGGCTTCTACAAAATCAGACGGCTTCTGCCATTTTTTCGGTTGTAAGTATAGTAAGTCTACGAGTGCTTTCTCCGGTGTTGCAATATAGAATCGCTTTCCTATCTCGTCTTTTTGTCCGCTTTGTTGTAATACATAATCTGTAAAAACATCTGTTTTGATATGTTGATAAAAGTATGTTTTATCCTGAACCCGAATTGTTCGTGTTCCGCGGGTAGTAACAGACGTGATATGAAAAGGAATGTCGACAGTAAGATTGTAATAGTACAGAGCAGACTCAAGAGAAATATAGGATGGTTCACGTAACTGATTGGCAATATATTCCGGCATCACCTCCGCCTTGGTAAAAAGATATTTTCCGGCCATGAGTCGAACAATATAGCCTTTTTTAACCCATTCTGACAGTCGATATGAACCAATCCGAAAACCGGCCAGTTCGAGATCTTTGGCTGTAAAAACAGGTTTCTGCTTAATTAAGCTATATTGTATATTAATATATTTCATTTTTGTATGTAAAACAGTAAAAAAAAGAAACGTATTGATAGTATACGTCTCTTCTTAGAGTTTGTACACTAGGGGTGTGGATAAGTCTGATACTCACAATGACCAGTACTGAATCCCCTCTCCCTCTATCTCTTCTTGGTTATAGATATGTTTGATGTCAATCAAAAGTAATGTATCATGGTTCATTTGTGCTCGCAACTCACCGGCTGATAACCGCTTAAACTCATCATGTGCCACCGCCACAATCAACGTATCTGCTTTTGGTAACGCTTCTTTTTGTGCCAAACGAAAGCCGTACTCATGCTCAACTTCTTCACTATCTGCGTGTGGATCATACACGAGCGGGTTCACCCCAAACACTTTTAATTCTTCATAAAGTGCCACCACTTTTGAGTTACGCACATCCGGAACATTTTCTTTAAAAGTAATACCATAAATCACAAAATTCGACTTACTTACATCCTTTCCGGCCTGCACCATTTTTTGAACAATTTGATGAGCAATAAATTTATGCATTGAATCATTGATACTTCGACCGGCCAAAATAACTTCCGGATGGTGTCCTACTTGCTGTGCTTTAAAAGTAAGATAGTATGGGTCCACCCCAATACAGTGCCCCCCAACTAAACCGGGTTCAAACGGTAAAAAATTCCATTTTGTTTTAGCTGCAGCCAGAACATCATACACACTGATTCCCATTTTATAAAAAAGTATAGCGAGCTCATTCATGAGAGCAATGTTCAAATCACGTTGCGTGTTTTCAATCACTTTGGCCGCCTCAGCAACTTTGATTGATTTTGCACGATACACATTAGTGATTGAACCATACACGTTTGCAATTACTTCGAGCGACGGTTCATCCATTCCGGAAACAACTTTTGTCACCTTATCAATCGTATGGACTTTATCACCCGGAGTGATACGTTCCGGAGAATACCCGATCCAAAAATCAACTCCTGCCTTAAGTCCAGATTCTTGTTCCAAAATAGGGACACAAATATCTTCAGTTACCCCAGGATACACCGTTGACTCGTACACAACAATGCTTCCTTTTTTTAATTGTTTCCCTACGGTCAAAGAGGCTTTCTCAACAATCGAAAGATCAGGAATATTATTCTTATCTACCGGAGTTGGAACCGCAACGATGATAAACGACGCTTGTTTGAGAATTTCCGGATCGTGTTAAAATTTTAATGAAGATGTCTGCAACTCTTCCGTAGAAACTTCACCGGTATCATCAACATGATTTCGTAGCGCCGCAATTCTTTTTTGATTGATATCGAACCCAATAACTGAAAAATGCTTTGCCAAGTGTACCGCAAGAGGTAGCCCCACATATCCGAGACCCACGATACAAAGAGAAACTGTTTTTTGTTGGAGTGAATTAAAATCTATCATAACGTTATTACTTAATTACTTACCTTCCAATGATATTCAGAAAATTTAATATCTATATCAATATCCATCTTAATCTTAATCTTAATCTTAATCTTTACCTTAGTGTTTCAATAAAGGACTCCCCACCGCAATAACAGCACATCCAGCAGCCACCAAATCATCATACCGATGTTGCAGCATGCGTCTTCCATCCATAACCAATGGTCGGGACTTCTCTCCCAAAATCATATCGGCCACACCCCGAAACTGTGGCCAGTCAGTTGCCACAACTACACAATCAGCAGTGACAATGGCTTCCATTTCATGCCCCACATACTGAATAGTTTCATTTGCCGGAAAAAGAGCCTCAAACATCTCTCGCGCTGATGGATCGTAAATACGGATTGCTTCAACTTGCTTTTCTTGCAAAAATCGAACAATATCAATACTCGGTGAATTTCGAATATCATTGGTATCCCGCTTGAACGCAGTTCCTAGCAGGGCAATAGTTTTTCCTTTCCAGTCAAATTTCGCTTCTTTTTCCGCACGAGATAAAAACAGTTCCAGTTGTCGCTTGTTCGCCAAGTAGGTTTCATTGACCAGTACCGCCTCCTGCCCCTTGGTTTGAAGTTGGTGAGAAAGAGAGCGCGCGTCTTTGATAAAACAACTCCCGCCGGCATAGAGGCTGTTGTAAAATCCCCAACTCCCGATTCGGTTATCACTCGTTAAAATACGACGAATATGCTCAAATCTCACCTCCGGAAATGTTTCGCAGGTACGGCCAATTACATCGTAACACACCGCCAGTTTATTGAACAAATAATAATTGGCAAGGAGTTTTCCGGCTGCGGCTTCTTTGGGATTGACTTCGATGTATTCCACATTCGGGGAATCATAAAACCGTTGATAAATGCGACGCATAACCAAAAAATCGTCTTCATTCCAAGCTCCTACTACGATACGATCCGGTTTCAGAGAACCCTGAATCGCTTTTCCTTCAACCAAAAATTCCGGATTGGAAACCACTCCTACATTTTGTACAGCATGTTTTTTAAGTATTGTCTCAGTAAGATCTACCGTATCGATCGGCACAGTGCTTTTATTGATGATAACCAACCGCTTTGACTGAGTGCCTGAGTTTCGCTTGGTCAAGGCTTCTGACAATTGCTCAAGCGCGGTAGTATAGTAGGTCAAATTACTTTCCCCGGTTTCACCGATTTCTGGGGTTGGGAGACACAAAAATACCGCATCACAGGTATCTAAACACTCTTCCACTTTTCGGTAATCTGTGGTAAAGTCAATGCGATCTTGATGGCGAATGAGGAGATCAGCCAGACCGTCTTCGTAGAGGCAGGATTCTATTTGCTCTCTATTTTTTGAAGACAGTTTCTGTATTTTAACTTGATCAATATCGAATACGAGAGCCTGATGACCACTGTCGGCTGATACGGCAGCAGAACAGGAGCCGACGAAGCCGGCGCCTATGTAGAGAAGGTGCATAAGAAATTACAATTTACTCAAAATGTAGTTTAACTGTTCGCCCATTTTTTTGCAAGTATAAATTTCACAAACTTTTTTGTACCCTCTAATCGCAACTTGACTTCTTAATATGGTATTATCAGCAAGTAATTTTATTTTACTACTCAAATCTTCGGGGTTTTCTGGCTCATAATAAAGACACTCTTTACCATCTTCAAACAATTCATACATAGTTTGTGCTCCTGAAATAATTACAGGTCGCGCACAAGCCATTGCTTGGGTTGCAGAACTTAAACCCGAAGACTCATTCTTTACAGCAATACTTGGAATAACAACAATTTTGGCTTTATTATACATCTCTCTAACTTCCTCATTTGTTAGGTCAGAAAGTATTTCAATATTTTTACCCTGAGTATCTACACTTTTTTTTGTAATTACCTTTAAATGCATGCCTGTAGGTAGTGCAGTAACTAGTGTAGCAAAATCACGATTCATGTCATTACCAATAGAAAGAATGAAGTCTTCTTTCGCAATACCTTCTATCGGCTTCCAAAACTCAGTATCTACACCGAAGTAAAGTGTTTGTACTTTTTTTTTATTTAAATGATAGTCATGAACAAAATCAGACTGAACATATTCAGAAAGAGTCAGCAATGTATCAGCGCGACGAAGTAAAAAACCCATAAACCATACAAGAGGGTAATTCCATCGAAAATACTTAATCCGTTCTTGAAGACTCATTACGATACAGGACATTTTTTTTTGTTTGAGAAAACCTACCGCTTTCCAAAACAAGAGCGAAAGGCTTATTTGATCATTCACACAGACAATAATATCAGCAGAATCAATCTCTTTTTTATAAAGTAAATATATTTCTAGTGGAAGACCAATTTTTGCAAAGAAACGGAACGGGTATTCAAGAACCGAAAATAATCGCCGAATACCCGTCTTCCTTTCATCTCGCGGTGCATTTACATAAGTAATATCATAAAGTGATGGGTCTAGATAATTCATACCCCACAGGAATTCTGTTGGACCCACAGTTTTTCCATTATCTAGGAGGATATCGTTAAGTGCATTAAATCGATAAACAAAAAGTACTTTTTTTTTCATATCATGTAAGATTTATCAAAGCCTGATTTTTTTTAAACCAATAAGCAAAAACAAGACAACGCCAGAGTAGAGAAACATTTTTTTGGTTTTTTTGATAATCTGTTATTATGTACAGTAATTTTTTTTTATTAAACCACGGAAGAGAACCTAATACAGAATAGACTTCAGAGATAGTATCAGGAGTAAATAGCTGATGCGTCGGTCTACCAAACCCCTTCTTTGGCCGAAAAATAACTGTAGTTGGTAATTTACCAACCATTGCTCGTTTCAATAGTAGCTTACCAAAACCAAAAAAATAATGCTGTCTTACTGCACTAGACAAAACCATATTTATAAACGGTCGATAGAGAAAGGGGGTTCTTACCTCAAGAGAGGCCATCATACTGGTAATATCACTTTTTCTCAAATAATATTCTGGTAGTGAGTATTCTAAATCAAACTGACGAAGATCAAGCAATTTTTCTACAGGGTTATTTGTATTGTTAAAGATATATTTCGCACTAACTTGACTAGAGTCTATGGATAACAACTGATTTACTAACGATTCATCATATGCAAAATATTTTTGTAACACGAGGCTGCTTTGATTATCATTTTTAAAAAAGAAATTTCTTCGTCTCATCCAATCAATTTGTCGATATATAGGATAACCAAAAAACAACTCATCTCCGCCATCACCACCTAAAGATACTTTGACGTCTCGAACTACTTCTTTTGATACTAGAAAATTTGAAATCATTGCTGGATCTGCAAATGGTTCATCTATATATGACAAAACCTCTTCTGCAGCATTGCTATACTCCTTGAGATCTATCCACACCTCACGATGGTCTGTCCCAAGCTTCTTTGCCACTTGTCTAGCATGGATAATATCTGGATCATCTGGTTTATGAATAAAACCAACAGTAAATGTCTTCACATCATTACGGATTTGTTTCATTGCCCATACGATTGAACTTGAATCAAGACCACCACTCAAGAAAGCACCCACAGGCACATCACTAACCATATGAGACTTAACAGTGTCGATAAGATGCGAGCGAAACAATTTAGGTGTCAACAGACGTGTATCTTTATCAAATTGTTTTGCACTCCAATACCTGACCGGTACATCATCCAGTATGTTATTATTATTTTTCAGTTTAATAGTCAAATGATGTCCAGCGGGTAATTTTTTTATATCCTCAAATATAGTTGCTGGAGCAGGGATATGCTTAAGACAAAAAAAATCATAAATACTCTGTTGATCAATCGTTAATTGTGTTCCCAACAATGGAAGTAAAGATTTTATTTCAGAAGCAAAATAGAATTGATCACTAATATAGGCATAGACTAAAGGCTTCATCCCTATAGGATCACGAGCTAAAAAAAGTAGTTGATCTTTTTTATCATAAATAGCAAAAGCAAACATACCTTCAATATAATCAACCAGCTTCTCTCCATATACAGAATATGCCGCTATAATAACCTCTGTATCAGAATTAGTAATAAAATTATAGTGATCCGAAAGAGAAGATCTTAATGTTTTATAATTATAAATTTCACCGTTAAATACAATTACAAAACGTCCACATGAAGATGTCATAGGCTGATGTCCTGTCGCCATATCAATAATGGACAATCTCCGGTGACCAAGGGTACACAAAAAATCAGAAAAAATACCACTATCATCTGGCCCTCTTTTTTTGAGCTCCTCTAACCCTTTTTGAAATTCCTCCCTAGAAAAAAAGGTCAATCCAAATGTCCCAAGAATACCGCACATACATTATTTCATTGTAGAATAGAACCTATTTTCGTTAGCAACTCGCCACAGGATAAGTGGTATACGTACAGCTATACTGTCACGAAATGTTTCTGCCACCCAAAAGTTAAAATCCTGGTCAGTCCCTCGCCCATTGAAGGATGGTCTGGTTCGTTCATATAAAGGTCGAAAATGGCATTTCTCGAAAACTTCTCGTTTTAACAAAGGCATACTAGCAGCACAAGGAAAGGATGTCCAATCATGAAAGAATTTTCTATCAATTTTATGAATCAATTTAATAAAAATTGATTCATCTTCCAATTTACTGAAAGGGAATTTAAATATTCTATTTTTTGTTTTATTTACAAGCGACATAATATCTTTTGTATGAATTATCATATTCCTTTCCATGCTCCAACCGGACAATGTACAATTAAGCCGGTCGTCGTATTTTCGCCAATCTACTACCACATGATGTGAATTATATTCTTGAGATATTTGATACTGTATCTCTATACGATCCGAATGTGAACCATCATCTGCATCTTGAAAAGTTATGTACTCACCCTTCGCCACTGACACTCCAAAATTTCGTGCCGCCCAACCAGAATCGGTATTTTTTGTTGTATTCCCAAATGCTTTTTGTTTCTTTGGTGACCCAAACTCATTTTTAACAAAATGGATATTCTGGTATTTCTTTAAATATGGTTGTACAACCTCAGTAAGATTATCTGTACTATAATCATCTACAATAATAATCTCAATATTTAAATATGTTTGTGATAAAATAGCATCAAGCGCATGAGTGATATATGCCGCATGATTATAACAAGGAATGACAACTGATATAAGTGGAAGCTTCATCGAATTATATTACTTTCTAAATGGATTTCTATACTCTAGTTGCCACATATCTTCTTGTGTAGAATATACAAATACTCTATACATATATCTCTTCAAAAGAGGCATCCGCATATACATTGAATGAGGAATCCACATAAATAAAGGATAAAGCGACTTGAGAATTTTATAAAAAATAGCAAACGCTTTTTCTATTACAGTCACATTATTTTGAAACCGCTCAAGGTAAAAATGATTCGGTGTAAGAAACAAATCATTATCTGAAACGCTTTTACTTTGTTTTCCTACTCGAAATGCGCCAAGAGGAGTTTCCAAATGATAATGCTTTGTATAATGAAAAAATCTTGTCCATAATTCTGTATCAAATGCCCATTTTTTTTCGCCTTCAAGCTTCCCTCCTACATCCTCCCAAAGCTCTTTTCGCCAAAAGGTTGATTCTTGCTGAATGATTTTCCAATCACCAAGAAGATAATCATAACGATGCTTTAAACGAAGTTTTGAATTTACAATTTCTGATCGCGCATTTATCGTTGTAGCCATTCCTGTAATCCATGAAACTTCTTTCGGCTGATGAGAAAAAAAATGGCCAATCACAAATAAACTCTTTGGCAAAAGGATATCATCACTACTAATCCATCCCATAATATCTCCTGTTGTTTTTTTAAATCCATAATTGAGCGCAATGGTTGGTGTATCTCTATAACCTTCCATACGCTCACAGTAGGTAATTTTATCTTTATATTGTTGAATCACGTCCCAACTTCCATCAGTACTTCCATCATCTATAACAACATACTCAAGATTTGGATATCCTTGAGAGATAATGGACTCTATCGTATCAGCAATATACTGTTTATGGTTATAACAGACTGTAACAATAGATATTTTTGGAAATTTAATATCCATATTTTTTTATTATAATGCTCATCTCATTCTTTTATTGCTGTTATACACAGATGCCATCCAAAGACCTTTTCTAATACTCTAAATATTAAGTTAGGCATAAATCTAAAATACCATACTTTTTTATACTTATATTCTTTATACTCAGGTATTGAATATGGAAATATATGATCCACAAAAATATTCTTAATTTTGAATCCCCTTAATAAATTTTTTGCGTCTTTCTTACTATAATAATATGTAACAGGAGAACCAACTTGTGCTTCAGAATATTTTGGTACTAACTCTTTAATTCTCCAAAATTGAAACTTTCCATATCTCATTATTATCCATAATATTTTCCAAGAAAATTTATAATAAACCATGATTTTGAGTGTACCCCCTGGTTTTAAATACTTGTGTAATTCACCTATTACCCTCTCTGGATTTGGAGTATGATGTATCACACCAAAAGAATAAATAAGATCATATTTCTCAGTTGGAACAGTACTTGATAATTCTTCTGCATTTACACAATAAAATGTAACTTTATTTTCAAAATTAAATATTCTAGCACGTTCTTTTGCTATTTTTAAAGATTCTTCTGAAAGATCTACTGCTGTAACAGTTGCCCCTTTCTTTAAAAAATTTATTGTATCTGTCCCAATTCCACATCCAATTTCAAGAACTTTTTTATTAGACCATTTATCAAATTCAGCGAACATTGGTATATGTGATTCAACAAAATATTTTCTTTTTTCTACCTCATCAAAATATTCTACTGTCCCAATATTTTTATTTGAATGTCGAATGTTACAAGGTCTGATATTCCAATATTTTCTTACATCTTCTATACTCTTATTTTGCATAAGTAAGTGTTTAAATATATAATTGTTCTAACCGCAGAATTCTTTCATTGAGAGTCTCTAGCTATATTGACCAAAGGTTAGATAATCTATACCTAATGGAATATTCTTAACATCTAACTGCCTCCAAGGATCAATAATAATTTTTAGGGAAGTATTTGAATGCATTTCTTGAATATATTGAGAAAGCCCCATATTCCCTAAAAACAATACAGTAGCCTCTTTCACACAACCAAGTGCCGTTTCATGATATATGACAGTATCTTTCAATATAGCTTTTACATGATCATTTCCATCTGGGTTACATACATGCACAGTATATCCTTCTTTTACCAAACGATCCGTTATCAAAACAGGATGAGATTCCTCTGCAAAATACGTCCCCGGCTTGTAACTTAAACTCAGCATTGCAATACGATCGGCTTTTGAAGCAATCGAAGTAATTTTTTTAACACTTCTTTCAATTATAGACCTATTGTATTCATCTGTTTTTTCTGCAAATGGTACCTTTACACCTCTTCTCTCAGCCATATAGGCAAAGGCTCTATTATCCCGTGGAAAACATGGACCACCAAATCCAAGTCCCCCTCGCAAATAATATTTCCCTACACGCTTATCACTTCCTATTGCTTCCGTTACATGATCAATATGTACACCTGGAATATGCTCAGCTACTTCAGTAAGCATGTTTGCAAATGTAATCTTCATCGTAAGAAATGAGTTAAGACTTATCTTGGTAAGTTCTGCACTAGAGATACTCATACGACGGACAGGCGCATTATTATCTGACACAGTCGCATAAAAAGATTCAAGCAAGTCACCAGATTTTTTATCAGATTCTCCTATCAAGAAAAAATCTGGATGCAATAAATCATATACCACGGATCCAATTGCAATAAATTCTGGACTATAGCAAAATCCAAAATCTTCTCCACATATCTTTCCAGAGTATTTCTCCAGTATTGGTATTACTTTTTCCTGACAATCTCCTGGGAGAAGGGTACTTGTAAGTACAACTACATGATAGGACGACTTTTTTTGTAACTCTCTTCCTATATTTTCACATACGGCTTCAACATATTTTGCTGTAAATCCACCAGTTTCATCAGTAGGTGTAGGAACAATAATAAATGTTATATCACTTTGTTGAATTGCTACACTATACTCAGTGGTAGCACGAAACATCTCTTTTCCTTTCTGAATATATTCATCCAAATCTTTTTCTTTTACTGGGGCCTCACCTGCATTAATTTTATCTACAAATTCTTTTTGTATATCTACACCAACCACAGTATGACCCTTACTTGCATATACAACGGCCATACATGATCCGAGTTTTCCTAAACCGATAACTGATATGTTCATACAAATTTTATTACTAATTATTATTGTTTATTCTCAGAATCAATTTTCCAACAATAAATCTCGTAGTTCTTCAACCGATTTATCAGCATGTTCCCAGCCATGATAAATTGGCGGACACGAATGGTGTGTCTTAACCCATTGCGAGTTTATAAACTCACTAGGGATATGCATTAAATCATGGCACAACTCATCAAATACAGCTCCTGTTTTCTGTCGCACAGGGACATCAAACACAATATATTTATAAAATCCAGATATCATACCATCTGGAAATACAATCCTGTGCGCAGGATCAAAAATCTGATCATACTTTTTTGCCAACACACGTTTCCATGACAATATAGCATCTATACGATCCATTTGAACAATACCAAAAGCAGCCATAATTTCACTCATTCGAAAGTTAAACCCTTCTACAGGGTATGTAAACCGGCCTGGAGCATATTCTACTTTGCCATAATTTCTAAACTTGTGCAAATACTCAATGACGTCCTTATGCTTACTGACCACCATACCACCCTCTCCCATCGGCATGGTCTTTGTCGCATAAAAACTGTATGATCCACCAACACCAAAACTTCCTGCCATTTGACCTTTAAACACAGAACCATGCGCATGAGCACAATCTTCTATCAATGCAATATTGTTTTCTTCACAGAATTGTGCAATCTCAAATATATCGAAGGTGATATGCCCACCAATATGCACCACAATTATCGCTTTTGTATTTGGTGTTATGACTTGTTTGATTTGTTCTAATCCAATACAAAGATCTTCTTTTTTACAATCAGCAAATACCACATTACCTCCTGCGCGCTTCACTGATAGAGGAGTCGCCATAAATGTATTGGTGGGAACTATGACATCTTTTCCTCTCACATCAACATAACTGAGAAGCGCAAGCAATCCTGCACCACCATTAGTTATTGCTGAGCTATACAGTCCTGAATATGTACTAAATTTTTCTTCAAAAGCTTTTGTCATGGGACCATGAGAAAGAAAACTACTATCAAATACCTGGTCGAGCAATTGATAATACTTTTCTCGATACTCTTTTTCAAATGGGATAATCATACAAAAAAGTGAAATAGCATTAAACTTTATTTTCATTTTCTATATACCACATGTAGTAATGCCTCAGGGCATCTTCATAACGGTCCTGCGGTTCCCATCCCAACAATTGTTTTGCTTTTTCTATTTGAACAATCCTTCCTGTGTAGTTACCAGCTCTTTCTCGGTGTATTTCATATTCAATTCGCCGTCCCATAATTTTTTCAAGGGTGGTAATAATGTCCACTATTCGTATTTTTTCCATACCATTGATGTTAAAAATATGGTTTTTACCTTCTTCTTTAAGGCATGCGATACATCCGTTCACAAGATCCTTCACATATATAAACTGTCGGAAATTATTTTCATCACCGTCGACAGTAATTTTTTCGTTTTTTAATGCTTTGGAAATAAAAATAGGGGTTACTGTCTGCGGGCGAGCACGTTCACCAAATGGAATACCAAAACGAATAATCGTGTAATCGACACCATACAGTTTTTGGTAATTTATCAAATACAACTCAGACGCGAGTTTCGATGAGGTGTAGATATGATCTGGAGCATTCGGGTAGAGTTGCGTTTCTTCATTCACAAGAAGTTCTTTTGCACCTTGATATACCCATTCTGTTGAAGCAAACAATACTCTTTGTATACCATTTACACGCGCAGCTTCCAAGACATTGATGGTACCAATTGTATTAAGTATCGTAGATTCCCTTGGAGCATTGTGATAAAAATTTACATTTGCCTCCGCCGCTAAATGGTATATCGCATCCACCCCCTCTGTTTCTTTGATAAGCAATGGGAGATTGAGTACGTCTCCCTGTATATATCTATACGAATTGTGATAAACAGGATCTTTTATATCGTATATATACGTATCATAACCCTGTTCGATGAGGGCATCAACTAAATGTGACCCTATAAATCCGGATCCTCCGGTAACCAGTATTTTTTTACATGTCATACTATTATTTATGAACTCCACAAGATACCTTTTGCGTCGCTTGCAAAAATATTTTGGTCATTATAATGCGAAGCATTTTCAATGTCGTTCGCTTTAAATTCATCTAATGTTGCTGTATAAAGGTTTTCTAAAATAATTGGAACTGTTTCCTTTGTTTTAACATGAAGCTGAGACCTTATTTTTTGAAATGAAACCTTATAGTCGCGTTGATCAACCGTATTCTCCACAATTTCAAGCTCAACCGGTAATCCTTTTTGTTGTAAAAATTTCACTATCATTTCTCCCAAATCCTGTATTTGGTAATTTTCCTGCTCATCTCCCACATTATATATTTGTCTTTTTACAGTATCAATATCAGCTTGCAAGGCAGCAATATATGCTTTAGCAGCGTCTCCAACAGATAACAATGGGCGCCACTGTTTTCCACCAAAAACAGTAATTTTATTCTGCGTAATTCCTTTCATCACCATGGTGTTCACCACAAGATCATACCGCATTCTATAGGAAGGACCATATAAGGTAGACATTCTCATAATAGTTGGTGCAAAATTTGGCGAGGAAATACTCAATATCGCTTGTTCAGCATTAATTTTTGTGCGAGCATAATGAGAAACAGGATTGAGTGGTGCACACTCATCCAAAGCATGGCTTGTACCACTCTGACCATACACTGAACAGGTTGAGGCAAAGAGAAAACGATTAATATTGAGATATGCACATGTTTCGGCAATCATTTGTGCAGATAAATAGTTTACCTCAAAAGTAGACATAGGATACCTGCTAGATGCAGGATCACCTACTACCGCTCCAAGCAGCACAACAGCATCCATATGTTCTAAGGCTCTGGTAATATCCGATATACTCCGCATGTCACCCTCGTATATCTCTAGCGAATCAGAATACTCCTGGTTTTCCATTTGAAGTTTTTGAATGGGAGTATGTCCAAACACAAACGTATCAAAAATCCGTACACGATATCCCTGTCTGAGAAGCTTCTCACTCAGCACGGTTCCAAGATATCCTCCCCCACCAATTACACACACATTTCGCACAGCTTGATTACTTTTTATATCCCAGACTGGAGCAATCTGTCGTTGTTGCCCTGCCCGTGTTAATGTCTCTAAATTACTAACCTGTACAATGTGCATTTGATTATTGCATACAGGTACCAAATCTTCTTGTTTCAATGCAAAAGTTGACCGTAAATAATCAAGTTTATTTTTTAATTCAAATTCGTTTTCAATCTCCGTTTCTATCAAAAATGGAACAGTTCTATTCATTGCTTTTTCCACCTTTTCCGAGATAGGTATACCATTTTGTACACATGTACGTAAATCTGTTTTTGTAATTTTTCCACATATATGTGCTTGTTGATCTGTAACAAACAAAGTATCCGTTTTTTGTTGGTCCATTTGAGAAAAGACAGAATCTATTGTATCTGAATATAGGCAGATAATTTTTTTTTGTTCTTCATTCATATATGGTCATTATTCTAATTCGATATAATAAAGCGAACAAAGATTGGGAAATAATGGATCAAGCATGCTATTTACGATACGTACAAAAAACACAGGGATGAGTTTCACGCGAAAATTATGAAACAGAGTAATTGGCATGAGAAAACCAACCCCCATTCTTTTTTTTATTTTTCAGCCCTCATCCAGAGCTATCTTTTCAAACTGTTTTACTGAATACAGATAGACAAATGCTGCTTTAAAATTTCTCCAGGTTACCCATTTTCCTTGTAGGGAATCGCGATTCGGCATGGTAATGAGGAGCTTGGAAGTAATAGGCCGTAATTTTTGAAGAATTTTTTTTGTGTCTTCTTCATCAAAATTTTGTACGAGTTCTATCGCTGTTATCAAATCGTATTTTTTTTCTGGCACCCACTGATTAATATCAGCTTGAATAATCTCAACAGTTGGAAAGCGTTTTTTCAGTTTTTCAGCGGCTTCACTACTGTATTCTATTCCATCAACTGTATAGCCCTTATTGAGCAGAATGCGAATAATTGCACCTGCACCAGAGCCTAGATCCAATGCAGTTTTACCTTCACCGGGTTGGATCAGTCGCGCAATTTTTGAATTTAATTTAGCAAAGACAGCACCTCGGGGATCACAAGGATTTTCCCACCATTCATTGTAATATTCGGCCATAGATTCCAACAGTTTTTGATTCATATTTTTCTTTCAATAATTCTAGTCAAGTATGTTTTATACTTTTGTCTAAACAGTTCCGGTGAAAATCTTTGAGCCGCTTGCTGTTGTATGTATGCGCTTCGTTCACGGTACCATGATTCATCATGTGAAGAAATACGTTCGACCAAGGTGCGAATATTTTCAATCGTACACGGTTCAATATATTCTCCGAACCCATCAATAGTGATATGAGATGTCTTACTGACCAAAGGAATTAGACCTTGTACCAAGCAATCAGCGACTGATCCCGGGCTTCCTTCACTACAACTTGGGAAAATAACATATGCACAGTTGTTTATTAGCTCATAGAATTTTTTTTTATACAACTGAATATGTCCGATATAGTGTATATTTTCTTTTTTAAATAAATCTTCGTGGTACAAATTAACAAAATCATCCTCTAATTTACTACATATATATAAATGTTGATGGGTTAATCCTCGAAAGGCGTCAAGCAGAATATCCAACCCTTTATGTACATTACCGGAACCACTTAGAAAAAGAAAATTGTTTTTTGCTATATTAAAATTTTTTTTTCTATTATTTATTACTTTCTTATCAACATAGGATGCGCCGGGCAAGTTAAATATCTTATTCCGAAATGAAATCGGGTATGTATTTTTACATGCTTCATTTCCAAGGAGTATTATACCATCTGAGTTCTTAAGGGCATAGTCATCACTTTCCACGAAAGATCTCCGTTTTATAACATGTAAACCTTTTCGTGAAAACAAATCATTTAAACGTTGCTTTTCTTGTCGATTATGGTACATCCAATATGACGCCGCTGCATAAAAAATTTTAACAGTTTTGTTTGGTAATAACCTTGACAATCTTTCATAATTATAGCCATGATGCCCAATTAGTAAATCATAGTTTCTTTCTGGAATGAATTTATGATCTTCTGAACACACAACATCAGTTTTATAACCTAATTGGCTCAGGACTCGAATAATATCAAATACGTCACCACCAGAACTCCACGTTTGTTTTGAATTCTCGCGTATATGAAAAACCCTGTATGACAACAATGCATACTTTTTAAAACATGTATCATTTTCATAAAAAAAAACTGAACGAAGCGGTTTCCGGCCAATGATAATACCAAAAAACTTTCTAAGAAACTTTGTAATACACACTCGCAAAATCGTGGATAAATTTATCATATTTAAGTTGGATGAATCTGCTTCAAATCACAATTTATAAAGTAGTATTTTAATTTCAGAAACATCAAATAAGCTAAATCCTTCTAAGGAAATTTTGAGAATTTAAAAAAAATACGACATCATCCTGAACCCCAATGAGAATGATAAGGTAACCATTATTTTTTTCCTTAGAATCGTCAACCATATAAAAAGGAACAAAAAAGGTATATTGCTTATCCTTCTTAATATACTGATGGATGAAATTAAAATCTAAATTTTCTCTTCTATATCCTAATGGGTTATTCGAAAAATCAAAAATAACGTCATATTGAAAATTATTATCTCCAGGGACTTTAAAATCATCAACAATAATTACAGCCTTATCAAAATTTTCTGTTATACTTTTTAACTCACGTGACAGAGGAGAATCTTCAGCCCACTTGTAATGTGCATCTAAATAAAATAGAGGGTAACCCCCAAATTTTTCAAAATACTTTGGCAATTCACTCCCAGAATCTCCATAAACAAGTGTTACATCTCTACCGCCTAAATTTTTTTGAGCCAGTTCATAAAGTTTCCTCTTTTTTTCAAAACTATAAATTGGCCCTGCGTAGTTTTCCCTAACATATAAAGTACTTCTTCCCAAAAACGTGCCAGTCTCCACAAATGAAGTAATCTTTTGTTTAAATAAATATGACAAAACTTCTTTTAAATGTTTATCGCCATGAAAAGATTTACTTTGATCCTGAGACATGTAGGAAGTTATATCTTTTTCTATATCTTTCTTCTTACGAAAGAATTTAAACCTAACAGTTAATTCAAATTGTATCTTGCTAATTAACTTATTAACAATTTCTATTTTCATATACAAGTTATTACTAAAATTACCTTCATATCAATTACTAATAGTAATATACCACCTATAATAAACTGGCTATTTCAACCAAAGATTGTAGACCGAGCTCCTTACGTGAAATAGCAATACCTATAGACCCCTTTGTTCTTTTCCAAACAGATGCTGGACTAGACATCTGAGCAATCAATACATCCACAACCTCTTGTGTTGCATACGGACTATCAATCAATGAAGCATCAACATGAACTTGATTCGAAACCGTTAAATCCAATCCTTGTGCTGCGGCATGACAAATAATAGCATCAAGATGAGGATATTGTACACCACGAAAGGCATCTGTGTCACCTCCCTCTTGATCATCTAAAGAAGTATGAACCTCAAGTCCATCCGTAGGCTTTGCCCCCAGCGTACGATCTGGTACTCCCAAAGCATATGCAATAGATGGTAACTCCAACCCTTTGAGAATGTTTTGAATAGGACCAAAGGCACCTACGTCCCCCATAAGGGTCCAAAAAGCCATATACAGCTCAGATAAGTTATCCGTTGAGACTACGTATCCCCCACGCTTTGTCGTACCAAAAAAGTTCACAATCATTCGAATGCGTGCTTTTATATTCCCTAACCCACGTCGCCACTCTTCTTCAGTAAAAGTAAGAGATTGACCAACTGGTTCAACCGATTGTTTCAATGCATGAAATGCTTCATCTAGTCCTTTTATTGTAATATGTTTCAATCCAAATGCTTCAGCCGTTTCTTCTGCTCTGTTATTATGTTCCGGATTACTTGCTATCGGCATTCCATAAGAAATAACTTCAAATGAGGCACCAAGTTCCTTAGCAAGCTTCTGAGCTCGGGAGTATAAAGCACATATTGTTGCGCTATCCAATCCACCAGAATTACCAAAAAATACTTGCCTCATTTGGTTTATATGATGATATCTAAGAATTTCAACCACCGCACAAAAAACAATTCTTCCAATATCTTGTACGGTAAGATAATATGAATATTTGTGCGCGTAATATTTAAATGAAGTTAAAATATTTGGGTCAAAAGTTTTTAATGTAAAAAACTCTCCCCAAAAAAACTGTTCTTCAGGTGTATATTGTTGCCAGTTTTCAATACCAGAAAACGATAAATCAATAGTTGAAAGAATTTGCTTCGTTTGCATAATTATCTTTTGTCAATTTTTTGTGCTTTAATAAAATAAGACTTTGGTTTCAATTCATGACCCCACCACTTAATAGAAATATGCTCGCAACCTTCTCGAAGTAACTCTTCCCACCCCTGTCTTGTTATTCTCCAATAATCTCCATATGTTTCACCATGAAGTTCTTTGTCAAATGGACAGCTGAACAATAAATAACCACCCGGCTTGAGGGCAAATAGCATTTGCTCAATCGCCATAAAAGGATTTGCAACGTGCTCAATAACATCCGTGCAAATAATGCCGTCAAATTCATTAGTTTTAAAGAATTTAGACAATTCGTATATATCACCAACCACATCAACGTTCGAATGTGGAAACTTATCAAAAGAAATGACATCACATCCCTTACTTACCAACATTTCCTTAGTCCATGTCCAATCGCCACTACCAACATCCAATATTTTTCCTTTTATCTGGTGAAAATTCTCTTCCAAAAAAAATTTTAGTTCCACTCTATATCCACCGAAATCCACCTTGGCTTTGTCACGATCCAATATTGAAATGGTATAATCGATAACACGATTACCACCTCGAAGAAACTTAATCCATAATTGTTTCATCATAAAAAATTATTGAAGGAAATAATCATGAATATCCTCATACGTTTGCTTCTTTTTTGTAGCAATAAACAGAAGCCACGGTCCAAGTAATTTAATTTCTAGCACGGTAACATGTTTTCGAAGAAAATGATATAATCGATCAACATCAAAATACGTAACATGTTCACTTATCACGATCTTATTCTCAAATGGCACTGAAATAATGAGATAACCATCATCTTTCATACACCGAACCATTTCTTTAATAGCCTCTTTCCATTTACGAGTATGCTCCAACGTCTCAAATGATGTAATAATATCAAATTTTTTTTCTGTCAAAAAAATATTCGGCAGTTCGCGTTGATATGCATCTATACCTACTTCTTTAGCCATTGCTACGGCCGCATGAGAAATATCTATTCCCACCCTTTCTATAGCCTCAGGAATTTGGCTCAAAAAAATTCCTCTACCACATCCCACATCCAATACTTTCTTCCCTGAAAAATCAATTGTCTTTAGTAGTTCTAGCACCTTATCTTCAAAACGCCCAATTGGAGATGTGGCTTCCTTTGCATGAATTCTTGACCAGTATGCTTCATTGTTAATATTTCCTATTGTATAAAACTTGGCAAATAAAAAAATTTTTGAAGCATACTTATAAGTAAATTTATTTAAAAAAGGTTTACGTAACAAATGAAGTCCAAACCTTTTCATTTTATCAAACAATTTAGTCATAATCAAGTAATTAGTTATACAACTTTCTGTTGAAAAAACCGGCTATAACGTTGTAATTTGAAAAGAAAAAAACGCCTTTCTTCTGACGAAAAAACTAATAAATAAACTAAAAAGACATACGCACACCCCACCACCGACGCTGAGAATAAAATGTGCATAGCTTCAGAAAAAATTATATTTGTCACGTAATACACTACCCAAAGCAAAAAACCGGGGAAAAAAAAGCTTTTTAAAATTTTTGCTAATTCATACCATGGGCGAATCGGCAAATATCTTGAAAGTAATCTAGGTAAGTATATCACATTTGTAAATAAGTTTCCGGCTAGTGTACCAAAAATTATCCCTAAAAGTCCAATTTTTATTCCTAAAAGTATTGATATAGCCAGATTAATGGCCACATTCATCGCCATTGGAACTAACTCAGCTTTTTGTTTAAACATTGCGTTGATAAATTCAAAATGTGGACCGACCCATGAGTAAATGAGGTATAGAAATAAAAAAGAACCAGTAAATAAGTAGCCATAAAAAAATTCTTTACCCACCCAAATTGTAATTATTTCTTGTGAATATACAAATAGAAACCACAGAATTGTCAAGCGAAAAATGATATGCATTCTCAAAACTCTTCCATATAAAATTACCATATCATTGTACCGGTGTAATTGATGTAGTGCTGTAATACTAGGCAAAGAAGCATCTGATACTTGTATTGCCTGGGCAGGTAAACGAAACAGCTTATCCGCAAAAGAATATATTGGTGCAAACGCAACCCCCACAATGTGAGAGATAACCAAAAAATCTGTTTTACTAATAAGACTATTGAAAAAGGAGAGGAGAAAAAAGCTTAAGCTATGAGAAAGAAGGGGTAATATATCTCGGATACATACAAGCTTTTTTGTAAATTTTAACCAGTAAAAACGTCGTTTTGCAAATGCAAAAAGAAAAATTACTCTAAGACTTAAGCATCCCCCTTGAAAAAATGCAATTTGTGTTATACTTGGTTTTGAAAGTAAAAAAAGGATAAAGCTAGCAGAGTATAAGATTATATATATAAATTGAAGTGTATTATATGTGGGCATCTCATTCATGCCACGGAATAGCGAGTTCAGAATTCCTCCAATAAGAACATTTACAGCAGCAAAAAACAAAAGAATAAAAAAAAGGTTTTGAGCAAGTGTTGCTGTATTTCCTGAGATGCCAAGTAAAAGATTAAGAGAAATAATATCCACCAAAAAAAGGATTACCAAAAAAATTCCAAATAAGACAACAATTGAGAGTAAGAACCAAATGGCACCACTGAGCAGCCAAGTTATTTCTTCATATTTTTTCTCTGCAGCTAAATATCCAATTTTATTCGTAACCGCAGCTGTTATACCGATATCGGTAAGACTCACAAAACCAACTAAAGATGTGATCACCAAATATAATCCATAATCTTCCAAACCAACTGCACGCATAAACAGTGGCACAGTTATAATAGAAGATATTACTGAAATGATCGTGGTCAGAGAATTTGTCACGGCGGACAAACTTATTTTTTCAATATAACCTACCATACCATCTATACGAAGTTAATATACGGGTTATCAAGATTAATCAACTGGAACGCCCGCACCATCTCACCAATTCCTTCTTCCAGCGAAATTGTTGTATGATATCCTGTTGAACGTATTTTCTTGTATGATACTTCATAATCCCGTTTATCAGGATCTGAACCTATGTCAGCAAAATGAAGATAAAACTTTACTTTTTGGTGGATGAGCTTTGCCACCTCTTCTTTTGTAGCATTTAACGATTCATCACCTACATTATAAATATTATCTTTCATGTTATCATACTCTTTAATCCCGTGAATAAAAGCCCTTGCGATATCTCTTACATGAATAAATGTTCTCCTAACATGTTTCTCATAAACAATTAGATTACCTGTCCTCAAAGCTTGAAAAGTAAAATCATTTGGTAACAAATCAAGTCGAAGACGAGGTGAAATCCCAAAAGCTGTCGCAAAGCGATAACCAACAATCTCACCACTTTCTTGCAATATTTGCTCCGCTTTTGTTTTTGTTTGTCCATAAACCGACAGTGGTCGCAATGGGCTCTCTTCTGTACAAATACCTTCTACGACGCCATAATTACTCCCTGTCGAAGCATAGATAATTGGCTGTGAAGAAGATCTTGCTAAATTAAGATTTATTGTTCCCTGGACATTTACTTGCTCAGCCAATACAGGGGATGCATTACATACAGGAGCCCCCAGTATAGCCGCTAGATGAATAATTAAATCCACATCTTTGACGGATTCTTGCAATAAACTAAAATCTCTAATATCTCCTTTTACAAACTCAAAACGTTTGTCTGCGAAAAATGGTAGTAAGGAGGTCTGTTTGAAGAGTAAACTATCGTACACTTTAACATGATAATCCTCCTGTAATAATTGTGGCACAAGAACCGACCCTATGTATCCAGCTCCGCCTGTTACAAGTATTTTCATAGTTAATAAATTACCAATCACGAGTTCTTTGTTGTATCGTTTTTTTTATGCGCCGGTATGCGGTTGTGGCCCCCTTGTCAAACTCAGGCGATACAAGTGCAAGTAATTCATGACCTAAAATACGATATTGCCCTCCGACTTTATTAGCACGAATAAGCCCTTGCTTAAGCAAGCGCTTTATTGTGCTATTACTCACCTTCAACAGCTCCTGCGCTTCAGCAGTAGTATATACTTCATTTGACTTAATTTCTGCCATATCTATATAAAAAAGCTATTTCAATAGTATCAAAAAGTGTCAATAGGTGTCAATAGACTCTATGCTGTGAATTCTTTAAAACCCATATTTTCGTCAAAATGTAATACTTGAGCGATGAGACTTATCCCCCATAAAAAAAGTGTCGTTCCGTGGATATCCGGTTCAGATAAACCACGAGAAACTGGAGCATGATAATATAATCTATTTGCTCTTTCTTTGTGAAAAGAAAATCCACCTTTCTCTTTATAATAATACTGCTTATATGTTTCTAATCTCTGTAACATAAATGTACAAATATCATCATATCTATAGGAAGACTGTACTATTTCATTGCAGTATTTTAAAACATATACGATATTAAAATTATCACATGCATGCGCATCATGTTGCTTCAGCAAACAAAAGTCAATGATTTTTTTTGCTTTATCAAACATAACGCTATCAACGACCTTAAGTCCAGTAATAATTTTCATTGCTCCATTTATCTTTTCTTGTGCAGATACAGAGCTACCCTTGTACCAAAAACCATCAGATTGTTGCATATGATGTATCCAATCTATTACAACTGTAATCAGTTCATCATTATCAAACTGTGCATGCTTCAAAAAGAAAAGAAGATGGCTCACATGGCTTCCCGCATGCCATGGCTTACTCCAATCGAGCCGTTCAAGATATTCATGAACTTCTTTTTTTGATTTTTGAATATCTTTTAGTGAATAATCAAATTTTGGAGTATGAAGCAATACAGCAGAAATTGCTTGCCTTGTTTCTGCACGTTTTATTTCGTTGTAGTATAATGGTGAAAGTGATCTCGCTTGAACCCCTTTTATTGTACGAATAGGAAAAGATACGTACGCCAGGAATCGATCATACACATATCCATCTTTTTTTTGAAAAGATTGTATATATGAGATAGCATCCGAAATTTCCTTTGTATATTGTGCTTCAAGATCAAGCGTATATACAATTTTTAAAAAAAAACTTGCATTCCCAAGCCCCCATTTTATGTGTTCTCCAAAATAATCACCCGATAAAGAATAATGATAAAATCCTGCTCTTTTCTTTCCTTTTAAAAATGACAAAAAATGAGGAACATTGTTCTTTACATAAAAAAGCCAATCATATATATCCTGATTTACTTTATTTTCTGAATGATGTGACATATTTTTGACTTGATTTTCCATGCCAGTGAAGATGTCATTAATGAGAGTACATCTTTGCATGTAGGTACTGTGTGTGTTTCTGCACTTTTTTGCCTATCGGTAAAAATAGTATGAGCAAACGTATAGTACTGTTTTGCTATATCCTGTAATGTTTGAACCGATATAGCGGATTGGTACTTCTGATACTGTGAAGCAACATTCTCTATCTTCTGTAAAATATCATCTTTGGAATCAAACACTTCACCTGCATGCTGCATAAGCTCAGGATGTCCACCATCATTCAAAACTACCACAGGTAACCCACAATGAAGTGCTTCCAAAAGAGAATTGGAACATGGATCAGACTGTGATGCCGTAACATATATATCAGCCTGCTTCAATTGCTCCGCGAGATCTTCGCTCGACATGGGTGAGAGCATACGAATATGTTTGAAATTAATTGGTGAATTTCCAATAAATGTCATGCCATATCTTGAAAAATCTAAATGAGAATCAAGATATTGATATATCTCAAATCCCTTCCTCATATTTGATGACCAGCTTGTAGCAATCAGGCGAATCTTTCCATCTTTTTTATATTCATTTTTATTTTTTCTGTTAAAGACGTGTGGATTCGGTGCATTTACAATAACCGCTTCATATTTAGAAGATGGCATCCCCATGCGAATATTTTGCTCTTTACTCCATTGAGATTGAAAAATAGTCCCTTCTGAATATACGGCATTTATCTTGTAGATAAGATGATCTATCTCTTTATCTTTATCTCTTATAATAGAAATCGGACCATCTATACGATGAAGAATAATTTTTCCACGCCGTTTCAAAGAAAAAAGTTTTCGTATTCTCCATTCTTCTCCAAAAGGAAAACTATTGAATAAAATTACATCTGCTTTTTCAACATCTTCTTCATACACATTCGTTTGCTGGAATTCATTTCTAAGCGCCTTTAAAAACTGATTTCCACCACCCCATGGTCCTTCTTTTATACCGAAAAAAATATGGATTTTCATACTTTTGTACTATCATCTCGATATAATTCATCGAAATAGCGCTGAGACAATAAACTCCAATCATAAAAAGCAATATCCCTTAGTCCTTGATCTATCAGAGAAACACGTGCATCAAGAGAATCCAAAAGAATACTTGCATAATGAGAAAGACCTTCCACATCTTCCACATCCACGATATATCCATTTTCCCCATGTCTCATTATGTCTACAGCCATACCAACCTTCGTAGAAACTACAGGGACTCCACACGCCCAAGATTCTAAAAGGGCCATAGGTCCTCCCTCTACACGAGAACCAATAATATACAGATCAAGTGCATTATAATATTCTACCATTTGTTCATATGTATCAACATATACATGTGTATAGGGAATATTTTTATCCTCTAGCTGTTTCTTTACATATCCACGTGCTGGTCCTGTGAGTAATATATGTATTGGAAATTGCTTAACCAAACTTTCGACGACATCACAAAAAATATCAGGTCCTTTGACATATTTTGGTGTCAAACCCTCTCCCCATCCATTTCCATCTTTTTGAAATGAACCTATGACATGTACACCATCAGGAATTCCAAGGTGTTGCCTAATTTCATGTCGCTTCTCTTTAGTAAATGGATAAAAATGCGTTGTATCAATTCCTAGAGGAATAGTATGAATCTTTTCTTCATCAAATCCATGTGTAATAAGCTGTGTTTTTGAAATTGATGATGCAGTATGTACTTTTGCTATTTTCGTATTCAATGCTGGAATATATTTTATTCGAGAGTCATCTGGTTCGATGTGAAACCATGTTAAAATATTTCTATTTGATGTATGAGGTAATAAAATTTTCTCTCCCTTTATAAGGGTAGCAACTGTTCCAAAGTGAATTGTCGAATGCTTGAGAAACTGTGTAGACGTAGCTATGTGAAAGGCAGTGTGAGATAATAAATGTGTTTGTAGTGATTTGCCAATACTTTTTATTACCCAATCCGCCCCATCTGTAATAAAATGGATACCTTTCCTAGAAGCAAATAAATTTTGTACGAGATCTAAAGATATGTGCTTCAATCTTCTCATATTCTTAGTATTCTCTGCTCATCTGCCCGAACCATCTCTGCAACTAAATTTGAAAAGTCAACTTTAGGTTTCCATCCAAGCTGCTCTTTCGCTTTTTGTGGATTCCCGCACAATTGGTGGGGCTCTAGTGGTCTAAAAAAACGCTCGTCCTCTACAACATAATTTCTCCAATCGGATATTCCCGCCAACTCAAAAGCTGTGGATAAAAATTCTTCGATTGAATGAGTAACACCGGTAGCCAATATATAATCCCCTGCCGCAGGTTGCTGTAACATGAGCCACATTGCCTCCACATAATCCTTTGCGTATCCCCAGTCTCGCCGTGACTGAATATTTCCTAATCTAATTTCTTTCAGCAAACCATATTTTATCCTAACAACCCCATCTGTTATCTTACGAGTAACATACTCCATTCCTCGCAAAGGTGATTCATGATTATAACAAATAGCATTACAAGCAAAAACATTATATGCCGAACGATATATATCCACCAACTGAAACGCAGCCACTTTAGAGACACCATATGGATTGCATGGTTTAAATTCAGTTTTTTCGTTTTGAATAGATTCAACCGGACGGCCAAACATCTCAGAGCTTCCCGCTTGATATAGCTTTGTTTCCGGGGACATCTGTCGAATAGCTTCCAGAAGATTCAAGACACCAGTTGTGTTGATATTCATAGTAACACTTGGAACTACCCATGATTGTCCTACAAAAGAAACGGCAGCAAAGTTATAACATTCGTCAGGCTTATACTTTGCCATAATATGAAGGACAAAAGTAGCATCGGAGATATCACCGCTTACCACTTCGATTTTATCTAAAAGTCCCAACTCAACCAAACGCCACAATTTGTTATTCTCCAGTGAACGACCGATCCCTATTACTCGATACCCTTTTTCTAAAAGAAAATGGGCCAGGTAAGCGGCATCCTGTCCAGAAATGCCTGTTATGATGGCTGTTTTACTCATACTCTGTTACGTTTTCTAAACTAAAAAAAATGAAATTAATCGACAGCAACCCCAAAGTAAAGAAAATGTGTTATTTTGTCATACTTATTTTCTAGGGCGTGCACTTCACCCGGCTCAACAACAATACATTCTCCAGAATGAACATTAAAAGATCGATCTTCAAAAGTGAAAAGTACTACTCCTTGTGTAACATAGAAAACTTCATACATAGTTTGGTGAGCATGAAAATCAATGGTTTGCCCGACAAGAAGAGAAGACACTGATAAACCCGTTAAGTTCGGTATAAAACCATTACCGAGCAAAACTTTTTTACTAACCCCAGAGTGTTGAGTGAATTCTTGCCTTGAGTTTTCACTATTTATGAAATACATATTTAGCACTATATTGATGACAAGACCAATCCTTAGTCTTCTCAATCGTCTTAATCTTAACCTTTTGATACAAACCAGTAGCCTTCTCATCAAACTCAGGAAAAACCAAACGTAATAATTCATGTCCCAAAATTCGATACTGTTTCCCAATTTTATTTGCCTTAATCAAGCCCTTTTTTATTCAGCGCTTCATGGTACTATTACTCACCTTAAGAAACTCTTGAGCCTCGGCAATAGTATAAACTTCATTTGGACGGATTTCGGGCATAGACGTGTTATATGTCAAAAGACTGTAAAGCCGAAAGTCCAAAAGTCCAAAAGTCCGTTGAAGTCGCAACTTTGGACATTAAAGACTCTGTGGACTTTTGACTATTTGAGTATACCAGAAAGTGTCATTAGATGTCAAAAGGTGTCAAAAGGTTATTCACACCTAAAGTCAAAAGTTTAAAGTTAAAAGTCCAAAAAGCCACAACCATACCATAAGCACAGTACTTTATGAACTTTCCTACTTTCGACTATTCACATACCACTCGCAAGTCATCCGAATCCCCTCATCAAGCTCGATCGAATGTCTCCACCCAAGCGCATGCATACGTGTCATATCCTGTAGTTTTTGAGGCATGCCATCCGGCTTACTCGTATCCCACTCGATTTCTCCATGATAATCAACCACATCTTTAAAATGTTCAACCAGTTCTTTTACTGTCAGGTCTGATCCTGTTCCAAGATTGAAAAATATTTCCCCTTTTTCGTTTTGTTCCTTAGTCGGATTAAAATTATTCATTAAGAAAAGACATCCATCTACCATATCATCGACATGTAAAAATTCACGTCGTGCAACTCCGGTTCCCCAAATAGTAACTTTAGTTTCGTTATTCTTTTTTGCCTCACAAAATTTTCGAACAAACGCCGCAAACAAATGTGAATGTTCGGGATCAAAATTATCGTTCGGACCATACAAATTTGTCGGCATGACTGCAATAAAATTCGTACCGTATTGGCGATTATAACTCTGACACATCTTGATTCCCGCAATCTTTGCAATCGCATATGCTTCATTTGTCGGTTCAAGAGGTCCTGTCAATAAATATTCTTCCTTCATTGGCTGAGGGGACAGGCGGGGATAAATACAAGAAGAGCCTAAAAATAACAATTTTTTAACTCCGTATACATGCGACTGATGTATTACATTGTTTTGAATTTCTAAATTCTGAAGTAAAAAATCTGCAGGGTGAGTATTGTTTGCCATAATCCCACCGACCTTTGCAGCAGCAAGAAAAACATACTCAGGTTTTTCATCCTCAAAAAATTCCCTAACAGCCTGCTGATTAGTCAAATCAAGTTCCGCATGAGTACGAACAACTATATTTAAGTATCCCTCACTTTGTAATCTTCTAATAATTGCGGAACCAACTAACCCTCGGTGACCAGCAACATATATTTTTGCGTTCTTTTCCATAAATATTTAATTAATAAGGCTTAGATCCTAGAATCTAACGCAACAGCGTTAGGAATTAATTAATTGATTAAAGATTTCATACGGAGTATGATAGCCTAAAATTTTTCTCGGTCGTCCATTTAACTGGTGCTGTGCTCTTTTTATCTGATATCTCGAAACTTTGTTAAAATCAGTGCCTTTGGGAAAATATTGTCGAACGAGTCCATTGGTGTTTTCATTTGTCCCCCGTTCCCACGGACTTCTCGGGTGAGCAAAGTAAACTTTAACTCCAGTAATGTCGGTAAACAGTTTGTGACTGGCCATTTCCCGTCCTTGATCATAGGTCATGGTGAGTCGCATTTGTTTAGGAAGTTTCTTTACTTCTTTAGCAAAGGCTTTGGCCACTACATCCGCACTTCTGTTTTTAATCGGGATGAGAATAGTCGTTCGGGTCGTGCGCTCTACCAGAGTGCCAAGAGCTGAACGATTGTTCTTTCCAACAATGAGGTCACCCTCCCAATGTCCGGGTATGATTCGATCTTCTATGTCTTTCGGTCGCTCTTCAATACTGAGCATATCTTCAAGTTTTCGCTTTGCTTCCACGCCACGACGTTGTTTGTGTCGACGTTTTCTATTTTGCCGAAGACAAGAAAGAAGCTCTTTTTTGAGAGTACCTTTCGGTAAAACAAATAGATAGCTGTAGATGGATTCGGGAGATATTCGCATAGTCATATCCTGAGGATACTCCATTTTCAGAGTTTCGGCAATCTGGGTTGGTGACCATTTGAGACGAAGTTTGCGATATACGTACCGTTTCAGCCGGATATGCTCATCCAAGAGGTATTTGCCAAGCTTTCGTTTGCGGCTGTTTCTCCAGGCTCTAGCGTGAGCTCTTTTGGCTCGATAGGTATATTTGTTACAGCTTCCAGCTCGAACCTCTCGACTAATGGTACTGACTGATCGTTTCAATGATTTTGCAATATATTGAAAAGAACAATGTTGAGCGAGCATCCGACTGATTTCCTCCCGCTCCTCTTCACTTAAACGTGTGTATTTATTCATATGAATCCAACGTATCATCTATGGCACTTCGTGCCAAGACTGTTGCGTTAGATTCTGGAGTGAAACTTA
>DYFM01000010.1 GCA_020725175.1 Candidatus Paceibacter sp.
TAGAAACATACCAGAATCTACAAAAGTAGAAATTGAATATATGTATTAGAGAATGATAGAGTTTGCTCATATCTCTCGTATCTACAAAAGTAGAAATTGAATATATGTATTAGAGATAAATTTTGTATTTTGCTGATCGAAATCTACAAAAGTAGAAATTGAATATATGTATTAGAGATAATTTCACTAGCACGGTGAGAAGTATCTACAAAAGTAGAAATTGAATATATGTATTAGAGTTGGGTGGCTGATTTCTGCTCCAAAAATCTACAAAAGTAGAAATTGAATATATGTATTAGAGGTGGCAATAATTTTTCCCGTTTTACATCTACAAAAGTAGAAATTGAATATATGTATTAGAGCTAATGCAGTATGCACTGGTATGTCTTATCTACAAAAGTAGAAATTGAATATATGTATTAGAGTAACGTCAGGTAAAAAAACTACTTTCAATCTACAAAAGTAGAAATTGAATATATGTATTAGAGAATATGGGATACGAATACTTGATCAAATCTACAAAAGTAGAAATTGAATATATGTATTAGAGAGCTGAAATGGCTAAAATAAGCGCAAAAGATGCAAATCTTGCGCAAAAGGCAAAGACGACTTTTTTGCTTATTTTAGCACAATTCATAAAAATTATATAAAGGTTTTTCTCTAATCTATACATAGAAACTTCTACATTTCTATAAATAAATTGTAAAGATCTCATTCAAAAATCACCACTTCCTCTTCCTCGTTGGCAGCATATCCATATCGCTTCACTTTTCCCTTACAACCTTCACATAATTGCATTATAAGGATACTATCACTGTTTGTAAAGTGGGGTTCATACACCATTTCAACCTCTGTCATGATATTTTTTAATACACGAGAGCTGTTTCTAATTTCAAAAATCGAGTACTGAATACGTCTACCAAACTTCTTTAAAAATTTAGAAAACTTCGTTCTTCGACGGTTACTCTCAATATCATAAGAAACAATGTACATATTGAATTTATTTCACATAAAAAAACGGAATCTCGTCAGTGTCATTCATAATGCAGTAGTAATAGTCCCGCACATAAGAAAACAATTCTTCTTTTCTATCCATAATCGCTTCTGAAAAAATTCGAATATACTTTTTTTGTTTGTCATACGAAAGACTGTACTTTCCCTTCAGACAGAGAAAATCTTTTTTATCTATTTGTTTAAGATTGTATGACTTTACAATTTGTTTATCAATAATGCAGCGAAACGGCTCTACAATATCACATACAAGCGACTTTCTCTGGAAAAACAAGGTATGATAGACACCTTTATACGTATCAAATCCATAAAGGTTCAATAACGCATCGACAAAATTAAACAACATCGTATACCCAATGTCCATCAGAAGATTGTTAACGTCCACTTTTGCTCGTGGCAATCTCCGATACCAATTCATTTCTTTAAAATATTCTTGAAAGTACAATTTTGTCGCACTACCCTCGATTCCTAACAGTTCTTTTGATGTCAATGTATTTTCCATCTTTTTCTCTATCTCTTTTTCAAACACACGTTTTGCCTCAATTGAAGTCGTATTCTTAAGAAGTATTTGTTGATTGACCAACTTATTTATTACAACTCTTTTAGCAATAGAAAAATCTCTAGAGGAAGCGTACTGTTTTTCTCGAAGTAAATAATTTCCTGATGCTGTAGATATAATTGACGCATAAGATAAAAAATTATCTTTTAGTAAAAACAGAGAAACCCCATATTGTTGACAATTTCTAATGAGTACGGTTGTGAGAGAAAAATCACCAACGATAAAAACGGCAAATACTTTATGACATGAGAGCTGATTGACAATATTCCCATCTTGAGTGAAACATATATTCTCATTCTTAAACTGAAGCCTGTTTTCCGCGGCATCTTTGGCTGCTATCACAAGCAATTGCTTCTCCTTGAAATCTGGTAATGACATCATAGAGGGTGACACAGTGGCTGATAAATACATTGTGCGCATTTTTTGCTATCCGCCAAAATTTTGGCCTCAGCAACTGAAAAATTATTCACACGCTCTACAATATCAATAAACTTCTGCCATTCTTCTTCATTCGGCATGTCCAAAATGTAACTTTTATTATCAGAGAGTGAATGGATTTTAAGCGTTTCTATCTCAAACCCCATTTCTCTCATACACGCCATTTGCGCATATAATTGATACTTATACCCATCATAAATTTTAACAACTTTCCTTTTCCGTTCAATAAGTGTTTTAGTTTGAAGATCGTATATATCAATTTTCCCGCACAAACTAAGTTCGTCGGAATACACTTCCTTGCCCATCAAATATCGTTTACGAGAAGAATATGCACCAGTATCAATACTTTCGTGTGCTATCGTTCCGGCAATTTGTGGAGTTCTTTGATAACTCTTTTTGTGAAAATTATCGTAGATAGTATGTAGATACACCGAACGAGGACAAAAAATAAAATCATTTATTTTTGAGATTTGGATGTAGGATTCCATGTTATTGTTTTCGTTTTAAATTTTTTTCATTTTTCTTTATCCAATTTTCCCAAATCTCTCTACCCGCCAACCACGCACTCCATTCTTCATCAGATATAAACAAGCTCAAATCCCTTTTGATATGCTCACACATAATAATTCCTTTTCGTGCGATATTGTATGCACCATTAGCGTCACCAGAGGTTGGAAGATTTAAATTTATCTTTCTGGAATCAAAATGGTTTCCGTTTTTATCTCGTACGGGGGAAAGAATAAAGTCAGCGTCTTCTTCTGTTTTACCTGAATTTCTGATCTGCTGAATTAAATCAATTACAAAACGCAGAGACTCCCATGAGGTGCGATCATTGATTTTATTTGGATTTTTTCCTTGTCTCAGTTGTTCAAGTAGTGATTTCTCTTTGTCAAAACCTTCAAATAAGCCATCAAGGATTTTCTTTAAATTTTGTTCTTTTGGAACCCATTTTTTATCACTGTTCTCATGCACCAATTCTCTGTAATATCTATCTAAACTTTCTCCGTCTTTACCAGAATATAGTTCCCATGGTTTATTGGTATTTCTATCAGTATATTTAAAGTAGTAGTCTTTACCATCAAATTTAATATCGTCGAAGTTATCCAATATCTGTTTTTTAATACTTTCTTCAGAACCTTTTTTCAGATAGATAGTTTTTCTCCAGCCGGTAACAGGGTCTGTCTGTGACGTATAATCAGCTTTAGTGTAAAACATAATCCCAAACTGCTTTTTACCCTCAATATCACCAAAATTATTTACGAGCGGAGTTAACTGCAAGGCAGAAGTTACCGAGCCAATTTCTCCTTCTTTAGCATGTTTATCAACAAGAAAATTTAACTTCTTTGCGAGAGCTAATTCAAGTTTTTGATATACTTGTTTTTCAATCTTTTGTCTACCACGCTTGAATCCGATATTCAAATCTTCCAAAACTATAAAGGCAGGAGTTTCTCTGAATACTTTCTTTTCAACATCCTCGTAAATAGCAAGATCAACAATTTTTCGCACAACTTGAGAGATGTAGCCATCTTTCAATTCCTTTATGGTACCAATGGTTTTCCAGTTCTTTCGCGCCTCGTCACGATTTCCTGCCATTTTCTCAAGTTTTTCAGCATAATTTTGTCCATTGATTTCATTGAAGCTGCCTTGATCTAAAGTTTCAATTTTTCCGTCTTTTGTTTGTTTGACAACAAAGTAGTACGCAAGATGTTTTTCACCGCGATCAATACCGATGGTAGTAATATCATCATTTAATTTAACCATGCTTTCATTGATTTCATCATTAAACTTTAAAGATCTCAAACAGAAATTTAAAGTTATAGGGCAATGAAAAACAAATTTTTCATTTGCGAAACGTTTATGCTCTAAAACTTCTTTGCCACTTTTGTCTTTTTTCTTCCCCAATTTTTCTTTCAATCTTATTTCGAACTCCTTATCTGTCTCATTTTCTTTTTTCTTTAAGATAGTTTTTCGATAAAAAATTTCAGCTTCACCATTTAATTTCGGCTTATTAGCAACATCACCAAAAATTTCATTCCAATAAATAGTGTGTAAATTTTTTTCACTTGTTTTTTCTTTCCCTTCTTTTAAATTATTATCTTTATTACGAATCTCAAAAAAGTATATTTCACCGTTTTCAACTGCCTCGTTAATTAATTTTTTACTAATAATATTCCATGAAAGTTTATACCCCTGTTTCTCAACTTCATTATAAAATTGATCAATACTCTCAAATTTTTCAGTTGGTGAAAAATTAAAGCCAAACAAATCCTGCCACGATTTTTCTGCTGATGGGTATACTTTTAGACCTTCTTTGTAGAAATCGATGATCTTCCACAGTTTTTCTTTTGTGAATGACGGTTGATTTTTCTTAAACCCACCTTCATCATAAATTGATAAGATATCGTCAGTCGCTCCAAATTCTTTGCGGTTACGCTTTGGTAACAAAACTTTTGGTAACATCTTATTCGGACCTGGTAAAAGTTTATAGTCCATCTTTAAATAATTTTCATCTGTTACAACTTCTTTATATTTTGCCTTTTCGCCAAAAAGTTTTTGTGATGCTTTGGTTAAAATTGCTAAATACTTTTTCTCACCATCTTTTAAAATTAAGCACCACCGTTCAGGCTCTTTATTTACATCCCAACCACCACCTAAGACAGAATTATCAAAATTCAACTTTAACTTATTTAGCCCTTCCTGAGGTCTTTTAGTTAAATAATTTCGAATAATGTCGTAAAACTTTGTTGGATTATTATCGCCAAACAAAATCGCTTTCAAACTTTCCGCCAATATTGGATCAACCGCAAATTTGTCTTTTACTTTCCAGTACTTCACAATTTGATTTACATATAAAGCACTATCCAAAAGCATCTTAATATTTTCTATATGTTCAGGTTTTTTAAAATCTGTCGTTATGGATAAAACCTTTGGTGACAGCTCACTAAAATCTTTTGCCATTTTCTCCACATCAGCAAAAATCATCCCAAGCAATGCCTTGCTAGGTTTTTCAGCTCGTTCAATTATTCCTTTCTTGTTACCCTCACCATCAAAAAGCGATGTCTTAAAAAGTCCATCTTCCTTATTTTTCCATTTTTCTGTTTTATCTAAAATTTCAAACAAATTTTTCAGCTCTACGGCTTGAGGAATTTTAATATCCTCATCGTCTTTTTTCTTCCCGCCAAACACACCACCTTCTTTAAGGGCTTTTTTCAAGATAAACCAATTTGCAAAATACTTTCCTGAAATTGTATTCAATGCTTTGTCACTCCAAAAAATGCCCTCAAAACTTTCGTGGTTTATAATATAGTGGACAAACTCACCTACTGTATCAACTTTGTCTTCAATCTTTCCATCAAATTGTCCAAAATATTTTTCACCATTTTCTACAACATTTTTCAAAACAGCTCTCAACCCATCATCATTTTTAATTGCTGGGATAAAATCACCCTTTTCACCACATCCAATTTGCTTGTAGAGAGTTTTAAAAATTCTCAACTTTTTGTTTTTTTCACTTTGCTGTTGATTGTACCTATTAATTAAATTATTCGCATTACCAATATTTAAATTGTACTTTTCAATTTCTCTTTGTGATAAACAATTTGTAAAATAACCAATTTCAAAAATATCTGCAATAATTTTTTCCAATTCAACTTTCTCACCTTTTTGATTTTTTCCAATTGTTTCAATTCCGTTTTCTTTTAAAAAATCATATACTTTTAAATATTCATCTTTTCTTTTCTGAAATTCCAAAACATTGTCCGCAAATTTTGGCAAATTTTCATCGATAATTCGTGAAGCAACCGCTGTGGCTTTCTCTTCCGTTGAATAGTAATTTTCCCGATTTTGATTAAAACCGGTTAGATACGTAAAAAAGCCCTCAAACACCCCCTTTGAATCAGCGGTTCCTAAAGCTTTCTCTAAGTCTTCTTTTTTTACTTCTTTGCCTTCGTGGGTTTTTAAATTCATCACCACAAACTCCTCAATTTTTGCTTTAACGTATTTCAAAATTCCAACTTCCGTAAGAATCTTAAAACTGTCTTCTTTTAAAATAGGTTTGCCTTTTTTGTCGCTCCCGACTTTGCTCTTAAACTTTTCTCCTTCTGCCTTATAAATATCAGAAAACGCAGCCCGCAAATTTTTTTCTTTCGTTTCTAATGATTTTTCTATCTTTTTCTTCTCTTCCCTATCTTGCTCATTTCTTAAGTTTTTATAAACAGAAAAGTAATCCTCAAAAGAGAGGTGTTTTGCTTCATCACTCTCCAAACTTTCAGTAATAAACTCCTCATGTAATTTATCAAATACCGGCTTTAATATTTGATAGGCGTCTTCAATTTCTTTATCACGAATAAAGTTAGGATTTGCTTTTTCGATATTCTCGCGAGTCTTCCCAACCGGTCTCAACTCAAACCGCAAGGTCTTCGATAATGCATACTTCCTCGTAAACTGATCAAAAACTGATTTGTTACTAAGCACCTCGGCTTGTTTTTTTTCAGTAGACACAGAAACAATAGATGATGACATATCGATATGCATTAATAATAAAAAAGATAATAAAATACAAAAAAGGACGACGGTGGTCGCCCAATAGATATGCTTACCAAACGGTTAAGCTGTATTGGAACCGTCGCCCGTCTTTATAGCTTAAAGGGGCGATAGCATATCTTATATTTTGGGCGACAAAATAAGTATACACCCTACAAAAATAAAATCAAGACCAAAAACATCCTTATCAAAAAAAAAACAAAAAAGCACCCGACGTCTCGAGGCTTGTTTGTCCGTATTGGTTGGCCAACGGATGAGTGTGGTCCATGTGCTTGCGCCCGCGGACCGCCCTCCTTTTTGTATGTTTCCTCCTATCTCTTCTCGTAGAGAATCGTGACGATGCACGTCTCTACGCCCTGCGAACGAGCAAGAGACTGCTGCATGCTGTGGATCTTGACCCCTCTATTCAAGAAGGTCTCCAGCTTCTTGCTGAGTTGTTCATCCAGCGGTGCAGGCTGATGCCCCATGTACCTCTTGTCCTGATACCAGTAACGCACCACGATAACTTCAACTCGCATGTCATCCCCCATCCCCACTAGCCAAACCCAATGTCTGGCTTTCTCTGTGGGAATAGCCAACTCTATCGCAATAACTACATTCTGTCAATACACTTCGTCAATCTATATAGCAAATTATATTATATATTAGCCAAATTATCTGTATATAATTAAATTGTGGAAACATATTGACACAAAAGAATGATTGTGCTATAGTACCTTTGCCTCTATTATCCGCCGAAGCTCCAAAGAGTGAAGGTGGAAAAACCATCCTCAAAAAATTCATACCCGTCCGAGCAGCGGTGCAGCTGTTTGGTGATTGTTCATATCCTTCGTAAAAGGTAGTGGAATGACGAACGCCAGTTCGTCAAAGAATAGAACACCTACCTTGTGGCGAACTGACGTTCGTCACTCCACTAACACAAAAACATTCGCATAATTCGCATCATTCCCCGCCCAAGGCGGGTCCGCCTTGGGCGGAGCATGTTCGTAGTTCGTATGTTCGTACTTACTGTTCGTACGTTCGAACATAATTTGCCTTCTAACCCATGAACAACTCTCTCCTCCCCCTGAAGGAATTTCTGTTATCTCTCGATCTGCCGGAAAAAGAAGTCAATGTCTATCTGGTACTCTTGACTATGGGAAAGGGAACCGTATCAGAAATCACTCGCCAAGCCGGACTCAATCGTACTACGGGCTATGATATCTTGAACAAACTGATCGACTACGGCCTGGTGAGTATTTCCGGCAAAGAACCAAAGCAGGAATATGTCGCCGAATCACCCGACAACATTATCAAACTACTTGAGGAACGAAAAAAACGCACACAAGTACTTCTCAAACAAGCCAAACAAAAACTTCCGGAATTGAAATCAATTCACAATGTGAGTGATCGCCCAAGAGTTCGATTTTATGAAGGAAAACAAGGACTAGAAGATGTATATGAAGACACGCTGACTGCCAAAGAAACCATTCGCGCCTACGCCACGGTAGACGACATGCACGCCGCGCTCCCGGATTATTTTCCAAAATACTATCAACGCCGCGCCAAAAAACACATCAACATTCGAGCTATTATTCCTAGCACCGACATTGGTCAAGAGCGAGCCAGCAAAGACAAAGAAGAAGCCCGAGAGACAGCCCTCATACCACCAGACAAATATTATTTCTCCCCCGAAATAAACATCTATGACAACAAAGTCATGATTGCCTCCTGGCGAGAAAAACTCGGGATCATTATTGAAAGCGCCGAAATTGCTGATGCCATGAAGAAGATTTACGAGCTGGCCTGGGCGGAGGCGAAACGACTTGACGAAATACAACGAAATGACGAAACGTCGAAATAGAGAAATAACGAAATAGGGAAATAGCTCCGCCCCCACTCTAGGTGGGCAGGCAAGGCGGACTCGTCTGGGTCGATGAAATAATGAAGTACGTGTGTCAGATAACAGATAGCAAATAGCAGATATCAGTATTGATTGTAGTTTGACCAAGAAGAGTATATATCTGTTATCTGTTATCTGTTATCTGTTATCTGTTATCTGAAATTGGTTAGATATTAGAAATTAGATGAATTAGAAATTACCCCGCCTCCATCTTTTCTCCCCAGAGAAACTGTGGTACAATACCCCCATTCTTACGCTTAATGAACGACCACTTGTTATGTCCCGACCAAGACAATCACGCCGTCAAGCTGCTAGTACCTTTGACCCTACCCTCTCTCACGGCATTCTCGCCATCATTCTCATTATCAGCGCCATCATCATTGGACTCAGTTTTTTTGAAAAAGCTGGAACTATTGGTATTATTCTCAATGAGTATGTGCTCAGTTTTCTATTTGGTTCAATTCGCTTTGTCACACCAATTATTCTCTTGGTTTCAGCGTGGTATCTTATTACAGATCGAGAATTTTCCTATCGACCGGTGCATCTGATAGGCGCTGGTCTTTTTTTCCTTTCTCTCTCAAGTCTTCTCCATATCAGTTTTCCACTGGAATCCATGTGGACAGAATCACTTGAAGGAAATGGAGGCGGCGTATTTGGTATGCTCGCTTGGCCGGTAAAAACATATCTTGGAAGCATTGCCGGCGTCATTGTCCTTATGGGTACTGCCATGGTCTCTGTCATGCTCATGTTCCACACCACACTCGATGCTTTTATTCATCTTCAGCGCAGCTTTCTAGAACTTCTCGCTACTATTCCACACCGCATCTGGACCGGCATGAAAAGTGCCTTTGTAAAAGAACCGACCCAAAAACAATTTTCCTATCCGGAAGATGAATACGACGACGAAGAGGAAGAAGAGACCGCAGAAACACCGGCTCGACATTTCTTTAGTAAAAAACTGGGCGAGAAAATCAAAAAACAACAAAAAGAGCGAGAAGAAGAGATGGAAGACGAAGATGAATCAGAAGAAGACATTGAAGAAGAGGTGGAAGCACCGGTGCGTCGCGCTCCGGCTCGCGCGGAAAAAACCGAATCAGCTGAAGAAGAAAAATCCGGTGCACTAGAAACTCCGGCATGGCTTCAACATGTATTGATTAAACCAATCCCTTCTGTAGCACTTCTCAATAATAAAAAAGGGAAACCATCTAGTGGGGACATCAAAACCAATGCCGAGATTATTCAAAATACGTTCAAAGAGTTTAATATTGACGTCGCCATGGAAGATGTGCGAGTAGGCCCAACCGTAACCCAATATTCACTCAAGCCGGCAAGTGGAGTAAAATTGTCACGTATTACCAGCCTCTCAAACGATCTGGCTCTCGCACTTGCGGCTCACCCCATTCGGATTGAAGCGCCAATTCCCGGAAAATCACTGGTCGGTATTGAAGTACCAAATGAAAAAACCGCCATGGTTTCCTTTCGAGAATTGTTGGAAAGTCAAGAATTCATTGCTCGCCCGCACAACATGATGATCGCGCTCGGAAAAGACGTGGCCGGAAAAACTTGGTTTGCGGATTTACCTCGCATGCCACACCTTTTGATTGCCGGAGCTACCGGATCCGGAAAAACTGTCTGTGTCAATACGCTGATCATGTCGCTCTTATACCAAAACACTGCTGAAACACTCCGCATGATTATGGTTGATCCAAAACGAGTAGAGTTAACCTTATATAATGGCATTCCACATCTCCTGACGCCGGTTATTACCAACACTCAACAAACAGTAAACGCTCTCAAATGGGCAATCGGTGAAATGGAACGTCGCTTTGAACTTCTTTCCCAAGCCGGCAATCGCGATATTACCAGTTTCAACAAACACGCCAATCCAAAACTCCCGCACATTGTCTTTATCATTGATGAATTGGCTGATCTCATGGCTACCGCTCCGGGAGACGTGGAAGCCGGCATTATTCGTCTCGCTCAAATGGCACGCGCAGTGGGCATCCACTTGATCTTGGCAACACAACGCCCGAGTGTTGATGTTATTACCGGTCTCATGAAAGCCAACATTCCGGGTCGTATTGCCTTTTCAGTAGCATCACTCACCGACTCTCGAACGATTCTTGATACCGGCGGCGCGGAAAAACTACTGGGGCGAGGTGATATGTTGCTGTCTACTGCAGAATTATCCAAACCGGTGCGTATTCAAGGCGCGTACATTTCCGAAGAAGAAATGAAGCGTGTCGTGCAAGAATTGACCGGCGGAGAGAAACCGGTCTACGATGATTCTATTGTAGCAAAACCTTCGGCCGGCGGTACCATGAATATGTTTGGTGGACCCACAGACGATCAAGATCCATTGTTTGAAGATGCAAAAAATCTCATTGTTGAACAAGGTAAAGCGAGCGCGTCATTTTTACAACGTCGGTTCAAAGTTGGATATGCTCGAGCAGCACGCATTCTTGATGAACTCGAAGAAGCCGGTATCATTGGCCCGGCCGACGGCGCAAAGCCGCGAGAAATTCTGGTCACGGAACGAGAGATTGAAGAAACCATGGATATGGGCGGAGAACTCAATGTCTACAAACAACCTCGCAAAACTGAAGAGGCACCTGACGTATTTGAAGACGAGGAAGCATATGAGAGTGAAGAAGAAAACGAAGATGAAGAAGACATCAGTAAAAATTTGGAAGATACCACTGATAGTGAATTACCCAATAACGATACTCCAGAAATGGATGACGATTCTTATACCAAAGATGAAGATGAGACACTTGAACATGATGAACCGATAGATGAAGACAACGAAGAAGATGAAGACACCTATTCAAATAAAAGGTCAAACAAACCACCCCAAAAACCCGAAGAGACCATAAAAAACTCCTTTTGGCACTAACAAAAAATTGTACAAAAGCAGTCACAACAATCTTGTTATAATTTTTCCTCTCAGGAGTATATGTGATGTAGTGATGTAGTGATGTAGTGACAAAATTGTCTTTTTCCTCAAAATTCGCTATACTATTCAGCAAGAAAACTTTTTTCCTATGGACAAATTTACCATCAAAAAAATCAGCGAAGGAAAACGTGTTTGTTTGCGACTCAAAGAAACCCGTGAGCAAGCCGGTGTGTCACTCAAAGACCTTGCCAAAAAAACCGCTATCAAAGAATCATATCTCGAAGCCTTGGAAAACTGTCAATTTGAAAAACTTCCCGGAAGTGCCGTATACCACAAAGGATTTATTGTTCGGTACCTGAAAGGATTACGAATAGACCCAACTCCATTTGTCCAACAATATTGTTTGGAAGAAGATACCGCCTCTCCCCCATGTCAACAACCATTGATAGTAAAAAGAAATTATTTTCACAATCTCCCTCTTCTTATTCGCACCGCCAGCATTGCCACGATTATTATCGCACTTCTCGGCTATCTCGTATTACAAGTACGACAAATTCTTGAGCCACCGGCCCTCACACTCTACAACCCAACCAATGGGGAAATTACCCAAGAAAAACAACTTGATATTCACGGAAAAACAGACAAAGAAGTGATGGTCATGATCAATGGCAAAGAAATTTTCAACAACCAAGAAGGTATATTTACAGAAACGATTGATCTTAAGCCAGGAGTCAACACCATTACTGTTTCTGCCAAGCGTCGTCATGGGAAAGAAGCACAAGAAACTCGCTATGTCACGTTCCGCGAGCCGGCACCACAACTTTCCCTAAGTAACGACCCTGCCACAGCTCGAGCAAACTAACAAAATACATACCCCAAAACACTGCGTCGCAATCCGTAGTGTTTTTATTTCAAACTCTATACTGTTTTCACAGTAAGACATGATATGTCTGTTTCAGAAGTAGAACATTTGTTCTCTCTTATCCACATATCGACAAAAAATAACTACAAAAATAGCTTTATTGAAATAAAAAAAATGATCCGAAAATCCTTGACACCACGACAAAAAACCAGTATCCTAAGAGTACTACATAATTCAAACGCACTCATAACATCATAATCTATGGCCAAAAAACAAACCGAGGAGCAACAAGGAAAACTTCGCGCGACCCAAACTGCTATTGACCAAATCAAACAAAAATTTGGTGACAATTCCATCATGAAATTTGGTGAGGCACGCACTTCAGATGTTGACGCTGTACCGACCGGCTCCATTTCTCTTGATATCGCGCTCGGTGTTGGTGGGATGCCTCGAGGACGCATCATTGAAGTATTTGGACCAGAAGCCAGTGGTAAAACGACGCTTGCTCAACACATCATTGCCGAAGTCCAAAAACAGGGTGGTATTGCCGCCTTTATCGATGCTGAACACGCCCTTGATCCGGACTACGCTCGAAAAATTGGTGTTGATGTTGACAATTTGTTTATTTCTCAACCAGATACCGGGGAACAAGCACTTGAAATTCTTGAAACGTTGGTTCGTTCCAATGGAGTTGACGTAGTGGTAGTAGACTCGGTAGCAGCGTTAGTGCCAAAGGCAGAAATCGAAGGTGAAATGGGAGACTCCCACATGGGGCTCCAAGCTCGACTCATGAGTCAAGCGCTCCGTAAGCTCACCGGTATAGTAAGTAAAACCCATACCGTCGTTATTTTCATCAACCAGATCCGACAAAAAATTGGTGTCTTCTTTGGAAATCCCGAAACCACTACCGGTGGAAACGCACTCAAATTTTATTGTTCTGTCCGCGTAGAAGTCCGCCGTTCTGCTCAGATTAAACAAGGAGAAAAAATTATCGGCAATCGCGTAAAAGTAAAAGTGGTCAAAAACAAAGTGGCGGCTCCATTTCGTACCACTGAATTTGATATCATGTACAATGAAGGTATCTCACTCGCTGGCGATCTTCTCGATACGGGAGTTGCACATAAAGTCATTGCCAAGTCCGGCAACAGTTACAGCTTTGGTGAAGAAAAATTGGGGGTAGGTCGCGAAAAAGTAAAAGAATATTTGAAGAGCGATCCAAAACTCATGAAAAAAATTGAAGAAAAAATTTGGGAAGTAGTAGAACGTGGAGAAGCACCGGAAGAAGAAAAAGCAAAACCAGGTGAGGCGATGGCGATGGAGGAAGAAGTGGGGGTGTAGGAAAACAGAGACTATTAATAGCAAAACAGACGGTTTTCAACCGTCTGTTTTGTTATCTATACACATACTATAGAGACACCTCATATTTTTATACAAGTACAATTTATTTGAGAGTAAAGTCGTACAATGAACCCTGTCATGAGTTTTTAACTTAATGCAATCTATTTTTATACATTTGTAACCCTCTTTCCGATAAACGTCTTTGGTGAATCTCATTGTACAAGCGAAATACATCTTTCTCAATTTTGATAGTATCAACCATAGTTGATAAAAGCTCTTTTATTTGTTCGGTTAATGTAGCTGCCACTACCATACCTGCTTGATGTTCCTTTACGCCTATTTCATCTTGATCAGAGTTTGGTGTATTTACAAGGTTTCTGAAGACACGACTATCAGCGGAGGGAAGTTTTGATAAAAATTCATGAAAGGAAACAGGCTGTGAAGCATCTGTTTCAAGACCAAAGGACAGGTGCTGTATTCTTCTTAGAGCTCCGAAAGTGAAGACCTCTTCAACACCAATTTGATTAAGTAATTCGACCATTTTCTGATCACTCTCTTTAAGGAACTGATTGTATTTTCTATAAAAAAAATTCTCTTTCTCCCTACGCGTTGTTTCATCTAGCTCATCTAATGATGATTCTTCAGCATAAGTTTTCAAGAATGTTTCAAGAGCCTCTTCATACGGATCTGGAAATGTCGGAATTGTATCTTTATCAATTTTTATTACAGGTTCGTTGAAACCATTTTCATCTTTCCTCTTCATGATATATGAATGGAACAAAATACGAACCAACCTTTTACCTTCATCCGATAACTTCTCGAATGTATTATATGACAAACCATTCATACGAAAAAGTTTATATGTATGTATAGATATACATAATAACATAAAAAGGTTTAGTGCCTGGTCTCTGTACTTTCTGGTAATCGTTTTAGTAATTCAAATATGCCTCATTTACTATAGTTTCTGTTCGAATATTTGGATAAAACCAATTGACAGTTTTGATATATTCTTTAATTTTCTGAGTAATAATATCAAATGATAAATAATTTAGATTGGCTAACATATAATTTCTAACTCCAGCCAAAAAACTTTTTCTGCATTTCGTTCTAACTCATCACACATCTGGTTATCTATTTCATGTTGATTCTCTTCAGTCCCATGCAAAAATCTATCTTTTATCCCCACTTCAGTTGCGGTATCGCTTATGCGATTACTAAAAATTATTGTTTTATACAAACAAGAAGTTTCACTTGCCCATAAAAACAAAGTTCTCAAAATCTGTTTCTCATTTTCACTTAAACGTTGAAAAGCACTGTACTCCATATAAGTAGCAAAATGTTAGTACACCCTCTCAATCCCAACCCCCGTATAATAATACTTCAAAATCTCCTCCCACGTCGCCTTGCCCTCAACCGCTCGAATAATCGCATCACGATTACTCATTCCCACGCCATGACCCCAGAGTTTCTTTCCATCTCGTTTATCATAGGTAGCTTCCACTGACACCAGCCACGGCTTGTCTTTTCCACCCCACACCTCGCTCCATGACCGAGTTCTCCCATCGGTATTGGAGAAATATGGCGTAATTACAATTTCCGACGGAGTAGATGGATTGTTATCCGTATCATAGGTAATCATCATACCACGAGTATCATTGGCGGCTTTACGAATATTCGGCATGGCAATCTCAGCGTTGTATCCCAAAAACAACTGATCGGCGGTACTAGGTACCACATCAAACGATCCGTACTTACACGCGCAACTCTTCAGATAATACGCATAGGTCCGCGCGGCAATAAGAAGTGCTTTTTGATACTCCGGATGGGTATCATTACCTGTTTCGGCGATCCCTGCAACATAATCTTCAAACAACGTTTCATTGATCACCCAAAACTGTTTATCTTTTTTACCAAATTGAAGGATAACATTGCCGCGGTATTTGTTGTAGTTGGTGTTTTTCTTCCAAGAAACAGTTCGAGAAAAATTTTTCAGCTCAAACACTGCGCTAGGATTGGAAGAAGGAACAAGCCGAACAATACCTTGCAACGTGAATTTCTTTTCAGCATACGACACAACAATAACGCCGTTGGTATGTGATATTGTTGCCGTTATATTTTTTGGAATACGGCCAACTTCTGTTTCATCATCAAAAATAATATAGTCATCTTCCGGAGTCCAAAATTCAACTGTTTTCGGTGCTTCCCACAAGCCGATTTTAATCGTTGGCTCCGTAGAAAGTCGTAGCTCAGTTTCATTTGGCTGAAAAACTACTGGTTTTTTCTTAGATATTGATTCTAAATTCTGAGAAACAGTAATTGGGATTTCCACCATAGCTCCGGCGACTGAGATACCGTCAGCTTCTAGCTGTAACTTCAATACATAGTGACCCTCTTCAGTCGGCATGGTGAGAAAAAACGTGTTTTCCGCTAAAAACTTTGGCGCGATATTCTTTATCACTTTTTTTGTTGATTGAGAATCAGTCCAATCGCCATCTGAAAAGGAGATGGTTTCATTTCCAACAGTGGTAGCTCGTAGAAAAAACGAAGACCATGCTGCCGTGCCAATATTTCTAAAATGCGCGCGAACCTTTACTTTTTCACCCGGCCTCGCGACGATTTCTTTTTTTGAAACTATCGCTCGTTCTCCGAGATAGGTACCGGTTTTTTTCAAGGCATTCTCCGAAGCGGTCGGTGTAATAGCAGCCGAAGGAGCATTACCAGAAGATGTTGCGGGCACCACCTTTATATCCAGATAAAAATATCCTCCGTGAATCCAAGTATGGTTGTACGCAGCCAAATAAAACTGCTCTTTATACACTCCAGGCTTTCCGGCCCTCAATTCGACCGGTAATTCAGCTGTTTCACCTGGTTGCACTGCTTTTACAATCGATGCAGTTTGGTCTTTCCCTTTCCAGCTAGCTCCTCGAAATTCTGACGTCCGATACTTTGGTTCTATGGTAAACGCGGAAACATACCGTGTACCACCTGCATTCCACGTTGTTGATCCGGTGTTTTTAAACTTGAGCACCACTGTTTTTGTTTCCCCCTCAGTAAGCACAATCGGATCCGGAAGAGACTGCCCGACATAACGCGCACTATACGCTTCATCCCGAATAGTCATGACCGGAACATTCGCTGCCTGAACTGAGTTGAAACTACCAACTGATAAAAAAATACCGACGGTTACGAAAGTAAAACCGAGAAATATACGAAACAAAAAGGAATTTTTTGATATCATAGAAAGAATCTTATTATGCGAGCAGTATACCATTTTTTTATCTTTCACTCAATCACATCCTCCTACCAAAGTCATCTTTCTTTCATGAAAAGAAATATCTCATGACCGATTGATTTTTTCCTTCTGATATATTATAATTCGCTTAAACAACGACAGAATTGTTGAAGTCACACACCTCAATTGGTGAAAAGAATAGTAATCCACATGACCACTACACGCAATATTGCCCACAACACAATAATACAGATTGGTGGTAAAGCTATTTCTACCCTGCTCGGGCTGGCAGCGGTTTTTTTGTTGACTCGATATTTAGGACCGGAAAAATTTGGCTGGTATAGCACTGTTATCATCTTTCTCCAGTTTATCGGTATACTGACCGACTTTGGATTAACTCCGGTGACATCACAAATGCTCAGCAAACCCGGAGTCGATAAAGTAACACTACTTAAAAATCTGCTCGGTTTTCGTCTAGTAACGGCAGTGGTTGGCTTTGGTATTGCGCCGTTACTTGTGTTGTTGTTCCCCTATCCTGCTGAAGTAAAGCAGGCGGTCAGTTTTACCACTATCTCTTTTTTAGCCATTGCTCTCAACCAAGTGTTCATGGGGTTTTACCAAACGCAGCTCAAGATGTACATCGAGGTCATTGGTGAAGTGCTCGGAAGAATTGTCTTGGTAGCAGGGTTATGGTTCCTCGGAATCTACGGTGCGTCCTTTTTACCCATGATGGGAATGATTACCCTCGGCAGCGTAGTATATACCGCCTATGTTTGGTGGAAAGCGCGTAGCCTGAGCCCGATCGGATTTGCGTACAACAAAGAAATCTGGAAAGAAATCAGTCTCACCATGTGGCCAATTGCCGTTGCGATTGTATTTAATACCATTTATTTAAAAGGCGACGCGTACCTACTTACTTGGTACCGCTCGCAAGAAGAAGTTGGTTTTTATAATCTCAGTTATCGAGTCATCGACATTGTAACGCAAGTTGCGATGATGACTATGGGAATACTCCTTCCACTGCTTTCTTACGCCTGGAACAGAAATCTCAAAGAAGAATTTAAAAAACGATATCAACAAGCCTTTGATACCATGATGCTGATCGGGCTTCCTTCATCAATCGCTATTGGCGTACTCGCCAAACACGCTATTTTAACCATCAGTGGTCAAGAATACTTACCAGCGGTAGCTCCGCTTCAAATATTATCATTGGCTATTTTTGGCTTATATCTCGGCGCGGTATTTGGTCACGCCGTTGTTGCGATTAATAAACAAAAGGTTGTACTGTGGGTGTATTTCTCCAATGCAGTTATCACACTTCTTGGGTACCTCTTAGTTATCCCAAAGTACGGAATGATTGGAGCGGCCTGGATGACAGTATTTTCCGAACTCTATGCCGGTGTTGGTCTGTATCTTGTCGTTCGTCAAACCACCAAGGAAAAATTACAAGTTCGATCATTTGCCAAGATGCTCTTTGCCGCGATTGTTATGGGGTGCATCTTGTTTCTCTTCCGTGATTTACATCTCATTCTCCTCCTCCCTCTTGGCGCAGCCGTCTACTTCTTTTTTGTGTACGGTCTTGGCGTGATATCAAAAGAAACATTGCAGGAAATTTTCTCTCTTCGTAACAAAGCATCTGACACCACTGTATGATTTTTATTTTTATCATCTTGCTCTTCTTATTTTTCCTTATTTCTTGGAAAAATCTCGTGTGGGGTCTTGCTGTTTTTTTTACACTTCTCCCTACGTACCTTATTCGGTTTCACATTGGACCAATACCAACCACATTTTTGGAAATACTGTTTTGGATTCTATTTTTTGTTTGGATCACAAAGCAAACGAAACAGGGCTCCCTCATTTCAAATGTCAAATTACATTTCTCCAAGCACCCAACACTCTTCCTTGCGCTTTCTCTCTTTCTCGCTGGCGCAACAATGGCTATTTTTTTCTCATCCAATCTTCGTTCAGCTCTTGGTGAGTGGAAAGCATTTTACATTGAACCAGTATTACTTTTTTTTATTCTTATTCAAACGATCAAAACAAAACAGCAAGTCCATCTTATCCTTAAAGGAATCCTCTTCTCAGGTTTCATCACCGCACTTCTCGCAATCTACCAACACTTCACCGGCTGGCTCGTACCGCACGCCTTCTGGGCAAATCGAAATACGTATCGTGTCACCGCTTGGTATGGATTTCCAAATGCGGTTGGATTATTCCTCGGACCATTGGTACCCTTGGCACTTTACTTACTGACTGAGCGCTGGAAAAAGATTCAAGAAACAAGTTACAAGAAACAAGCAAATCTCAATCATAAAAGTCCAAATCTCAATTGGCTGTGGAAATTAGAAATTGGAAATTGGAAATTGTTTGTTTCTTGTGTCTTGTATCTTGGAATATTATCTGCACTCATTCTAGCCATCATTTACGCAAAATCAACCGGCACTCTGATCGGTATCGCAGCCGGAACTGGTATCCTTCTTCTCTTTTATAAAAAAACTCGTTGGCCGGCAGTACTACTTGGTCTCGCCGGGCTTGTTGTTTTATTTATTCTCCCGGCAAATAATCCAATAAAGGCAGAGCTTCTCGCCCAGGATCGCTCTGGGCAAATTCGTATCCAAATGTGGGGTGAAACAGTAGAATTATTATCTGACTATCCAATTACTGGTGCCGGATTGGCTTCGTATTCTGAAAAAATTGCCCCTTACCACACCCCGGTAAATGGTGAGCGAATTGAGATCTTTCATCATCCGCACAATATCTTCATGACGATGTGGGTAAATGTAGGATTGTTGGGATTGGTCGGATTTATGTGGGTGCTGGTATTTTTTTATAGACTTGGAGTACATCTCTGGAAATTGAAAATTGGAAATTGTCAGCCCAAGGCTGATCCGCCTTGGGCGGAGAAATTAGGGATTTTCCTGATGAGTAGTATGACGGTAATTCTGGTGAGTGGACTGGTCGATTCGCCGTATATCAAAAATGATTTGGCGATGTTGTTTTGGTTGATAGTGGGATTGATGGTTGTGTCTTCTTCACAAACAGTACAACCATACAAGCTAAAGAAGTATACCATTTCAGAGTAACACAAAAGCGTTCAATTTTTTTCAGTACACTTTTTTTCTTTGTAAAATGTTTAAGTATGAAAGAAAGAAAAAAATCGGTTGGTTGTTTTTTAACCCACAATAACACTTTTCTTATAATGCATCGAACATCTCATTCCTACGGCGGAGCAAAGTGGGGACTGGTTGGTGGAAAAGTAGAAATAAATGAAGATCCCAGACAGTCAGTCATCCGCGAAATTTCTGAAGAGACAGGAATACATGTCCAAGAACACGAACCGGTGTTTATTGCTGAAACGATTCTTGAATATCCTGATGTTAAATGGAAATTTTCCCTCTTTCGATTGCCATTTGTGGAAAGACCTACAATTATTCTTGATACAAAAGAACACCAAGCGTTTCAGTGGGTGACCAAAGAGGAAGCCAATGCTCGAGAAGATCTTATGCCGGGACTGTATGTATTGTTGGAGAGGTTCGAGAATCAGGTCTTCTAAAAATACTTTTTTATCTACCAAATACTTTCATATGTCACAATGGAAAACCCCCTCCCTCAAAAAACTTGCCCAAACACTGACCGACATAGATTCAGAAGATCTTATGATGCGATTTTTGCGTGATTTATGCACTCTCGAAGAACTTTCTGTGTTGTCTGTACGATGGAAGGCGGTCAAACTCTTAGAAAAAGGGATTTCTTATCGCGACATATCAAAGCAAACTGGTCTTTCGACAACCACTATTGGCCGCATTTCTCACTGGCTCCAACACGGCGAAAACGGATACAAAGATGCGCTAAGTCTTAAGAAAACATAACATAGTAAACCACTTATCCCCAACCGCTTCTTGACAACAGCCAACAATTGTATTACTGTATTAATACATTGATACACATTATGATACAAGCAACATTCTCACAAACCATGCACCACACCATACGTCTGAGATGATCAAGACTTCTTGATGATACTCAGATGTTTCAATCGCTTTTAGGCGATTTTTTGTTTATTCATTTTTTTATGAACTCTACTTTCCCCAGCAAACTCATGCTCAACGACGGCATTCGAATAATTGCCCCCTCTTTGAGCAAAACAACAGTCGATGAAATAACCCTGCAGCAGTCTCAATCCTTTTTCGAAGCCAATGGTTATTCGATAACGTTTGGCACATATACAGAAGAGTGCAATCTCTTTGATTCATCACCAATTCAGAGCCGACTCTCAGATATTGCCGACGCCCTGAATGATCCCGACACCAAGATGATCTTACCTGCAATCGGCGGATACAACTGCAACCAACTTTTACCATTTCTCGACTATGAAACAATTCAGCAGACAAAAAAAATCTGGTGTGGCATGTCAGATATTACGGTCCTTCTCAATGCTATCTATGCCAAAACTGGTCTTGTGACGTATCTGGGTCCCAATTTTAATCGGTTTGGTTTGGAAGCAGAACGAGAGTACACAGCGCAATCTTTTTTTGCTGCAGTCTCAGGAGAAACAACCACACCTCTATCAACCTCCTCCTATTACTTTGACCAAAACAACAGAGAAATAAATCCGGGACCAATCATCATCAATAGTGGTCATGCCAAAGGAACAATCATCGGAGGCAATCTGTGTTCGTTCAATCTGCTCCAAGGTACGGAGTATATGCCACCGCTCAAAAATAGCATCTTGTTTATTGAAGATGATCCACTACTCGAAGATTTTGCGGTCGAATTCGAGCGCAATCTCTACTCGGTACTGCAACAGAAGGATGGCAGAAGTATTCGGGGTATTTGTATTGGACGATTTGAAAAGGCGTGTAGCATGACAACAGAAAAGTTGAACGCTATATTTGATACTGATCCGCTGTTCAAATCAATTCCCATTATTGCCAACCTTGATTTTGGTCACACGCTTCCCATGGCAACCATACCAATTGGCGGAACAGCAGAAATCATTGCAACAGAAGAGCAAGCTCAAATATTTCTATTACAACAATGAACCTACGGAATAACTCACGACCCGCAGGGAGTGAGCTAGAAAGAACGTGCATTTCAACTCACTCCCTGCGGGTCGTGAGTTGTTCCACATTTATTCTTCAATATGACGTGCATACACTTTTTGAATATTCTTTTTGAGTAGCGACAGCTAGTCAATTTTGACTGCCTTTCCCTCCTCAAAAAAACGAGGAGGAAGGAGCAAAATAGTGAGCGGACGGTACGGACGAGGTGGGCGACCTTTCGGGGTCGTCCACCTCAACCCTCTCCGACAGGAAGCTGTCCGGAGGGGGTTGATCAAGCCGGGAGAGCGGTCGGTCGATGCTCTCCCGGTTGAAGAATTCCGAACTCTAACAACAATTCTCAATGACCTGCCGCGACCGGGCAGGCCTTTGAGCGCCGAGGGTCAGCGGTTGGTCGCCGCCGCCCTGCTCGACAATACACCACTTTCGACACTGTCCATCGTTTGTGTCTCGTTGACGCAGAAAAAACGATGGACAGCCGAGGGTGGCCGTTTCTCGCTCACGCTCGGAGAGCAAGAAATGTACGACCGAGCCGAGCACGTCCGTGAGGCCTGTCGCCAGTTGGGCCTCGTGTTTCAATGGCGTCTGGTCCTCGCAGACGCCTGGTCGGTGAATCTCTTCCCGGAGGCCACCGACCTCGCCATCAACGACGCGTACTGCTCGTTGATGGCAACCGAGACCCAGCGGCGGGGCCTGCTCCCGCCCGTCCGCTGGACAACCCTGATGCGAGAGAAAAAAAATCTCTTCCTTCGTGGTCTCGAGCTCGCCAGAGCCGAGATCACGAAGGAGATGGTGCGAGCCGAGGCGGAGCGGGGGGAAACCCGTTTCGACTCGCACCGGGACAAGGACCACGCCCTCGAGCTCGCTCGTCGCCACATCGAGTGGCGAGCGGCCGAGGGCGTGGTCTTCACCGAGCTGTGGGGGCAGCAGCTCGGCCTCTCCACCGAGTCCCACCGCCTCCGCCGGTGGGACAACCTGGTCGTGCCGAGGGAGGTCTACCCTTGGCATGACTTCATGCCGAAATACCCACACTGGCCGGATAGCTGGCACTAGCCAGGCATCCGGCCAGCTGTGGAAAGCTGCGCGCACCGGCTTCATCCTGTGCGCACCAATCTTTTGTCTTGCAAGAAAAAAGTAAACAAAAAACCGAACTGCTTGTCAGCCGGTTTTTTGTTTAAAAGCATTTTCCCTAACAACCAACCCCTATCAAACATCACTACACCACTTGTTACTAATTACTTACTACCAGCTACTAAAACCTATCCCTTCCTCTCTCGAATCTCAGAGAGCACCCGCTCCACAAAATTCTCCTTACTCATCTTCAACTGATCCTTCTCCCCGCGCACTCGAATCATCCAATCTTCCCCACTCATCTCTTTATCACCATACACTATAACGTACGGAATTTTTTGCCCGGCAGCTTTACGAACTTTATTACCAATGGTTTCCGAAGCATCGTCAACTGCAACACGAATGCCAAGCTCATCAAGTTCTCTAGCCAATTCGTTTGCCGCATCTACATGCTTGTCCGATACCGGAGCCAGTTGAATTTGAACCGGAGAAAGCCAAACCGGCCAGGCACCGGCATAGTGCTCAATCAAAAAGGCGGTGAATCGTTCATGAGTCGACAGTGGCGCCCGATGAATGACAAACACTTCATTATTTTCCGCCCCAGAATCATCAACATAACTCAAACCAAAGCGCTCTTTCGCCGCAAAGTCTAGCTGTACCGTAGACATGGTTTCTTCTCGTCCAATAACTGACTTAAACTGAACATCTACTTTTGGTCCGTAAAACGCCGCTTCGTCGTCAACTTCAACAAATTTCACGTTCATTTCTTCCAGCACTTCACGCAAAACCCCTTCTGCGTATTGCCAGTTTTCAGGTTGATTGATGTATTTCTCCAAATGGTCCGGGCTCCATTTGGATAACCGAAACCAATAGTTTTCGAGCTTAAACAACGAGAAGTAATGAATGATAAGTTCCATTACCTTTTTAAACTCATCTTTGATTTGATCTTTGCGACAATAGATATGCGCGTCGTTCATTGCCAGTCCTCGCACTCGCAAGAGACCAGCCAATGTTCCGGACAACTCATTGCGATACACTGTACCGTATTCAGCCATCCGGAGTGGTAACTCACGATAGCTATGCTTCTTGTGTACGTAAATGCGGTGGTGATGCGGACAATTCATGGCTTTCAGATAATACGTGCCATCATCCATCACCATAGCCGGGTACATCCCATCTTTGTAATATGGTAAATGACCGGACGTCAAAAACAATTCTTCTTTCGCCATGTGTGGCGTTGTCACACGAACATATCCTTGCTTATGCTCCAATTCAAGTGCCAACCGTTCAATTTCACTTTTAATGATATTTCCTTTTGGCAGCCACATGACTAACCCCTTTCCCACCATATCATCGATAAAAAACAATTCTTGTTCTTTTCCTATTTTTCTATGGTCACGGAGCTTTGCCTCTTCGAGCATCTGCAGATGTTGCTCCAACTCTTCTTGGGTAGGAAAACATGTTCCATAAATACGAGTGAGCATTTTATTTTTCTCACTTCCCCGCCAGTATGCTCCAGCCAAGGACAGTAGCTTGAAATGTTTCAACTCTTCTGACGGTTTATCAGTATGACCACCACGACACAAATCTGTAAATGAACCGGATGTATACAATGACAACGTCTGGCCTTCTTCAGCAAATTCATTGATCAACTCTTGCTTATATTCGTTGGAAGAAAAATATTCTAACGCGCCAGCTTTATCAACTTCTTGTCGCGTAAAGCCTTGCCACGAAGAAACCAGTTCACGCATTTTTTCTTCGATACGAGGCAAATCATCTTCTGATACTTTTATCTCACCAAAATCAAAATCATAGTAAAATCCATTTTCAATTGCCGGCCCAATAGTCCGTTTTGCTTCCGGATATAACTCCATCACAGCCGCAGCAAGTAAATGCGCGCAGGAATGGCGGAGATGTTCTAAAAACTGGTTATCTTCTGACATATATAATTGTTAAAATCTTAAGATACAAGATACAATTTCCAAACAAATTATAAAAAACAATTTCTAAGTTCCAAAACGAATTGGAAATTATGTATTATTTAGTAGATTTTGCTTGGAAATTGTATCTTGCGATTTGGAAATTAAAAAACCCCGACAACACACTGAATTTCTTCAATACATTCTCGGGGTCATTTTTGCTCGCATGTTCGTACAGTTCGTACGTTCTCACATAATGACGGTTCCACCCGTTATTTTACTTGTTTGAATTTGTACATCGTGTCTCGTTTGAGATATACAAGTGGTACCATACGGATTCTTTTGAAGAAAGCTCTCAGTCTTTGGCTTTCTCTCCCTTGGCAAAAGCGGGCCGCTGGGCTCGTTTGTATGTCACGATGTGTTTGTATACTAACTGATTTGAGTACGGGTGTCAAGAGCGACAAAGCTCTCTATTCCAAATTTTAATTACTAAACAAACTTTCTTTAGCATCACTGTTCAGATAAGACATACACTGTCGAAATTCATACATATGTCAATAAACCCTTATTTCGTTATTTCTCTATTTCGTTATTTCCTATCGCTTATCCTTCCAAATCTGCGTGCAGTTTCCACTTCGGGTACTCTTATCAAAATACGATGGACACGAATTGTTTACATCGTTGTTTGGAAAACACAAGACTTCCCCCTCTTTATTGTATAGAGTACTAAAACTAGTATCACTACCTTGTTGATAGTAATACACAACCGTCTTACCAAATGTACACTGTTCAATAAACGATCGAGGATTGGTAGGACCACCTGAAAGCGTGATATCAATAAGCATGCTCAACCATTCTGCCTGAGCTGCCGGAGTATTGGGAATCTCTGATGAAGGAGGAAGTGGCTGTGGTGTAGGGGTAGGAGTATCTGTCTGACCACCAGAGGAAGATCCACCAGAAGAACCACTGGATCCGGAACCACTTTTTGAAGAAGATTTCGTTGACTGCTTTTTTGCTGGTAACACTGTTTGTGGCTCAGCTTGCGGCGACAGTGACGCAATTTCTTCCGGAGTACAATCACCTTCATGTAGCACAGCTACTTGTTGTAATTCTGCAATACATCGGTTTACGTACGTTTTGTAATTCTCTCCACACACCGAGGGAGATGTTTCATCGCATGCACGAATTTGCTGCAATTCTTCCGCGGCATCACTGTCATAAACTACTGCACCTGAAGAAATGGAACAAGAACCGTTTCCAAATAACAACAACGGACACGCTGTACCATTGGCAAAAACACAATAAGAAACATTTATTCCGTTTTCTTCTTGTATCCCAACACTGTATCCTTTGACCAAACACTGTTCATACGCCTGTTCTTCTACCGTGACAACGGTGGGTTTTTTAATGACAGTTCCCGGTGTACTGGTAGAACCACCATTGTTATTTGAGTTTGTTCCACCCGAACAACCTGCTCCTATTAGCAAAATGGTTGCCGTGATGAAAAAAAAGGGACGGATTTTCATAGCGATACGCAGTAACTATGTAAAATATTTGCAGAAGATCGTAAAAGTTTTTTTTCTTCAGATGATAATCGAACCGGCCAATGTCGCTCTATACCATTTCTTCCAACCACCACCGGTAAACTCAGTGAAACGCAAGGACTGCCGTAGGTGGACGGCATCATTGTGGAGAGCGGTAGTACTTGGCGCTGATCAAACACAATCGCTTCAATAATATCAGTCACTACCACACCAATTCCAAAATGGGTAGCGCCTTTTCGAGCAATAATTTCATACGCTTCTTTTTTGACTGCTTGAGCTACTTTTTTCTGACGATTTTTTGTAAACCCGGGAATTCTGTCAACCGATACTCCGGCAACCGAAACCGTACTCCACGCCACAAATTCGCTATCCCCATGTTCTCCAAGGACGTATCCCTGAACCGCTTGAGCTGAGACACCACACTCACGAGCTACATGCGCCCGAAGTCGGGCGGTGTCCAGTGCTGTACCAGTACCAAAAATTCTCTCCGGTGGTAATTTGATAATTTGATGTGTAAGATATGTCAGGACATCTACTGGGTTTGCCACCAACACAATCGTTGCGGTTGGCTTGACCGTTCCTATTGATGAAAAAATTGATCGAAGAATACCGGCGTTTTTCTTTACCAAATCCAATCTCGTTTCCCCTGGTTTTTGTGGTGCACCGGCAGTAATAACAAGAATATCAGCTTGGCCGGCATCAGAAAAATCCGCTCGCCGGATTGAACCCGTTTCAATAAACGCCGTCGTGTCAGCAATATCCATCACCTGCCCCTCTTCCATTTGTTCATTGATATCAACCAACAAAATATCAGCCACAATATTTTTGATAGCCAACGCATAGGCTGTTGTTGCTCCTACAGCACCAGCACCGATGATGGCGACTGACATTGGTTGTATCTTAGTACGTGTATTTATAGAAGATGGCATATATTTTGCAAGTTGACGGAGAATCTACATTTTCTCAGTTAGCTAAGTTGACTTGGTTGACTGAGTATACTTTGCGAACTTAGCTATCTCAGTAAACACAGTCAACTCAGATAACTCAGATAACTCAGCCTAGTATAACAAAACTCGCCATATTTGGCGAGTTTGCTGTGTATAATGTTGTTCTATTTTTCCTCAACCGTCACTCCCATCTGTCGAGCAGTACCGGCGATGATCTTCATAGCCGCATCAATATCATTGGCATTCAAGTCCGGCATTTTCTTTTCTGCGATTTCCTTCAGCTGTGCTTTTGATAATTTTCCTACTTTTTCTTTGAGCGCACTACTGGAACCCTTTGGAAGTTTGAGTGCTTTTTTAATCAATTCACTTGCCGGAGCTACTTTCATGATGAAGTCAAATGATCGATCTTCATACACAGAAATAATCACCGGAACTACTTCTCCTTTTTTATCAGCGGTCTTCGCATTGAATTCAGTACAGAAACCCTGAATGTTTACCCCATGCTGACCAAGTGCCGGACCAACCGGTGGTGCTGGATTGGCCGCTCCACCCTGAATTTGCAACTTAATTTGAGCCATTAATTTTTTTGCCATACAATGTTACAGTTAATTACCTTTACAGTTCGATTGAGAAGCTCCTTGGAAAGGACAATCTTCTGTAGGTTTGAGAAATAAATCCCAAGATACAAGCTACAAATTCCAAACAAATCTTAATGAACAATTTCCAACCAGTTTTGGAGCTTGTAATTTATTATTTGGAATTTGTTTATGCCTTGTTTCTTGTATCTTGGGATTTAAAACACTTAGATTTTTTTTACTTGCAATGCATCAAGCTCAACCGGTGTTTCTCGACCAAACATGTTGACCAAGACTTTCACCTTGCCGCGCGCGCTATCAACCGCACTCACTTTTCCTTCAAAATTCTTAAACGGTCCATCGGAAATACGCACTGGCTCATCAACATTGAGATCAATCTTGTGTTCCGGCTCTTCTACACCCATGCGTTTTTGAAGCGCATCAATTTCTTTTTGATCAACCGGGGTTGGGGTAGTTCCGGATCCAACGAAACCAGTTACATTTGGCGTATTTCGAACTACATACCATGAATCATCGGTCACGATCATTTCTACCAACACATAACCAGGAAAGATTTTTTCTTCTACCACAGTACGTTTTCCATTTTTGATCTTGATTTTCTTTTCTTTTGGAACCAACACACCAAAAATCTTATCCGCCATATCAAACGTTTCAACACGTTGTTCCAAGTTTCGTTTTACATTTTCCTCGTACCCACTGTACGTATGAAGCACATACCACCGTCGGCCGAGATCAAGGGTTTGTTTTGCCATACAATTGAAAAGTTCCAAATTCCACCATACAAGTTCCAAAAGCTATGTTCGCCTCAGTAAAGTGTATTTGGAAACGTGAAGTTATGAATTGGAAATTATATGATTTGTGTCAGTCCCCAGTTGAGAATATAGTCGAGAATTCCAAAGAAGATCGCCACTCCGAGACTGAGTGCGATGACGACTATAGAATAGTTGATCACCTGTTTTTTGGTTGGCCAGGTGACTTTTTTCATTTCTCCCACTGAATCACGGACGTACGTAATGAGCTTGTTCATAGCGAATATTGCTCAAATATTTGCTTATTTTAAATGTTTTTTGTAATTATTCCACCTAAGATGCAAATACTTGTATTTAAAAACGGCCTGGGGCCGATTACGTGGAGAAGTATAGGCTTTTTTGGGGGAATTGTCAAGAAGGGAGAGGTGGATATCTTTCTTGATAAATCCTTTCAAATTGGTTATTGTATGTATGTCGTTTTTAATATGTAACCAAAATATGAGTGAAAAAGATACAAGTAATAGAGTACCTCCATCAATTCCTGAAAAAAAGGGGGGGAGGCTTGATGTCGTAAGGTTTGGCAATAAGGAGTACCCGGTTGAATATCCAACCTCTCTTTGCATTGACAATATAGTATCCAACGATAGAGTAATTATAACAACACAGAGTGGAAGTAGATACATGCTGCGAAGATCAAGATCATCCGGGGGAGTAGTAAAGGTATATCGAGAAGAAGGAGGTAGTTTTCGTGAACTAGGTGTGCCTATCCATACAAGTTTTACTCTTGAGTCTGGAAAACCTGCAATATTTATAATAAGAGTATCTGAAGAGAGAGGAAGACAAACAACAACAACTAATATTACTAAAATTAGAGTAATAAAAGGGATTGATTCAGATTTAAATACAACCAAAGTAGGAGGCGTCCCTCTAACACAGGCTCTCATAAAAGCAGCTAAGGGAGAGGAATAAGTTGATTAAGTAATACAACCAAAATTTTTCGCATATAAAAGCAAAACGTGTGCACAACAAAGGGAACTGATTATCATCCCGGATATCGTACTTACGTTCTTTGCCTTTTATATACTATATACGAACCTATGGCCCTCATCCCCTTTCTCATCTTTATCGCAATTGTCGGTTTTTCCGTATGGTACTTTAAAAAAACAAACCAACGGATCATTGAAAACTTCCAGTACCTGGCAAACAAACATGGACTAGAGATAGACACAAGCGTCCGAGTAGGGGTTACAAAGCACCCTTCAGTATGGGGCAAGATCAATGGATATGAAGCGTCAGTTAGAAGTGAAGTGATACGTGGTAACGCCTTTACTCGGTATACCTTCACCCTTCCCCGCACACTTCATGTTCCGTTTGCGATATATAGTTTAAGCTATCTGGGAAGAGGTGTCATGATTCAAGATCATCTACATTTTACCAATCCGACTCTTGATAAACGCACTATATTTGCTTCACCCCAAAAAGAAACGGCCAAACAGTACCTGTCACAAAAGGAATCACAGCTGGCGGCAATATTTGAACAAAATTTATTTTACCATCTCAAGCTGGAAGGAAATACCATTGAATATCTGGAGCGACTATTAATCCACACGGAGAAAAAACGAGATCGAGCTGAAAAAATCATTACCTTTCTTACCAAACTTGCCGAAGATGCACCGTAATAAATTGAACAAAAAAGAGCCAACTGGCTCTTTTTTATGTCGCGTACAGACTGTTAGATATCCAGGTTTTTTACACTCTTTGCGTGTGTTTGGATAAACTTTTTACGAGGAGCAACCTCAGAACCCATGAGAATATCAAAAATTTCACTCGCCTTTTCCGCATCTTCAATAGTTACTTGTTTCATAAGACGATTTTCCGGATTCATAGTCGTCTCCCACAGCTGTTCTGGATTCATTTCTCCGAGACCTTTATATCGTTGAATGTTGAGCTTCGGCGTTTTGTCTTTTTCTTTTCCTTTCTTTGGTTTTTCTTCTTCCCTCGGTTCGGTATCAAACGAACCATCTCCTTCTTCATGAACCTGAATATCCTCTTCTTTAATTCCAAATTTTTGTTTGTATTCACTCAGAGACTCTTCATTGAACAACCAGGTAATTTCCTTCCCTTTTTTAATACTAAAAAGTGGCGGCTGTGCAACGTAGATATGACCATTGGAAATCAAGTCCGGGAAGTAACGGAAAAAGAGGGTGAGGAGCAACGTTCGAATGTGAGCGCCATCTACGTCCGCGTCAGTCATGATAATGATACGATGGTACCGCAGTTTACTGATATCAAACATCTCGCCTATGTTTGTTCCAAGAGCGATGATCAATGATTTGAGTTCATTGTTGGTCAAAATTTTATCGAGCCGAGCACGCTCAACGTTGAGCACCTTTCCTCGGAGTGGTAAAATCGCTTGAAAATTTCGGTCCCGTCCTTGTTTGGCAGAACCACCCGCGGAATCACCCTCCACTATGTACAGCTCCGATCGAGTGGCGTCTCGTGAAGAACAATCCGCCAGTTTCCCAGGTAACGTAAACCCTTCGAGAGCACTCTTTCGAAGAACGGTATCTCGGGCCAACTTCGCGGCGTTACGAGCACGAGCAGCCAACAAACATTTTCCGATAATCGCTTCTGCTTCAGATGGATGTTCTTCGAGAAAAATCATGAGCGCATCTCCAAAAACCCCTTCTACCGCCGGCTTCACTTCCGGATTTCCGAGCTTTGCTTTGGTCTGCCCCTCAAACTGTGGTTCCGGAATTTTTACGGAAATTACTGCCGTCAATCCTTCACGTACGTCTTCTCCGGACAAATTGGCATCTTTTTCTTTCAGAATATTTTTATTACGAGCGTACGTATTGATCGTTCTTGTAAGTGCAGCTCGAAATCCAGCTACATGCATACCACCATCCGGATTGGTAATATTGTTGGCAAACGCATACAGAGATTCGGAAAAATCATCGGTATACTGAAGCGCGATTTCCACCAACACATGTTCTACTTGTTTTTCAACGTAAAAAACGGTGTCATGTTTTGGTTCTTTATTTTTATTGATATGTTTAACATAACTACCAATACCACCCTCAAAGTAAAACTCATATTGGTTTTTTGGTAGTTTTAATGCAGACGCATCTTTGACCCGTTCTTCTTCCGGTCGCTCATCGATAATGCGTAAGTGTACTCCTTTGGTAAGATAAGCTTGCTGACGTAAATGATCAACAATATATTTCCAGGAAAAATCGACTGTTTCAAAGATTGTGTCATCCGCGCGAAAAGCAATTGTTGTTCCTCGGTCCTTGGCTTTTCCTACGGCTTTAACTTTTCCTTGTGGTACACCTTTTTTATATTCCTGCACAAATACTTGTCCATCACGATGTACCTCGGCTTTGACGTGAGTAGAAAGAGCGTTTACCACGGACGCGCCGACACCATGCAAACCACCGGAGACTTTGTACCCGGAATTTTCACCACCAAATTTACCACCGGCATGAAGCTTTGTCATGACAATTTCCAAAGCCGAGATTTTGAGTTTGGGATGAATATCGACTGGAATACCACGACCGTTGTCGGTGACAGATACCCAATGATCAGGTAGAAGTTTGATCACGATATCGGTACAATGCCCAGCCATGGCTTCATCAAACGCATTATCTACAATCTCCCAAATCATGTGGTGCAACCCTGTCGTACCAGTTGACCCAATGTACATTCCCGGACGCTTGCGCACCGCCTCCAACCCCTCTAAAACGTTAATACTTTCAGCGGAATATTCCTTTGCATTGTTTGGTTTTTTTGCAGTGTCTTTTGCCATAATTACGTAAATATCGTAGAAATAATATGTTCCAATGTCGAGCTTCATTGTACCACACCAGAGGAAAACTCGCAAGTCTAAAACCGCTCATCAGTTGTTGTGAAAAAATGCAAAATCGTGTATACTATGTTCATTATACAAGAGCTTCAAATAAGTTTACGTATCATTCAAACAGAACCTTATCACCAATATTTTGTTCAATTAAAAAACTCACGACTGCTATTTGAACAAAGACGCAGAAAACGATAAGCGTTTTTATCAAGCAACTTTCTTTTTCATGTTTACCCCCACTGACAAAAAAGAAAAGTACCTCAACTACAAAAGTCCACTCCAAGAACTGTCCGGACGTGAGTTGAAGTTTGCTTCCTGGTATGTACGCCACAAAATACTCATCACGCGTATTACTACATTTTCCTTGTTTGTATTTGGGTTCTTTACCAATCTCTTTGGGATAGTTATGTGGGGAAAATATGTCCTGTTTGATTATAGCAATGACCAAGCTCTGTTGCGCTCGCTGGTCACCAACTCAATAAATTATACGGCAACCAAAGAACGCCTGGGAGCACGACCTCTGGCAGTAGGTACCACGCAACTATACGACAGCGCACCAGGGAAATATGATGTTGTCACTACCGTGAGCAACCCAAATCCATTTCACTACGCGGTCGTCACATTTCGCCATTCCGCCGGCGTTCCAAGTGATAAGACCACAACCATGGTAGTACTTCCCCAAAAGACCGTACCACTCACGAGCTTTGGTGTTGAATCCTTGACAAGTGCTCCGAGTGCTAATTTTGTTATTGACAGTATCCAGTGGAAGCGATTAAACCGACATACGATTCCCGACCCAAAAGCATACATTGATCAACGACTCCAATTTGAAATATCAAATGTTGCGTTCCAACGAAAAAATACCATCGACGGTGTTGCAACAAATAAACTGACCTTTGACCTGAGTAATCTCAATCCATACAGCTATTGGTCACCATTGTTTATCGTATCTCTCATCGACGGTGGCACCACCGGTGTCCTCCGACTGGAAGTACCAGAACTTCGTGCCGGTGAAACTCGGTTTATCGACCTTCGCTCACTCTCTGATTTTGCCTCTGCTTCTGAAATAGAGGTAACACCAGTGATCAATGTGTTTGATAAAAATGAATATATCTTACCGGGAAATTGATATTTTTTGAAATAATGAAATCAGTCTCCGCTTGGCTACGCCTGATAAGTTGCGAAATAGATATAGCGAATTAGCGAAACAGTGAGGCGCTGCTTATAAGAGCAGTGTTTTTTTCTTTGCAAAACGAAGTGTATGTTACCATTCATTTTTTATATCCAATTGAATAAAGATGAACAATGAAGGTAGACCGAATACTCCTTGCATCCTTCTGACAAAGAAAATGATTTTAAAAAAAATTAAAAAGTCTTTCAGGTGTTGAGGGTTGAATTCGTGACTTTTTTCTTTTATGAAAAACGTGTTCTGAATACCGCCAAACCACCTCTAAACGACCCCCTTGCGTCCCCTAATAGGGGGAAATCTTGTTATGGAGTCTTGCTTTTCATGAAAAGCAAGAGAATTTATTTCGTTATTTCCCCGACCCAGACGGGTCCACCTTGCCTGCCCGCCTAGGGTGGGGGGCGGAGTTATTTCCTTATCTCCTTATTTCGTATTACTCTTTACCATTCTCCAAAAATCCGTATAATACCAACAGTCTTTTTTCCTTATGTTCACGTTTCGACAACGCATTTTTCAATTTGACTGGCTACTCTTATCTGTCGTTTTTGTGTTGACCGCGGTAGGCTTGGCGGCAATTTATAGCGTCGATCTTTCACGGGGTGGACCACTGAGTTTATTTCCGACTCAGGTTACCGCCCTACTCATTGGTTTAGTCGCACTACTGGTAGCCGGAAGTACTCATATTACGGTTTACCAGTCTTCTGCAAAAATTGCGTATATCGTAGGGTTTCTTCTCTTAATTGCGGTTCTTATCTTCGGGCAAAGTATTCGTGGCACCACCGGATGGTTTCGCGTAGCCGGATTTTCTTTTCAGCCAGTTGAATTTGCCAAAGTGAGTTTGATCTTATTTTTAGCCAGCTGGATCCATCGATACAATCGACGCTTTCGCTCATGGCAGTTTTTGGTTTCTACCGGGTTTTTTACGCTCGTCTACATGGGTCTTGTTATGCTACAGCCGGATCTTGGTTCAGCACTTATTCTTGGCAGTGTTTGGGTAGGGCTTTTGGCTTTGGCCGGAACCAAAAAAAGATATTTACTTGGAATGATTGGTCTCGTGGCATTGGCCGGAACTGCTGGATGGTTTTTCCTTTTTGAAGATTACCAAAAAGATCGACTCCGAACATTTGTCAATCCGGAAGCCTACGCGTCTAACGAAGGATATAATGTGGTGCAGTCGATTATTGCCATTGGTGCCGGACGACTTACCGGAAGAGGTCTTGGTTTTGGTTCTCAAAGTCAGCTCCACTTTTTACCAGAAGCTCAGACCGACTTTATTTTCTCTGTCATTGGCGAAGAGCTCGGTTTTATTGGCGCCCTTATTCTTCTCACCCTCTATATTCTCCTGTTATGGCGACTAATCCGCATCGCTCTACTGTGCAAAAATGACTTTGCCGCTTTTTTTGTCCTTGGCGTTGCCGTCATGATCTCAGTACAGGTCTTCATAAACATTGGCGGTACGACCGGACTACTACCAGTAACCGGAGTAACCCTGCCGTTTGTCAGTTACGGTGGTTCTTCGCTCATCATGAACTTGCTTCTTATCGGCATTGCCCAAAGTATGGCGGTAGCCACCAACAGAAACAGTGGTTTTGAGCTCTAACACCGCAACAGTCCCTCTGAATCAAGAATAACGCGGTTCATCCACTGGACAAACTCTTGACTTTCCTCTATACTTCTGATACACTCATCCCCGTCTAAAGAATAGGGGTTATTGCTTGTCTATGAACGAAAAAAACCCGCAACCATCAGAACAAATGCCATTTTTGCGCCGCCTACAGGAAGGATTTAGTTTTGTGAAAGCCTGTCCGGTCTGCAAAGGTGAATATTCAGACCGCACTCCCCATGTTCTGTATGAACAAGATCCGGTTCACCTCATCCACATGTCGTGTCCGCATTGCGAGAGCAGCATTCTTTCCATTGTGACACTGTCAGATATTGGTATGAGCTCAGTGGGAGTATTTACCGATTTATCAGCCGACGATGTGGTCCGATTTCATGGGCGTGAGGCATTTGAAGATAACGATATTCTCGCTCTTCATGAATTCCTCTCTTCCAAGGATGCCCCAAAAATAAGTCAACTATTTGTTCGTTAATTATTGTCTATTTGTTTAATCGTTTACCGGTTTATTGATTGCATTTCTAAGATTGTTTAGAAAAAAACTAGACTCCTACAAATCAACCAATAACCCAATAAACACTTTATCCTCAACCTATGGCATTTGCAATTATCGCTGAATCACGAGCCAACAATACGGCCGCAGAAGTGCGCGAAGCTGGAAAAATCCCAGCAATCATGTATGGTCCTGATACCAATCCAGTTTCAGTTTCAATTGGCTACACAGAATTTATCAAACTCTACAATGAAGCCGGTGAATCAAGTTTGATTGATTTTTCTGTTGCTGGAAATGGCGCGCCAACAAAAGTATTGATCCAAGACGTACAGCTAGACCCGGTAAAAGGCACTGTTATCCATGTTGACTTCCGTCAAATCAATATGAAGGAAGAAATGACTGCCAACACTGAGCTCAACTTTATCGGAGAAGCACCGGCTGTAAAAGCCTTAGGCGGTACGCTGATCAAAGGACTTGAAACACTGGAAATCAAATGTCTTCCAAACAATTTGGTGAGTGAAATTGATGTTGATCTTTCTGTGCTGCACACCTTTGATGACGTGATTGAAGTCAAAGATTTAACTATTCCTGCCGGCATTACGGTGCTTGACGAACCAACCGCAGTCGTTGCCAAGGTGCAAGCTGCCCTTACTGAAGAACAAATTAAAGCCATGGAAGAATCCGGTCCAAAAGATGTAGCTGATGTAGAAGTGGAAGAAAAAGGTAAGAAAGAAGATGAAGAGTCAGCTGATGAAAAATAAGCGTTATTTGAGCGAAACAAACAAGCCTTTTCGAAGGCTTGTTTTTTTGTTATGATGGTGTGGTCACCGAACATGTTGTTCATCCCCATTTACTTTCTGCTCATACCCTCTCTCAATATACGTATTGAAACAACGGATGTGAGCAGAATTCTAGCGGAACAGAGCGGAATAACCATTATGTAGGTATGAAGATCAAAATAAAACCCTTTTTTCAGCCAAAAACTTTTCGATACGGAAGTATTTCTCTTCTCATTGCAGCCATAGTTGGAATAGGTATCTTCACAGTTACAGAACAAAAAAATGCAGGACTTGGAGAGAACAATACAGATACTCCAAAAAAAGAAATTGCCACGAAAGATGCCCACTGTGCCTTTCGCCGTATCCTTGATGGGGTGTGTGTTGATTCAACAGAAGAGACCAATCCCAAACTCGCCGCTATTATGATTGAAAACCATACTGCTGCTCGCCCACAAGCCGGTCTTAGTGCCGCTTCAATCATTTATGAAGCGCCGGTAGAAGGAAATATCCCTCGGTTCCTGGCAATTTACCCTCTTTCCGAAAATCTCAACGTTCCAACAATTGGACCGGTGCGAAGCGCCCGGGAATATTTTTTGAATTGGGTTCGTGAGTATGGTGATTCGTTTTATCTTCATGTGGGTGGTTCACCGGAAGCGCTTGGCCATATAAAGCAATATGGCATCAATAATCTCGACGAGTTTTTTCATGGTGGCACGTACTTTTGGCGAAGCCCTGAACATACCGCACCACACAATACCTTTACTTCTTCTGTTATGCTACAAGCCCTCCTCGCAAAACGAGGGGAGCGATATGAAGATGATACATACTCCGGTTGGGTATACACCCATCACCCAACCTGTGCTGAAGAAACATGTATCACAAACCTTTCGGTTGATTTTGGGGGACACGGGTATCTGGTTCGGTGGGCATATGATAAAGAAAAAAATCAATACCTCCGCTCCCACGGCAATCTACCTCACCGGGACAGTACCACAAACGAACGATTGGTAGCTGATACTCTCATCATTCAAGAGGTAAAAACCCGTGTGTACGATGAATATGGACGACTGAACATGACTCAAACCGGAACAGGTAAGGCCACAATTATTCGTGCCGGAACACTAACAAATGGAACTTGGAAAAAAGAAACGCTTGCTGACCGCACCCATTGGCTCGATGAACACGGAAATCCAATTGTGCTCCAGCCCGGAAAAATATGGATTGAAGTGGTGAATGCAGCAACAGAAGTAGATATTGAATCCACCTCCACCCAAGGCGGATAAACAAGACGGATAAACAACGCGGATAAACAAGGTCGGTAAACAACGCGGACTCGTGCTGCGGGGACATTCATCACCACATAATCAACAAAAAGCCATCGCAATACTCCGATGGCTTTTTGTTTCTTGTTTGAAAAAGTTTGAGCTATTTTAGTTTCTCCCGCAACACCTTCTCCACCACCACCGGATCCGCACTTCCTTCACTCGCCTTCATGACCATGCCGATCAAAAACTTTATCAACGGGTCTTTGCCGGCTTTAAACTGAGCTACTTGTTCCGGATACTGATGAATAACGGTATCAACAAATCCTTCAATCGCTCCACTATCACTCACCTGCCCATACCCTTTTTCTTCCATAATATGAGTGGGATCAAGATTGGTACCGGAATCAATCATTTCGGCAAGAATTTTTTGCGCATTAGTAGAATTTACCCGATTCGCGTACACCAGCGCAACCAGTTCGGCAATATTTTCCGGAGAAACTTTCAAAATACGAATATCGATTTTTCGCTCATTGAGCATCCCCATGAGCTTACTCGTTATCCACCCTCCTGCCAGCCGTGCAATTTTTTGCTTCTTTTCCTCTTTAATTTCATCAGTTTCCCCTTTCACCTCCGGTAGCGCATAGAGCCAATCGATCAACTCACTCATCACCGCTTCTGTAAAGTTTGCCCAAGAAAGATCACTGCTCAACAAATGCGCATCGGCATAAGAAAATCCATACTCCTCATGAAAGCGCTTTCGCTTGGCTTGCGGCAGTTCCGGTAATCGTATTTCCCCGGCAACAACTTCCGGATGAAAGGGAGGAATGTCTGGTTCCGGAAAGTACCGGTAGTCAGCCGCCGATTCTTTGGTACGCTGCAAGACAGTCTCCCCTTTTTCATCATTCCAACCGCGTGTTTCCGGACTCCACGTTTCACCTGCTTCAATCAACGCAGTTTGCCGTTTGATTTCGTACGCAATGCCCCGCTCCACCGCTTTAAATGAATTGAGGTTTTTGAGTTCCACTTTATTGTTGAGCGTATACTCTCCAAGCGGCCGCACCTCTCCGGCAATGATTTCAAATCGTCCTTCCTCTTGGACAGAAATGTTGGCTTCACAGCGCATATGACCTTTTTCCATGTCTGCATCGCTGACTCCCAGCGTTCGCAACAAACTGCGTAGTTCCTGACAGTACAACTTTGCTTCGGCCGCACTTTGAAAATCCGGATCTGTCACAATCTCGACCAATGGGGTTCCGGCGCGATTAAAATCAACCAACGTATTCCCATCGGTATCGTGCAATAATTTTGCTGTATCTTCTTCCATATGTGCTCGACGAATTCCGATCTCCGCCACTGAACGATGATTTTCTTCGAACACAAATTCCAAAGTTATTTTCCCGTGCTCTGCAATTGGCTCATCATACTGAGAAATTTGGTATGCTTTTGGCAAATCCGGGTAAAAGTAATGTTTGCGGTCAAATTTTGAAAGAGCTCGGATCGTGCAGCCCAGTGCTTTACCAATGATTACTACATCAGCCAATGCCTGGCGGTTTGGCACCGGCAATGTTCCCGGATGACCAAGACAAACTGCACACACGTTGGTATTGGGAGTTTTTTCATCAGGATCATTTTTGCACAAACAAAACATCTTACTTTTTGTTTTTAGTTCCACATGGACCTCCATACCGATAATGGGAATGTACTTGGGCATATTGTATGGTTGTTATTAGGCAGAGTAAACAGAGTAGGCAAAGTAGGCAGAGTAAGTAGTTGCTTATTCTGCTTATTTTTTACTATTTGAGCGGACAAGCGCCTAATCTGCTTCATTCTCAAGTAGTCCAAGTGTACCAAAATCCCCCTAAAAAGAAAAGACCCTCATCCGAGGGTCAGAGTATCATTCAGTATCAGATGTATGAACCGGTGGATCGGCAAAAAAAGCATACATGAGGGTGACAACTACCGTTGCCCAAAGGGTGACAAGAATGACCCCATACTGAAAAGGCAAGGAAAGAAACGCCGTAGCTATATTGAACTGAGTAAGAGATCCAATAACACGCTCAGATAAAAACAAGATAACCGTATCAGAAAAAACTGAAAACGCTCGTTCAACTCCGTACGCGACCGCACCAACCAACAATACCGCCGCAAAGGGCTTCCATCCCATACGTCTTAACGTTGACACACTATCGGACACTGCTTGAACACCCCTTTTTTTCTTGATCACCACCGCTTGATATACATACACAAAAAGTACTGACGCAATACCATAGAGTACGGTAATCAAGTTGTTGAAGTTTGCTTCGAGTACTCCTGTCGGAATAAATAATGAAAGAAGAATAGAAAGGATTGTACCGATTATTAAAATAAATACAAAGATTGCCAGTGCGTGCACAAGCGCAGTAACAACTACAGACGTAAAACGTGGCTTGACATCATGAAACAACTCTTTCACGGAAAGTACCGGATGTTGTTCGTACCAACGGTACACAAATACAATAAATGGAATACTGATTAAAATACCAAACAAACTCAACAGTGCGTATACAGGTGTCACCAAAAAAATATCTGTCATCGCTACCGTCTGCAATACCAACGTATATTTATTGATCCCCACAATCGCTCCAAAGATATTTCCAATCACTTGCGGAATGAGCAACAGAAGCCCAAAAACCAGCCACAGTCGCCAGTGTTGTTTGATCAATTGAAATGATGTTTTGAATAACGAGGTAAAAGAAAATGACATACAAAATATGACAGGCTAAATATGCCGATAGTATACTGGAAAATGTGCTAAATCGCAAGGAACACTGCAACAGTTGGCAAGTTGACAAGTTGGCAAGTTAGCAAGTTAGCAGGTTGGCAAGTTAGTAAGTTAACAAGTTAATTATTTAACAATATAGCAATATAACATACAACAATTCAACAAGATAACAATTCAGCAATATACTAATGAAACAATACCCTAACTACCAAAACCACCACAACACCTACTATTCTTTACAACAAACTCGACACCTTCTTTTCTACCACTTGCCACAGTTGCTCATGAATTTCTTCGATACTCTTGTTTGCATTGATGGGGATCCAGCCATTTTCTTGACCGAGTGTCTGATGAACAGTTCGCACGTTATTCATCAGTTCATCATTGGTTTCATGCTTATGTCCTATCTCAGTAGAATCCAAGAATCGTTCCCCTTCAAACAAAAATGCTACATCTTCTTTGAGCAGATGTTCGTTGATCCGGTGCATAAAAGCCGGATCTATGCCTGCGCCAATACCCCAAGCAATTCCGGTACCTACATAATCCTCAGCCACGATATGGATGCCTTCTTTTAGCTTTTTCTTCACTGCCGGTTCGGCTTGAGTCCGGTTCAACACATAGAGTAATTGTGCTTCGCGAGAAGATAATTGGTGTGGATTTCCACTCCGCAGATAGTCATTGATCATTTCTCCGGAAGGTGCCAAGTCATATATCGGGTATTTGAGGTATTGTGCTTCATGACCTTCAGACAGCAACCGCTCCACCAGTTTTTTTGCTTGCGTGGTTTTTCCGAGATTGTTGATTCCGTATAACACGATAAATAATCCTGGTTTCATATTACTCTGTGCTTGATACCGGCGCTCCAGCCGTACTTCCAACCGTTACCTGAGCTTTACGATACAGGACAACCACAGCGGTAGGGAGCAAAATGATAGCCACGAACACGAGATATAAAATACCAAGCATCATCATGATAACTCCCAACGTTCCCCTCGCAAAAGCCAAAAGTTGAAACACGTAAAACGGAAGAACAAACACAAACGCCGGAATAACAAGTCGGAACAGCATGGCCCACCATCGGCCTTTAACCATTTTTTTACTATTTGTCATCGCCTCTTTTATCGTACTCCCCTTCAATGCCACATCCATCATAGCAAACATATACGCAACCGTGACATACAGAGCATGAAAAAAACCGTACGCCATCAGAAGCATGGAAAGACCAAACAACGGACCGAAACCAGCACCAGTGTCGCCCGACAACACCCCCGGAACGGCGAGCATCATGAGTAACATAGCCGCCAAATATGGCACTATAGAATATAGCCCAACCAATAGATTAACCCCTACTGCTCTCCACAGAACACTTTTTTGCGTGTCCCATGTCGGTACAGATGTACTCCCTTCTGTTTCAGCAATCGCAGTATTGATCGCACGAACAAATGCGATACCGATTGCGGTGAATACAAGAGTTACCAAAAAAATAATTAGAGCCAAAAGAAGAGCAAAGAGGACAAACGAACTGCTAAATAGTGATACAAATGCCGACGAATCTATCATTGTTTCCTGGCCGGCCAATTGCATTACTCCGCCGAGTCCAACAAAAAATAGAATTATGATACTAACAAACAAGCTTACTAAATAAGCAAAGACTAGAATAAGCGGATATTTAATGAGCCGTTTCCACTGTTTTTTATACACTTCTATTGTCTCTTTAATAAGATCTGTAATGGTGATGAGCATAACAATGCTATTTATATGAATACAAAGATTAACATGTTTCTCGATATATTACGTTCGCCCCACACCTTCATTTCTTCTATAGGTAACAAACGAGTAACTTTCTCTATCATCTCGCTCCACTTCTCGCCATTTCTCCGTATCAATGCGAGGAAAAAAAGCCGTCCCATCGGGAATAAACGTATGAACATGGGTGATATAGAGCGTATCCGCGAGTGCAATCGTTTGTTGATATATTTCCGCTCCACCAATTGAAACCACCTCTTCCCCTTGATGTGCCGCCAGAGCCTCTTGTATGGTAGTATAACGCTCAACTCCGACTGGTAGTTCGTATGTTTCTTGTCTAGTAATGACAATATTCAATCGATTTGGTAAAGGTCGAAATTTTTCCGGTAGCGATTCCCAAGTCTTGCGCCCCATCAAGACAACTTTTTCTGTTGTAAGGTCTCGAAAACGCCGCAGATCATCGGGAATATGCCAGGGCAACACACCGTCTTTTCCAATACAGCTGTTGCGAGAGATAGCGGCAATGAGGGAGAGGGGCATAAAGTGATAGTAAAAATTTTTTTATTCGTTTCCTAAGCTCCTATCTAATTCTCTTATTATTTCCTCAATTATCCCAATTATTAGGTGTATCTCCATCTTCGTATGAGTAAAATCCATTAGCGCCACTGATATTCGTTCCACTTGCAGCACCTCGACCTGAATTTGAACCATTCCCAGAAAATAGCTTTGATAAAACTATTGCGGTCGAATTATGTGTAATATGAGATAGAATAGAATGATCAATTCCACGTTCTCGCATTAAATACCATAAAAATAAGCCATGCAGAAAAATATCAATAGGAATAGTATCAGTTTTAAAATATTTTCGACCACTTTCATCAGTAGACCGCATATGAAGAAGTGCAAATATCACGTTTGTTGGAATTCCTGCTTTCCAAGCCATGCCCTTTTCGTTTTGAACAAGTAAATTTGGTAAATATCTTAATAAAATTTCTTCTATTGCAGGCAGAAGTCCTCCGATTACTATTGGCATAATAACAGGCATTTCTTCAAGTAACTTTGCTAGTTCTTTATGATTCGGGTTACCTGTTTTAATACCTGCCGCTTTACAGATTTTGCGAAATAGTATTTTACCTATATACACAAAGGCTGTTTGAATTTCAGTATCCAAATAATTTTTCCGCTCATCTTTTTCCGTAGTATCATTATCTACCTTGTTATTAATTACCTCTTTCACCGCATCATCCCTCTCTTTATCTTCATACCCCCTCTCCGTTTTTTTTTAAACCACCCCTTTCTTGGGCCAGCGTCTCACTATCTCCTTCTACAAGCATTATTCCAGCTATAATTCCTGACATGAGTTTTAACATGTCTCTGCGGGAAATTCCTGTTTCTACAGTACCTGCGGCATTAGGAATGCGAGGTTGATCTTGGGTTCTCCCAAGCATTCCCCTTAATAACTCACGCCTTGATAAAGAAGACATAGTCTAGTAATTACACAGCAATCTCAAAAGCAATCTTCGGATAGCTTTCGTAGTTTACCACCTGAGAATCTTCGGCTTTCCAGCTAAAAATTGATGTAAAGCTATCTGTTTGAAGTGACGGGAGTGCATATTTATCCGGGTCACGAGCAAGTTGTTCTTTGGCACCATCAATATGGTTTTCATAAATGTGTACATCGGCTAAAAATCCTACCAACTTACCCTCTTTTAATCCCGCTTCCTTTGCGAGTAAATGTAAGAGAAGTGCGTAACTAGCTATGTTAAAAGGGAGTCCCAGCATAGTATCTACAGATCTCTGATTCCACAGCAAATTTAATCTATCGTTTATTACCGTAACCTGAAACCCATAATGACACGGTGGCAATGCCATGGAGTCAAGCATAGTCGGATTCCACGCCATAACAATCATTCGCCTATCATGCGGTGCGGTTTTGAGTCGGTCAACTATTATTTTGAGCTGATCAATACCCTTATTTACCGAACAAGTGGCATGATCAATATATTCGCCGTTAAAATTTCTCCACTGATATCCATAGATTGGTCCCAAGTCTCTCTCTTCCATCATTCTCTTTTTTGTTTCTTCATCATGACCATATGGAACTTTTTTAGGATGTGCCCACTCATTCCAAATATGATTATTTTTTTGTTTCAACCACTCTTTGTCTGTAATTCCTTTTAAAAAAAATTCTAATTCAGTTGCGACTAATCGAAACGGGACCTTTTTCGTAGTTAACAAAGGATAACCATTTGCCATATCATGCTCAAACATTGCACCAGCCACAGCTATAGTATCAACCCCAGTTCGATTTGGCTTTCGCTCTCCTTTTTCTAGAATAGTTTTGACAATATCATGATATGTCTTCATAAAAAAATAATTACCCGGTAGAGCCAAATCCGCCCCGGTTGATTTCTTGCATGGTAGAAACCTCTTCCCACTCTCCGCGTTCAATACGAACAAACATTCCTTGCGCCAATCGCTCGCCTACTTCCACTACCACATCACGCGAAGAATAATTATGAACCAACAAATGAATTTCATCAGCCTCCCCACAATAATCTTGATCAATAATACCAACGCCATTGGCCATCTTGAGACCTTTCTTCTTTGCCAAACTTGATCGTGCCGCCAACATGAGCATATATCCTAGTGGCGTTTCAATAATCAGATTGGTTGGCAAAAGTTTTGTCTCCCCGGCGGCAATCGTTTCTTTTGTTCGGCTGTACAAATCAAAGGCAACCGCTCCTGTTGTATGATATTCCGGCAACGGCAAGGTAGGATCTACCCGCTTAATTCGAACCCGCATACTTTTGAACCAAAGCATCAAGCTGTGTATGTAAATCTTCGAGTGTTCCATCATTATTGATGACTTCACTGGCTTCCCGCATAATAGCGGCGATTTTTTGTTCCGGTTCTTGCTCATGATCAGCCTGAAACTGTTCAAAGGTCTTGGTTGTATCATCGGTATTTTCTCCACGCGCAACAATACGGTCATAGCGAACTTTCATATCCGCTTCAATCGCTACCAACACAAACCCGGGGATTGTACCGAGATAAAGAATATCATCCGGTCGACGAATTCCTTCTACCACAATAATCTGATTCGTGTCATGTTCCACGTCGTTTGCCATAACTCGTGCCAATGTATCTTCCCCAAAGTTTTGCCGAAGCGTACTCGATAAGAGTTGCATGTTGTTGCGAGAATGTTCGAGGTACAACCGATCGAGAATATCTCGTAACATAGTAGAAAATCGATACGTACTGGCTTGGTACCTTTTTTCCAAGTATTCCGCTACCGTTCCTTTTCCACAAGCAATTTGACCGGTAAAACCGAGAATGAGTTTTGACATATAACAAATAACAGATAACAAATAGCAAACGAAAAAATGATTACTCAATGCTATTTAGTTGATAAGATCGACAGACTATACCGGCAGCATCCAACATTCTCCTTGACGCTACAAAAATGTCTTCATCATGATATTTATCGCTTTCATAGATGACTTCCACAATACCGTTTTGTATGATTGCCTTAGCACACTCATTGCATGGAAATAAGGTAGAATATAGTTTACACCCTTTTGGTTGGACATTTGCATTGTAAATAGCATTCACCTCTGCATGACAAATATATGCGTATTTTGTTTCAGACAACTTGACCCCTTCTCTCTGCCAAGGAAGGACCCCGTCTTCTATTCCCCGAGGAAAACCATTGTACCCAAGACCAACCACAATATTATTTTGATCAGCAATCACCGCACCAACTTGAGTAGAGGGATCTTTTGAGCGCAGGGCAATGACATGTGCCATACGCATAAAGCATTCATCCCAAGAAATAGCTACCCGCGGTAGTACTTGTGTGCTCGTTTCCATATGTAAAAAGTTATTTTCCCCCAGTGTATCAAATTCCCTCTTCTCCCGCAAGTACAAAAAACCCGCCGGGCGGGCGGGTTGGATATGTTTCTCAAATTTCTTACATGTTGGCGTCTACTCGGACACTTGGTCCCATACTGGTACTCAAGTACAACGCTTTGATGTACGCACCTTTGGCAGCTGATGGCTTAGCTTTTTTGAGCGCATCTACAAAGGCCAAAATGTTTTCTTTGATTTTCACGTCGTCAAAACTGATTTTTCCGACTGCTTGATGAATATTTGATGTGTCGTCGTTCTTAAAAGCAACTTTACCGGCTTTCAGTTCTCGAATCATCTTTGCCACATCCGGATCAACGGTTCCGGTCTTGGGGTTTGGCATGAGGCCTTTTGGACCAAGCACACGAGCGGCTGGAGCCAGTTTTGGCATCATATCCGGAGTCGCTACCGCTACATCAAATTCCACTTTTCCGGTATCTTTAATAGCTTTGATTTCTTCTTCACCGTAGATAAAGTCTGCTCCGGCTTCTTTGGCTGCTTTTTCACCGTTTGGACCTACAAAAGCGGCTACTTTTTTGGTTTTTCCGGTTCCGTGTGGAAGCTCTACCGTCGCACGAATCTGTTGATCACTTTTCTTTGGATCAATTCCCAAGCGCGCGTGCACTTCTACACTAGCATCAAATTTGACAGTATGAGTTTCTTTGAGCAGCTGTACTGCTTCATCGAGCCCGTACACTTTGGTCTTATCGACCTTCGCGGCAATCGCCTGCATTCTTTTTGACATACTCTATATATACGAATGATGCAAATATTTGTGCGAATGATGCAAATTATGCGAATAACATTGTTTATCTATTTGCATAATTTACGTCATTCGCGTGTATTCGCGTATTCGTATCCTATTGTGGTTCTAACCCCCGAGTGGTCGAGGTCCCACAGATTGAATTATTTCCAAATCCCAGGATACAAGTTCCAAGGATAAAGTGGCGGAATTATACTATATTTGGTGATTTTGTCAAGGGGTGGTGCGGCGTATTTCCTCTTGTTATTTCCGTGGTTTTTCTTTATACTTAAGGTGCTTTTGAGTACTTTGATGTGGAACCATACAGGGTTATGGTTACACGTTTTTATGAAAATAGTGGCTTATTTTAGCAAAATTTTTTAGAGGTTCGTATATAAGGAGTTATATGACATACATTTTTACAATTTGATATTTTTTCACTCTGCTTTTTTTGAATAAGGAATTATATAATAAGATTTTTCATTATTTAATGAGGGGGATAAAGCGGTATTTTTACTCCGTTCCTCCGCAAAAATGATTATTTGATAAGGGGGAAATAATCATTTTCTCCGCTATCGCTCCGAAAATGATTATTTAATTTAAGTAGGAAAATTAAATAAAATTAGTATATTATAAACACAAGATTTTAACAGATAAAAAACTTTTCTATGGCAAAGATAAAAGACATTTCAAAAGTACTTCGTCCAAGGGAGAAATTTCTCCAAAAAGGACCAAATGCACTTTCTAAAAGTGATCTTTTAGCTATTGTTTTAGGAAGTGGAATAAAAGGAAAAAATGTTCAAGAACTTGCACAGCAGATTGTCAAAAAATTTAGTGATAATTTTTTAGATGTTACTGTTGATGACTTACAAACAGTTGATGGAATAGGTCCAGCAAAAGCCTTACAAATTGCTTCGGCAATCGCTTTGGTAAAAAGATATTATGAAGAAAAGAACGGAAAAGAAATTGTTATTAAAAATTCAAAAAATGTTTTGAATTTAACTTATGATTTGAGAGAAAAGAAAAAAGAATATTTGGTTTGCTTATATCTCAATGCAAGAAATGTTTTAATTAAGAAAGAAACAATAAGTGTTGGTTTACTTGATAAAAGTTTACTTCATCCAAGAGAAATTTTTCATCCTGCGGTTGAGTTAAATTCTGCAAGCATAATTTTAGTTCACAATCACCCTTCGGGGAATTCTACACCAAGTGAAAAAGATAAGGAAGTTGTTAAAAAAATAGCACAAGCAGGAGAACTTATGGGGATTCCTGTAATTGATTTTTTGATTACTTCTGAAAAAGACGATTACAGTTTTTTTGAAGAACTAAAAGATCAAAACAGAAGTTTTGATTATGTTGCTGACGGAGTACAAGGAACTTTGTTTGATTATTTGGAGATTGAAAAATCAGCTTATAATGTAAGTGTTCAAAAAATAGACAAAGTCTATTTTCAACCAACACAAACAAAAAATAATTTTTTCCAATTACAAAATCGTAGATATTTGGGAAATAAGTATAAATTACTCGGTTTTATTGAAGATATAATTTCTGAAAAGTGTGGAGATATAAAATCTTTTTGCGATATTTTTTCTGGAACCGGTGTCGTTGGGGAAAGATTTAACAATGGAGAAATTAAAATTATTTCTAACGATTTACTTAATGCAAACTATGTTTGTTTAAAAGCATTTTTAGGATCAAAAGAAAATATTGAAGAAAATATTGTTGAGAAAATAAATCATCTAAACAACTTGAAAGCAAAAGAAGAAAATTATTTTTCAGAGCATTTTGGAGGGACATTTTTTACAATTGAGAATGCAAAAAAAATTGGTGCAATTCGTGAAGAAATAGAAAAAATTGCAAAAAATGAAGAAGAAAAAAATATTTTACTTTGTTCTTTGATTTATGCCGTCGATAAAGTTGCAAATACAGTTGGTCATTATGATGCTTTTAGAAAAAAACTTGATTCTGTTCAGCCTTTAAATCTTTTAATTCCTGATATTGACTATTCCCATAATTCACAAAATGAGGTTTACAATGAAGATTCAAATTCATTAATTCGTAAAATTTCTTGTGATGTTTTGTATATAGACCCTCCTTATAATTCAAGGCAATATTGCGATGCTTATCATCTTTTAGAAAATTTATCAGAATGGAAAAAGCCAAAAGTCGAGGGGATTGGAAAAAAAATGGATCGTTCACACATTAAAAGTGCTTATTGTTTAAAGAATGCAACACAGGCTTTTGAAGATTTAATTAGAAATGCAAATTGTAAACACATTTTGTTATCATATAACAATACAGCAGATTCAAAAGATGATCGCTCTAATGCTAGAATGAAAGATGATGATATTATTAGAATTTTGAAAGAAAAAGGAGAAATTGAAATCTTTGAAAAAGATTATAAAGCATTTACCACTGGAAAAAGTGATGGAGAAGGAAATGCTGAAAGAATATTTTATTGTAAAGTAACTAAATAATTATGAAAAAACCTTGGTCAATAACAACAACTTTAAGAAATCCTGAAAGATTAAGGAGTTTTCTAATAGTTCTAAAACAATTAGAAGGAGAAAGCTGGAATTTGGAGAATCAAAGAAAATTCCAAGTCTTGCTTATAAAAGAAAGAGTTTACGGATACGGAAGTACACAATTTTATAATGGTTTAGCCAAAGAACAGATTGATTTGATTGACGATCAAACAAAAGAAATTTCTTTTGAGAAAGCGGAAGAAATTTTTAATGCAAAAAATTATGAAGATCCTGCAATGAGAGGAAGACAGTCTATAAATCCCCTTAAAAAAATCGGTCTTGTTGTTATCAAAAATGAAAAAATATTTATTACCAGTTTAGGAAAATTATTTTTGCAAGATGATTTTGATTTAGGAGAAATATTTTTTAGAAGTTTTATAAAATGGCAATTACCAAATCCTGATTCATCAGATTATAAACTTGAAGATGGCTACAATATAAAACCTTTTATTGGAGTTTTACACTTAATAAATCAAGTAAATCAAAAATCTTTAGAAAATGGAGAAAAGGCAAAAGGAATTAGCAAACAAGAATTTTCTTTGTTTGCCCCAAGTCTTATAAATTTTCAAGATATTGAAAATTATGCAGATAAGATTTTACAATTAAGGGAACAACAAAAAGGAAAAAACAAGCAAGAACAAAAGCAAATTTTTGATAATTATAAAAAAGTTTTTGCTCAAGAATTTTTGGAAACAAGCAATCAAATAGAAATCAAAAAACTATTAAAAAACTTAAAAGATTATGGAGATAATGCCATAAGATATTTCCGCTTAACTCGTTTTCTTTTTATTCGTGGAGGTGGTTTTTATGTTGACTTAGAACCGAGAAGACAAGTAGAAATTGAGAATTTACTTGATTTTGATAATGCATCATTTATAGAATTTGAAACAAAAGAACAATATTTAGATTATATTGCTGATATTTCAGAACCAAAATTACCTTGGGAATCAAAAGAAGAATACAAAAAAATTCTTTCAAAACTTATTGAAGATATTAAAACATATGAAGAAAATTTGAATATTGAAGCAAAAGAAATTGTGAATTATCAAAATTTCAATGAAGAAGAATTGAAAAAGTATATTTCAGATTTAAGACAATACAGAAGAGAACTACAAAATGAAGAAAATCATCAAAACTCACAAGAATTAGATCAAATAAATGATTATATTGAAAAACTAGAGAATATTTTTGATTTTGATGATAGACCAATTTTACTAGAAAAGTTATCTACTCTAGGGCTTAATGCTTTAAATGATGCTTTAAAAATAAAACCAAATTATCCTGTTGGAGATGATAATGAACCAACTTTTACAGCTCCTGCAAATACTCCTGATATTGAATGTTATTATCATGGATTTAATGCTATTTGCGAAGTAACAATGTTAAAAAGTCGTGATCAATGGTACAATGAGGGGCAACCAGTAATGAGGCATTTAAGAGATTTTGAAAATCAAAATAACGATAAAAAATCGTATTGTTTATTTATAGCTCCAACCATTCATAGAGATACACTCAATACTTTTTGGATGGCAGTAAAATATGAATATGAAGGACAAAAACAAAATATTATTCCTTTAACCATCAATAATTTTACACAGCTTTTGAAAATTCTTGTTGAAATCAAAAAACAAGGAAAATTTTTGAAACACAGTGAAATTTCTCGTTTATATGACGAAATCGTAAATAATTCTCAGAATTTTACAGATTCAAACGAGTGGCTTAATGAAATTCCAAATACTATTGATTCTTGGCGAAAGAGTCTTGCTTTTTAATTCTCAATAAAAACCTATGAAAAAAAATATTATCTACAACGGAGATTGTACCGAAATATTAACAAAGAAAATTGAAGAAAATTCAATTGATCTTGTTTTTGCTGACCCTCCTTACAACCTTTCTGGAAATGGTTTGCACTGGAAAGGAAATAAAACAGGCGGAGATTGGTTTATGGTAAATGAGGAATGGGACAAAATGACAGCTCCTGAATATATGCAATTTACGAGAAAATGGATTGCAGGTTGTCATAAAGCACTAAAAAACAACGGAGCAATCTATATTGCTTGTAGCTATCACAATATCGGAGAGGTTATGATTGTTTTGAAACAGTTAGATTATAAAATAAATAATATCATCACTTGGTACAAAACAAATGCTATGCCAAACATGACAAGAAGAGTTTTTACACATGCAACAGAATTTGTTATTTGGGCAGTAAAAGGCAGTGGTTGGACTTTTAATTATGAAAAAATCAAAGAAATAAATCCTGAAAAACAAAAAGACGGAACAGATAAGCAAATGAGAGATTTTTGGGAAATGCCTTTAGTTCAAGGAAAAGAAAGATTAAGAGGAGAAGACGGGAAAGCACTACACCCAACACAAAAACCCGAAGAAATGCTGAAAAGAATTATTATAGCAAGTTCAAACGAAGGAGATGTTGTTTTAGACCCATTTATGGGAAGTGGAACAACAGCTTTTGTTGCTCAAAAATATGGTCGTAATTTTATCGGAATTGAGAGAGAGAAAAAATATGTTGAAGCGACTAAGAAAAGATTAGGTTTATAAAATTGCAATTAAATAAATGAAACTAAAAGCCATCAAAAAAATCAAAGATTACAAATCATTTCAAGATTTTTCTTGGGCTTCTTTTTTCAATTCTCAAGAATTTCACGAAACAGCCAATATCTTTTATGGTGAAAACGGGGCAGGAAAAAGTTCACTTTGCAATATCCTAAAAAGTGTTTGTGAGAAAAAAACTTTTGCAATCAATCAAATCCCTAATGAAATTTGCTTAAAGTTTGAAGATGGAGAATATAAGTTCCCAAACGGATCGAATATTTGGGATAAAAACAAAGACTCTGACGATTTTTTATTTTTTGATCATGAATTTGTGCATGACAATATTCACCTTGGAAATACTAGAGATACACAAGCAAATGGACAAGAACAAAAATCAGGGAAAATGATTATTGAATTTGACGGTGAAGCAATAAAGCTCCGTGAAGCTCGCCAAAAAACGAAAAAAGCTAAAGAGGACAAAGATGAAGAAATAAAAAAATATAAAAACTATCACAAAGACACTTTGGATTTTTCACTTTCTGATGATGAAATCATCTTGTATGACACATATAAAGACAAAACGAAAGAAGAAATTACAGAACTAAAAAAAGAGCTTGCGAAAGAGAAAAAAGAAACAGAAAAGAAACTTGAAACCGACAAAGCAACAGCCAAACAAGTTAATGACATTCAGAACTCCATTTCCGAAATCAGTAATGAAAACATAGAAATAGAACTAACAGAGCAATCTGCTTATCAAGATCTTTTCAATTTTGATCTAAAAGAACAAGTCCAGATACAAGCCGAGCAAGATTTAATTACCAAAATCAGACAACATAAAGATTTTTTTCAAACTGGTATTGAAATAAGAGAGGAACACAAAAGCAAGTGTCCATTTTGCCAATCAGAAAATGAAGAAGAAAATATCGGAAAAATCATCAAGACCTATAATGATATTTTTGACGATACTTATAAAAAACAACTTCAAACATTTGGAACTAACAAAACAACACTGATTGAAGAATTGGAAGAAATTATCAATGCAGTTAAAAATTACGATCTCAGTTCGGTTTTTGTTGCTTTAAACGAACTTAATCAAAAATACAAAATCAAAAATATTTATTCAGTCGAAGAACAAAAGAAATACACAAAACCGACAACAAGCAAAATTACAGATTTAAAGAAAAAAATCGAAAATTTAAAAAAGCCAAGCAATGAAGATATTGCAGAAATTTACAGCAAGGTAGAAAATGAATTTGATGCTTTAGAAACCTTTTTTAATGATATTTTCACATTTATTGATGAAAAAAATAAACTTATCCGTAAATTTAAAACCGATAATACAGACGAGAAAATACAGCAAAGAATTACAGCCAACAGTCAAAAAATTAGTGAAAATGAATTAAAATTAGCTTTTTTCAACGAAAAGAAAATTGAGAAACAAAAGCAGAAAGAAGTCAAAGAAAAAGAGCTTGAGAGTATTCAAAAAGAATTTGATGAGTTGAAAACAAAACACGATACAGCAAAAGAAGACTATGAAAAGTATTGTTCCGAAAAAGTATTTGAAAAAACCCTTAAAAAGATTGAAGAATATTTTGATAAATTCAAATTCAGCTTCAAATTGGAATTAAAAACAGAGAAAACAAGAAACAAAACAGAATTTCCTTTTGCTTTCAAGGTTTTAGATAACGAAGGAAACGAGAGAGATTTCAAAGAAGGTTTATCAGAAGGAGAGTTGCAAGTTTTATCATTGTGCTTTTTCTTCGCATTTCTCAATATGCAAACAAATCCTGAAAATAAAATTTTGGTATTAGATGATCCGATAACAAGCCTTGATAACAATAATTTAAGCCATTTAGTTGATTTAATCACAGAAGAACACACAAAATTCTCTCAAACCTTTATTTTTAGTCATCACAGAACATTTTTTAAGTTTCTGAGAAAGAGTTTTAAAACTGGAAAAGGTGATAACTTAGCTGATGAATACAATATTATTCGTAATAAGAAAGAATTAGGTGGAAGTTTTATTTGCAAAAGTTGTTCAACAAATTTCAAACAGAAGCTAAAAGATTTTGAGAAAAATATTTATAATAAAGCACAGCAGGGAATACCAATAAATATTGAAATGAAAATTGTTGAATATGGGCAATATTTAAGATACGAAGTAGAGAAATTTATAAAAAACGATTTATTATTTTGGGAAGCTGATAGTCAATTTTCAAAAGCAATTAATGGGATAAAAAGTAGCAGAAATAGCATAACCGATGAAGATTTAGACAAAATCAATGAAATATATAAGTTTTGCAATTTGACAACTTCTCATGTAGATATTGGAGATGATCACGGACTAGGACAGCTAAAAGATAAAATCAGTGATTTTGTTCGGATAATTGGAGAATAAACCAAATAAAAGGCAAAAATTCATTCCCCTTAAACCCCTTTCTTTTTGCCTTTTATTTGCAGTAAGGTGTTTTAAAAAATGGAATTCACCCCTAACCCCTCTTCCATTTTTTAAAACGGAAAAATCTTATTTTATAAACAATTAAATGAAAAAAGCAGAGTGAAAAAGAATAATAAGGAAAAAATGTACGCTTCGTCGCTCCGTTTCTCTCCGCTCCTTGCCCCGTTGCACTCTCGCCTTTTATTTTTCGATAAATTGAATAGAATAAGGATGAAAAATAAAAGACTCGGGTCATATAACTATCTATATCCCCGTCAAGAACATCTGTGGATAACAAAGAGGCCGTTTA
>DYFM01000033.1 GCA_020725175.1 Candidatus Paceibacter sp.
TTAAAAATTATTAGTGATGAACGCTGTGAACAAGTTCAAAACTAATAATTTTTAAGGATAATATATCATCCTTGGTAATACCTTCCATTTCATTTGGATATGTGGCTAGCCAGGTTTTTTGTTGGATCTGTAAAATTTGCAGAGCATCTTCCTTTGTGGCGAGAGTGATTTTTATTTTTGGTGTGCTTTTTTTTGATTCTACTTTCATAGATAGATGATTACTTTGTTGTTCACACGGATATAGTATATCCTTTTTAAGCAAGGATTACAAAGTATTTCCAGAAAAAAACAAGGCTTTTAACCTTGTTGTTTAGAGCAGGCGCGGCCAGAATCGAACTGACGCATGAGGTTTTGGAGACCCCAGTACTACCATTATACGACGCGCCCATGTTTATTTTAGTTTTAATCTTTTTAATAAAGCAGTGTAGGCAGATCCAAATTGTTTTAACTTTTGTTCTCGCTCTCGTGCTAGTTCTTCTGTTTGGTATGATTCGTAATATATTAATTTCAGCGGCCTGCGATATGTGGTTGATTTTACCTTGCCTTCTGTGTGCTGAATAAATCTTTCCTTTAGATTGCTACTATACCCAATGTAATATCCATTATCCTTATCACTTTTTAGTAAATAGGTATAGAACATAGTGCATCAATTCCATGCGCGACCAGAATCGCCCCGCCCTTCGCGAAGGGCTGGGTTGGAGACCCCAGTACTACCATTATACGACGCGCCCATGTTTATTTTAGTTTTAATCTTTTTAATAAAGCAGTGTAGGCAGATCCAAATTGTTTTAACTTTTGTTCTCGCTCTCGTGCTAGTTCTTCTGTTTGGTATGATTCGTAATATATTAATTTCAGCGGCCTGCGATATGTGGTTGATTTTACCTTGCCTTCTGTGTGCTGAATAAATCTTTCCTTTAGATTGCTACTATACCCAATGTAATATCCATTATCCTTATCACTTTTTAGTAAATAGGTATAGAACATAGTGCATCAATTCCATGCGCGACCAGAATCGCCCCGCCCTTCGCGAAGGGCTGGGTTGGAGACCCCAGTACTACCATTATACGACGCGCCCATGTGGGGGATAGTATACAGGAAATTGGGAATAAATCAAGAGGGTATTTTATTCTTTTATTTTGTTGTAGTGAAAAGTGTGGTATACTTTGAGGGATTTTTGATGTTCTCGTGTTTGTCAATTGATTTGCTTGTACGATTGGTTGTACAAACTCATGCTGGGTTTCCTCCGATTGAACCTCCCCCAGCCCCTCCTTAAAAAGGAGGGGAAAAAATAATTGATTATAGACTTTTCCGTCCGAGGCGGATCCGCCTCGGACGGAAGATTTTAGACTTGAAAACATGCCTGTCAAAAAAACAACAACCTACACCCAAGCTTACATCGTCACTGTCGACATGGGCTATGGTCATCAACGAGCCGTGTATCCACTTAAAGACATTGCCGCAACGCCGGTAGGGTGGAAAAAAGGTACGACATTGATATCAGCTAATAATTACGATGGTATTCCGAAGAGTGATCGACAAAAATGGGAAGGAAGTCGGAAACTATATGAAACCATTAGTCGATTGAAAAAAGTGCCGCTCATTGGGCAGGCTATTTTTGATATCATGGATTATTTTCAAAGCATCGATCCGTTTTATCCACGCCGAGATTTGTCAAAACCGATACAGCAAGTAAAACAAATTTATCGGATGATTGAAAAAGGGTGGGGGAAACATTTGATTGATACGTTAAACAAAAAGCCGTTGCCACTGGTGACATCTTTTTTTGCCACTGCTTTTTTTGCGGAAGAACATGGCTACAAAGGTGAAATATATTGTATCTGTACTGACACTGATATTAGCCGTGCCTGGGCACCACTCGATCCCAAACAAACGAGAATCAATTACCTCGCACCGAATAAGCGAGTGAAAGAACGGCTGCAGTTGTACGGCGTACCAAAAGAACAAATTTTTGTAACCGGGTTCCCTTTGCCAAAAGAAAACCTGGGTGGAAAGCAACTGAAAATACTCAAATCCCACCTTGGGTGTCGAATTTCCAATCTTGATCCGCGTGGATTGTACCAAAAAAAATATCGAGCAATGATAGAGACATATCTCGGGAAAACCTATTGCGATCTCAAAGCAAGGCATCCGTTTACGATTACCTTTGCGGTTGGTGGGGCTGGAGCACAAAGAGAACTAGGTATCACAATTCTTGAGAGTTTACATCAGGAAATTGATGCCGGTACTGTTCGACTGAATTTAGTAGCCGGATCACGTGATGACGTGTATCGTTTTTATGAGAAAGAAATTGAGCGTCTGCACTTACAAGAGCGACATGGTGGAACAGTAAATATTATTTATGCCAAAAATAAATTGGACTATTTTGCGTTATTCAATCAAACCCTGTTGACGACAGACATTCTCTGGACCAAACCAAGTGAGTTGTCATTTTATGCTGGTTTAGGAATCCCGATTCTTATGTCGCCAACCGTTGGCTCCCAAGAAGAATTCAATAAGGCCTGGTTACATGCCATTGGTGCCGGATTTGAACAAGACGATCCTAGATATACCAATGAATGGCTGTTTGACTGGCTCCGTTCCGGTTGGCTTGCACAAGCTGCCATGGAAGGCTATATGAATGCCCCACGAATGGGAGCTTATCATATTGAGGATATTGTTTTGAAGGGAAAAAGGAGTGAGATTGAAGATGTGCATTTATTATAAATAACAAGATACAAGAAACAAGATACAAACAAATTTCAAATTAAAAAATTTAATTAGCTGACTAAACCCCCAGCTCTGCTGGGGGAATCCACTAGGTTCAACCGTTCCAGCGTGCTATACTGCAGAGGGAAAGTCCCACGAATGAGGGGGTTAGAAATACTAACCTCATCATATGCAAGACATTCAGTCGCAAAGTCACGTATCCTGGATTTGTACCTATCATATCGTCATCGTACCAAAATATCGAAAAAAAGTACTGTACGGTCAAGTTCGAAAAGAAATGGGAGAAATCATTAAATCACTCTGTAAACAAAAAGGGATAGATCTGGTGGAAGGCCATGCCATGCCTGATCATATCCACCTCGTATTATCTATCCCGCCCAAATATAGTGTAGCAAATACGGTTGGATATATCAAAGGCAAAAGCGCCATTAAAATACACTATCGATTCGGTAAGAAACGAACGTTACTCTCTCAAAAAAGCTTTTGGACCAGAGGATACTTTGTTAGAACCACTGGTCTTGATACCAATATTGTCATTGCCTATGTACAGAACCAACTTAAGGAAGACAAAGAGATAGACGGTGGACAGATGGAATTCACGTGGAATTAAGCACAGCCATTCTTTAAATCACCCTAGCCCCTTCTAGGGGCTTTCCCACAACCACCTGCTCTGCAGGTGGATGGGATTTTCAAAATGTTTTACATTGAAAGTTTATTATTGATATTTGCTTGGAAATTGTAACTTGTTTCTTAGAATTTTTTATTAGATATGTGGTTTCTCTTTACATTCATCGGCTACCTCCTCCTTGCCATGGTGGTGATTTTTGATAAGTACGTGATGACGGCTGGCGCGCCCGGAAAGCCTCAGGTGTATGCTTTTTATTCTACAATTCTTTTGTTGCCGGCCTTACTGATATTGCCGTTTGGTGGAACTTTGTTAGAAGGTATTGATTGGTGGTGGGCAATTGTTTCCGGTGTCGGGTTTGGGTTGGCGCTTTGGACAATGTTTATCGCACTTGATACCGGGGAAGCAAGCCACATCAATCCCTTTGTGGGGGCATTTACAGCGATATGGGTGTTTGGTATTACATCAATATTTTTTCGAGAATCACTTACTTCTATTCAATTGTATGGTTTGTGTTTTTTGATCGTTGCTTCATTGCTATTATCATTTGAAAAAACAGCTGATTTAAAACACAAAGCGTATCAGGGATTTCTTTGGGCGATTCTTTCCGGTTGTTTTTTTGCTATTTCTCATGTTTCGGCAAAATATCTGTATGGACAGTATGACTTTATGACTGCTTTGGTCTGGTCAAAAGCAACAACCGCGCTCGTTGGATTTTTCTTATTACTTTTACCATCGGTTCGTTTGTTTGTTTTTGCAAAAAACAAAAACAAAACACAAGTGAAGCAATCAAAAAAAGTAATGAGTATTGCATTATTTTCAAAATTACTTGGATTGTTTGGGGTTGTAGCAATTCAGTACGCGATTGCTATCGGAAATGTGACCTTAGTAACAGCTCTCGGTGGAATTCAATATGCGTTGTTGTTTGTGATGATTTTGATTCTCACAAAATGGTTTCCAAAAAAGTTTAATGAATTTTTTACAAGGAAAGAATTGGTCGTGGAATCATTGGCGATAGTTTTGGTTGTTATTGGATCTGCTTTGGCGATTTATTAAACTTTTAATAGACCGCGGATTTAACGGATGAAACGGATTTAAACGGATCCGTTAATATCCGTCCAATTCGTTAAATTCGCGGTCTATTACTTTTAAACTATGAAAAAACTATTAAAATTTATTTTTTATACATTCCTGGGATTTATTGGTACTATTGTTTTATTACTGTTAATTTCTCTTGCTTTTAGTTTTAAAACATATCCGGTTACTTATGGAATCAGTTTCAATCAACAACAAGCGGAATATTTGAATGGTGATTGGAAAAAGGTGTATGAAACAATGTTGTCAGAACTTCGTCCACCGTATATTCGTATAGCTGCCATGTGGAGTGAAGTGGAGGTTGAGAAAGGGGTGTATAACTTTGCCGATGTGGATTGGATGATGGAAAAAGCGGGTGAATTTGAGACTGAGGTTTTGTTGGTGGTGGGGCAAAAAGCACCGCGTTGGCCTGAATGTCATGTACCAAATTGGGTAGAGTCTGTTTCTAAGGAAGAAAAACGGACGGCGCAATTGGCGTATGTACAGGCGGTTGTGGAGCGATACAAGGATCATCCGGCGCTCGAGTGGTGGCAGGTGGAAAATGAACCGTTTATTGGATTCAAGTTTGGTGATTGTGAACAGTATGATTCTTCTTTGATTTATCAGGAAGTGCAGCTAGTAAAACAACTTGATCCGGATCGGAAGATTGTAGTTACAGATAGCGGTGAACTGAGTACCTGGCACAAGTCAACACAGGTGGGGGACGTATTCGGTACGACATTGTATCGTATGGTAAGGACTCCAAATAATATGATCTTTAGCTATGATTGGTTACCGGCTGGGTATTATTTTTTAAAGTCACGGCTTTGGGGGAAAACGTATGATAATTTTATTGTCGCAGAACTTCAAGCAGAGCCGTGGTTTACGGATGGATCGGCACATAAAACACCGATAGACGTTCAAGAAGAAACTATGAATCTTGAACGAATGGAAAAACATATTGAATATGTGACGAGAACTGGTGCTTCTCGCGCCTACTTGTGGGGCGTAGAATGGTGGTACTGGATGAAGGAGAATCAGGGGGATAGTCGATATTGGGATGTTGTAGGTGGTGTTTTTCGAAATCGGGAAATAACGAAATAAGGAAACAACGAAATAAAGAAATAGCGAAATAACGAAATAGCGAAGTAGAGGTAGAGGAGTAGGTGTTTTTTGGGTAAGAAGTTGACAAGAAGTTGAATTATTTACTTACTACCTGGTTCTGAGAAAACAAAAACTCCCATAGGGAGTTCCGTGTGCGCGCCAAGGGATTCGAACCCCTGACCCTCTCGGTGTAAATCCCGATACGAATCG
>DYFM01000011.1:0-885 GCA_020725175.1 Candidatus Paceibacter sp.
AAACTTGTGGTCAAGTTTATCTCAAAAGTGTAAACAACGCTAGTATATCTTACAATTTAACAGATAAAACGCATAACAACGGATCCGTAAAAATCCGTTTTATCCGTTAAATCCGTGTTCCTATTATCAAACAACCCTCTTCTCCTGTAACCTACCCAAAACACCCTCCAGTTCTTCAATACTATTCACTCGCACCAATTCACCCCGCAATTCCTTTATCCCCGGCACATCCACCCCAATTCTATTACCCTTAAAATACCACGCCAAATGCTTCCGAAACGACACAATACCCCTTTCCCCGTACTGCATCACATGCAATCGAGCATGTTCTATAACAACCTGAATTCTCTCGTCAATCGTAATTGCTCCTTGCCCCTTGTTCCTCGCCACTTGAAAAAACCACGGATTCCCCAAAGCCCCGCGCGCAATCAAGACCCCGTCCGCACCGGTTTGCTCCAGTGCTTCCCACACCTGATATGACTCATGAATATCACCATTGGCCAGCAGTGGTACACTGGCAATGTCTTTGGCTTGTCGAATGCGCTCCCAATCACTCTTTCCGCTATACCCTTGTTCTTTGGTACGACCATGAATCGTAATGAGCTGTGCTCCAGCCTCTTCAATCGCTGGAATGAATTTTTTAAAATCATCTGGATTACTCCACCCCAATCGAATCTTTACCGACAGAGGTGTATCACCAATCGCTTGTTTTATTTCACGAATTATTGCTGCTGCTCGTTCCGGTTCTTTCATGAGAGCACAACCGTTGAAATTACTGGTAATTTTGTACACCGGACAACCCATATTGATATCAATTCCCTCCGGTCCGGCATGTTCCATGACGATTGCTGCCGCTCGCGCCATTGTTATCGGATCAGCCCCAAA